>CAWBEU010000001.1:0-96954 GCA_963787975.1 uncultured Thermoplasmata archaeon
CGGATCCGGCGCCCATTCATGCCGCGTCCCCCTCCGGGGCCAAGCCGAGCGCGGTGTGATCGGTGCCACCGACGAGCCGGATGAACACGTCCTCGAGGGTGTCTTGGGCGGTGCTGAAACTGCTGTACCAGTACCCGGAGGACTCGACCCAACTGAGGATTCGTAGCGCGTCGCCCTTGGCGTGCAGTTCGACAGAGATGGCACCATCCTGCACGTCGACGGGTAGGCCGACCTGCCGCCGGAGAGGGTCGGCAAGGGCCGGATCACCGATGATGCGGAGGCGCTCGGGTCGACCGAATCGTTGGATGATATCCGAGGGGGTTCCCGTCGCGATGATGTGACCGAGGTGGATGATGGCGATTCGGTCCGCGAGGACCTGGGCTTCCTCGAGGTAGTGGGTCGTCAGAAAGACGGTCCGACCGTGGGCCTTCAGTCCGCGGATCACTGCCCAAATGGCGCGCCGGGCCATCGGATCCAACCCCGTCGTGGGCTCGTCTAGAAAGTAGAGCTGTGGGTCGTTGACCAGCGCCAGCGCGAGGCCGAGCTTCTGCTTCTGGCCTCCCGAGAGGTTTTCGAACAGGGCGTCGGCCTTGTCGGA
The DNA here is from genome assembly GCA_963787975.1 of uncultured Thermoplasmata archaeon. GTDB lineage: Archaea > Thermoplasmatota > Thermoplasmata > Lutacidiplasmatales > UBA184 > JAKIWV01. The sequence goes on from CAWBEU010000001.1 coordinate 599, forward strand.
GAGCTCGACGCGCTCAAGGAGCTCCTTCGAGTGTGAAGGGACCCCGAAGAGGCTCGAATAGAGGTCGATCGCCTCGCGGGGGTTGAGCTTGGGAAAGAAGTGGAAGTCCTGCGGGATCACGCCGATCCTCTGCTGCAGCTCGCGACCGTGTTTCCAGGGGTCTTTCCCGAGCACGAGGACCTGACCAGAGGTGGTCGGTCGGATCCCCTCAAGGATCTCAACGGTGGTGGTCTTGCCCGCTCCGTTCGGCCCGAGGAAAGCGAATACTTCCCCGGTCTGGATCGTGAAGTCGATCCCGTCTACGGCCCGGACCGCGCCGTAGTTCTTGACTAGCTTCTCGACTTCGACGGCAGCGGTCACAAGGAATGAGCCTCCGGGAGTCGCCTCGCAGCGCAGCGGACGCTGGTACCCACCGCCCTACTTGGCTCTAACCTGTCTCGGTTGAGAGAGTTCCCACCACGCAGGACTGCTAGCCAGGCAAGGATTGGCCGAGTGAGGTGGCTACGACCGCCCGGACTTCCTCGGCGGCCCGATATCCGGTCTCGATGGCGCCGTGGATCGTCGCCGACTCGCCTTGCCAGTTCGTCGCCTCTCCGGCGAAGAACAGTACGTTGTCGATCGGCTCCGCGAGGGTCTGTCGCTCGCCCGGTCCGACGTCGGGGGGAAGGAACGAATACGCGCCGCGAGCGAACGGATCCTCGGGCCATAGTTGCACGGAGGCCTGAGCCACGTCCCCGATCCGAGCCTGCTCCGGGAGGGCCGAGGAGAATTCCTCCAGGGTCGCTTCGATACGATCTTGAGGACTAGTCGCCGCTCGCCGCGCCGCCTCTTTCCCGACGGTGAAGGCGGTGATGACCTGCGGGGCAGCGCGGAGACGAACACCAGGGCGGTGGAAGGTCGTGGCGCCCCCGGCCCAGACGAGTGAAAAGTCGCCGAAGCGGTCTGTAAGGTTCCCGCCCGTCATCCGGAGCTGCAGCGCGTAGCCTATCCCAAAGGCGATGCGTTGGATCGCGAGGCGCTTGGGCGGAGGGAGCGGCGGGTCGAAGGCGATGGCCTCGGCCTTCAGAACGCCCAGCGGGAACGTGACTACGGCGGCGCGCCCATTGAAGACGATCGGTCCGCTGTGCTCGTCTTTCTGCGTTTCAATCCTCACACCTCCGTTCGAGTACCCGTACCGCCGTGATGCGGGTACCAGTTCTGATACGATCGCGGAACGGCGCGGAGCGACGCTGGAACAGCTCGGTGTAGCCCTCGTTGAGCCGGAAGTTCCGATAACCAAACTCCTCGCCCGCTCTCCGTTCCTCTTCGGCCGGCCCGCGAACTCCGATCTCGTCCGGATCGGCGGTGTACACGTGTGCATGCAGGAGCTCGACGCAGCGCCGCGCGGGTAGCGTGGGGGCTTGCTGTTCGAGGAACTCTGCGAGGGACATGTCGGGCAGGGGCATCGCCCGCAGTTTCTTGGGAAGGGCACGCATTGCCTGGTAGAACGCACGGAACCCGAAGCTCGGGTACCCCGGGAAAGCCAGCCAAGGATATCGACACAGCCGGCGATTCACCGAAAATAGCGCGCGTTGAGAGACGGGCCAGCCGCGGGTCGTGAGACCGAGTTCGTGCGCCCATTGATGGGTGACGACGTGCCGGCCGTGCACCATCTGCGCCCCGAGTTCGAGCGGCAAACCGGGCGCCAGGGTGTAGTCGGTGAGAGCCCGTCCTCCGATCCGATCGCGGGCCTCCAGGATGGTGAACGGAACCCCGAGCTGGTGCAGCCGCTCCCCGCAAGCCAGTCCGGCCGCGCCCGCGCCGAGGATCAGAACCTCGTTAGAAGATTCGTGCACGCCTCCCGTTCACGCCGGGAGGGACAAGAGTGTTACCCCGGCGAGGGCGGGGTCGCCCGCTGCGCCAGGACGAACTCGTCGATGCGGTGCAGAAGCAGGTCGGGGTCGGCAGTGGCCCCGACAACGGTGACCAACAGCGATTCCGAGTCAAAGCGTGCGAGGATCATGATGAAGTCATTCCCGCGGATGATGATGTGATCCGGAGGCGTTTGCTTGAGGTCGCTGCTGACCGTTGCGGCAGCGCCTACGATCGTCGCGGACATGACCGCGAACGACTCATCGGATACCCCCGACGGCAGCGCACTCTGCAGCATCCGCCCGTCGTCGGACACTATCGCGACCGCGACCGCTGCGACGGAGGTCTTGAACTCCTGAATCGGGGCGAGTGCTGGAGCCGACAAGGCTACAAACGTCAATTTCCCCCCACGAGGGCGCGCGCAGAAAGGGAGCCGCCGCGCTCCTCACCCCGATGATATGCTCCGTCGCACTATATGAACGCTCTTTCCGGGGGAGTATAGGATGCGTAGTTGTGCGCATTGCCGGCCTCTCCTCGGACTTTCCTCCGCTCGCTTGAAGCCCCAGAGGAGATGTCGGAGCGGGGGGGCATGGCAACGAGGTTCGTTGGTCCTTCTGGCCCTACGTACGGGACCGAGGCATCTAAATCAGACGATTCGTTCCCCTCAATAATGACGGGCCCGTACCCCCCCGTCGGACCGCCACTGTGGAGCCCGCAGATGGGATGGGGCCCGCAGGGCGCCCCGGTCCGGGATACTCGCGAGGCCGACCTCGCGGCGCTCTCGAAAGTGTGGACCGGGGCGCTAATCGCGGTGGTGGGTTCGGCCCTCGGGGTGGCCGTTCCCCTCGCGCTTTCGTCTACCGGGCACTTCACGATCTCCATTCCGGCGTCCGGTTCGACCTTGCCGTACACCGCCACCGCGCTCTATCTCGTCCTCGGGGTCGCACTGATCGGTCTCGCGCTGTCGATGGTCTCGTTTTGGTTCTATCGGGATGGTTTCATCGCGCTCCGCGGAATAGACGCGAAATTCTCTTCGTCCCCGACGTGGGCACTTTTGGTCATCATCGGCCTCGTTATGGTGTGGCTGGGGCTAGTCGCCGTTCTGGTCGGTCTCCTACAGCTGCTGTCCTGCGTCGGTACCGGGCCCACCATTACGACATCCTGCGTCTCCCTCGGAGTCTTGCTGGGGGGACTGGCCCTTCTCTTCGTCGGCCTTGTTGTGCTCCTGATCGGCTACATCGGCACCTTGGTCGCGATCTGGCGCCTCGGGGATCGGTATGGGAACTCCCTGTTCAAGATCGGAGCCGTCATGCTCATCATTCCCTTCCTGAGCATCGTCGGGCAGATCTTGATCCTGGTCGGGGCGTCCAGCGCCCAGTCCCAGGTGCGGCAGAGGCCCGCGTTCGCGATGGCCCCGTCGATGGCCAGCCCGCCGCCCCCGCCGCCCCCCCCGCTGTACTGAGGCGAGACCCCCTCCGACCCTCGAAAGCGGGTCATGCCGGCCTCGCCGTTCTGTTCAGCGGCGCAGGTCGAGACGCATCTCCCACGTCCGCTCGAATCCTGCCTTTCGGTACAGACGGCGCCCTAGCGGGGCGGCGTGCAGGACGACCCGACCGTACCCCAGCCCACGGCAGATCCTAATCGCCTCGCGGACGAGGCGACCGGCCAGGCCTCGACCCCTGAACTCGGGCTCAGTATACATCGAAAAAAGGTACGGGACGTCGAGCTTCGTGGCCTCCGGTCGAGGCTGCTCGGGACGAAACCAGATGCCCCCACTCGCCACGACCCCTGTTGCCGGCGCCTCGATGAGGAGTTCAACCACCTCGCCCGAGTTGAGACGCGGGAGCATCCATCGCTTGTACAGCCGGTCGTGGACCGCCAGCTGGCGAGGAGTTCGTCCCCCCATTTCGGCGAACATCCGGTGACGATGGTCCACGAGGACTTTCCAGTCGGCGCCGGAAGCCCTCCGGAGTTTCCAGCCTCGCCGGCCGCGCGGAGCGCTGGCGCGAGGCGCGCGGGGGGGTCGGGCCGTCATGGCTGCGGCGGACTCGACCGAGGTCATTTCGTTTGCCGGCGGGGGCGGCAGCGCCCCGTCGTGGGCAGGGGCCAGGCCTGGCCGCTGGGGTCTGACGACGACTCGAACTGTTAGTACGGGACACATAAGGCACCGAATGCAGTCGGCCCCGGCAGATGGACCCCCTCCATGCTCTGATCCTGATCTCCCTGGGAGTGTTGGGCCTCCTCGCGGCGCTCCTCGGGGTGGTGGAGTGGCGCCGATTCCGTGCGCAGGGGGCCCGGGCGCACCTCTATTGGTCAATCGGGTTGTTCTTGGTGTTCTTTACCCTCCTGGAGGAGGTCGTCTTCTACGCGGGCTATTGGACGAGCGCGCTGCTGGGCTCCTACTTCTTCCTCGTGGCATTGCTGGTGGGGATCCTTTCGTTTGGTTCGGCGGAGAACGGACTTCCGGCCAAGTGGCGACGGGCCTACACGGCCTATGTCGGGGTGGCCACCGCCGTGGTGGGGTTCTTCTGCTTGACCGACCCGGTCAGCGGCTCGGTCCTGAGCCAGGGAGTGGTCACGGGCAACCCGTCGCTGGGGATCATTCTGAGTTCCACGGCCCTGACGGTGCCGGCGGCGGCCCTCATGGCGGGGCTCGCCCTCCTCGGCGTCTACCGCAAGCGGGTATGGCGGCTGGCCTACATCGCGGCCGGCATCCTGGTCATCAGCGCCGCGGGGGGGCTCTACATCGTTTCAGTCCCCGTGACGTTGTATTACGCCGAGTTCATCGGCGTGCTCCTGCTGTATATCGGGTTCGGGGGCGTACGGCCCTCGACGCTACGGCGGCCCGCCCCCGCTGCCGCAGGCGGCAACTAAACGCATATCTTCCTCCAGCCGTCGCCCTCCCGCCGGAGACTGAGATCCTCACGGGGCCGAGGGCGCAGAATCGATGATCCTTTGGGAGACGATCGTCCTCGGAATCCACGTCCTCGGCGCCTGCATCTGGGTGGGAGGCACCTTCGCGCTGGGCGTTGTGGTGGCCGCGCTGGCGCGCACGGCACCGCCCGGCGACCCTCGAGTCGCGGAACAGGCCGGTGCGATCGCCCGCGCGCTCAGCTGGATCATGTGGCCGGCGCTCGCGATCACGATTCTCACCGGCGGGCTCAACTTGACCTGGTATCTCCCGCCCGGCGATTGGATGGCGACGCCGCAGGGTCAGTGGCTTATGGCCAAATTCCTCGCCGTCGCGGTCGTTCTGCTGACCGCCGGAAGCCACAGCTTCGTCGTCGGGCCCCGGATCCGCCGCTTGCGGAAGGCCGGAGTGACGGAGGACCAACTCACGGGGCTTCGCCGCTGGAACGCGACGTTGGGCGCCGCCTCGGCCGTTGCGAGCGCGGCCGTGATTTTCCTGGCCGTGGTCGTCGGAACCTACTAGGGCCACCCCACCGGCCCGGGAAAGACGGGGAGCCTACGGCTTCGGCTGCATGCCTTGAAGGTACTTGTCGACGGCTTTCTCGGTGTGGGGGCCCGGTCGCATCGACTCTACGACGTCCGACACCTTTCCGCTCGGGTCGATGTAGAAGGTAACCCGCTTGGCCAGTCCGAAGGTCCCGAGTACGCCGTAACTCTTGGCGATCTGCTTGTCCTGGTCCGCCACGAGGGGAAAGTTGGCCTCGCAGTCGGTGGCGAAAGCGGTCTGCTTCGCTACGTCATCGACGCTCACGCCGATGACCTCCACTCCCTTGGCCGAGAGCTTGGGGTAGAGCTGGCCGAACGTCCGGGTTTCCATGGCGCATCCCGACGTGAACGCCTTAGGGTAAAAGAAAAGAATCACGGGTTTCCCCCGCAGGGACGCGAGGCTGAGGTTCTGGCCCTTGGATGTAGGTGCGTTGAAATCGGGCGCTTGAGATCCGGGTTCGATCATGGTGGCCGGAGAAAGGAGAGCGGGTATGAAAGGGCAGTGGAGAGGGGTCCCCCACATGGCCTGGGTGCCATTCCGTTCCGCGTACGCGGGGGGATCGGCGCCCGGCCCTCCAACGAATCTCTTGTAGTCGTGAGACGGTGGGGGGATCACCATGCCTCGATTCCGGACCCTATCGCCGACCGAGTCTCCGGCGTCCCCCGTCGAGTTCGACCTGTGCGCGCGGTGCGCGGCCGATGGGGCCATCGTGAGGACGGTCGTGAGCGGCAAGCTCGGGATTCCCATCGCAGAGAGCAACGCGACGCCGGTCGAGCGGGTCCCCCACCGCTCGTACGACTTTCAACCGCGGCCGACGCCGTGCATCTCGTGCGCCCGAATCCTCGGCTCCGAGGACGATTAGCCGGGCCCCGCGATCTAGGCGAACCCGTAATACGGGCGACCGGCTGGCGCGCGAGGAGCCGGTATGACCACGGAACCCCTCGTGCTGATTGAAGAGCTGCCGATGGGCGTCGAAGACCTTTGGGCGCTCTGGACCGAGTCCGACAAGGTGGCGAACTGGCTGGCCGGGGGAGCCACGATCGACCTGCGGATCGGCGGAACCTACCAACTCTCCGGGCATCTCGCCAATCGGCCCCTGCGCGAACCCGTCGGCGGACCCATCGTAGGGCTCGAGGAAGAGTACGTTCTCAAAGTCGGCTGGCGGCTCCCCTCGGAGCTCGGTCCGGCCGTGAGCGGAGCCACCCCTGCCACAACCTTCGGGGTGTGGTTCCAGCCTTTGGGTCCCAACCGGACCCGGCTGCGACTCGAGCATGATGGGTGGCGCGAAGGCGAGGACTGGGCCGCGGCGCGTCGCTGGCAGACCGAAGCCTGGACCGCGGTTCTGGACCGACTGACGAAGGGAAACCTGCCGACCTGAAGCCCAGAGCTCAATTCCGCGCCGCGTCCATTGGCGTCGCCCCCGGAGCGGGGGTCGCCGGGAGCGGCGGGGTCGACGGGGCGACCGTGGAGGGGACCGGATGACGTCGGACGTACGCCCGCTCCACCGACCCGACCAGCAGCGCGATGACCCAGACCCAGAAGCGAAGTGGGATGCCCGCGGGAGCGACCCGCCAGAACTAGCCGTCCGCCGAGACGAGGAACAACACCGCGGCCACGACCTGGGCGTTCGCCGAGAACTGGAAATTCCGGACGAGCTCGGGGACCTGCTGGGTCTTCTCCTCCTGAGCGAGGAGATACGTCATCAGGCCGAGGACCGAGAACAGTCCGGCCAGATCGAGGGCGTAGATCGCGGTTGTGAAGTCGGGGCTCAGCAGGTTCGATGGGTGCTTCCCCAGCGACCCGAATAGCAGGTAGAACAGGTAGGGTTCGATAGAGACCAGGAAGAGGAGGAGCAGGTTGAGATTGCGCGTAAAGGAGGTGTCGAAGGGCAGCTCCCCCATGATCTTGGTATACCGCGTCCACACCCGGATCAGCACCACGAAGGCGAACCCGAACTCGACGAGGCTCGTGATCACCTCGGAGCCGGTTCTGGGAGCGGTCTGCGTCACGAGGACAATCGCGCCGATCGAGAGTGCGAGCCCGAAGACGAGGTCGGAGAGCGCCTCGATGCGGTCGTGGGGTAACGCCTCGGAGGGGGCCTTCTTTTCCATGCCGATCCGTGGGCGAGGCCGACCGCGCTCTGGGGCATAAACATCGGGTCCCAGACGCAGACTGGGCCTTTCCTGCGAGGCGGGAGCGGCGGGGGGGCGGGCTTTTGAAGAGGGCGACGCTACGCCTCGCCTCAAGGCGAAGCTGCGTGAAAGCCGAGGAATACAAGCTCTCGATCGACGTCGATTTCCCGAACCTCACCTTCCGAGGGAAGGTCCGTCTGAGCGGAGAGTTAGACAGCCCGACGCTCCGCCTCAATGCCGTAGGTCTCGAGATCAACCGGGCGGTCTCGGGCTCCCTCCCGTTGTCCGTCAAAGCGCTGGAGGCCAGCGAAGAGGTTCAACTGGACGGCATCCCGAACGGGGCCCGGGAGGTCGAGCTCGACTTTTCCGGAAAAGTGCTCGATCAGACGCTGCTCGGTCTCTATCGTTCCCAGCAGCCGCCGGGCTACGTGCTCGCGACCCAGTTCGAGTCCACGGGGGCGCGGCACGTGTTCCCTTGCTTGGACCGGCCGGATCAGAAGGCCGTTTTCGACGTCGAGCTGACGGTGGACCCTCACCTGGACGTCATCTTCAACACCTCGGCTTCGGAGACCACCTCGGTCAACGGACGGAAACGGGTCCACTTCGCGAAGACCCCCCGGATGTCGACCTATCTTGTCTTCTTTGCCATCGGAAAGTTCGATACCCTCCATGGAGAGGGGCCGGGCACCCATGTCGCAGTGTGGACTCCGCCGGGCGAGGCTGAGAAGGGCAGGTTCGCGTTGGGGGTCACCCAGCCAGTGCTGCGAGAATTCGAGGCCTACTACGGGGTTCCCTACCCGTTACCCAAGCTGGACCTGATCTCCCTGCGCGAGTTCGGCGCCGGAGCGATGGAGAACTGGGGTGCGATTTCCAGCCGGGAGCGGTACCTGCTTGTCGACGAGCGCACCACGTCCGGCCTCCGGCGGGCCATCTCGATCGTCACCGCGCACGAGATCGCCCACCAGTGGTTCGGGAATCTTGTGACGATGCAGTGGTGGGATGACATCTGGCTGAACGAAAGCTTCGCGTCGTTCATGGCGTACAAGGTGCTGTACCAGCTGGGAGACAATCCGGACATCTGGAACGATTTTCTGCTGTCGGATATGTCGGGCGCGTTCCTCGGCGATTCCCTCGCGTCAACGCATCCCATTCGACAGCCCGTGAACTCCCCCAACGAGATCGACCAGATCTTCGATGAGATCAGCTATGGCAAGGGGGCGAGCGTCCTCCGGATGCTCGAGGGGTTCGTCGGCCCGGAGGCGTTCCGTGAGGGAGTTCACGACTACCTGCTCAAGTTCCAGTATGGCAACGCTCGGAGCGAGGATCTGTGGGCGGCGCTCGAAGCCGCGGCCCATCAGCCGATCTCCGACCTGATGCGACGGTGGGTCGAGCGACCCGGCCACCCGGTCCTTATCGTCCATCGAGGCGCCGACGGGCTCCACCTCGAGCAACGTCGGTTCTCCATCAGCGGCGATCACCCTCGGCAATTCTGGCCGCTGCCCCTGGTCGCCCGGACCGATGGAAAGGCGGTGCGGGTCCTGATGACGGGGCCCGAGGTCACCTTGAACGTCCCTGCGGGCACGGACATCTTCCTGAACGACGGCGCCCTCGGGTTCTACCGGGTGCTCTATGACGGGCCGAGCTATGACCGCATCCTGCACGAGTTCGGGCATCTTCCCGCCACCGAGCGCTGGCTGATCACCGAGGATCTGTTCGCGTTCCTGCTCTCGGGCGACGCGACGTTCGACCTCTGGAGGTCGTTCGTCGAGACCACCATCGACGAGAGCGATCCTCTCGTGGTGCACGGCGTGCTGAGCCAGCTCTCCCAGCTGGTGCTTCCGCTGTACGGCGATCCCACCTTCGTCGATCTGTATCGCCGATTCCACGCCCGGCAGACGGATCGACTCGGCCTCGAGTCCAAGCCCGGCGAGACCGACATGGACCGGCGTCTTCGGGATAACGTCGTCCGGAACCGGATCCTGCTGGACCCTGAATTCGCCACAGAACTCGCCCTGAAGTTCTCCCAGTTCGACCGGCTGAACCCCGACATTCGCCAGGCGGTTGCCATTGCCTATGCCCGAGTCGAGGGCGTCCGCGTCGCAGACGAGCTATGGAAGCGCCTACGCGAGGGGGACGACGCGGCTCAGTCCCAGATGGCCCGGGCGCTCGCGTCGTTCGATGACCCGGCGGCCGTGGCCGTGACGCTCGACCGGGCGAGTCGCGGCGAGATGCCGTTCTCTCAGATCCCGTGGGCGCTCTTCGAAGCGCTCCGCCACCCCCGGTCGAGACCCGGGGTCTGGCAGTGGTTCCTCGTGAACGGGGAGCAACTCACGAAGGGACTGACCGGGACCTCGGGCCTCCACTCCGTGTATGAGGAGCTGGTCGCCTCCGAGGGGACGGACCGCCCGAAGGAGATCCGCGACTACTTCACCCAGCATCCCGTCGCGGGCGCGGAACGAGGGATCCAGAAGGGGCTCGAGTACGCCGACCTATTCGTTAGGCTGCGCGACCGCCGTGAAGCCGAAGCGCCGAAAGAGCCGTCGCACTAGCACCGGAGCGCCCCGAGCGACGGGGCCGTGGGGCCACTACAGGAACCCGCTCAGCAGGTCGTGCCGGGATACGATTCCGACGAGGGCACCGTTCTCCACTACCGGGAGGCGGTTGATCTTGTGTTCCATGAGGAGCCGAATGGCGTCATCCAGAGAAGCGTTCGCGTTCACGGTGATGGGTCGGCTCGACATCGCGACCCGCACCCGGGTGTTCTCCAGGATCGTCCGGCACTCTCGTGGCAGGTCGCTACGGCGCGCCTTCGTGGAATCGAGGATGAGGTCGAAGATGCCGCCGGGGAGGGAGAGCCCCGCGCGCTCGTGCAGGACGCGGACGATGTCCTTCTGGCTGAGCACCCCTACCAGCCGGGGGCGGCGGTCCACGACCGGAAGGCCCGAGACTCCGTGCGTGCTCATCAGGGAAGCCGCGACCTCGAGCGTGGCTTCGGGCCGGACCGTGATCACGGGTCGAGACATTACGTCGCGAACGACGTAGCCATAGAAGCCAAGGCCCCGACGCGCGGTCCCCGACTCGGCAGTCCGTGCTTGCGCGGCGGTGGGTCGCCGTGACCGGCCCCGGGGGCTCGTTGGGGTCATATCTCTACTCCGGACCGACAAGGGCCGGGTCGCCGTAGAGCGTCGGCCGGCTCGGCATGCGGCGCGCAGTCCCCGTTCGGGGATTAGGCCTTCGGGCGATACAGGGTTGCGAGCTGGGGCTTCGTAAAATCCGGAGGGACGGGCGCCCGAGGACGGGTTGGGCGCTTCACCGAAGGGTCAAAATACCCCTCCCTTCGTGGCCTCGCCGTGTACGGCACACCCGCTGCGCCGAGTTACGTCCCGCCCTCGGGGTCGACCGCCAAGACGCTCATCTTGGTGGGATTGATCTTCCAGCTGATCTTCGCGCTGCTGTTCCTTTTTGTATTTGGCGTTGTAGCGATCGTTGCGGCGACGAGCGTGGGCTTGGTCTTTCCCGTCTTCGATGCCGTTTGGATCGGTTTCGGCGCGCTTGGGTTTATTTTCCTGATCCTGATTTGGATGTTCTCGTATAAACCGGTCAGCGAAGGGCGGTACGAGCAGGCGAGGACGCCGACCCTGATTTTCGCGATCCTGTCTCTCATCACCGTGAACCTGATCGCTGGAATCCTGTACCTTATCGCGTACATCAAGCTCGGAGACGCGGTGCGCGAGCAGCAGATGCCACCTCAGGGCTACCCTGGTGCGGCACCGATGATGACCCCCGGAATGCCCTACGGTGGACAGCCAATGCAGCAGCCGATGGCTCCGGCGCCGCCCGCCCCGGCAATGGCTGCCCCCGCGCCGGTCATCTGCCCCAGGTGTGGAAAGCCCGCGACCTTCGTTCCCCAATACAATCGCTACTACTGCTACACCGATCAGCAGTACGTCTGAGCTAGGGTGCGCCGCCACGCCGCCCGGTCTTCGGACCCGGCCCAGGCGCTAGGACGAAGAGCGTGGAGCGCGCGGAAAGCCTGGCCGAAGGCCTCGAGCGCCGGCGCGGAAGAAAGCGGAAGTACCGTCCTCGCTATCGGCACGTCCGGCCCCCGAAGAAGCCTGCTCGAAGCGCAATTCGTGGTCGTTCCTAGGAGTCACTATTCCAATGCCGTGTCCCAAATGCCCTCATCCGGATTCGGACCACGTTCAACGTCCGCCTGCCACGGTGCCTTATTGCGTGAAGTGCCAAACCTGGTGCCTCGACCCCCGACCCAAGGCGGTCTGGCGCGGCGTGAAGACCTAGGTGCGTCGCAATCGTCAGCCGGCCCGGGTCCGGAGCCGCGCAATCACGGATCGCGATGTGCGGTGCGCCATGGACATGATCGTGATCATCGGGTTCACTCCGGGCGCCGTGGGGAAGACGGACGCATCGGCCACGAACAGGTTCTCGGCAGTCCACAGCTCGCCCGTGGGCCGGACGGCGCTTCCCCGGGAATCCGCTCCCATGGGGCAGGAACCCATGAGGTGGGCACTAAACATCATGCAGCGGTTAGGGGCCAAGCTCCGCTCGACGACGCCGTCGAGGTACTGCTGAACCTCTGCGTCGGAGAGCCGATCTCCGGCGGCGCGCACCTCGACCGGCCGACTGTGGAGCGTCACGAGGCTCTTCGCGCCCGCCGCAGCGAGAACGCGCCCGGTCTCTTGGATTCCCCGCTGGAGCTCTTGGCGGTCCTCGGGCGTTAACGCGTACTCGATCCGTGGACCCCCTCGGGAGTCGATGCCGACGCGGCCCCGACTACGTTCTCTCAGAAGAACGATCGTTCCCGTCAACCGCCGGTACCGTTGCAGCATCCAGTCCTTGTGGGAGCGCCCGTCCTGCCAGGGCGTCGCCAGGGCGAAGAGTCCCGGGTGCGCCGGCGACGCCTCCATCCAAAAGCCATGTCGGCTTCCTTCCCAGTCGAGGAACTTGGTCACTGCCACGGTCTGCGGCGGGCCGGCCCAGCACCGAACCTCGTCGGCAAACTCTCCGGCCACTGCGGTCGTCGGGTGAAGACGTAGGCCCCGGCCGATGGGTCCCGCCCGGAGCCCGGAACGTTGCAGGAGCGTCGGGGTGTGGATTGCACCTCCCGCGGCGACCGCCACTCGACATTTGACCCGCACGTTCCACCTCGCGCCGTCGGGTCCCGTGTACCGGCCTCGGACGGCGTCAACGCGTCCTCCCGACAGCTCGATGACATCGGCCCCGGTCCGGAACAGGAAACGCGCGCCGGCACGGTAGGCGCTCGGCAGATAGTTGAGCACCGTCGAGCGTTTGCACGCGTACGAGCAGCCGTACCCGCAGAAATCACACCGCTGCCGGCACCCGACGGCGTTCCGGAAAATCGTTTGATAATCGACTCCCTCCCGATACCCCAGTGCCCGCGCGCCCCGCCACAGCGCGTCGTTGTTGGGGTTCCGCTGGCTCTCGAGGTCGTTGACCTCCAAGGTTCGCCAGACCTGCTCTACGTCTTGGGCGAATTCGGGGCCGGTCAGCCCATCGATCCCGAACCCGGATTCCCACTCCCGAAGGACGGGCGCCGGGGGCCGCAGACAAGTCATCCAGTTCACGAACGTGCCGCCCCCTCCGCCGTGACCCGCGAGGAGCTGGAAGGCCACGTCGTCCGTCGCGAGGGTTCCGGCGCCCTCGTACGTCCGTCCGGTCATAGCGAATTCGCTTGCATCCACGGTGTCGGAGGTGAGGAGCTCGCCCGCCTCCAGCACGACGACGGAGAAGCCGGCCCGTTGGATCTCCTCGGCCGCGACGCTGCCTCCGGCGCCCGACCCGATCACACAGGCGTCCGCCGTGAGCTCGAGATCCGAGGTCGGCACGACGGGACCGATCCGTGTCTCGGGAGGCTGAGCGACGGGCGGTTCCGGTAAGGTCCCCGGGTACCCGATGTCGGCCCAGTTGAGGTTGGGTCCGGTCGGTCCGGGCACTGCGTAGTACAGGAAGCAAGCGAGGCGCTTCAGCGTCTGGAACCCGCTTCGCTTCAGGCCAAGACGGCTGTCGCGCCATCGGCCGAGGTACGCGGTGCGCGCGTCGGGACTCAGCCGACTGAACCGGCCCGGCCGGCCGTCGAGGAGCAGGTTGAGGGCGGGACTCTCGAAGGAACGGAGAAGCTGGTGGATCTGGGCGGTCTGCCGCGGCCCGAGCTGCTGTCGGATCACATCCAGGATCTGCTTGTCGACCCCGAGGTCGGAGGCCTTCCGCGAGTAGAACGCCGACGAGCTTCCTGAGGATGGGATCGAAGGGACGATCGTATCACAAACATCCCGTAGGGTCTCGAGCTCTCGCGGCGTGAAATCGGGCGTATCGTGAGCCTCCGGCGCCGACAAGCCGGGCCGCACGATATAACGTCCGGTATACCGTGACCCACGCAGCGGAGCGCCCATGGGTCCCGACTGTTCGTTGAGCGTTTTCTGGGATCCCAAGTTCCTTCAGTACGAGTTCGGCTCCGATCACCCGTTCACAGAACGGAGCCGGTGGATGGCGGTCCGGCTCCTGGACGACACCGGATTCTTCGGGGGGCCAGCGCCCGGGGCGCCGCAGTGGGTCGAGAACGTGTCCGTAGCCACCCGAGAGGAACTTGGGCGCTTTCATGCCTCGGAGTACCTCGACCTCGTCAATCGGCTCGGACGCAGCCGCTCATCGCATCCGTTGGATGCCGGGGACACACCTTCGTTCCCCGGATGCTTCGAAGCGGCCGCCGCGTTGTCCGGAGGAACGCTGGCCGGGGCCCGCGAGGTTCGGGACTTCCCGGCCCGTCATGCGTTTAATCCCGGTGGGGGGCTGCACCACGCCCACCCAAACCGGGCCAGCGGGTTCTGCATCTTCAACGACCTTGCCGTTGCGATCCGGGCGCTCCAAGAAGAGTCCCCGACGTTGAGTCGGATCGCGTACATCGACATTGACGTCCATCACGGGGATGGAGTGATGTACGGGTTCTATGACGACGGCCGCCTCCTTGACATCGACTTCCATCAGGACGGCCGTACGATCTTCCCGGGCACAGGGTTCCCCTCCGAGACCGGCCGCGGCGATGGCGTTGGCCTCAAGGTGAACGTCCCTCTGCCTCCGGAGACTGGCGACGAGGCGTTCATCCCTCTGTTCGAGCAGATCGTCCCCACCATGGTCCGGACCTACCGACCGGAGATGATCGTCGTCCAGTGCGGGATGGATGCCCACGTCGGCGACCGGCTCGGAAGTTTGCAGTACACGCCGGCCGCTTACGAACGGGCGGTCGACCTCGTCCACTCTCTCTCCCATGAAGTGTGCGGTGGCCGGCTCCTGCTCACCGGCGGCGGTGGGTACGCGCCCGAGAACGTGTCCCGGGGACTCGCCCGTGTCGCGGCGCGACTCGCCCGGTCGTGGGGGACCCGGGTCATAGGCCAGCCGCTGCCTTCGGAGTGGCGGGAAGAGTTCGAACGGGACTTCCATTATCCGGCCCCGCGAGGCTGGGACGAGGGGATATCACCCGAGCCGTCCCCGTGGACCGCGGACCGCTCCGAGAAACTCCTAACCTCGTTAGGCGAACGGCTCGGGGTCCGTTGGGACAGGTCCGAGGTCACGTGGGGCGGTGAACCGGGGGCCCCAGGCTGAGATACAAGCGCTTGTTCCGAGCCCCCTTGTTCTCGATCTTCTGAAGCGCCACGGCGCCGACCTCCGCCGTCGAACGGACGTGCGTCCCCCCGTCGGCCTGTGCGTCAAACCCTTGGATATCGATGACCCGCAGCTCCTCAACCTCCGGAACCAGCTGGGCGTCGACGCGCACCAGTCCCGGGTTCCTTGCCAGCTCATCGCGTGGAACGAAGCGGACCGCTATCGGAAAATCCTGGTCGACGACCCGGTTGACCTCGCCCACGACCTGTTCGGCCACGTTCCGGTCGAAGTCGGGGATGGAGAGGTCCATCCGGGCCCGGTCGAGGTAGATCTGGCCGCCGGTGATATCGGACCCGAACCGGTGATACACTACTCCGCTCAGGATGTGCAGGCACGTGTGATACCGCATGTGGGCGTACCTCCGGTCCCAATCGATCTCACCGTGGAGCGCCTGTCCTACGGAGGGAAGGGTGCCGTCGACGCGGTGGCGTATCCCTTCCTTCGACTTGGCCACGCTGGTGACCGTCCATGATCGGTCGGGACCGGCCGTCAACCGACCGACGTCCGCGGGCTGGCCCCCGCCCTCCGGATAGAACGTCGTACGGTCGAGAACGACCTCGTCGGTCGACGCCGCCACGACTCGGCCGTCGAACTCGCGAAGGTACGCGTCGACGAGATAAAGTCCGTCGGTCATCCTCGGGCTGAGGAATTGACGGGTCTCTTAACTCTGAAGTTGTGACGGAAGCTCGGTCGGCCGAGTCGTATAACACCGTGACTCGCCGGTGCCAGAAGGCGTAAATACGCATCCATACACATTTCTGATCGCCCCATTTCTGATCGCCCCTCGGGGCACGGAGAGACAACCGGCATGACGCGACGCCAGCGAACTGTATACCTTGTGACGATCGCCGCTATGATTGCGATGATAGGCGGGTACGCGTTGGCCGCCACCACGCTGAGTGGGTTGCCTACTCAGACGTCGAATGTCACCTCGGGAAATCCGGGCGGATTCGCGCTCGCGACGGTGACAACCGAGCAACTTGTCGTCATCTCAGCCGCGATGTCGACCGCCCAGGCGGCGGGCACCCAGGGTGGCGGAGTGGGCCTTTCCGGGACTCCGTTCCTGCTGGCCACGTGTGCACTGCCGTGCGCGACCCAGAACTTCAGGGCCGCCACTCCCGCCGCGACAACGGGCGACTATGGCGAGCAGCTCACGCTGAACGCCTTCCAGTCGACCGCGAATTCGGGCCTCGGCTTTGACATGGCGGTGACCATCGTGACGACCACATCGACGGTGGTCGCCTTCGCCTACTTCGAGATGCCCACCAGCGCGGTGACTGGGACGATTCCGGTCTTCCTGTTCGTGGATCTCGGCACCACGACCGCACCGATCGTCAACTCCGTGTCGGTGGTCTTCAACCAGTGTTCCACCGGGACGACGTGCCCCTAGGCCCCGCCGTATTTGCCCACCCCGGGGGACGGCGAAAGCCGTCCCCCAAAAACCTCTTCAATTCGGTATATGAAACCCGTCGCACGGAGCTCGGAACCTCGGAGCGAGGCCGGGCGCTCGGGCGTTCCCTGTTTCGACAGGAGCCCTTCGGCCCTGCGCGCTCTCCTCGGCTCCTCGACATGGTGGGCTCTGTCGGGCACACTGCTTGTCGTTCTCTTGGTCTCCCAGGGGGTGGCGTCCGGCGCTACCTCGGTGACCCCACATGCTCCCGCTCAGTACGCAGTGACCCATGTCGGGGCACCGGCGGCGCCCGCCGCCACGGTGACCGCGACGGCCCTCCGTGTCGCCACGGCCGCCCTCGCGGCATTGCCAGCGGCGGGCACACAGCGGGCGGGAGCGATCGGACTCGCGGGAACGCCCAGGGCTCTCCCGGCGTGCCTCGCGGCTGCGTGCAGGGATCGGTACATCGTCGCGAGCCCCGCCGGACTGACCGTGGGAGATTATTCCGAGCGGGTGACCTTCGCGCTGACCCAACCCGTCGCGCCTCCCGGCGTGTCGAAGGCGTTTCTTGTTGAGATCGTTGTCCAAACATCGACCGGAACGATCGTCGGGCGTGCCTACGTGGCGACCGGTACGACAGCCCGGGCCGGCGGAGCAGCGATTACCTTGCAGATCTACGTGAACCTGGGCACCGCTGCGGCGCCCACGATCTTGAGCCTCCAGACGGTCGTGGGTGCGTGCTCCGCGGCGACGGTTTGTCCATGAGCGTCGTCGCTGGGCAGCCCATAGAAGCAGGTCGTGAAGGATCATCCCTGCCAGCGGCGAGGCCGTCCACTTGGCCTTCGAAGCTAGCGGAGTCGTGGCCGCTCTTGCTTGCGGGATCCGGCTGCGTGGCTCTCGCGGTCATGTGGGCGGTCCAAGGGACGAGCCGGTCGATCGATCATCTATCACCCACGTTCCTATTCCTTGCGTTGGGGATCACAGGCCTGGGCGGAGGCGTCGCCTCTTTCGTGGTCGGGCCCGACGAGGATTCCGAGTCAAGTCCCGCGACGGGTCCGGCGGGTTGGCCGAGGGGATTCTATCGTTCGCAGAGCGGAAAGCCGGCGGGTCCCGCGGGGGACCGGTTGTACGGGCGCCCGGCTCCTGACGTGACCCGCCCTGAATGGAGCGAATCGCCGACCCCAGCGTCGATGCCGCCCTGGAGTGAGGAGGCTGAGATGGCTCCGTCACTGCTCCTCGACGCGGAGACCTATCGCCACCCTTCGATGTGGAGTAAGGGGCGGGTCCTCCGCCTGTCCGAAGAGGGTGTCCTTACGGTGTGTTCTTTGGACGACGCCCTCCGCGACCTGGAACTCGTCAACCAAGTCGTCCACCGACGTCGGATTGGCCGAGATGCGAACGTCGCGGACAAGGGCGGGACCTCCCCCGATTGAGGGAGGACACAGTACGGGACCCAGCACCCCGTCGCGGACCTTAAACCCCTGGACTGGATTCCTCACCGATGGCCGCCGCCGGCGGAACCGACCTCCTCTTGTTCGTCGCGGGAGAACCGGGCCCCGGAGCCGATTCAATGCGGGACGTCGAGACCTCTATGGTCCGCCGCATGGCGGGCTCGATTGTGGGCGGATGGTGGTTCGGAGCGAAGCGTGGCGGGTCGCGGTCCGCAGGCTCCTCGCCACCTGCACATCCCGATGACCAGCTCTGGCACCTGCCCCCAGAACAGATCGGGTGCGCGAACATGGTCTTCGACATCGCCCAACGCATGGGAAGAACAGTAGCCCTGGTCGACGCGAACGCCGGCCGGGCACCAGGACCTCGTGGAACGATGGGTCGGTTCGGACAGTCTGCTGCCCCTCCTAGTGCGTTGCGACGGAGCCCGGCTAGAGGGGGTTGACGAGTTCATCCCTCGGACGGTCCGACGGTTCATCGGCGGCCGGTAGCTGGTGCGTTCGCCCGCCGGGAGAGCGGACTAAGGGCGATCCGCTGCCTCGTCTACGTCAGAGTTGGCCCACTCGCCCGTCGACCAGTCCTCGGCGATCTCGGTTTCCATCATGCCATCTCCCCCGGTCGGCATGGGAAACTCCCCACCATCCTGCCGTACCCGTCTCTTGATTCGGTATTGGATGAGCAACACCACGGGATTCCCACCACGAGGAAGACCACGATGAACTCGATGCCCAAAGTGAGTGTGGACGTGGCGACGATCGCCCCCAGGAACAGGACAACCACCGTGAATCCGACCAGTCCCACGATTCGGTCCGTGGAGTAGAACGTCGCGGGCGTGCGGGCCACGCCATCGACGAATGGTTCGCGGACTATCGCGTAGCCTCCCAGGTTCGCCGTTGGTCGATGGCCACAAGGGACTATCGAACGGACAGGTTTGTGCTGCTCTCCGTCGAGCGGGCGCACCCCACGAGATGGGTCGCCGCGCGCGCCAGCAACGCGCGCCGGTTCGAAGGCTTCAGACGACAGCCGTCGTCGCTCGATCGATGCGCCTGAAACGGGCGGCGCCCCCGATGGAAAACCGGGAAGCCTTATCCGGCAGTCACTTTTAGTGCGCCGATGGTTGCCGCCCCGAGGCATAGTGCCCGACGCCGTCGACAGATTTGGGTCGGGCTGGCCGCGGTCGCCGCTTTCGTCGTTGCTGCAATCGAGATCGGTCTGCTAGTCCTGACTCCGGGAGCTGCCTCGGTCGTCGTAAGCAACGTTTCTTTTCAATACTTTACCCCGCCGACGAACTGGTGCCCGTTCGTGTTTACTACCGGCGAACCTCCACCCGTCTTGGAAGTGCCGACGGGACCCGTTTTCAATCTGAGCTGGGGAATCGGATGTGAGCCGTACGGGCCGGGAAACACGACGGGGGCGACCTTCGTCATCAGTTCGGTGGTTTCCTCCAGCTGGGGATACAAGGTGGTGGCTTCCGACGTTCCGGTCGTGTTCGGCTACGATAGAGACGGTTACCTCAATGTCAGTGTTCGAGCACCGGACTGGCCGGCATATGGGTCGTTGATGTTAACCGTGGGCGGCGGCCCCTATCCGGCGGACTGACGTTCGTTCGATCCGGGCTTCCAAGACGGCCTAGCTTGACCTTCAGGGAGTTGCGCCCGTTCAGGTCGCGAACGGCGCCGCTCTCCAAGCGACGTACCCGAGAGCAATATCGACCCACGGCCCGGCCAGCCGCTAGAGGCAATCGTCCGAAGGGTTCGAAGCCGCAGTACCGAGGGGGCACGACGCGCGTGTTCTGATAGGGCTCGGCGGATTGACGAACCCCTCTCATACTCAATGACCTGGAGATCCTCTGGGTGCGATCCCCTGGACCCGACACGGACCCGCAACGACCTCTCCGACCATCAGGTGACTCGGCGACTGACGAACCAAGGGGGCCTCTCCGGGAAACGTTCATCAGATCGGGAGGGCATAGGAGACAACCAGTTGCAGCCGCCATGACTGTACCTCCACGCTCCGTGTTTCTCGACTCCCCCTCCCGGAGTGTCCTCGTGGGGGTGAATCGTTCGGCCCTTCGAGGGTATGTTTGGATCGCGGCCGTTGGACTCATCGTGCTGGCGGCTTTCGCATTGCCCGACCTAGCGTGGTTCGCCGGGCTTCTCTCCGCGGGCTTTCTCTTGATCGTCGTAGGTGTGTGGATGCAATTTTCGCTGCACGCCGGCGACCAGGATGGGAACGACGCCGAGGAAACCGAGGACGGTCGAGAGCCACTCACTGGGGAACGGGACTAAGAAGCCCTCAGATCCAGGCCGACTTGGATCCGGGGTGGTAGGATTAACGACCGTCGCTCCCGAAACTTACGTTCGTTCCACACGGCCGGTCATCGAAACCTCGCGGCGCAGCGTCGCCCCGGGCCGGGCCAGCCGCTAGAGGGACGCTAGCGAAGGGTGTAACTTACAGTGAGCCGCCGACAAGTAATCAGACGAAGGCGCCGGGTTGCGCGTTTGGAAAGGGGTGGATTGTCAAAGACCAAGGTGGACCCGGCTCGGGGCAGGGGGCCCATCCGCCGTGAGCGAGGTTCCCCCGCGACGGGTCCAGCACTCCCGAGTGAGCCTCCGGGAACGGGCGGGAGTCGTCGGCGCCCTTTTCGTGCCCTCTCTCGAAGGAGCGATTACCTGGGTCTGGGCTCGATAAATCTCGCCGGAGACGCCGGGCTGACTCGTCTCAATCCCAGTGCCGGACCGCGTAGAAGAAGCCTAGGAGGGGGAGCACGGTCCATGCGAGGCCCGTGGCAATCAGCGAACCCAGCGTAATCCCGTCGGCGGAGGGAGCGGTCGGCCCTCCCCCAAATGGGCCGAAGCCATTTGGGACCGACGCGAGGAGCTGGTACTGGGCGAGGGTGAAGAACTGAACCGGGTTAAGGAAGTCTAGGTGGATCACAGCGGTTTCGTACCCCGCACTAAAGTACGTACCCGTCAGCGCCGCAATGAGAGGCAGGACAACCAGCCATCCCACCGTGAACAGCGCGAAGAGACCGAGGCTGATTCCCACCAGACCTCCCGCCGATCGAAGCGTGTGCGACAAGAGGAATGTGATACCCGTGAAAGCGCCGATCTCGACCAAGAGCGCGGCGAAGAGCGTCAGGGCGCCGTCGAGCGACAGAAATCCCCCATATACCCAATAGACCAGCCCCTCTAGGCACGCCATCGCGAAGGACACCGCGATGCAGAGGGCGACGATCACGGCGAGGTATCGGGAGCTGGCGAGCCCCAACCGGCTCACCGGACGGGCCAAGACGCCCTCGAGTACGCCGGTCAGCCGGTCCCGGCCGTAGACCGAATACGTCGCGAGGATGGCCATCAGCGGCACGAGGTAGACCATGAAGGTCCCGCCGAACCCTAGGACGACCGACGTACCCGTCCCGGAGGAAGGAGGAAAGAAGTTGGCGGCGCTCTGGTTCGTGTCCATCGCCGCGAATTGGCCCGTCGTCGTGAAGAGCTCGACCTGGAGGTAATCGTTGGATTGGAGTCCATTGGGGGGGCCGTACGAATTGTAAGTCGAGTAGGTCGGGACGACCAAGGAAAATACCTCCCCGGGCGAGGTTAACGCGCCAAGCCGGTGCATACTGCTCTCCGGCAATGGAGTCGCAGGAAGTGATTCGTTCTGGGAGGCCGCCCAATACACTTGATAATTCGGAGGAGCCGTGCCGTTGGGCCCCGGGTAGTAAATCAACAGAGCGCTTGCGAGGAGGAGGTGATGAGTGGTCTGTATGGTGGCCGTCCAGGTCGAGTCGTACAGAAATGTAGCCCCCGGTGGCGGGCGCGAAACGGCGGCGAAGAAGCCCGGGCCGTTGTCTATGATCGGCCGGTTCGGGGCGGTCCATTGCATTACTGCGGTATAGTTCGAGCCATTGAGCGGCACGGCGAACTGAACCAAACCGGAACTTCCGGTGATCGCAGTAACATTCGCGAGAGATGTGGTAGGGGCGGTCTGGGTCTCGTTAGGTGGGTACATCATGACCGTGAAGATGGCCCCGGAGATTGGCACGCCGGACTGGGTGTAGGCGTAGAACTCAAAGTGATACTCTCCGCCGGTGAAGTAGTAGGCTCCGGACTCTTCCGGGAAGTCTGACGGCGCCGGTTGGCTCGAGGCAATCTGCGCGAGAATACCGAAGGCGGCTAAGATAATCAGCGCAGTCAGTACCGAGCAAGGGGATGCTCAGCAACCCCCGTCGAAGTTCGTAGAGGAAACCGCGCCACGGGAACAGCTTCATGGCGGCACCGGCGGAGGGCCGCGAACCGCGTCGAAGAAGGCTTGCTCGAGATTCCGGGACTCGAAGCCCAATGCGAGGATCCTGTAATTGCGTCGGACGAGCTCCGCATTAATCAGGCTCGGTTCGACGTTCGGGCGAGTGATCCAGACCGTGTTGCCCTCCCGTCGAACCATGCCGTAGGTCCGGAGCAATTCTACGCCCGGATCATCCAGGTTGTCGATGGTGACGCGAAGCGTGACCCCCCCGGTCGTCTCCACCTCCTCCCGCGTGAGCGTCTTGACGAGGCGTCCCTCGTGCATGATCGCCACCCGGTCCGCCACCTGTTGGACTTCGGAGAGAATGTGGGAAGAGAGCAGGATCCCATGGCCCCGAGCCCGGAGGTCCACCATGAGGTTTCGTGCGAGCCGCACCCCTTCCGGGTCGAGGCCGCTCAGTATCTCATCGAACAGGTAGAACTCCGGGTCCCCGAGCAAGGAGGCCGCGAGGGAGAATCGCTTCTTCATCCCCTGCGAGAAGGTACGCAGACGAACCCGGCTCATGTCCGGAAGTCCCACTTTCCGAAGCAGTTCCGTGCAGAGCTCTCGGGCCGGGTTCCCGGTGAGACCGTAGAATCCCGCGTAGTATCGCAGCTGATTGATGGCCCGGGATCCGGGTTCGAAGTTCGGGGATTCGGGGACCAGGCCGATGTGACGTGAAGCCTCGGCCTTGTCCCGGGTGAGGTCGAGCCCATTCACGGACACGTGCCCCTCCGTGGGATAGATGAGTCCGGCCGCTACTCGAATGGTGGTCGTTTTACCGGCGCCATTGAGCCCGACCAATCCGAGGATCTCTCCGGGCCGGACCTCCAAGTCGAGGTCGGTCACTGCCGGGACGGCTCTGCCCCGGTAGACCTTCTTCAGGCCCCGGATGGTCAGCATCGAAGCGGGTGACAAAGGGGTTCGGTTAGCATAAGCGTGGGGTCGAGCGGCAGGGTCCCCGAAATTGAATCGCGTGGGGGAAATATCTGAAATTCGCCTACGAAGTGTGGAGCGAAACTGGCCGTCTCGACAAGCCGCTGAATGTTGACGAGAAGGTACGGTGGTCAGGTTTACAGGTCGAGTGACTTGAACTCCGTAGCGCCCTCTCCAATTGCACACATCGTGCACCTTAGGGGTGTTGGGGGACCTTCGAGCCCTCCGAACGATTTGTAGGAGGGGGTTTTTCTAAGGACCCCGAGAGGGGGCGCAAGCTGGGACCGTGAGCCGCTAGAGGGCAGCTACCGAAGGGTGTAACTTACACTGGGACGCCAACGGGGAACCAAGCAACGCGTTCGACTTGCGCGTTCAGAAAGGGTTGGTTTGAATGACCACCCCCCTTTGCGAGGTGCCGGACGGGGGAACAGCCCAATGATCCACGTTCCCCACATGACGGCCGTAGGACGACCGACCCCTCTCCGCTCGCCTAGTTCGAGGCTGCCGCGCGGTAGCACCTCCGCGCCGGAAGTAGTTCCGGGGAGGTCCCGCTGAGGACTCCTTGGTCGCGATTCCGACGAGGCCCGTGAATGGGCGAAAAACCGGAAGCCCTGCCTGCGCGTCCGGAAAACACACCTAGCGTACCGGCTCACGTCCAACCCGTACCCAAAAATGGAGTGATTCTACCGTCAGAAAATCGCCCTTTGCCGGGCATCATTCTAAGAGCCCCTTTCGACCATTCTTCGTTCATGCCCGAGCCCACGAAGATCGCCCAAGTAGCTGACGGCTGGAAACCGATACCCGATCCGGAAGGTCGCTATTCCACCGGTATAGCAGACTTCGACCGGCTTCTTGGGGGAGGTTTCCGACGGGGAAGCTATGCCCTTTTCGGAATGGATGAGACCGTCGGAACGGAGGATCTCGACCTCCTGCTCTTCCCGACGTTCCTCAATGTTCTGTATCAGTCCCGGGGGATTCTTGCCATCCTAACGTCTCGCGACTCTCCTCACGAGTTTCGTGCGCGGCTGACGCATTTTGTGACTCGCCGGAGGTTCGATAGCCGGGTTCGGATCTGTGACTACGTCGGTGAGGACAAGGGCCCCCCGTATGTCGTGACCCTGAATTTCTATGGGAAGGACAAAGCCACCGCGAAGGTGGTGGAGGCGGAGAAGGCGGTCCAGGGGAATCGCAGGAAGTCGTTCCTCGAGCTCACCGCCTTCGAAGTTTTCGACACGCTGATGGGCTCTGAAGTGGCCACGCGGTTATTCTTCCAAGGAGTGAAGCGAGCGCGAATGCTCGGAAACCTTGGGATCGGCTTGCTCGGCCCAGGACTTGGGTGCGCCGCCGGTGTGCGCAGAATGGCCGACACGGAGTTCGCGCTCCATCGGGACGAGGTAGGGCTCATCATCCGTGGCGTTCGCCCCGCTTTCCCGAGCTACGTAGTGACCGACGACCTCCACGCCGGCCCGCCTCACGTCGTGTTTGTCCCCCGACCGTCCTGAACGGGGGCTTGTGCGAACGGGTCGGTTCGGCCCGAGGCACAATGGAAAGGGGCACTTTAGTTGTGGTGGGCGGACCTTCGAGCCCTCCGAACGATTTGTAGGTGAGGGTTTTTCTTAGACCCGGGGCGAGTCTCGAACCGGTTTCCTAAGCCGCTAGAGGGAGTCGAACCCCCGACCTGCTGATTACAAATCAGCTGCTCTACCTGCTGAGCTATAGCGGCACCCGATGCGCGGCCACGCCCCCGGTTCAGTCTCCCCCTAATATGAACCGCTCCATCTGCGGAACCGACACCCATCCCGCAGCCAATGGGCACTCCCGTGGCAGGGAAGCCTCCCGCGGGTGCGTCGCCGACAAGCTTTCGTAGCAACCCCAGGTGCCTCGGCCAATGGCGACGGTGGCCCATGTGGCGCGCCAGGTTCGGGCTCCCCGAGGCACCCATCTGTCATGCCGTGGATGGGCACAAGAGGGTGCTCTCCGGCTATTGATGAACAATCTTGATCCCGATGTGGCGAGCGATCCAGATCACCTCATCGTGTACGGTGGTCGTGGAAAGGCGGCCCGAACATGGGCGGACTTTGACAAGATCATCGCCACGTTGAAGACGCTCGGGGACGAGGAAACCCTGCTGATCCAATCCGGTAAGCCGGTGGGAGTGTTCCCCACCCATCGCGGCGCGCCCCGCGTCTTGATCGCGAACGCGCTAATCGTTCCTCACTGGGCTACGGACGAGATCTTCTGGGAGTTGGAAGCGAAGGGCCTCACGATGTACGGTCAGATGACCGCTGGGAGCTGGATCTACATCGGAACGCAAGGCATCCTGCAGGGCACCTACGAGACCTTGGCCTCCCTCGCACGTGCTGAGTTCCATTCCGACACCCTCAGCCGGCCGTTGGATGCTATCGTCTGGCCTCGGCGAGATGGGCGGCGCCCAACCCCTCGCCGTCACGATGCTGGGTGGCGTGGCGCTGATAGTTGACGTCGACCCGGACAAGATCGCTCGGCGTCTTCGTCTCGAATACCTGGACGTGGCGGCGAACAGTTTGGACGACGGCCTTCAGCGGGTGCGGAGCGCGATCACGGACCTGCGCCCGCTTTCCGTGGGCCTCGAGGCCAACGCGGCGGACGTGTATCCTGAGCTGGTGCGGCGGGGCATCACCCCGGACATCATCTCGGACCAGACCGCCGCGCACGATCTGACCGTAGGGTACATCCCTCGGGGCTACAGCCTCGCCGCGGCGGCCCAGTTGCGGACCGCGGACCCGACGAAGTACCGCGCGGAGGTGTACCATTCGATCGCAGCAGAGGCACAGGCGATTCTGACACTGATGGGCAAGGGCGCGCGAGCGTTCGAGTACGGCAACGCCTTCCGGGCTCGGGCCCTCGAAGCCGGAGTCGGGAACGCGTTTGGCATCCCGGGCTACGTGCCGAAGTACATCCGTCCGTTGTTCGCCGTCGGCAGCGGACCGTTCCGGTGGGTGGCCCTGAGCGGCGACCCCGGCGATATTCAATCGATCGACCGGATGATCCTTCGGGAGTTCGCAGACAACGCGCACCTCTGTCGATGGATCCGGCTGGCGGGCGAAAAGGTCCGGTTCCAAGGGTTGCCGGCCCGGATCTGCTACATGGGGTACGGCGAGCGCGAGCGATTCGGTCACCTCGTGAACGCGATGGTCCGTTCCGGTGAGGTCTCGGCGCCGGTCGCGATCGGTAGGGATCACCACGATACCGGGAGCGTCGCGAGCCCCTATCGCGAGACCGAAAAGATGCGGGACGGCTCCGACGCCATCGCCGACTGGCCGATCCTTAACGCCCTGCTCAACGTCGCCGGCGGGGCTTCCTGGGTTTCCGTCCATCACGGCGGCGGAGTCGGCATCGGTAACTCGATCCACGCGGGATTCGTCCTTGTCGTCGACGGCACGGACGACGCCGAGGCCCGAATTTCGCGGGTCCTCCACAACGACACCGGTATCGGCGTGGCGCGGCACGCCGACGCGGGGTATCCCGAATCTCTCGCGCTGCTCCGCGGCGCCCGGTTCCGCGTGCCCTGATAGGTGCACGTCGCCCGCGGGCCGGGCCCGCGATTAACCCGAGCGGGTCTTCGTTGGGGGCGCGGGGTCTAGGCGGGCCACCGCCGCGGCGAGCATCCTACGGTCCGTCTCGAATTTCAACAGACGCTCGGCATCGTGGGCCAGCGCCCAGCGCGCCTCGTCGAACGTGGACTCCAGGGTCGTTTCGGTCTGAACGGTGAACGCCAGGAAGTAGACCGACGTCTTGAAAACGTTCCGGTCGCGTTTCGGCTGGTAGAAGCGATATGCCACCTCGCCCAACTCCTCTCGGATATCGAGGTCGCTCAGTCCACACTCCTCGGCGACTTCCCGGCGCGCGGTCTCTAGCAGCGTCTCGCCCGGTTCCACATGTCCCTTGGGGAAGCCCCAGCGCTCCTCCGCGGGTTCGTGCAGGAGAAGAAAGCGACGTTCCTTGGGCTCGACCACCACGGCGCCCGCCGCGAGCTCCGCGACGGCCGGCCGGTCAGCGCGGAACGGTTGGGATCGGGGCGCCACGCTCGTGCGAGAACCGGGTCCGCTAAGAACCCTGCGGCACGAGGGCCGAATGTTTATGGCTCTCAGCCGGCTCGGCGGTCGAAGAGCATGCTGACTCCCGACGAGGATTATCACGACCTGGCGACCCTGATCCGGTCGAAGGCTAGAAAGAACGGGGACCGACTCGCTCTCCGGTTCCCCAGGCGGACCCTCACCTACTCCGAGCTCGACCAGGAAACGGACCGCTTCGCCGCGGGCCTTGCGGAAGCGGGGGTCGAACGAGGCGACCGGGTCGCCGCCCTCGTCCATAACCGACCGGAGTTCCCGCTGCTCTGGTTTGCCCTCGCGAAGCTCGGAGCTGTCCTCGTGCCGCTCAATACCGCTCTCAAGGGTGAGCTTCTCCGCTACGAGCTGGACGATTGCCAGGCGCGTTCCGTAGTGATCGAGCCCTCCCTTCTCCCGGTGTACGAGCCGATACGGGAGTCGCTCAACATGACACGCGAGTGGGTTACTCGAGAACCGGAACCGGGAGCGGACCTCCCCAACGGGATGCGCCCGTGGACTTCTCTCCGGTCCCCGCTACCGCCGCCGTCGGTCGAGGTGCCCCGTCCGTGGGATCCGGCGGCGATCCTGTACACGAGCGGCACGACGGGCCCACCTAAGGGGGCGGTCATTCCCCATGAAAAGTACCTGACCACGCCCCGGGAAATTGGCCTCCGGAGTCAGCTCGACCCCGAGTCTGTCCTCTTTACCGGCCTCCCGTTGTTCCACTGTAACGCGCAGGAGATGACCACGCTGACCGCGTTGCTCAACGACCTGACCGCGGCCTTCGAGGAGCGGTTCCACGCCACGACGTATTGGGAGACCGCGGCCCGGAACCGAGCGACGCACGTCTCGCTGCTGATCTCGATGGTGAATGTCCTCTTCAAACAGCCGGCCAAACCCAGTGACCTCGGGCACGGAGTTCGCGTGGCGTTGACCGCCGGCGCGACGAAGGAGGTATGGCCGAAGTTCGAGGCCCGCTTCGGGCTCCGGGTCATCGAGCTCTATGGCATGACCGAGTGCGGGTGCACGACGTTGATGAACCCGCCGGGGGCGATACGCGTGGGCTCGGTGGGTACCCCGCTCGGCTTCGTCGAGGCCGAGATCGTCGACGACCACGACCAACCGGTCCCCCCGGAACCCCGGGCGAGCTGCTCGTGCGGCCCCGCCAAGCCTACACGATGTTCCTCGAGTACTACCGGAAGCCCGAGAAGACCGTCGAGTCGTGGCAGAACCTATGGTTCCACACCGGGGACCTGATGAAGCGGGACGCCGACGGATACTACTACTTCCTCGACCGGAAGAAGGACGTCATTCGGCGCCGGGGCGAGAACCTGGCCCCCTACGACGTAGAGACCGTGCTCAACCAGCATCCTGCGGTGTTCGAGAGCGTCGTGGTCGGCGTTCCGGCCGAGATCGGAGAAGAGGATGTGAAGGCGTTCGTTCAGCTCCGGCCCGGAGGCGCCGTCGCTCCCGAGGAACTCTTCCGGTTCGCGGCGGACCGACTACCCTTCTTCATGGTGCCGCGGTACCTCGAGTTCATCGAGGAGATCCCGAAGACCGCGAACCAGAAGGCGCAGCGGTACCTGCTGAAGGGAAAGCTCACCGGTCGGGAGGCCGACCGAGACAAACTCGGCATCTCGATCAAAGGACCGGGATGAGATGGCGCCGGGAAGTGGACGACCCGTCGTCCTGGTCGACGCGAACGCGCTTTTGCTCCCGTTCACGTCGCACTTCCGGCTTGAGGAGGAAATCTACCTCCACGTGGACGGCGCGCGTGTTCTAGTCCCCTCGTCGGTGCTGGGCGAGCTCGAACGCGTGGCTGCGCGGGGCAATGCGAACGCCCGGGCCGCCCGGGAATTTGCCCGTCGATTCCCCGTCGCTCCTACGGAGATCCAGGGCGACGATGCGCTCGTGGACCTGGGTCGTCGCTTGCGGGCGTGGGTGCTCACGGGGGACCGCGCTCTTCGGACTCGGCTCCTGGAGGCCGGGGTGCCGGTGCTCTTTCCGAGAGGCAAATCGCATCTCGACCGGGCCGTTTCTCCCCGACAACCGGTCCCCACGCCGCGCCGGAGAAAACGCCGGCCCGGCAAGAGTTAAGTCCCGCCTCCCGCTCAGAAATCTCACCTCGGCGGTAGGAGAGTTGCATGAGCGACGATCAGGACCTCCTGCTGCCGGACTACCCACAAGTCTTTGGCAGCGGGATCATCGGCGTGTGCGACGTCTGCGGCACGCGTCAGGCCGTGATCGTCCTCCAGAAGGAGCGGTTCAAGCTCTGCGTGCTCGACTTTCTCAACAAGAGCTGGCTCACCACGACGAAGAAGCCCGGTGCTCCCCTCCCGCCGTACCGGAGCGACCGGATCTGGTTCGACACCGCCGTCTCCAAGTCGGGCCACTCCTCGGCGATCGTCCTGACGCCGACGAAGATGGTGCGGCACCCCACCGTCCTGATCACTCCCGATGTGTACGGGGTGACGACGGTGCTGCTCGATGCGGCGATACGTTTCGCGAAGGATGGGTACGAAGTTCTGATCCCGGAGGTTAACAAGACGCCCGGCATCGGCTTCCCGGAGCACTTCGCGACTCGGGCCGGAGCGTACATGGGAGGAGGGGTTCCTCTCCGGTCCGCTCGCACTCGGAAACTAGTGATCTACTTCCAAGACGCGCTCACCTGTCTGCGAAGTCGCCCGCTGGCTGACGCCGAAAAGACCGCCATTTTCGGGGTCGGATTCAGCGGCTCGCTCGCGCTCGGCGTAGCCGGCGAGGAGCAGAAACTGAGCGCTGTGGTTCTGGCGTACCCAATGCCCGTGCGACCGTCAGGCTATGCCGAGCTCGTGACCGCCCCCGTCCTCTTCGTGGATGCGGGTCGGGATGGCCCTTCGCGCCGGTCTCGACACTCCTTCGAGTCGCGGGCACCTCAGCTCGGCTCTCCCGTAGAGTACGCCGACTTCCCCCGCGCTCGGAGAAATTTCCTGTCGCGGGACTTGGGAGCGTACGACCTCGCGCTGGCGGAGGCTGCCTGGGGACGGATCCTGGCGTTCCTCAAGAGTCGCCTCCTGCCGCCTCCTCCGAAACCCCCCGCGCCTCCCAAGACCGTGGCGCCACCGGTCGCCGCCGCGCCCGCCGTTCCCCCGGCAGCTCCGAAACCCGCGCCGACACCGGCGGCCGCCAGCCCGGTGGCCTCGGCTCCTCCCGCCGCTACCGGGTAGTGTCGACCCCGGTCGAACTACGCGTCCGTCGGGACGCCGGCCGCCGTATCGAGCAATTCCTTGGCCGCGCCGATGAACCGCATGATCTTCGCCGGGTTCCCTGACATTTTGATCGTGCCGCCGAGGAAGGCCTTCACGGGGTCCAGCTCTTTTCGCATGATCCGTTGCCAGTTCTCCCGGGTGGCTCGGAAGACGAACTCGGGGCTCACCGTCGTGGGGTCGGCCACGAAACGAGCGTCCTTGCACTGGCCGTGGGACAGGTCGAGATAGATTCCCGGGCCTTTCGTCGCCTGAGCGTCGGCGAGCACCTCGAACATCAGGTCGCCCTCCCACGCCGCGGCGGCTTGCGCGTAGGCCGGATTGTCATTGAGCGCTTTCTGGAAGAGAACAGCCCACTCGGGGGATGGAAACACGACCATGAGACCGCATCGCCGAGGGACATCGGCCGCTCAAAAACTCTACGGTGACGCGAGGCCCGCGCGGGGGGTGGGCCCACCGACTTTCCATCCCGAACGCAACGGATTATAGCCCCCTGCGCGGACCGCGGGCCCGATGACGCTTGACGTCCCGATTCTCGTGGCTACGGTTCGATCGGAACGTCGCTCGGTTTGGGTCGCGCGATACGTGGAGACACTCCTGGCGAGGCGACCGGGCGTGGAAACCCGTCTGTGGGACCCGGTGGAGCTTCCGTTCGGCAATCTCGTACGCCACGAATGGGAAATGACGGAGCGGCCCGCGGTGGTGGACGAGTTCGTGCGCGCGATGGCTCACGCAGACGGGTTTGTCATCGTCACGCCGGAGTACAACTACGGAATCCCGGGGGCGATCAAGAATCTGATCGACCACCTGTACGACCAGTGGAATCGGAAGCCATTCGGGTTCATCACCGCCGGAGGAATAAGCGGGGGGCTCCGAGCCCGGGATCAGCTTCGGCAGGTCATTTCGGGGATAGGGGCGATCACGATTCCGACCGCGATACCGGTCCAGCACATCGAGGACAGTTGGGACGAGAGCGGCCCGAGGGCCGACCGCAAGGAGTGGAACTCCCGCTTCGGTCGGTTCTTCGGCGAACTCGAGCGGTACGCTCTCGCCCTCCAGTGGGCGCGGGGACAGTCCTCCCTGGCGTCGAGCAGTCCTAGGCGTACTCGTAGAACCCGCGGCCGGTCTTCCGGCCGAGGTGGCCCGCATCGACCAGGCGTCGCAGCATGGGAGGAGCTCGGTACTTCGGGTCCTCGAACTCCCGGTACAGCGTCTCCAGCACCTCGAGCGTGACGTCGAGTCCGACCAGGTCGGCGAGCTCGAACGGTCCCATCGGCATGCCGGCGCCGGCCTTCATGGCCTGGTCGATGTCGCGGGCGCTCGCCAGGCCCTCCTGGAGCTCGAAACAGGCCTCGGCCAGGATCGGCGTGAGGAGACGGTTGACGATGAATGCCGGGGACTCCTTGACGCGGATCGGGACGAGAGGATAACGGTGGTTCCGGAGACCTTGAAGGAAATCGATGGTGTCCGTGATCACGTCCTCGCGGGTGTCCACCCCGCCCGCCACTTCGACGAGCGGGAGGGTCACTGGGGGGTTGAAGAAGTGCGTCACCAAGATCTGCGGGGTGTGACGGAGGCCGCGGGCGAGGCGGGTGATCGACAGGGAGGAGGTGTTCGAGCCGAGAATCGCGTAGTCTGGTAGTACGGCGTCGAGGGCTTCGAACACTCCGCGTTTGATCTCGAGTTTCTCGAACGCCGCCTCAACGACGAAATCCACGTTTCCGAAGGGCTCCCACGTCGTTGTTCCGTGGACCCGGCCCACGATCTCGTCGCCTCGCTGGCGGCTGACCTTGGGAGCCAGCTTGGTCTGCACCGCGGCCACCTGCTCGGCGGTGAGTTGGACCCCGAGCTCCTGGATCCGCGCGACCTCTTTCCCGGCGCGTTCCGCCTGGAAACGGACCAACTCCTCGACGTACTGCCGGACCCGGGCGAGGCCTTTCTCAACGAGGGGCCCGTCGAGGTCCTTGAGCACCACCTCGATGCCGTTGAAAGCGAGCACCTCGGCGATGGC
Source organism: uncultured Thermoplasmata archaeon (assembly GCA_963787975.1). Taxonomy (GTDB): domain Archaea; phylum Thermoplasmatota; class Thermoplasmata; order Lutacidiplasmatales; family UBA184; genus JAKIWV01. Next base: position 33,137 of record CAWBEU010000001.1, read on the forward strand.
CGCCCCCATCGTTCCGGCGCCGACGACGCCCGCCCGTTTGACCTGCATACCGTTCCTCCGGCCGCGAGCAGCGGGGCCGTACATAAGGGCGAGGCGGACGCGGGGATTCGAGTGCGCGCGGGTGCCCAACTTTTAAACCAACCGCGGGACCTGTCCCGCATGCGCGGGGATGGCCCAGCCCGGTAAGGCGCTGGATTGCTAATCCAGTGGTGATTTCACCTCGGGGGTTCAAAAGAGGGCCGGACGGGACCGGCCCTCGGAAAATCCCCCTCCCCGCGTTCCCTCCCGGGACGCCATGCGGCCCGCATCACGTGAGGCGGTAGACCGCGCCGTCCCGGACGATCCGGACCGTGTCACCGGCCGCCGGCAGGGAACGGGACGCGACGCAGAGCACGCGAATGCCTTCGGCGATCTCAACGAGCGCCAGGCGATGGGGAGCGGCCCATCCGGTCGCGGGCACCGAGAGCTCGGTCGCCGCACGAACGATCCCGCGCGCCGGGAGGGAGATCGTTTCGATCTGGTTCGACCCGCAGCGGGGGCAAGCGCCCGGCCGGGGCAGGAACTCCGCGTGGCAGCTGGCGCAGCGACTCATTTCGAGCGTCGCCTCGGCCATCTCAGCTCGTCCCCCGATGACCCAGGATGGTCACGAAGTTGTGGCTCGCCAGGCCACCGATTGACAACGCGAGACCCACCGCCCCGGCGTGCGGCAGCTGCGTGGGTCCGGCTTCCTGGGAGAGCTGACGACTGACTTCGACGATCTGAGCCAGCCCCGAGGCGCCGACCGGATGGCCCCTTCCCAGCAATCCCCCCGAGGGGTTTACCGGGAACCGTCCCTCCGGTGCGACCGCCCCGCTCTTGAGCCACCGCCCGGCCTCGCCGGGCCCGCACGCGCCAATGTCCTCCAGGTCGATCAGCAGGAACGGCGCGAACGCGTCGTGCAGCTCGGCAAACACGACCTCCTTCCGGGTGAGTTTCGCCATCGTGTAGGCCCGCTCCGCCGCGACGCGGCTCGCCCGGAAGGATGTGACGTCCTCCCGGTCGGACACGAGGAGCTCGTCGAATCCCTGGCCGAGACCCAGCACCGAGGCGGCTCCATCTCCCTTGGCGAGGATCAGCGCAGCAGCCCCATCGGTCATCGCCGAGCAGTGCAGCAGACGCAGCGGGGTCGAGACCATTCGGCTCGCCGCCACTTCCTCTGCCGTGACCGGCGTCGAGAACTGCGCCATCGGGTTCCGCGCCGCCGCCGCTCTCGCGAGAACGGTCACCAGGTCGAAGACCCCAGTAGTGGTCCCATGCCGGGCGGCGTACAGCTGCGCGACGATGGCGGCGAGCGCCGGCATCGTCGCGCCCGCGGCCTGCTCCTGAGGAGCGAGGGACCGGGCGAGGATCCGGGCCACGTCGGCCGTGGGAGGGCCCGACATCTTCTCGCCAGCGACCACCAGCACGCGCCGGAATTGCCCCGAGGCCACCGCCATAGCCGCCGAGTGGAAGACCGCCGCACCGGTCGCCGACGCGGCCTCGACGCGCCACCCAGCGGCCGATCCTAGGCCAAGGCGGTCGGCCAGTTGACCCGTTACGTTCTCGACGTCGCTGAGGGAACCGGCGGCCATCGTACCGACGAAGACCGCGTCGACGGGCTTTCGGCCGATCCCGTCTAGCGCGGCTGAGCCGGCCTCGGCGAGCAGCTCCACGAGGGACTCCGGGCGCCGGCCGAACCGGGCGAGTCCCGTGGATTCGACGTGAACCCGCACGCCCTAGGCTCCGGCCTCCGGGTCGAAGAGGCTGAACAACCGGTCCAGGAAGGCGCTCAGGGGAAGTCCATTCTCCCACCGCAGGACCCCGTTCCCGTCCCTCGTCCGTTCAATGGGCGGAAGGTGGTTGCGCAGGTACTCAACTCGTCCGTGGTTATGGTTCGCCGTCTGGGGAGTGAAGAGCCGCCAAGGCTCGCAGTCCCTCGAACCGAGTCGCCGATAGGCGTAGAGAACGACGAGCCCGCCCCGCTTGGCGGCTTCGAGATGCTCGTGAAGCTGGTCGGTCATTCGCCCGCTGGCCGACGAGAAACGGATCACCTCGTCCGCCGAGGCTTTCGCCTCGATTGGAAACGCGAACCCGCCTCGCATGGCCACGAGGTCGAATCCGTGGGAGCCGGCCGCCCGGACGACGAGGAACGGACCGCGCTCGAGCCGGTCGAGCGTGCGTCGCTGTTCGGGCGCGAGGTAGCGCGCGTAGTGCCGGAGCGCCGCTCGCTCTCCCTCGAGGAGGGAACGCAGTTCTCGCTCGTACTGGGACGCGCCGACGACCACGCGGTGCCCACGGTGACGAAAGTAAATAGGTTGGGCTTTGCTGGCGAACGATGCACGTGGCGACGTCGGGCACCCTCGAGCTGACCGGTGAGGAACGGGCCATTGCCCGTTCCCTGCTCGCCGTGCTCGACGAGGCTGACCGGTCCGGTGCCCGTCGTGCCGGAGCCGGTCCCCCACGTTTCCGATCCTCGGAGCTGAGGCGTCGTCTGCTGAAGGACCGAGTGTTCGGGGACCCCTCGCGGCTCCTAGGTCGGCTCAAGCGTAGAGGGCTGCTCGAAGAGGGCCTCGGAGGTCCGACGGATCGGGTCTACTCCGTTCCCTTCCCCGTCGAACTCCGAGAGCTGCTCATCACCGAGCTTCAACCGCCAGAGGTCGCCGAGCCCGGCGGGTTCCATCCGGTGCCCGACGAGCGGAGTGAGATCCGGTCCATGGACTCGGATTTTCTGAGCCACCTTCAGGACCTCCTCCGCAACCGATTCGACGAGACCGTCGCCTTCGGCCGCGGATTCTCCGCGGCGAAGCTGGCAACCTACCTGCGCGACCTGTTCGGGGAGGCGCTGTACCTCGACATCCTGATCTCGATGCTGCAACAGTACGCGCTCGCTGACGTCCCGCTGTTGGCACCCACCGGACGCTCGACGGGCAGCAGCGGCTTCCATCTGGCGTTCTTCGGTCCGCCGGGCACCGGCAAGACGTTCGCCATCGATGACATGATCCGAGGAAATTCCCGGTCGGCGGTGCCCGCGCACGGCCTGCCCGGGCGGAACCGCTACTGCGGCGGCATCACGCCGGCCCAGTTCCTTCGCGTGGGCGCCTACTATTCAGGGCGAACGTTCAACTTCATCGTTCCCGAGTTCAACGACTGGTTCAAGTATCGTGGAATGGTCGAACCGCTCAAGCTCGTCATGGAACAGCGGGAGGTGAAGTGGGAGACCACTCTCGGAACCGTGGGCCCCTACACGTTCCATTCCTTCTTCTCCGTCAACTACAACGTCCGCACCGCGGGCGCCTCGGACTACTGGACCACCATCGCCGACCCCAATTTCGCAGCGCTCGAGGACCGCATGCTGCTGCGGTTCCATCAGATGACCCGCGACCGGTTCCGGGCGGTGGAAGCGAGCGCGGAGCGTCTCGAGCTAGGGGAGATCGACTTCTCGCTCGCGGAGAAGATACGGGATCACCTGACGCTGCTCTACGCGGCCCAGACGGGCCATCCGCTCGTCGCGGGCCGCCTCAAGACCAAACCGGTGCGCCTGGACCCGGGATTGTACCGCCAGCTCCGCCAGGTATCGGAGGCCGCCCTCGCCGGGCGGAACTATCCTCGGTTCTCGCCGCGCCTCAAGTCTCGCGCCGTCAAGTTGGCCGCCGCCGCGGCGATCGTGGGGTACTTCCGGCACGAACGGGACGCAACGTTGGCCGTGGGATCGGAAGAAACCGAGCTCGCCCGGTCCTTCTACGAAGAGGAGATCCGTGTCCGGGAAGGACGGCGGGGAATCGCGCGGTAGGCGACGCCGCGAGAGGGCCCGGCCGAAGTACCGGCTCCCTCCCGGCGACCTCGTCCGCTCCCTGGCGCGCCGCCAACTGGGGCGGATGGGCCAGGCCGCCCGGTCGCAGGCCGGCCTCCGTCGCGCGCTGATCCCCTCGCTCGCCGCCAAGGACCCCCTCTTCGTGCTCGGTGGCTGGCGCCTCCGTAAGCTGTTGCTCGACTCCCCCGGGATTCGTATCGACGTCCGGTACGCCGAACGTCCCACTCGAAGGCCGCTGCACCGGTGCCCCGTCTGCCGCTCCCCACTGCGTCCAATCCGGAACCGCACCCTCGAGGGAGACCAGGTGACCCTCGGCTATCGATGCCCCCACTGCGGGTACTGGACGCACCTCCGCCGACGGGTGCCGGTGCGATACCGGTACGTCCGAATCGGGATCGACGGGGAACCTCTCGACCCCGTCGATTGACTCGGGCCGCTAGGGGTAAGAACCCGACGACGGTTCGGCCGCGGATGCGGCCGTCACCGGGGCCTTCCCTGCTCGACCGGATCGAGCTGCCTATCGAGACGAGGCGTCTCCTCCTCCGTCCTCCGAGCCGGTCGGACGTTCCGGCGCTGGTACCGCTGGTCGGAGACTGGCGCGTGGCCCGACCAACGCGGATTCCACATCCCTACTCGGCCCAGCAGGGTTACGACTTCGTTCGAAACGCCGCGCAGAAACGCCGGAGGGGCACCGACCTCGCGCTCGTGATACTGGACAAGGAGAACGGTCGACTCATGGGCGGCACCGGGATACACCGTATCGACTGGGGCAACCGGTATTTCGAGCTAGGGTATTGGGTCGCCCCCTCGGAGTGGGGCAAGGGGATCGCGGCTGAGGCTGCGTACGCGGTCTGCCGCGAGGGGTTCCGGACGCTCCGAATGCACCGGATCGAGGCCCACGTCTACGAGTTCAATCCGAGGTCCGCCCGGGTACTCCGGAAGATCGGCTTCCATAAGGAAGGCCGGCTCCGCGACGGGCACCGCGATGGGCGTCGATGGGCCGACGTGTTCTCCTTCGGCTTGCTGGCGGACGAGCTCCGGGTCCCGCCCTGACCGGTTCAGATATTCTGCAACATGACGCGCGATGCGTTCGCGTCGACGAGGAGCACCGCCGGCTTGCCCTTGTGGGTCAGGTGGAAGTACCAGACCGGTGCGTGAAGTAATTCGGGCTCGCCGACGTCGACCTGCGATTGCAGGCCGCTCACGTTGGCGTGCCTCCGGCGAACCGCTTCTGCCTGCACCTCGGCGACGTAGGCCCGCGCGGCCTGCTGCGCTTCGACTTCACCAACATCTCCGTTGAGGATCGTCGCCCCGCCCGGGAGGGCCTCCTTCTTGAACGGTTGACGCGCCTGGAGGTTGAACTGGTAGCTCTTCGGTTGATACTCATTGTACCCTTTGACCGCCACGACAGGGAACTGGTAGTTTCCGCTCATCTGGTCCTGGCGCGTGGGGGCGTATCCGCCGCCGCCCATTGGGACGAACTCGTTCCCGCGTCCGTGGCTCAATGCGCTCCCGAGTAAGGAGCTCGCCGACATCGTTCCGACCGGGGCGCCCGCCGGCATCCCGGTTTCCTGGTAACTGAATCGCGTGGTCGCGGCGCTCGGAACGATCCAGTACGGGGCGAAGACGAACTTTGCCGCCACTAGTTGAGAGTCCTCGAACCGGTGCCCGTGGAAGAATCCTGCATCCATGCTGGCTTTGACGATCTTGAGGGCGGCGTCCTGATCGAGTAACTCGGGCAGCAGCATCGAGTGCTGGGTCACGGGCTTCCATCCGGTGCCACCGATGGAGACGGTGCCGCCGCAATACGGGCATGTGAGCACCGCGTCGCCGAGCCCAGGTTCGAGGGGAGCGCCACAGGAAGGACACTTCAGCGCCTGCGGAGTGGTCGGAGCCGGAGGCGCCGAGGGAACCGACGGCGGGGGGGCCATACCTGGGGGTCCGCCACCGTACGCAGCGGGGACCCCGGGCATGGAAGGGGCCGCCGGGGACCCGCCCAGCTTGGCGCCGCAGCCGTAGCAGAATCGAGCGTTCTCGGGGAGCGGGGTTCCACACTGGGGGCACTGCATCAGGGGTTCCTCCTCGGGTCATCGATTTAATCGATGGGCCAGAGCATTAAGCCATCGCATTGAGTAGTTCGGGTAGACCGTGTCCGGCGGGCCCCGCCGAACGGTTCAGAGATTGCTGAGCATCACCCGAGACGCGTTCGCGTCGACGAGCAGAACGACCGGCTGGCCCTTGAGGTCCAGGGCGAGGTACCAGATCGGCACGTGGACGAGCTCGGGGTCGCCGACCTCGACCTGGGTCTGGAGCGCGCTCACCATGCGGTGCTTCTTGTGCGCGGCGTCCGCATGCATCTGGGTCACCAAGGCCCGGGCGGCTTGCTGCGCCGCGTCCTCCCCGAGGTCGCCGTTCAGGACCGTGAGGCCGCCGGGCAGGCTGTCCTTGTTGTACAGCTGCCGGGTGTCGAGGTTGAACTGGTAGTTGCGCGGCTGATACTGCTGGTAGCCCTTCACCGCGACGACGGGGAACTGGTAGCTGCCGGTGATCTGGTCCTGCCGCGTGGAGTTGACCGCGGGTCGAACGTTGGTCGACCCTCCGCCGAAGAAGCCGCCGATGAGGCTCCCCACCGCCGCGGTGCCGACGGTCGCGGCGCCGGCCGTGACGAGGTCCTGGTAGGTGTAGTTCGTCGTGGCGGAGCTCGGAACGATCCAGTACGGCACGAACTGGAGCTTCTGCTCGGTCACCTTCGAGGCCTCGAAGCGGCTGCCGTGGAACATCCCGGTGTTCATCACCGACTTCACGATCTTGAGCACGGCCTCCGGGTCCATGAGCTGGGGCAGGATCATCGTGTGCCGGTTGACGGCCTTCCAGCCGGTGCCGGCCAGAGAGACCGTCCCACTGCAGTACTTGCAGGTGATCACCGTGTCACCGAACTCGGGCTGCAAGGGCGCCCCGCAGGAGGGGCACTTGAGGTCCTTCGGCGCGGTCGGCGCAGCCGCGGCGGCCGGTGGCGGGGGCGGCGGAGGAGCCGCGGATCCCGGCATTCCCGGATAGCCGGGCGGCGCGCCCGGCGGTGGAGGGGGCTGGGGCCCGCCGGAGAGGTTGGACCCGCATCCGTAGCAGAATCGCGCGTTCGCCGGGAGCGGGGTTCCGCACTGAGGACATTGCATCGTGCTCTCGTCTCCGTGGATCGCTGGTCCCACCGACTTGCGAGCGTCCTAGGTCATCGGGTTCGCGCAGTTAGGGCAGAACTTTGCGCCGACGGGGACCGGGGTCTGGCATTTCGGACAGGGCCGGGTCGCGGTGGAAGCCGGCGCCGGGGCGGCGGCGCCGCAGTTCGGACAGAACTTGGAGCCGGCCGGGATCGCCGTGCCGCACTTCGGGCATGGCGTGCTCGGCCCCGTCGGAGTGGCGGCGGCCGGCGCCATGGTGAATCCGCAGCTCGGGCAGAACCGGCTGCCGGCAGGGACCAGCGCGCCGCACTTCGGGCAGGGCGTGCCGCCCTGGCCCGCGGACATCCCCGGGCTCATCGCGCCCATCATGCCGGCGCCCATGCCCATGCCGGCGCCGAGCCCCACGCCGGCGCCGACCAGCGTGCCCGCCCCCCCGCCGGGGTTGGCGGCCGCCGTCGTGAGCGCCTGGCCGGCCTGGTACTGCATGTAGTTCACGCCGAGCACGCCCATCGACGACCGGAGGTCGATCGATTTCTGCACGTCCTCGGGCAGGTTGATCGAGAGGCCTTGGATCTGCTGGAGCTGCACGCCGAGCACATCGAAGTGCTGCGGGGCCGCGCCGAGCACCGCCTGTTCGATGGTCATCAGGCTGGAGGCGAGGTCGGTGACGCGGACCCCCTGCTCTTTCATGTGGCCGAGCGTGTCGTAGACGAGCAGCACCATCTGGTCCCGCAGGCGGCTGTCCACGTCCGCTTGGCTCGTGGAGCCGAACGTGCCGACGAACTGGTTGATGAAGATATCCGGTTTCGCGAGCTTCCAACGATAGTCGCCGAACACCCGGAGCTGGACGAGCCCGAAGTCCGGGTCCCGGAACACGTACGGCTCCGCGCTACCGAACTTCCCGTCGAAGATGCGGCGCTGGAGGTAGTAGACCTCGGCCTCCTGCCGGACGCCCGAGAGGGCTTGAATGACGTTCCCGATGACCCCCACGCTTAGCGAGGTGAGGCCGTACCGGCCGGGAGTGTCGATGTAAGCGAGCGCCTTGCCGTCCCGATAGAAGACCGCGATCTCGTCCTCTCGGACAACGATGTTGTCGCCGTACCGGATGTTGCGCGGGACGCGCCACATGACGTTCCCGCCCTTGTAGACGTCCTCCCACGCCACCGTGGTGGCGCCGAACAGACTGCCGCCCTTCGCTGGGACCGGTGCGTTACCGACCATCGACCCTCGTTGCTCCTACTGGACCATGATGCCTTCGACGGCGCGCACGCGCTGCGAGAAAGCATTCTGCAAAACCTGGACCTGAGTCCGGAGAGCCTGGATGGAAGTTCGGAGGGCGTCGACGTCGCCCTTGGTCGCGGCCGCTTGGATCGGCGCCGCCAGGGCGGCGAACTGGTCGGACGCTTGGACGAAACCGTAGTCGTACTGGTACAGCTCGTCGAGTCGGGACTGCTGGAAACGGACGTTCGCGGAGATCCCGGAGTAGCCCTGCTCCGCATGCCGGATACGGCCCGATAGGACCTGCAGGTCCGACAGGACCGTTGCGAGGTCGGTGAGCCCGGCGTACTGGTTCATTCTCGACATCGTTGCGCGTGTGTCCTGAAGACTGGCCAAGACCCGGTCCACCTGGTTCGCGACCTGAATCCGGAGCTGGCTGTCCGCCGCCCGGATGTCCTCCATCTGTCGGTAGCCCCGGAAACCGGGGACCATCAACTGGAGCCGCTTCAGCACCCCACGGTCCGCGTCCACGGTCTGACGGATGTCGACGGGGGGCGGCGCGCCCCCGGCGGGTGCGGTGCTGGGGGGAGACGAACCCGCCATCGACGCGCCGCACGCCGGACAGAACCGGGTGCCGGCAGGAGCCGTCGCTCCACAGGCCGGGCAGGTCAGCCCCGGCGGGGAGGCGGGCGAATCAGATGGAGGAGGTGGAGGAGGCGGAGGCGGCGGGGGAGGGGGGCCGGAGCGGCAGTCACCGGCTGGCCCCCGGAGGTGCGGTGGGAGAGGATTCATCCGGTGCGGGGGCGGGGGACGAGGGCACGTTGGGTCGGGCCGTCGTGTAATCGAACGCGGAGCGCGGCTGGGACGCCCGCCAGGCCTCGCGGCGCATCTCGCGCTGCTGGGTCATTCGCGCCGATCCGGCTCCCCAGACCGCGAGGCCGGCCACGATCCCGATCAAGACGACCACGATCACGAGTCCGACGAGCTCGATCACGATCCCGATGATGGACATCGACCCGGCGAGGACGAGGGATCCGATCAGCAGCGCGAAGCCGAGCCCCGCGTAGCCCCAGGCGAGGGCCTTCAGGGCGTCCCCGGCGCGCGTAAACGCGCGGCCGAGGGTGCTAACCAGGGCGAAGATCAGGCTGACGATCCCGATTGTTGCGAGTGCGAGGTAGTGGCTGTCCTGGGGAAGGGCGAACCAGATCGCGATGAACAAGAGCACCGACGCGGCCGCGACGGCGATCGTCGCCACGATCGCGCCGCTCGAGGTGCCGCGCGGCGGCGGCCCGGGGGTCGACATTCGAGATCGAGAGTCATAGACTCCACGTACCTATATCATCGTTGACTTGCGCGGCGGGGAGGCCCAACCCTCACAGCCGAGGCTCGTCATCGGTCTTCGGCCGGGGCTTCTCCGGAGAGGGCGTGGCCGGCGGCGGGCGGTTCGGGGGGTTCTTCGCCGCGAGGGGGGCCGGGGCCTCCGCGTGCTTGGTCGCGTCGTGGCCGGATCCGGTCGGCGCCGGGTGGGAGGTGCCCCGCCCCTCGTGCTCGGCGCGGGGGGCCGACGAGGGATGCCGCTCCGACTTCTCCCCCGCGGCCTTCTCCTCTGCGCGTGCGCGTCCGGAGAGGGCCCGGAACGGGTTGATGGACGACCGCCGCCGCTCCTTCGCCGCCGGTCGGTTCTGCGGCGCGTGTTCGAGGGGTGTGCTATTGGCCATCGTGACGGGCTGGCCGCACTTGGGGCACGAATGGAACTGGACGATGCATTGCTGGCAGAGCGGCGCTCCGCATTCGTGGAGCACGGACGCGATACCTCCGCATCCCAGGCAACGAGCGGGGCCGGCCGCCGGCGGGGGAGGTCGGGTCCAGCGTGAACCGGCACCCTGGTGGGAGGAGCTCGGGGGGAACGGAATCTCATCTTCCGCGAGCGTCGCGGCGGACCCCGGGGCGCCCGAAGCGGACGCGTGCGACCTCGCGGTCGCCGGCGATCCGCCCCGGAACTCCGGCGCATAGGCGCCGAGGTCGAGCGCCGGCAACGGGGCGTGAACGGCCCGACCGGCGGTTTCGACGGCCTTGATCACCCGTGCCTTGAACACGCCGACCCGGAGGACCTCCACGAGGTGGAACAGGCTCCGCTGCTCCTCGGGGAGCAGCAACGCCTTCCGGGCCAGTTCTTCCACGTCGGCGGTCAAGTGAAGGTTCTCCGGCTTGAGCTCCATCTCGAGCACCGAGTGGAGGTATCCGAAGAGGCGCTGGATCTGGCCGAGCGTGTACGTGGGCGGGCAGAGCGCGGCCACGTCGGCGAGCGTGAGCCCACGGTTCTCGATCCCGCCGGCCGGCTCTCGAGCGCACTGTGGATGAGGTGATACGAGGCCACCTCGAGGTCCTGCATCTCCTTCTCGGGAAGCCGGTCGATGTCGACCCGGGGCGAGCGGGAGAGGACCTGCAGCACGGGGTCGAGGTGGTCGAAGGGGACGTGGAGCGCGACGAAGAGGTCGTTCTTCGTGACGGTCCGGTTGAGCCGCGCTTCCAGGAGGAGGGCCTCCCGGCCGTACTTCTCGATCGTCGAATCCCGCGTCCGCTGCTGCGCCGCCTTGCGGCCTTCCTTCGCGGCCTCGAAGTCCGAGTCGAGGGCCAACGCGCGGTCGAAGCTGGCGCGCGCGTCGTCGGGGCGCCCCACCATGAGGAGGGCCACCCCCTGGCTCGACCAGGCGTACTTGTTCCCGGGCGCAAGCTCGGCGGCGCGGGTGTAGAGGGTCAGGGCTTCATGACCGTGGCTGAGCTTCTCCGCGATGAATCCGGCGCGAAGGAGCAGCTCCGGGTCCGTCCGGTCGAGGGCGATGGAATGGGCGTACGCGTCCGCCGCCTTCTCCCAAGTCTCCTGGCGGACGTGGAGCTCCCCGAGGCGAACCCAGAGCGGACCGGACTTCGGAAGCGCCTCGACGCCCCGCCGGACGACTTCGGTGGCGAACGGAAGGGAGCCGAGCGCGGCCTCGGCCTCCGACAGCAGCAGGAAGAGGTCCGCCTGAGGTGGCTGGAGCGGGAGAACAGTCCGGATGAACGTCCGCGCGTCTTCCGGCTTTCCCTCGTCGAGCAGGCTGCGTGCCAGGCCCCGGATCGCTTCGGAGGATCGGGGGTCGATCTTCCGGATCGCCTCGTACATGGCCTGCGCATCGTTCGGCCGTTCGAGGGTTGTCAGTATCTGGGCGCGAAGGAGGAGGTACGGCATCGCGCGGTCGGGGTTCTGAACGGGGTCCGGCGCCGGTAAGGAGTCCAGGATCTCCAACGCGAGGTCGGCCCGGCCGGCCTGCAGGCGCACGCGCGCGCGACGCGTGACGACCTCGATCGTGCGGGTCGGATCGAGCTGCTGCGCCTTCTCGTAGGACTTGTTCGATTCCTCGGTCTTCCCGAGCTCCGCGGCGAGGTCCCCGTGCTCGATCCAGGTGCCGGCGCTCTCCGCCGCCGGACCTCCCGCGGCCAGAAGGTCTGCCAGCGTTTCAAAGGCCTCGGCCCGTTGGTTCTTTTTGAGGTGGAGTTGGTACTTCTCGGTCAGCGCCTCGACGTTCCGCGGGTCCAGCAGCAGGATCGCCTTGAGGGAGTAGATCACCTCCGCATCCTGTCCCAAGGCCCGATGCACGTCGGCCCGTACCTTCCAGGCGCGGAGGTCGTTCGGTTCCTCGTGGAGCAGCTGGTCCACCAAGGGGAGGGCGTCGCTGAATCGGCCGCCGACCTCGTAGTTCTCCGCCAAGCCGAGCCGGCCCGGCTCTTCGGGTCGACCTTCAGCCCCTCCGCATAGTACGTGATCGCGTCGGCGTAGGTCCCTTGGGCCCGGAGCGCCTCCGCGATCTCGAAGTAGGCGTGAGGGTCCCCGCGGGCGGCCTGGATCGCGCTCTTCAGCACGATGAGGCCCTCCGACCGGCGTCCCGCCTTGAGCAGGAGCTGGCCCTTCCGGCGGAGGTAGACCGGGTTGGCCGGCTCCCGCTGGAGGAGCAGCTCAACGTAGCGGAGAGCCCGGGTTTCCTGATTCAACCGGCTGAGGGTCTCGGTGAGTCCCCAGAAGAGGTCTACATCCTCCAACCCGAGCGAGACGGCCTTCTCGTAGACCTCGCGCGCCTCGTTCTGACGGTCCATGTCGCGGAGAACGTGACCCAGTTCCTTCGCGATGTCTCCCCGCTGGCTGAACTCCGGGTCGTTCAGGAACTCGCGGTAGGCCTTGATTGCGCGCTGCGGGTCGTGCACGAGGCGCGAGGCCCGCGCGACGCCGAGCTGCGCCGCGGACCGAAGTTTCGGCTCTAGCGTGGCGCGTTCGTACGAGACCATCGCTTCGCGGGCGGCGGCCTCCCGGTCGGCGGAACCCTCCGCGAGCTCGTAGGCGGCGCTCAGGTACAGATTCCCGCGCTCGAGAGCAACATCGTATCGGGTCGGGTCGAGCCGGAAGAGCTCGTCGAGCACGGGCACGAGGTCGGGCGCCCGGTTCAGGTCGACGAGGAGCTGCTTTTGTTCGAGGAGGTACCGCGTCTCGTTGGGCTCCTTCGCGCTCAGCTGCGCGTAGAGTTCGAGCGCCTTCTCCTTCTCGCCGGACTGCGCGAGGGCCGCGGCGAGGGCCGCCTGCGTCTCCGCGTCCGCGGGCTCGGTCTTGAGCACCGCTTCCGCGAACTCGCGCACGACCTCGGCTCGAGAGGCGGCCTGGGCGGCATGCAGGACCCGCTTGAGCTCCGCGACTTCCGTCGGGTGGTCCGCAAGGATCTCCCGGCCGGTGCGTAGCGCATCGTCGAAGGCACCGACGGCGAGGAGGAGGTCGAGCAGGGACCGCTGTGCGTCAAGGCTCTGGGGAGACGCCTCGAGGATCGCCCGAGCCGCCTCGATAGCGACGTCGTTTCGGTTCCGCACGACGGCCGCGGTTCTCAGTGCCTGCAGATTCGCAAGGTTCCGCGGGTCCAGCTCTCGCAGGCGTTGCCGAGCGGCGAGAAGAAGGTCGGGTTCCTGTCCGTTCTTCTCGAGGTCCGAAGCGATCTCTCCGAGGGCGACGGCGTCGAGCAGGTCCTTGGCCTCGATGAGCCCTTGGTAGAGGGGTACCGCCTCCTCGAGTCGTCCCATCGCGAACAGGAGCCGCGCCTTCAGGAACCGGACATGAGGGTCGTCGGGGCGGACCGCCGCGACAGGCTGGAGCGTCTCGAGCGCCGGCTGGAGCTGGCCGAGCGTGGCGAGCAGCCGGGCCTTCTCGAGGAGGAGCTCCGGGTCTCCGGGGTCGGCTGCGAGGAGCGCGTTGGCCGCCTCCAGCGCTTGCTGCTCTCCGCCTCCGGATCGGGCGAGCTGGAGCTTCATTCGCAAGGCGACGGGGTGCTTGGGGTCGAGCTTGAGCGCTCGGTCGACGTACTGGCTCGACGCGGCCTCGAGTCGTTGGGCGGCGAGATACGCCTCGACGGCCTCGGCGTTCCGTTCCAGTAACTTCAGCGCATCGCCCTTCGTGGCCCACGCACGTTTGTCGTGGGGGTTCGCTTCGAGCGACTTGTCGAGCAGGAGCACCGCCTGGTCGATCTGCCGGTTCAGGGCGAGGAGAACCAGTGCCTTGTGATGGAGAAGCTCCGACGAGCCGGGCGAGAGGGAGAGACCGACCTCGACGGCGCGCAGGGCGAGCTCCGCCTGGGAGCGCCGGTAAAAGGCCATCGCCGCCCGATCGAGGTCGTGGGCGACCTCGGCCGAGCCCTCGTCCAGGTCCTTGCGGTGCTCCTCAACGTTCGCGAGGAACCGTTTGAGCGACTCGAGCTGCCGGTCGGCTTCATGGGCGGCTTCGAATCGCTCGGCCTCTCGGAAGAGTCGCCGGGTTTCCTCGAACGCGGAAGTACCCGGAGCGCCACGAGGGGGGGACTCTCGGGACTGTTCCATTGCTCCGGCGAGCGCGAGCCGATGATGCGATAAATAGATTCGGCGAGAGTGGAAATCCCCCGGTGGGCGCTGGGGCTCGCCCCCCGGCGCTTTATGGTCCCGGGAAGGTCCGCCCGGACATGGCCGCTCGCCGGCGCCGCCAGGTCCGGAAATCGATCTTCGACCCGGTCCATGGTATCGTCGCGGTGGAGGGCGCCCCGCTCGAGTTGATCGGGCACCCCGCGTTCCAGCGATTGTGGGGGATCCGGCAAACCGGATTCGCTCACCTTGTCTTTCCGGGCGCGAACCATACCCGACTCGAGCATTCGCTCGGGGTGTTCTGGGTCACGCGTCAGATGGCCGACCATCTCGGGTTGTCGCTGGAGGAGTCGCTGGCCGTCTCGGTCGGGGGACTGCTCCATGATCTGGGACACGGGCCCTTCTCCCACACGCTGGACCCTTCTTCCCACGAGGTGCTCGGCTTCGGGCACGAACGAATCTCGCGCGCTTGGATCACCGGCGAGTCGCTCGAGGGAATCACCGACCCGGCGCCGCCCGATGCGGTGCCGATCCCGGAAACGCTCGCCCACGCCGGATCTCTCCCCGGTTGGTCGCCGACCTCGTCGACCCCGCCCCGCGCCGGGACTCCCACCCGTCCCTTCGCGCGATGCTGCACGGTGCGATCGACGCCGACCGAATCGATTACCTGCAACGGGACGCGCACTACACGGGGGTGGCGCATGGAACGATCGATGCCGCCCGTCTGCTGGACACGGTCCGGGAGCGGAGAGGTCGCCTCGTGTTCGCCGAGAAAGGGCGGAACGCGGTCGAAGGATTCCTCGTCGGCCGGGCGCTGATGTACTCGTCCGTCTACTTCCACAAGACGGTGCGCAGCGCCGAGGTGATGGCGCAGAGCGCGCTCGAGCGTCTCCCCGAATACCCGGCCGTTTCCCACTCCGTCTTCGGCATGACCGATGGTGAGTTCTTCGGATACCTTACCGCGGCCTCTCCTCGCGGCGCCGATATGGTGCGTCGGTTCCGATGCCGGCAGCTCTACAAGCGAGCCCTAGCCTGGCGAGAGATTCCGTCGGGCCTGGGTACCGCCGTACGCCGGTTGCTCGCGCGGCCCGCCGAACGGCGGCATGTCGAGGATCTGCTCGCCGACCGACTCGGCTTTCCGAATGGGACGGTCCTGCTCGACTTGGCCGGTCTCTCCTCACGGGCGGTGCCAGGAGACTGGGCCGAGGTCGGTCTTCTCGAGGACCGGCGCGTGACCTACCCGTTCCGGTCCCCGAGCGTGTGGCGCGACCTCGCCATGAGACCCCCGACGGCGTGGAAAGTGGCCGTCTACGTGCCACCGGACCGTCGCGCATTGGCGGAGCGCCGGCTCGACGGGTTGCTGCGGCGCGTCCTGTGACCGGGAGTCTCGATCAGCCGGGCGTGACCCGGTAACGGCAGGGTTAGCCCCGCCCCATCTAGGGGCACCGTCAAATCCCCCTTGCTTCTCGCGAAGCACCAATCCGAGGGAGTTCAATCGATGGAGATGCAACCGGGTCAGATGGCGTACGACCGAGCGAGCACCGTTTTCTCGCCGGACGGCCGCCTGTTCCAGGTCGAATATGCGCTCCAGGCAATCCAGATGGGCGGCACCGCGGTCGCGGTGACGTACCCGGACGGGATCGTCTTCGTGGCGTTCCGAAACCTGCCGAGCAGCCCTCTTGCTCGTTCCGCCTCTATCGAGAAGAGCTTCGCCATCGACAATGGCATCGGCTGCGTGACCGCCGGTCTCATCGCCGACTCCCGGATCTTGGTCGACCACCTCCGGCTCGAGGCGCAGCGCCACAAGATCCTGTATGGCGAAACCGCTCCCTACGCGACCCTCGCGGCCGCTCTCGGCACCTTCCTGCAGCAATTCACCCAGTTCGGCGGCACCCGCCCGTTCGCCGTCTCGATCCTTCTGGGCGGCTTCGGCGCCCATGGGCCAGGGATCATCGAACTCGACCCAAGCGGCGCCACCATCGGCTGGAAGGCCTACGCAATCGGGCGGAACCGCCGGGCGGTGGCCGATTTCCTCGAACAGAAGATCGAAGATGCCAAGGACGAGGACAGCGCGTTCAAGCTCGCGGTAGCGGCGGTGGCCGAAGGATCGACGACCCCGTTCCCGGCCGAGGCGCTGGATGTGTCGTTCCTCGAGGCTGACAAGGACCTCCGCCGGCTCACGGCCGCCGAGGTAGCGAAGCGCGTTCAGGGGCTGCCGTTCATCGGCGAGCCGGAGCGGAACCCCCGCGCCAAGTGAGCCTACGCGGGGCCCGGGGCCGGCTTCGGCGCACCCCGCGCCGTGTCGGCCGCCTCCATCTCGCGGCGCAGGCCCATTCGCCGACGCGTGCGGTGGTACGTGACCGCGAAGCGATGGGCCTCGTCCCGCACGGCCCGGAGGAGGAGCATCGGCGGACCGTTGGGGTTCCGGGCGACCGGTCCTTTCCGGTCGGGGAAGTAGAGCTCCTCCTCCCGCTTCGCGAGTCCCACCACGGGAACCTCCTCGGCCAGCCCGAGCTCCTCGACCACGCCGAAGGCGGCGGCCACTTGACCCGCGCCCCCGTCAATGAGCAATAGGTCCGGGAGCTTCTCTGACTCCGCCAGTAGGCGCTGGAGACGCCGGCGCACCACCTCGGCCACCATTGCGAAATCGTTGGTGCCCTCGACGGTGCGGATCTTGAACCGTCGATACTCGTCCTTGAACGGCCGACCGTCCTGGAACACGACCAGCGAACCGACGGCCTCCGAGCCCTGAAAGATGGAGATGTCAATGCCCTCGATCCGATTCGGCAATCGCGGGAGGCGAAGCATGTCCATCAGCGCCTTCAGAACGTCGCGCGGCACGGCGGCCGGGGCCACCTGGTCGAGCGTGCTCGTCGCCAGCCGGGTGGCCAATCGGGCCAGCGACGCGGGTCGACCGGTCGGAGCGAACCGGACCTCGATCTGCCGGTCTCGCTGCAGCCAATCGACCGCCTCATCGATCCCTTCTGGTTTCGGTCCGGCGATGTAGATCCGGGACGGCGCGACCGTTTGTTGGCCGTAGTATTGAGTGAGGAATTGCCGGAGCAGCTCGCCCGGCTCCGGAGGATCGTCGGCGGGAAACCCCATCACGTGGGGCTCGCTCTGCCGCACCTCGCCGTCCTCGACGCGGAGCAGCCCCACGGCGACCCGGAGCGTTCCGGGGTTCCGAGGCAGCGCCACGGCCAGAACGTCCACGCGCCCATCGCCCGGTCCGACGACATGCTGCCGCTCTTCGAGGGAACGGAGACCGCGCAGGGCGTCTCGGAGTCGGGCCGCCCGCTCGAACTCCTGCGCTCGGGCAGCGGTCTTCATCTGGGTCTCCAGGGAAGCGGTGATCCCCTTGCCGTGGCCGCGGAGCGCGGCCACCGCGTCATCGACCTGGGCCCGATAGGCCGTCCGGTCGACGAGCCCTATACACGGCGCCGTGCACTGCTGGAGGTAGTAGTAGAGGCAGGCCCGCTTCGGAAGGCGGATGCATCGCCGGATCTGGAACGTCTCGGACAGGAGCCGGGCCACACTGCGGGCCTCCCGGGCGCCGGTGTAGGGCCCGAAGAGCATCGTGTCGCGGCCCCGTCGGGGCCGGCGCACGACGAGGATCCGGGGAAAGGTCTCCCCCATCGTGACGGCAATGTACGGGTAGCTTCGGTCGTCCTTGAGGAGCGTGTTGTAGGGCGGCTGGTACTGCTTGGTGAGCGTCGCCTCGAGCAGGAGGGCCTCCCGCTCGTTCGCCGTCGGCACGAACTCGACGCTCGTGCTGCGTCCCAGGATCCATTCGTCCTTCTCGACCCGCACCTTCAGGTGGTCCAGCACGCGCCGACGAAGGTGCTTCGACTTGCCGACGTAGACCACCTCGCCGTCGGGGCCGCGGAACAGGTAGACGCCCGGAGTGTCCGGGCCCGGCCGGAAACGCTCCTCTGGCCCGTACGCCCACTGGCTGGCGGGCACGAAACCGGGCAGGGGGTCCGGCGCGTCCTTCATCGGGCCAAGGCCGGCATCGGTCGGAGAACGGGCCGAAGGAACTCCGCCGTGTACGAGCCCGGCGCCCGGGCGATATCCTCCGGGGTCCCTTCCGCGACCAGGCGTCCGCCCTTGTCGCCGCCGTCGGGACCTAGGTCGATCACCCAGTCCGCGGACTTGAGCACGTCCAGGTTGTGCTCGATGACCGCCACGGTGTTCCCGCCCTCTCGGAGCCGGAACAACACCTCGAGCAATCGGCGCACGTCTTCGAAATGCAACCCGGTCGTCGGCTCGTCGAGGAGATAGAGCGTCCGGCCGTTCGGCGGCTTGCCCAGCTCGAAGGCGATCTTGATCCGCTGCGCCTCGCCGCCGGACAGGGTCGTCGCGCTCTGCCCCAGCTTGATGTAGCCCAATCCCACCTGCGAGAGGAGCGCCAGCCGGCCCTCGATCCGCCGGTGGTTCTCGAAGAACGCGCGAGCGTCATCGACCGTCATGTCGAGGACGTCGGCGATGGTCTTCCCCTTGAAGCGCACCTGAAGGGTCTCCTGGTTGAACCGCTTCCCCCCGCACTCCTCGCAGACGATGTGGACCTCGGGGAGGAAATGCATCTCGTAGGAGATGATTCCGTCCCCCTCGCACGCCTCGCATCGCCCGCTCGCGACGTTGAAGCTGAACCGGCCGGGGCCGAACCCCCGCACCTTCGACTCGGGCAGGCTGGCATACAGCTCCCGGATCGGTGTCATCAGCCCGGTATACGTGGCCGGGTTGCTCCGGGGCGTCCGCCCGATGGGAGACTGGTCGATCAGCAGCACCCGGTCGATCTGGTCGAGGCCATCGATGTAGTCGTGCTTGCCGGGCACATCCCGTCCCAGGCCCAAGTGTCGACGGATCGCCTTGTAGAGGATCTCCTGGAGCAGGGTCGACTTGCCGCTCCCCGACACGCCCGAGAAGACGGTGAGCAGGCCCAGCGGGATCCGGACGTTGATCCCTTGCAGATTGTTCTCTCGCGCGCCCCGAACGGTCAGCCAGCGGTGGGTCGGGAACCGGCGGCGTTCCGGCACCGGGATGGACCGTCGGCCCCCGAGATACTCGGCCGTAAGGGACCGGGGAGCCGTGCCGATCTGGTCCGGTGGACCGGAGTAGAGCACCTCTCCCCCTTGCTGTCCGGCGCCGGGTCCGAGGTCGACCAGCCAGTCCGACGCGCGCATCGTCATCTCGTCGTGCTCGACCACGAGGAGGGTGTTGCCGAGGTCCCGGAGCGTCTTCAGCGTGGAGAGCAAGCGCGCGTGGTCCCGGGGGTGAAGCCCGATCGAGGGTTCGTCGAGGATATAGAGCACCCCGACGAGCCCCGAGCCGATCTGGGTGGCGAGGGCGATCCGTTCCGCCTCGCCTCCCGAGAGGCTCGCCGAGGCACGGTCGAGGGTGAGGTACGTGAGCCCGACGTTGTCGAGGAAGCCGAGTCGCGCCCGGATCTCCTTGACGACCTGCCCGACGATCTGCTCGTCCTTCTCCGAGAGCCCGAGCTCCCGGAAGAACGGCACCAGCGAGCTCACCGGCTGGGCGACGACCTCGGCGATGGATTGTCCGGAAACCGTCACGCCGAGGCTGGCCGGCTTGAGCCGCTTGCCGTGGCACGAGCGGCACGGGGTGAACGTCATGAAACCGAGGTAGTATTCCTTGGCGCCCTCGCTCTTCGTGGTCTTCCACCGACGCTCGACGGCGTGGACCAATCCCTCCTTGAACCAGCCGCCTCCCCACCAGTGAGAGGTCCAGTGGGACGGGGGACCCCCGATCGACCGGTCGCCGCCGTACATGAGCGCCTTCCAGCCCTTCTCGGACAGCCGGGAGACCGGCTCTTCCGGGTCGTACTCATAGAGCCGACCGAATCGCACGAGCGAGTCGCTCTCGGGAGTGAGCCCCCAGACCGAGATCGCCTTGCCGAGCGGCTTGTCCTTGTCGGGGATGATCAAGTCCGGGTCGGAATGGAGCGTCGCGCCGATGCCGGAACACTCGGTACATGCCCCGTACGGGTTGTTGAACGAGAACATGCGCGGCGTGAGCTCTTCGATCGAGAACCCGCATTTCGGACAGGCCCGCGAGCTCGAGAAACTCTCCCGGACGTCCTTGGGGCGCCGGACAATCACCAGCCCCTCGGCCAGCTCGCGGGCTAAGGTGATTCCCTCGGTGAGCCGCGTGGCCTCCGCGTCGGAGACCTTGAGCGAGTCGACGACGACCTCGATCGTGTGCTTCTTGTTCTTTTCGAGCTTGGTCTCCGAGCTGGGAAGACGAACCTCGACGCCGTCGATGACGAACCGCCGGTATCCCTGTTGGCGGAGCTTCTGGAGCGTGTCCCGGTGTTCCCCTTTCTGTCCCCGAACGACGGGGGCCAGTAGGTCGACCGTCTGTCCTTCCGAACCGCTGCGCACCGCCTCGACGATCTTATCGATCGACTGGGGAGCGATCACCTCGCCGTCGTTCGGGCAGTGGGGGACACCGATTCGGGCATAGAGCAGGCGGAGGAAGTCGTAGATCTCCGTCACTGTGCCGACCGTCGAGCGGGGGTTGCGGCTCCCCGCGCGTTGCTCGATGGCGATGGCGGGAGAAAGGCCGTCGATGAGGTCGACGTCGGGTTTCTCCATCTGGCCGAGGAACTGGCGGGCGTACGCGGACAGGCTTTCGATGTACCGTCGTTGGCCCTCGGCGTAGAGTGTGTCGAAGGCCAGCGATGACTTGCCCGAGCCGCTGACGCCGGTGATCACGATGAACCGGTTCCGGGGAAGGTCCAACGAGACGTTCTTCAGGTTGTGTTGGCGCGCGCCTCGGATGCGGATAGGAGTATCGGAACCGGACATGGGGCTCCCTCGTCGACCGTTACGCGGCCGGCAGGAGCTCGAGCACGGTCGCTTCGAGCCGGTCGAGGACGTGGGCCTGGATCCGGTGTCCCAGTTCCGGGGTCGCGGGCCCGGTGTCCCCGATGACGCTTTCCGGCCATTCCTCGACCGTGGGGTCCCCCACGCGGAAGCGGGAGAATCGGAACTCGACCTTCGGTCGTTCGTCCCCGACGGACTCGGGCTTCATCGCCAACACGCGGGAGGTCTCGAGCAGGCCTCCGTGACCGTCGGTCGCGGGCGATAGCTTCCCCCGGAGCTCGTAGACGAAGTCGTAGTCCGAGAGCACCGCGACGTGGAGCGCGGGCACAGCCCGGACCGCCTGGTCGGCTCCCTCCCGCAACGCCGCCATGTGGCCCTGCGCTGCATGGCCCGAGAGCACGAGCACTCGACGGAAACCGGTGCGAGCCAGCTCCTCCAAGAGTTCGTGCACGAGGTGAGAGAGCACGCCGATCGAGAGGCTCACCGTGCCGGGAAAAGGGCGTGTGCCGGCGCAGTTGCCGTACGGAAGGGTGGGCGCGACCAAGGCCCCGATGCGTATCGCGAGGGCATCGGCGGTCGACTCCGCTTGGATCTGGTCAGCGCCGAGCGGGAGGTGCGGGCCGTGTGCCTCGAGGGCGCCGACCGGGACGATCACGATCGGGTTCTCCCGTAGTCGGCGCTCGAGCGTGCGAGAATCGAGGTCCAGAAGACGATGAGACAAGGGCACGCCCGTCCCAATGGACAATCGTATTTAGGGGCGCACTGGGCCGGAGGTCACCGGAGCCGCGGAGCGGCTTGAATACCTCCCGACGTGTAGGAACTAGTTTTGCCTGGCCCCTAGGGCGGCGCGGGAGACTCGGCCACCGGTCCGGGGACGTTGGGTTCGGTGGATTTTGGGCTCGCCGCCCGCTTGCGTCGGGGTGCCGCCTTCGCGGGGCCGGCCGGGACTCCGGGAGCCGTCTTACGGGTCCGGGCGCGCCGAACCGGTGGCTTCGGGGTTTCCGTGCCCTCGGTCTTCGCGGCGGGGGCCGCGCGTTTGCGTGTCGGGCAATCCGGGTTGATGCAGAGCCGCCACGGTCGACGACCGGCCTCGATGGCGGTCACCACGGGCGCCCGACAGACCGGGCACGGCGCCTCGTCCGTATCGAGCCGCCCCCGTTGCGGGAGGGGGTACGTGACCGTGCACTTCGGGTAGCCGGTGCATCCGACGAAGCGTTTCCCGAACCGGGAGTACCGGATCGCCAGCGGAGAGCCACAGGTGGGGCAGGTGCCAATCCGGAACGCCTTGTGGTGCTCGGCGCACTCCGGATTGATGCAGTACAACTGAGGGCGTTGCCCCCGGAACACGATCTTCAGCCGAGGGGTTTGACAGGTGGGGCAGAGGAACTCGGGGGCGGGTTCGATGAACCCTGCGGCCGGGAGCGAGTAGCTGACCGTGCAGGTCGCCGGGTTGTTCACGCACTGCACCCAGCGGCTCCCGCGGGGGCTTCGTTGCATCCGGAGCGCGCCGCCGCACTTCGGGCAGGGCCCCACGAAATGCTGCCGGTCCATCGCCGTGGTCAACGTTTTCTTGACGGCGGCGGAGTTGACCGTCAGCGCTTCGTGGATTTCCCGGAGCATTTCCCGGGATTCCTCCAGGACCTCGGTCTTCGCCTTCTTGGACTCCGCCACGAGTTCCATGTCGGCCTCGAGCTGATGGGTCATGTCGGGCAACGTCACGAACGGGGCATGCGCGCGGAGCGCCTCCGTTACCGCCACCCCGGTGCTGGTGGGCTCGAGGTAGCGGGCCTGTACGTAGTGCCGGTCGAGAAGCTTCTGCAGGATGTCGTGGCGCGTGCTCTTAGTGCCCAACCCGAGACGTTCCATCTCCTGGATGAGCGAGCCTTGCGAGAACCGACGTGGGGGTTGGGTCTTGTCCTCCGTGAGGCGGATGTCCTTGACCGGCACAATCTGATCGACGCGCAGCGCCGGCATCGCGCTCTCCTCGGGATGCTGGTACGGATAGACGCGATACCAGCCCAGGTCGAGGACTTTGTACCCCTTGCCATCGAACCCCTGGTCTCGGATCCGAACCTTCGTGGTCCGAGAGCGCCCGACGCAATCGGGGGAGACCGTGGCCAGGAACCGACGGACCACGAGCTCGTACACCTTCGCATGGTCCGGTTTGAGCTTCTTGGGGTCGACGACCCCGGTCGGGTAGATCGGAGGGTGGTCGGTTGTCTCGGTCCGGCCCCGGGTGGCGCGGAAGCTCGGCTGGGCGAGGATGTAGGTCGCTTCCTCGCGGAAAGGACTCTCCAGGAACTTCTCGACCATGGACCTGAGTCCGAGCCCCCGTGGATAGACCGTGTTGTCGGTACGAGGGTAGCTGATCAATCCCTTGGTGTACAGGTCCTCGGCGACGCGCATGGCGCCCGAGGCACTCAGGCCGAGCCGCGTCGCCTCCGAAACGAAGAGAGTGGTGCTGAAGGGCACCGGGGGTCGACGACGGACTTCCTCCTCCTTGAATTCGGCGACTTTGCCCTCGGTGGCGCCCTGCAGCGCATCGAGGAGCTTCTTGACCTCAACAGAGTCCGTGAAGATCCCATGCTCGTGCTGGAGTCGGAACTCTTCGCCCCCCGACTCGCCGGTTGCCTCGAGAGTCCAGAATGGTTCAGGAACGAATTCCTTGATCTCTTGATCCCGCGTGACCAGCAACGCCAGGGTCGGAGTCTGGACCCGGCCGGCCGATAGGAACCCCGAGCCCCGTTGACCGGCGGTGAGCGACAGATACCGGGTGAGCAGCGCGCCCCAGACGAGGTCGATCTCCTGACGGGACTCCGCGGCCTCGGCCAGCGCGTGGTCGACCTCGTGGAGGTCCGCGAAGGCGCGTTCGATCTCCTCGCGGGTCAGGGCGCTGTACCGGGCCCGCTTCACCTGGATGTCGGGATTCCATTGCCGGATGATTTCGAGAGTCTCCCAACCGATCAACTCACCCTCCCGGTCATAGTCGGTCGCGATGATGACGCGGTCGAACTCCCGGACGATGGAACGGATCGCCTCGACGATACGGGGCTCCGAGATTCGCTTCAGCGGCGTCGTTTCCAGCAGCTGACCGAGGTTGGCCAGCGACCACCGAGAGAGCTCTTCGGGATAGTCGAGTTCGATGATGTGACCGCGGAGTCCCACGACGGCGAACTCGCCGTCCGGCCGTTCGAAGCGGAAGACCGGCACGCTGCCGGCTTTCCCTCGCTTCATCCGCCCGTCGGAGAGGACGATGGCGATCCTCAGCGCGGTGTTGAATTTCTCCGCAACGATGAGCGTCTTCACGTATGCGGGGTATTGAGGCCGAGCGGACTAGATAAAGCCCGACGGGCCAGAAGGCTACTTTTCCGTCAGAAAACCGGTCGAACGTGTACGCGCGCGCGTCCAACCGGTCCTCGGGTGCATGGCCGGGCGGCGCAGGCCTGAGGCGGCGACAGCCATCCCCTTAAGAACCGGCGGGATTCCGGCTGACCGCGGATGCCGCGGTAACTCAGTTGGGAGAGTGCAAGACTGAAGATCTTGAAGTCGCCGGTTCAAGTCCGGCCCGCGGCATAAATCGCCATCCAGAGACGCAGGAGTAGGTCCCCTGCGGCTCCCCCTTTCCTCCCCGCTCGCTTCGCTCGCGGGTCCTCCTACGAGGTCGGAGGGTCACTACGATGGAGAGGAACCCGGCCCTGTCCATCAATCCACATATATTACTGGTCGAGGATTCGTAGAGTAGAACGTAGGTGATGCCGGGTCCGCCAGCACCAGTGGAGTCTCGAGCTTTGAAACCGGACGAGTCGCCGCCGGACCGATTCCCCTTCCGGGCCGTTCAACCGAAGTTTCGTCGCATTGTCGCCGGGTCCGCTTTAATGAGTGCCGGACTCATCGCGGCTTACCTCGTCTCCTACTGGACGTACTATCAGGGGTTCCTTTGCTCGTTACCTTGTGCGCCCGGGCCCCGGATCGGTGTTCCCTATTTTTCGATTGAACTAACCGTTCTGTTGGTCGGTATGGCCCTCGCCCCATTCTGGGCCGCCTTGGATTTCCGATGGGTGTCGCGATACGTCGCGGGGGTTTCCGCGCTCTCAGTGGGCTTCATCGCCCTTGCGAACCTGATCCTGCCCCTCTCCTTTGTGTTGGGTCCCTACTCAGGCAGGGTCCTGGAGTTCGGTCCGCTTCCATGGGTTGCTCCTCCGCTGACCCTCCTCCTGGTGGCGGCAGGCTGCGCCGTTGCGGTTTCTGGATTGGAGTCCCCCGAACGAGTCAGGCTTCGCGACAGATTTGTCAGAACATTGGGTGTTTCTGGTGCCCTCGTGGTCGCGGTATTCTGGCCTCTCGCGATGCTCGTGCTCAGTCCTAACGTCCCATTCGATTTGGCGTCTCCGATGTGGGTCGCGCTGTTCTATGCGATACCCGCTGTCATCATCTTGTCACTAGCACTGGCCAGCCTCGCTCCTGGTGTCCCCCGTTACGAACCAAGCACGGTGTAGTGCGAATTTTCGCGGCCCCATCACGGGTTGTTAACGAGTACCGGTAGGCTCCATGGACACCCGTCGCCGTCGCGGGTCCTCCACGCTCGCTTCGCTCGCGGGCCCTCTTGCGGGGCGGGCCGTCTGGGAGGGAACAGCTATTGATTCGTCTTCGAGGGTGGGGAGGTGGTTCAAATAAGAACTAATGGGGAAAGCTGGCCCGCGGCATATTTTCCCTTCGCCCAGCCCCACATACAGTCCCTGCGTGCGAGGAGTCGGAACGGCTGAGCCTCTCTTCTTCGGAATGATTATCGACCTTCCCGGTGATAGGAAGGTCGATGCAGTGGCGACGCTCGAACGGGCAGGAGTTCGCAGCCGCCATGCTTCTCGTGGGAGCGGCGCTGTTGCTTTCCAGCCTCTTCCTAGGTTGGTATTCTATGAGCCTCGGAAGTGGCTCCAACTTCACAGCTGAGACGTTCTACCCCACGTCAGTCCAGCTTTGGGGGTCGCAGGGAGGCAGCGCCTACTCTGCGGCCGCATCCTATTCTGCTATCGAACTCGGGAACACCGGGATGTTGTATCTCGCAGTGGCCGGCCTCGTTGTGGCCGGGGGATTGCTCGGTGTGACGACAGCGTACCTGATATGGAGGAGCGCGGACCCAACCCCCCGCCTGCTCGCCCTGGCGGGGCTGAGGTGGCGGAGCTCAGACCGAATCCCCCGTGGGATCGTGTCGGCTCTGCTCGTTGTTACCATTCTGCTCGCCCTGGCGGGCCCAGTGGCGGTGGCGTTCGCCCAACCCGGCGCGGTCTGCTCTGACTCGAACGTCCTGTCGACTCCATTCGTGCTCGCGTATCCGAACAACACGAGCGGAGCCAGGCTACCATGCGGATGGGACATGGCGATGCCGTATGGGATAGGCTACTCCTTTGAATGGAGCGCTTCGCCCGGGCCGCAATCATCCTTTTTCGGAACCAACAACGAGACTGGACAAGTACTCAGTTGGGGCCCTTCAGAAGGCTGGTACGCTTCGTTGGCAGGGACGGCTTTCCTCGTCCTAGGAGCTCTGGTCTACCTCAGACGTGAGCAAGAGCCCGCATCGGGGGGTTCGGAATCTCAGTCGGATCCAACCTTAACCCAGCGACAAGTGCCCCCGAGATAGGGTCACCGGACGGTATCGATCCAACCCCGGACGTCCAAATAAGAACTAATGGGGAAAGCTGGCCCGCGGCACCTATCCCTCGCCCGAATGCAGTCGAACGCGAGGAACTCTAGGCCCCTCCACTCCCGTTGACGCCCCCGTGGCGGGCTGCTTGGTCGGTCGGGGCGGCCTCCTCGGGGTGCGCATATTCCGTCCGGGCCACCCGCGCCGCGCTGTGGAACAGGAAGCCCCCGATTCCCGTCGTCAGGAGGCACATGAGGAGAATCGCTCCCAGCGCCTCCTGATTCAGCACTCCGATGGAAATACCGATCGCCCCGACGATCAATCCGATCTCGCCTCGTGGGATCATCCCCACCGAGATCATCACGGCCTCCGAACGGCGGCGGAACCGCCGGTAGGCGAACGGGTAGATCGCGAGCACCTTCCCTCCGGTGGCGATCACGGCGAGCAAACCTCCAAAGCCCCACACGAGGGGGTTGAGCAGGAGGTGAACGTTGAACTCGAATCCGATGACGACGAAGAAGAGGGAGCCGAAGACCGATACGAGGACCTCCACGGTCTGGCGGGTCCGGCTCGCGGCGACGCTCTCGGCGATCGCCAGACCCGCGATGTAAGCGCCGACGACGGTGGAAAACCCGACGGCCGTGACGACGGCCGCGAGGATGAAGAGCATCAGGAACGGAAGATTGTAGGTTTCGCGCGGCCCCAGGATCCGGAAGACCCGGGGGATTATCAGGACCGAGCCGACGAGGACGCTGACCCATACCAGGATGTCAAGCGCCACGCTCCCGGTCACCCGGACGAGGTTGAACCTTCCGCCGATCAGGCTGAGGATCGCCGACAGCAAGACGAGCCCCACCACGTCGTCCATCGCGGTGGTCGAGAGGAGGTACTCGGCCCGGGTACTGCCCCCGAGCTTCTCGTTCCGGATGAGCGAGGCGGTCACGGCCGTGCTGGTCGATCCGGCGGCGACGGCGAGCAAGAGCGCCATCGTGCTCGGGAAGAGATGGGAGAAGACGACGTAGGTGACGAAGAACGGCACGAGATTTCCCGCGATCGCGCCGACAAGCGCCCAGATGCCGGCTGAACGGAGTCCCGAGACCCCTCCTTCGAGACCCGCGGCGAAGATCAGTAGAATGACGGAGAAGTCGGCGAAGGCCAGCAGGATCTGGTCTTGCGGGTTGAACAGGGTGTAGCCGATGAAGCCGTTCAGGAGCCCGCCCAACGCGGCGGGCGCAAGGAGCATTCCGAACAACACGTCGCCGACGATCTCCGGGGCCCCGATCCGACCGAGACGGAACCGGATCGCCTCCGCGCCGGCGAGAAAGATAAAAATCGCGAGCAGGGAAGTGGCTATTCCGCTCGTGAAGAGTGCCATCGCACTCTTACTGTAGCGTTCGTTCTATAAAATCCGGGCGTGCTTTCGGACGCGCGCGCGTTCGAGAACCGACCGGCCCACCGACCGACGGATTCGGATCACTTGGCGGGAACGAACCAGACGTCGGTGATCGAGTACTTTGGCTCGGCGGCGAACCGCGCCTCGACGGGCATCCCGATGTATATCTCCGACTGAACGCAGTCCTTTAGCCGGACGAGGAGCAGGCTGCCCGCCGCTTCGAACTCGACGAGCGCGAGGTTGTACGGCGTCTCCTTCAGGAACGCCTCGCTGCCGAACAAGCAGGTGGTCCACGAATGCACCTTCCCCCTCTTGGGCAGTTCCATCCACGTGGTCGGACTTCCGCAGACCATGCAGTGCCCCCGGGGCGTGGCGTACGTGAATGCGCAGGCGTGGTTCATACAGCGCGACCCGAGCAGTTTGCCCTCGGCGAGCCCGAGGAAGAATTCCGAGTCTTCGGCGTAGCTGTGGATGTAATGGATCGAGTACGGGCTGTCAATCACCAGGCTTTCGACGCCGCTCGCGTCCCGGAAGATCGCCGCGCCCGATTTCCCGAGCTCCTCCTGCACGTCGCGGAAGTGCTCGAACGTCTTCGGCTTCCCCATGCCTAGAACCCCCGCTCGAGGATCGACACCGTAACGGCGGAGCCCGTCCCTGCGTGACTATGGATGGCGCCGCGTCGCGCGTTCCGCACCTGGAGCGTGGGGTCTCCAAAGTGCTGACGGATCGTGCCTTGAAGTTGCCAGAAGGCGAAGACGGCCTGCATCAGGCCCGTGGCGCCGACGGGGTGGCCGCATGCGATGAGGCCGCCGGAGGGGTTCACCGGGATCTTTCCCGCTTGGGGGACCGGCAGTCCGTAATCGATGTTCTTCAGGAACGGCGCTCCCGAGAGCGTGAAGTCGTACCCCTCCCCGTACTTGCAGAGATCGAGGTCCTCGTAGGTTTGGATCTCGCTCGATGCATACGCGTCGTGGAGCTCGATGAAGTCGAGCTGCCGGAGCGGGTCGGTGACACCCGCCATCCGACACGCCTCGAGTCCGGCGGTCCGACCCGCCCGGAACGAGTGGACCCCAGGGTACGGCAGGTGCTCGTAGTCCTTGGCCTTCTCGTGAGGAAATCGAGGGACCGAGCCGAACGGTCGGTCGGCGAGGCGCATCGTATCCGTGCCAGTACCCACACCGGTGATCCGGACCGGTCGGTCCGTCAGTCGCTTCGCCACCGACTCGGTGCAGAGGATGGCGGTCGCCGCCCCGTCGCTCATCGTGCAGATCTGTTCCCGCGTCAGCGGGTAGGAGATCATCTCCGAGTTCAGGACATCCTGCACGGTCAACCGCTTGGGGTACTGGGCGTACGGATTATGCGTGGCATTGAGGTGATTCTTCACCGAGACCCAGCTCATCACGCGCTGCCCCTCGGCGATCGCGAGGCGTTGAGCCTCGCGCTCGTCCTTCACATGCGAGAACTTGGTCAGCCGCAGGTACTCGTAGATGTGCCGGACCACCATCAGCGCGTAGTACCCGGTGTAAAATCCACCCAGCGGGAAGTCGAAGTTCGTGTCGGAGGCGAGCGCGATGAACTCGTTTCCCTTCCACGTCGCGACGCGGCTCATCGTCTCGAAGCCCGCCGCGAGGCAGCTGTCCATGCGGCCGCTGGCAATGGCTTCGTAGGCGGCCTGGAAGCACTCGCCGCCGGTAGCGCCTCCCCACTCGAGCCGGACCGAGCCCTTGGGGTTGAGCCCGAGGTAGTCCTGGACCATGCTCGCCGCCTTGAGCTGGCGGGTGAAGTGATCGGAGAAGTACGCGATCCGGGAGCCATCGAGTTGCTTCGGGGTGAGGTTCGGAATCTCGGCCATGGCCTGGTCGTAAGCGATTTTCACCATCAGTCGGAAGTCCATCGCCGGGCGGGCCTTGGCGAACTTCGTCACGCCGCCCGATACCATGTACACCTTTCGGCCCCCCGCTCGGCGGGGAGTGGGAGCCTGCGGCCCTTGGGAGCGCTTCCTCTGAGGTTTCTTTCGGGCCGGCAAGGTCACGCCTCGCGCCGGCGAACTCCGGTCGATTCTTAATGATGAGCCTGCCCGTCCGCGCGCACGACCCGACGGACGAGAACGCGCTCGTCCGCTCGACTTAACCGAGGAGCTTTTGACGGAATCGCGTCTCCGAGGTTGGATATGCCGGCGAAGCGCGCAAAACGCGACCTGTTGTCGATTGCGGACCTCGGGAAGGACTTGCTGCCTATCATCAAGCGTGCCCGCCGTCTGAAGGCCGAACGCCGTCGGGGACTGATGCGACCCACGTTGCGCCACAAGAACGTCTCGATGATCTTCGAGAAACCCTCGACACGGACTCGGACATCGTTCGAGGTTGGCCTCAACGACCTCGGAGCCCACGCCTTGTACATGTCACCGAAGGACATGCAGCTCGGACGCGGGGAAACCATCGCCGACACAGCTCGGGCCCTCTCCCGCTTCGTCGACGCGATCGTGTACCGCGCTTTCCGTCACCAAGACGAGGCCGAGCTGGCCGAGTGGGCGTCCATCCCCGTGATCAACGCCCTCGACGACCGGGAGCACCCTTGCCAGATTGTCTCGGACCTGTTCACAT
The DNA here is from genome assembly GCA_963787975.1 of uncultured Thermoplasmata archaeon. GTDB lineage: Archaea > Thermoplasmatota > Thermoplasmata > Lutacidiplasmatales > UBA184 > JAKIWV01. The sequence continues at coordinate 63,743 of CAWBEU010000001.1, forward strand.
TGTCAGAGCGTTGGAAGACCTACGCCGGTCACCGGATCGCCTGGGTCGGCGACGGGAACAACGTCTGTCACTCTCTCATTCTTGGCTGCGCGATGGTCGGGCTCGATTTGTCGAGCGCGACGCCCGACGGGTACCATCCGGACCCAACGATCGTCTCGGAAGCGCAGACCCTGGCTCAGACGAGTGGGGCCGAGCTGGACTTCTTCACCGAGCCCGCGGCGGCCGTCAAGGGGGCCGATGCCGTCTACACCGATGTCTGGGTTTCTATGGGCGAGGAAGCCGAGCAAACCGCTCGGGAGAAGGCCTTCGCCGGATTCCAAGTGAACCCCACGCTGCTCGCCCAGGCCAACCCCGGGGCCTTCGTGATGCACGACCTTCCGGCACACCGCGGTCTCGAGATCACCGATGATGTCATCGACGGCCCCCATTCGATCGTCTGGGACCAAGCCGAGAATCGGCTCCACGCTCAGAAAGCGATTCTCGAGGTATTAATCGGGTGACCCGCTGACCTAGTGCGTCGTATGGCCTACTCGCATCGCGACCACCGAGCTCGCCGCGAGCTTCGGCAACTCTATCTCGTCTTCGGCGCGAGCGTGGGGGTCTTGGCCCTCGTCGCGATACTGTTCCCGAACGAGACGGTCCGGCTCCTCGCCGTAGGGGGTCTGGCCGTGGCCGGGACCGCGTATGTGATCGCCGTGGACCGATTGTCCGAGCAGTACCAACGGGACCTCGCGGCAGTCCGAGCGGGCCGACCGATCTCCGGCTCCGTTCGGGCGGAGGTCTACGACGAGGTCGGATTCGAGCGGGACCGAGAGGACGATTGGATGCCGTCGCCGCATCGCCGGCATCCGGACATAGCCCCCGAGGCCCCGCGGCCGGGTGCCCCCGACGACGGATCAACCTCTACGCCGCCGGCGCATTCGGATCCACCGTCAGACGGATCTTGAGCAGCCGTTCGATCTTCCGCAGGGTTGCGTCGGGCGGGCGGAAATTTCCCGACTCGACCTTGAGCACGAGTGACTTCTTCTCGTTGAGTCGCTTTCCGAACTCTTCTGGGGTCCAGCCGAGGCGCTCCCGCTGCTGCCGGATCCGGTGGGGCCAGTCAGGACTGAGCTCCATCTCCGGCATATCCGAGAAGACGTCCCTTTCCTCGGTCCGCGGCGGTCGGAACGCCCTCGGGTTCCGCACTTCAGTGATCTCCGTGTCATCGCGACGGGACTGTGGGGTGGGTCCCGCCGGCGTCATGACGGCCTGACCGAACTTCGCGCAATCGGCGCACAGCCGCAGGACCGAGCCTTCAACCCGGACGGGGATCAGCGAATCGGCGTCTTTGCCACACATTTCACACATCATTTTGCATTCCTCGGTTGCGTTTGGTTCTTCTCTGGGGGGCAGGACGACTAGGTCGACGCAGCCCCCCGCAGGAGCCTGGCCTTCCGAGAATCGTCAACATTCGTACGCACCCTAAGACGGACCACCGTAGTGCGGCTATCAGCCACGGTGCGCGCGGGCAGACCGGTCAAATCGAACCCTCGGAGAGGACCCGGGACGGGGTCCAGATGCAGGGTGGACAGTCCCGTCGCGTAAATCGGTTTCCTCATCACGCGCCCTCGCCGCGACCCGCGATGTGAGGGCCTATCGCCGCTCCGGGCCCCGTGGAGTCCAACCGACGAAAAAAGCGGGCTTCATCGAGAGAAGCGGCGACAAGGCCTATATAGGGGTGGAATGTGGCCGCGCCCGGAGTCCATTCCATGGCCCAGAAACCGCACCTGAACCTCGTGTTCATTGGTCACGTCGATCACGGAAAGTCCACGACCGTCGGCCGCATTCTCCTCGACACGGGCAACATCCGGCAGGAAGAGATCGACAAGTACCGTCAGGAGGCCGAGGCCAAGGGCAAGGCGACGTTCGAGTTCGCCTGGGTGATGGACGAGCTCAAGGAAGAGCGGGAACGCGGCGTCACGATCGACATCGCCCACCGCCGCTTCGACTCGGCGAAGTACTACTTCACGATCATCGATGCGCCCGGCCACCGTGACTTTGTCAAGAATATGATCACGGGGACGAGCCAGGCCGACGCCGCCGTGCTGGTCGTCTCCGCCGCGGAGGGCATCCAGGAGCAGACCCGCGAACACATCTTCCTGGCCCGGACGCTGGGCGTGGGCCAGATCATCGTCGCGATCAACAAGATGGACCGTCAGGAGGTCCAGTACTCCGAGGCGAAGTACACCGCGCTCAAGGAGGAGGTCACCAAGCTCCTCAAGAACGTCGGGTTCAAGGTCGACCAACAGGTCGTTTTCGTGCCCATCTCGGCCTTCAAGGACGACAACATCAACAAACCCTCACCCAACATGCCCTGGTGGAAGGGCCCGAACCTACTCCAGGCGCTCGACAGCCTGGTCGTACCGCCCAAGCCCACCGACAAGCCCCTGCGGCTGCCGGTCCAGGACGTCTACACGATCACCGGCATCGGAACCGTTCCGGTGGGCCGGGTCGAGACCGGGAGGCTCAAGGTTGCGGAGAAGGTCATCTTCGAGCCCAGCGGAAAGTCGGGCGAAGTCAAGTCGATCGAGATGCACCACGAGGCGGTGACCGAGGCGTTGCCCGGCGACAACGTCGGCTTCAACGTCCGCGGCATCGACAAGAACGACATCCGGCGCGGCGACGTCGTGGGCCCCATCAACAACCCGCCCACGGTGGTGGAGAGCTTCACGGCGAACATCCAGGTGCTCAACCACCCGTCCGTGATCACGGTCGGCTACACTCCGGTGTTCCACGCCCACACCGCGCAGGTCGCGTGCGAGTTCACGGAGCTCCAGGCCCGACTCGACCCCAAGACGGGTCAGGTCGCAGAGAAGAACCCCACCTCGCTCAAGACCGGTGACGCCGCGCTCGTGAAGATCACCCCGAAGCGTCCCCTCGTGCTCGAGAAGTACAAGGAGTTCCCGCAGCTCGGCCGGTTCGCCGTGCGCGACATGGGCCAGACCGTCGCGGCCGGCGTCGTGGTCGAGGTCAAGAAGCGAGAGGCGTAACCGCCATAAGCGCCCGCGCCGGTCCTCTTCCTGCCTAGGAGTATCGATGCCACAGCGGGCCCGTATCTCATTGAGCGGCACCGACCCCAAGAAGGTCGACGCCGTCTGCTCGCAGATCCGGGAGATCACGCTGAAGACGGGCGTTGCGATCGCCGGCCCGATCCCGCTACCAACAAAGCACCTCCGCGTGCCGGTACGAAAGGGACCGGATGGCGGCGGCACCAGCACTATCGACCACTGGGAAATGCGGATCCACAAGCGACTCATCGACATCGATGCCGACGAACGGGCTCTCCGCCAGGTGATGCGGATTCAGGTGCCCGACGGCGTGAACATCGAGATCGTGCTGAAGTCGTAGGGTCGCCCGGCCCGTGTTCGTCCGGCCCGCGCGCCCCTACCTCGCGGTGGGTGCGGGGGGTCTCGTCGTCCTTTGGGCGGTCTCGGCGCTCGTCCGCGGATTCTTCGTTCCGGGGCTCGTGGCGGCGGTCGTCCTCACCGGGGTCTGGATCTTCTTCGCCATCTTCTTCCGGGACCCCGAGCGAGTGCCCGGCGAGGGCGCGGTCTCCGCCGCCGACGGTCGCGTGACGATTGTCGCGGAGGAGGAGGGTCGCTGGCGCATCGCCGTGTTCATGAACGTCACCGACGTCCACGTGAACCGCTTTCCGCTGGACGCGGAAGTGGCGGGGATCGACGACTCGGGCGAGGGGTTCCGACCGGCCTACGCGGCCGACGCTACGCATAACGTGCAGCGACGATATCGGCTGAACACCCGGTACGGCCCGGTGGAAGTCATTCAGATGACCGGCATCGTCGCTCGGCGGCTCGTGAGCCTCGTGCAGCTGGGTGAAGCGTATCGCAAGGGCGACCGGCTCGGGATGATCCTCCTCGGCTCCCGGGTTGACATCCTGCTCCCGGTCGGGGCCTTCCGGCCGGCGGTGAAGCCCGGCGACCGCGTCTGGGCCGGCCGGTCCACGATCGCCGTGGAGCGGTCGTGACGTCGGCAGGCCGAGTAGGGGCCAATCTCGCGACGCTTGCGAACGCGTTGCTCGGGGTCGGGGCGATCCTGTACATCCTCGCGGGGAACAAGCTCTGGGCGATGCTCCTCATCGGCTGTGGCATCGGGTTCGATGGGCTCGATGGCCTTCTGTCGCGCCGAGCCGGCGGCCCTCCGTCTCGCTCGGGTCGGGTGCTGGATTCCGTCGCCGACGCCATCACGTTCGGCATCGCTCCCGGGGCGCTCATCGCGGTCCACACAGAACATGCCTCCCTCTGGGCTTCCTGGAGCGCCTACGCCCTGCTGGCCGGCGGGCTCGTCAGCGCTCTCGCCGTGGGGCGGCTGGTCTACTTCACCTGGCGCGGGTGGCAACAGCCGAACTTCGTGGGAGCGTCGACCCCCCAGAACGCCTTGGCTGTCATTGTGCTGGTGCTGTTCTTTGACGAGCCGGCCTTCTTCGGCACGAATCCGGTGGTCGTCCTCATCGCGGCGTCGCTGCTGGCGTTGCTGATGGTCTCCCCGGTCCCGTACCCCAAGCTCCGGCGGGGTATGCCCCTTCGTTGGGTGATGATCGGGACCGCGGCGGCGCTCGGCGTGTCCTTGGTGCCGCTCCAGTTCCGGCCCGCAACGGGAACGCCCCTTTCCCTCGTAGGGGAGGTCGCGGCGGCCGTCGCGGCGGTCGGGCTCGCCGGCTATTACATTCTCGGGCCCTGGGCGGCGCGGAGCGCCGGAGCGAAACCGGACGCGGGAGTAATGCATGGCTAGGCGGCGACCTTCAGTGCACCCAGTATCGTTGACCTCTCGCGAGGCCCTCCTCTTCGAAGCCGGGATCAAACTCGGCGGGATCTTCCACCAGTACCCTGGGGATTCCAGTCTCCCCGAGGACCGCCGGTGCGCTGGCCCGGTCCATCGAGGCGGCGGTGGCGCTCCAGCCGTTCGTAGGGGGCGTCCGGGTTCGGATTGTCCCGACGCTCGGCGGGGCCGTAGGTCGGGGGCGGTTCGGCTATCGGTACGTTACGGCGGAGATGATCGATGCGAGGGTCACGCTAGCCGATGGCGCCACCCGCGTCGTGGCGCGACTGAGCTACCGCGCCGACCTCCGTTATCCCTTGATGCGGGTCGAGTCGGCGACGACCAGCAGCCGCCGGGGGAAACGGCGCACCGTTCGTTAGGCGCCACGCTCGGCGATAGGGACGTAGTGCAGGTCCGTTGGCCCCACGTAGAGGGCGCTCGGCCGGATCAAGCGCAGGTCCCGGTACTCCTCGAGCACGTGGGCCGCCCAACCCGAGACACGACTGACGGCGAAGATCGGCGTGAAGAGGTCTTTCGGGACCCCCAGCAGGGCGTAGAGCGAGCCGGAGTACAGGTCCACGTTGGGGTACAGCCCCTTCTCCCGGTGGACTACCTCGCGCTCCTTCTCGAGTGTCTCGTAGGATCGGAGGTTGCCTGCGGACTCTCCCACCTTGTGGAGCCACGCCCGGAGTATCGTGGCACGCGGGTCCTCGACCTTGTAGACCCGGTGACCGAACCCCATGATCCGTTCGTGTCGCGCCAGCTTTGCGGTCACCACCTCCTCGACACGGCCCAGCTCTCCGATCTCGTCGAGGAGCTCGACGGCCCGCTCGTTCGCGCCACCGTGGAGCGGGCCCTTCAGGGTCCCGGTGGCACTCGTCACCGCGGAGTAGAGGTCCGACAGCGTGGAGGCGGTCACGCGGGCGGCGAAGGTGGATGCGTTGAGCTCATGGTCTGCGTGGAGGATCAGTGCCACGTCGAGGGCCCGGTTCTCGATCTCGGAACCTTCGCGGCCGGTGATCTGGTAGAGCAGGTTCTCGGCATGGCTGAGGTCCGGGCGCTCCTTCAGCGGTGCCAACCCGGTCCTCCGGCGCTGGAAGCGCCCGATCATCGTCGGGAGCGTGGCGGTCAACCGGAGCGCCCCGCCGATCGAGGTGGGTCCAGGCTGCGTCTCGGCGCGCTCGAACATCGCGAGCGCCGAGATTGCGGTCCGGAGCATGTCCATCGGGTTCGAATCGCTCGGCAGCGCGTCGATGAGCCGGGCCAGCGGGTCGGGGAGGGGTCGCAGCGCGATTAGCCGCTGCTTGTGCTCCTCGAGTTGGGGCGCCGTGGGGAGTCGGCCGTACCACAGGAGGTAGGCGACCTCCTCGAAGGTCGAGTGCTCTGCGAGGTCCCGGATGTCGTAGCCCTCGTAGAGCAGACGACCGCCCTTCCCGTCGATGAATGTGATGTGCGACTCGACGGCGACGATGTCCTGGAGACCACGCTGGACGACCTCTGTCGCTGCCACCGGCTCCATCCGATAGCGACGAGGCGATGGCCGTTCTTAACGGAATGCCGCCCCCGTCATTCCGTCGCAGGGGGCGGGACGGCCCCCGTGCGCCGGCGGGTGTACGCCGCGTCGGACGCGGCCCAGAGGGGGAGCGACGCGAGAAGGCCGACGGCGGCCACAAGGAAGGTGAGGCGGTAACCACCGTAGAACGAGAGGATACCCGACAGAAAAGCGCCGACGATAGCCGCGACGCCGCCCAACGCGCTGTTGAGTCCCAGCAGGCTTCCGGCGTCGCGTGCGTGGAGGGACCGGAAGAGCACGAGGGACGACGCGGTGGAATAGAGCGCGATGGCGGCCCCGAGAATCGCAAAGACCAGGACGTTCGCGCCGAACGCGAGGGCGCCGCCGAAGAAACGGTCGAACGTGAATCCCACGACGATCAGGTAACCGAACCCTCGGAGAAGTGACGACACCCGCACCAGCCGGTCCGCCCCGCCCCGTTTCGAGAGGCTCCCGGAGAGCGGGAAGAAGATGGCCTGCGCGACGCTGTTCGATACGTTCACCAAGAAGATTCCGGCGAAGGAGATGCCCACCGCGGCGAGGTAGAACGTGTACGAGACGTTGAACAGGTTCGCGCTCAGGTTGAACAGGAACGCCGCGGCGAAGATCAGGGGGATCTCGTGCCGGGCCTCCTCGCGGACGCGTCGCCAGGCCCGGGAAACCACCCCGGGTTGAAACTGCGGGAACGGCGGGAAGAACGGAACGGTGGAACGGAGCGCCACGGAGTGGCGGAGACGGGACAGGAGGCCCGAGGCGTCTCGGGTGGTGTCGCTGGACGAGAGGGGCCTCGAGGAGTCTTTTACCCCGCGCCAGACAATGACCGCCGATGCGAGAGCGAAGCCGGCCAGGACGAACAGGAGGGGTCGTAGCATCTCGTTCGCCTCGAGCCAGAAGAACCCGACGAGGCCGCCGAGGATCGACCCCAGGATACTGATCTCCTGGAACGAGGCGTAGGCCGTGGGCCGCTCGCTCTCGGAGAACTGCTCGAGGATGAGCAGGTTCGAGGCGCTGACCCCCGCCGGGGTCAACACCCCGACCAGCGTGTAGAGAAGGATGAGCTCGTTGAACGACGTCAGGAAGTAGAGCGCTACATAAATCGCGGCGAACCCGAGGTAGTTGATCAGCAGAAATCGCCGGCGGAGAGGGTACCGGTCCGCGAGGTACCCCCAGACGATCGAGGAGATGATCAACGCGCCGTTGAACACCGTGGCGGCGAGCGCCCACTGGATAACCGAGCCATGGGCGCCAAGGATGAGGAGCTGCAACGAGAGGCTGAAGGCCGCCGTTGCGGCGTTGATCGGCAGGAACGCGACGAGCCAGGGCCGGGCCAGAATGCTGGCCCAGCGTCGGGGCGATACCTCCGTCGTCGCGCCGTCCACGTCCTTCCGCCGACCCCCCCGTCACCTTAAGGGATGTCGTCCAACCGAAGGGATGTATACCCCGGTTACAAACACTTATAAATCGCGGCACGTCTCGCGCCCCTCAGAGGTCGCACGGAGCGTGGCCGTCGGATTCGTCCTGATCAGTACGGCGCCCGCGAAGGAGCACGAGGTCTACACGGAGCTCCTCCGGGTCAAGGAGATCGTGGAGCTCCACCCTCTCTTCGGCGAGTACGACCTGATCGCGAAGGTCGAGGCCGCCGACTTCAACGCCCTCGGGCAGGTCGTCGTCGACAAGATCCGGTCGGTGGCCGGCGTCATCGACACGAAGACCTTGACAGGCATCAAATTCTGAGGAAACGGTGGAACGAATGCTACATCTTTTGCTGACGGGGACCTCTGACCTGACCGTAGGCGGCTACCAGTTCCTGGAGATCCTGCTCCTGATCTTCGGACTTTTCCTGATCCTGGCCGGCGCCTTCACCGCATACTTCGGCAGCGGGAAGAGCCGCTCGATCGGCGTGGGCCTCCTCGTGGGAGGACTCGTGGTCGGCATCGGTTTCGCCTACTGGTACCACGCGGATATCGGAAACTTGAGCGGGCTGCTCTGGGAATCCTTCCTCGTGATCGTGGCCGCCGTGATCGGCGCGCTCGCCGCCGTGGCGATCTTCCTGGTCGCCATCATGAAGTCCTAGGGGAGGTCGCTCGCCCCGGACCCGAGGGGGTCCGGACGGACCGCCATGGGGAACTGCCGATGAGCGCGCTCGTTACCCTGACGACCGACCTCGGAGACGTGTACGGGGCCCAGATGAAGGCGATGCTGTATCGCCGTCTGCCCGCCGGGTCTGTGGTCGACCTTACCCACAGCCTTCCGGCCCACGGCGTCCCCGAGGCCGCGTTCCTGCTTCTTCACATGGCCCAACGGTTCCCCGCGGGAACGGTCCATGTCGCCGTGGTTGACCCCGGGGTCGGGAGCGAGCGAGCGCCGGCGGGGATCGCCACCGGGGAGGGAAGCATCCTGGTCGGACCGGACAACGGGCTTCTCTGGCCGCTCGCTACGGCACTCGGGAGTCCCCGATCGTTTCGACTCGACCCCGCCCGCATCGCGGCCCAAGCGGCGATCTCCCCGACCTTCGAGGGCCGGGACCTCTTCGCCCCGGCCGCGGCACTGCTGGCCTCCGGCGCCTCCCTGGAATTCCTGGGAAGCCCCCTCGAGGCCCAGCGATACGACCTTCCCGTCGCCCTGGCCGGGGTCGACGGAATCGAGGGAGTCGTGCTTCACATCGATCGCTTCGGGAACATCATCACGAACGCGCCGTCGGCGGAAGGACCCGCCGTCGGTGGCGTGGTGGCCGTCCGGATTGGTCGTGGACCGGCCCGCCGGGGCGTTCGGCGGAGGACCTACGCCGACCTTCGGCCCACGGGCTGGGGGGTTCTCGGGTCCAGCTTCGGCTCCCTCGAGATATCGTGTCGCGAGCGCTCGGCCGCGAGGCGGTTCGCCGCGCACGTCGGCGACCGAGTACGGTTCACGTGGCGGAAGTAACGCCCCCTCCCGAGAGACAGTAAATAGGACGGGGGGTACAAGCACCTCTCCGCCGACGCGAGCGGCCGGGAATCTGGGGCATGGCAAAACGGGACTACTACGAGGTGCTGGGCGTGCCCCGGGCCGCCCGCCCCGAAGAGATCAAGACGGCCTACCGCCGCTTGGCGCGCGAGTATCATCCCGACCTCAACAAGGGGAACCCCAAGGTCGCCGAGGAGAAGTTCAAGGAGCTCTCGGAGGCCTACGAGGTCCTGGCCGACGACACGAAGCGGAAGCACTACGACGCGGGCGGCTTCTCAGGCGTTGAGACCGATTTCGGTCCGGGAGGGTTCAACTGGCAGAACTTCACCCACGCCGGCGACATCGAGGACCTGCTCGGGTCGTCGGACTTCCTGCAGCAATTGTTCGCCCAGGCCGCCGGGGGCGGCATCTTCGGCGGATTTTCGGGAGGTGGCCCGCGGTGGGTCCGGCCCGAGATCCGCGGGCGCGACGTCGAGGTGTCGATCCGGGTCCCGCTCCGGGCGGCGGTCACCGGAACCACCACCGCGATCGACGTCCCTCGGTCGGCATCGTGTCCCGATTGTAGAGGCACCGGGGCCAAGAACGGGACCTCCCTCGAGACGTGTCCCGAGTGTCACGGAACCGGGCAGGTCCGCCGGAGCTCCCGGAGCGGCTTCACGCAGATGATCTCCATCGGGGAGTGCCCGCGGTGCCATGGCACCGGCCAGCGGATCAAGGAACGCTGCCCGACCTGCCGGGGAACCGGCCGCCTCCACGAAGTACGGCACCTCGAGGTCAGTGTACCCCCCGGGATCGAAGATGGGGGAGTGCTCCGACTGAGCGGACAGGGTGAGGGCGCTCCTCCCAGCGGGCAGCCCGGCGACCTCTTCGTTCAGGTCATGTTCGAACCCGACCCCCGGTTCCACCGAGAGGGGCGGCAAGCGTTCACCGAGGTGGACGTTCCGCTCTCCGTAGCCCTCCTCGGGGGAGACGTCCTCGTGCCGACCATCACGGGAGAAGCCTCGCTGAGGATTCCGGCCGGCACGCAGCCCGAGCGCCAGTTCCGGCTCCGCGGCGAAGGATTCCCTCGACTCAGAGGCTCGGACCGCGGAGACCTGATCGTCACCGCCCACATCCAGCTCCCCGAGTTTCTGTCGTCTCACCAGAAAGAGCTCCTCCGCGAGGCCTTGGGTCCACCGGGGGCTCCCCCGGGCAAATCGAAGAGCGGTTTCTTCGGCCGCCGGTCGTGAGAGTGAGATGGAGCCGCCCGAGCCGGCGCCGGACGCGCCGCAGCACTACTTCTCCGCGCGCCCCCGCGTGGCGTCCCGGCCCGAGGAGCACCGGTTCCTCTACCGCGGGGAGATGCTGGTCATCCAGACCGACCGGGGCCTCTTCGCGTCGCACGGCCTGGATCCCGGCACCGCCCTGCTGATCGAGACCCTGGAGGGCATCTCGGCCGAGCGGATCCTCGACCTGGGAACCGGCTGGGGAGCGGTCGGCCTCGCCGCCGCGAAGACCGTTCCGTCGGCGCACGTCGTGCTGACCGACGTGAACCAGCGGGCCGTCCGGCTCGCGCGAAAGAACCTGGACCGAAACGGCGTCCGCAACGCCGAAGTTCGCCTCGGCAGTCTCTTCGAACCGATCAAGGACGAGTCGTTCGACCTGATCCTCAGCCACCCGCCCTTCCACGCGGGCCGGGAGACCGTGCTGGAATTCCTTACCCAGGCACCAGACCACCTTGCCCCGGGAGGTCACCTCCGGATCGTGGGAAAGGGGAGTCAGGGGATTCGGTTCTATCAGGCGTGGTTGAGGGAGCAGTGGGGCTCTGAGGTCGAGGTGCTGGCTCGCGGCGGCGGTTACCGCGTTGTCGATGCCGCACGCCCGTCGAAGAGTCGCCAGCGGTAGAGCCGCATCAGGTGCCGGCCATACGAACCGATCACAGCCGGGCCGAGCTTGCTCTCACCGGCCAACCGCTCCCCGAAATGGAACGGGACCTCCACGACCGGCGACGGATGGCACTTCACCAAGATCTCCAACCCGACCTTGAAGCCGGTGGGCGTGAGGGGAGCCCGCTCCAGTACGTCTCTGCGAACCGCGAAAAAGCCTGACATCGGGTCGTGGACGGGCGTGAGCGGCCGGGCCGGGAGCGTCGCAACCCAGGAGGTCATCCAGCGAACGGTAGCAAGGCCCTCGTCGCTTCCTCCTCGAACCCTACGGCTGCCGAGCGTGAATTCCGCCTGCCCGGTTCGGATCGGTTCGATGAGGTCCGGAAGCCGCTCCGGCGGGTGACTTCCATCGGCGTCCATCACGGCCACGATGCGGCCCGTGGCGGCCTGGCAGCCGTCCAGCACGGCTGAGGAGAGTCCCAATCGGCGGGGCCGCGACACCAACCGATAGGGCTGGCTCTCCCCCAGCCGGCGGGCCACCTCGGCCGTTCCGTCGGGGGAGCTGTCGTCCACGACGATCACTTCGTGCCGATACGGATGCAGAGCCCGGTCGATCCGGTCGTGGAGGAGTTCGACGCACTCCCGCTCGTCGTAGGTCGGGAGCACGAGGCTCACGTCGAGCATCTCGGCCATCTTCGCGGTCGAGCAGCCGGTCGGCTAAGGAGCTTGCTCCGCCCACGAGGGTCGGATTCTCTCTCGAAGAATTCGAGACCGAAGCGCTTATGAAGGGAGTCTTTCTCGGCGGCCGCGCCAGCCGATTGACGGTCGGCCGGCGGCATCGCAATGGCAGAGCGTATCGGAAAGGAGAAGATCGCGCGCAAGCAAGGGTACCTCTATTTCGTCGGCAAGGACGGATACGTCTGGCAGGTACCGATGCGGGCCACCCGGGGCGGGCGCAAGGCCAAGGTGGGCACCGAGAAGATCGCCAAGAAGGACGGATTCCTCTATTTCGTCGACAAGGCCGGCTACATCGCGCGCGTAAAGCGCCGGAACGCGTGAGCCGCGGCGAGGTCCCTTGAGCCCACCCCCGGAACCGAAATCCAAGGACGCGGCCGCACCGGCCGTAGAGCCCGAGGGATCGGCAGAAGGGAAGAAAGGCGGACCGAAGGACAAGGAGGCGAAGGGAAAGGCCGGGGGCAAGGCGAAGACCGCGAAGGGCCCCGCCGAGTCTCCGAAGAAGGGCAAGCCGATCCCGGACAACCCCAACTTCCGCTACATCGTCCGATTTGCCGGGGTCGACCTCGACGGTCGCCGGTCCGCCGTGCTCGCTCTTTCCGGTGTCCGCGGGATCGGCCCCCGCATCGCGGAGACCACCGTCCGGCTCGCCGGGATCAACGCCGCCGAGATGATCGGCAATCTCCCCGAAGCCATGGTCGACGGACTGGAGGAGCTCGTCCACGTGCTCCCCACGAAGGTCCCGGCCTGGATGGTCAATCACAAGACGGACCGTACGACGGGCGAGACGACGCACCTGATCGGCGGCGACCTGGATACCGGCGTCCGGGATGATACGAACCAGATGAAGATGATTCGATCCTACAAAGGGGTCCGCCACGAGCGCGGCCAGAAGGTCCGTGGTCAGCGCACCCGCTCCAACGGCCGAACCGGAATGGCCGCCGGCGTTCTGAAGAAGGACGCGAAGGCCGCCGCCGCGGCGGCGGCTGCGGCCGCGACCGGACCCGCGGGGGCTCCCGGGGTGCCTGCCGCCGCCCCCGCCGCCGCTCCGGCGGCCGGCGCCGCGGTTCCCGCAAAGGCCGGCGCGACGCCTGCGAAGGCCGGGGCCACCCCCGCGAAGCCCGCCGGGAAGTCGACGGAGCCTGCCGCCGGCGGCAAGAGCTAGCGAGGCGGTAGGAGATCCGAATGGGCGACCCTAAGTTCCTGCGCCGCACCTACGACACCCCGAAGCACCCGTGGGAAGGCCCGCGGATGGCGGAGGAGCGCCGGGTCGTCGACAAATACGGCCTCAAGAACAAGCGGGAGTTCTGGAAGGCGCAGTCGGTTCTACGGAATGTCCGTCGTCAGGCCCGAGAGTTGCAGGCCCGCCTCCGGGCGGGGGAGCCCCAGGCCGTTCAAGAGACGAAGTGGCTGCTCGACCGGATGACCCGCCTGGGCCTGTTGGCCGCCGGTAGCCCGACCGTCGACGACGTGCTAGCCCTGTCAGTCGAGGGCTTTCTCGAGCGCCGGCTGGACTGGCAGGTCTTCCAGCGTGGCCTGGCCCCTACCGCGAAGAGCGCCCGGAAGCTGATCGTTCACGGACACATCTCGTTGGACGAGCACCGGGTCACCCGGCCGGGTACCTCGTTCGCCGCGACGAGGAGGCCTCCCTTTCCTATTCGGCCACGAGTCCCCTGACTAACGAGGAGCACCCCGTGCGGGTCGCCATGCGCGAGAAGGCCAGCGCGCCGGCGACGCTTCCCGCCGAGCCGATGGAAGGAGGAGCGTAAGGAATGGCGCGGATCGGCATCGCTCACATCTTCGCGAGCTACAACAACATCCACATCACCGTCACCGACGTGACCGGCGCCGAGACCATCGCGAAGGCGACCGGCGGCATGGTCGTCAAGGCGGCCCGAGACGAGTCGAGCCCCTACGCCGCGATGAAGTGCGCCGACCAGGTCGCGGCGATCATCCGCGAGAAGGGCTACGACACGCTCAACGTTCGCGTGCGCGCCCCCGGGGGCAACAAGAGCCGGTCCCCGGGCCCCGGCGCTCAGGCGGCCATCCGGGCGCTGGCGCGCGCGGGAATGAAAATCAACCGGATAGAGGACGTGACACCAGTACCTCATGACGGAACGAAGCCCAAGGGCGGCCGTCGAGGACGGAGGGTCTAGCGTGGACGTCGAGATACGGCAATTGGGACCCCGGGCGGCCGACCTGGAGTTCCACGAGGCCAGCGCGGCCCGCGTGAACGCGATCCGACGCACCTTGCTCTCGGACGTTCCCAAGCTGGCCATCGAGGACGTCGAGTTCCACCTGGGACCGATCCGCGACGAAGCCAGCGGGAAGGACTACGACTCCTCGACGAGCATGTTCGACGAGGCGATCGCCCACCGACTCGGGTTGCTCCCGATCCCCATGGCCTTGGACGAGTTCCGCCGGAAGAGCGAGTGCACCTGCAAGGGGGAGGGATGCTCCCACTGCCAGGTGGTCTACTCGATCGACCGGAAAGGCCCGTGCACGGTCTACTCGAAGGACGTCGCTCCGATCGGGGATGCGTCCCTCGCCATCATCGAGCCCGAGGTTCCCATCGTGCGACTCGGGTCCCGCCAGGCCCTGCTCGCCTACGCCACCGCGGTGGTCGGCACGGCGCGCGACCACGCCAAGTTCCAGGTCTCCCACGCGGTTGGCGTGTCGCCTCACGCGAGCATCCAGATCGCCAAGCACGCGGGCTGCTCCGACGCATGCCTCCAGCGGGTGGGAAACTCGTGCCCCGTCAACATCCTCGAGTACAACGACGGCAAGGTCAAGGTCACGGACGACACGAAGTGCATCGTCTGCTTCGCGTGCGAGCAGACTTGCCCGCATGGCTCCGTCAAGGTCCAGCCCTCGGAGACCGATTACTTCCTCCGGTTCGAGACCGACGGCAGCCTCACGCCGCGGGAGGCGCTCCGGTTCGCCCTCAAGGACATCAAGCGCCGGTTCGAAGACCTGCGCGAGGCCGTCCAGGCGATCCCGTAAGGCGTGCCTCAGGCGCTCTTGCGCCGAGGTCGACTGGGGACGAAGTCGAATCGCAAGAGACCACCGATCCGCCCGAGCGCCGCCAGACGTCGACCGGCTTCTCCCTCATCGCGGACCACGAACAGCTTTCCTCGTCCGGCTCGGACGGCGTCGAGGAGGGGTTGGACCGTCGGGTCTCGGAGCAGGGCCTCGTGGACGAGCAACGTCTCGATCGCGCCTTGCTCTTCCGCTTCCCGAACCTCCTCCAGGCCGATGGCGGCGCGCTTGCCTCCTCCGAGGGCGGTGACGAGACGCTCGACGAGATCCGCCTCTTGTACAGCCACGCTCTCGGAGAGCACCTCGCTGGCGCGACCGGAGCGGAAGAGCTCCTGGATTCCTGCGCCACCCGACTCGGCTGTCGGGTAGACCCGCAGCTTGGACTTCGCGGCGGGGACGCGTTCGAGGAGATCCTTGGCCAGCTCTTCCTTCAGGAAACCGGGGCCGGCAATGATGAGCGCCTGGGCCTCGGGTAGCTCTCGCTCGAGGAGCCCGAGGAGCTCCGCGACGTACGCCTTCCGGTCTTTGGGCCCCGTTCCCTCGCGGTACCGTTTTCCGGAGATCGACCGATTCACTTCCGCGACCGACTCGATCGACCGGTCCCGCACCCGAACGATCGTGGACTCTCCCCAATCCACCGACGCCACGACGATCCGTTGGTCTCCTCGATGGTGGACGCCCTCCTCGAGGAGCGCCCGGTCGGAGGGAGTGAACTCGGGCTTCTGGATCGTGAGCTCGTCGCCCTCTTCCAGCTCCAGGGTGTGGTGCCTTCCCTGGTCGAACGGCCCCTCTACGATCGGACCGGTGACGCGGACGTGCCGGGAGAAGCCATGGAACTCGACCTGCTCGGCCTCGACCGTGAGCCAGACACGGCGACGTTCCCGTTGAGCGGAGGGAGTGTCCGCAGGGGCCTCGGGGTCTCGCCGAGTAGTGGAGGCGCCGACGCGATCACGGGGCTGGATGAGCCGCGCCACACGCCATAGGTCGCTCGGGGTCTCGAGCCGGATCCGGAGAACCCCGGCCTTGGCGTCCTGGTGAAGGACCCGCACAGGTTCCGCCGGCCGGAACGGAGCCTCGCCGATAGATAGCGACTCTCCCGGGGCAGCCTGCCCGCTTCCCCCGCTACGTGGAATGATCGTGGTGGGTGTGTTCCTCCAGGGCCGCGATCGAGAAGAACTTCCGGGAGCAGAGCGAACAGGGTAACGTCGCGCGCCGCGGCTTGTCGGGTGAGCGCGACCGTGCCGCCGGGTGGGTCTCCCGCCGGTGAGCGTCGAGGTCCTCGGTCGAGCGGAAGAGCCGACCGCATTCGGCGCACGCGGCCCCGACCTCGTCGTAGTCGACGTACGGCATCTCAGGTAGCAGACCGACTACACTCTTTTGGGTTGTGGAGAGGAGTCGAGGCCGCCG
Organism: uncultured Thermoplasmata archaeon; assembly: GCA_963787975.1. Classification (GTDB taxonomy): domain Archaea; phylum Thermoplasmatota; class Thermoplasmata; order Lutacidiplasmatales; family UBA184; genus JAKIWV01. The sequence continues at coordinate 80,102 of CAWBEU010000001.1, forward strand.
CAGCTCGTTCCCCGCTCCGTCCGTCGGCTTCGGAAGCCTTATTGGGTCCGACCGGGCTCGGCCACAAGGGAGGGGCACCGCCTGCTCCGTTCTTCGTCCCTGACCTCTCAGTTTGACTTCGTTCGTCTATTGGCGGCGGGAGCCTTCGGGTTCGCCGGGCCCCCCGCCGTCGGCATCGTCCTGGCGTGGATGAGCGTCTCGACATACGGCCTCTCGACAGCGCATCACGCGGCCTTCGCGGCGTGGGCCCTTGCGCTGCTGGGGATCTCCGCGACGGTCCCGACGCTGGTCATGGCCTTCTTTTCCGGCACGTTGGCGGACCGGACGAACCGCCGCCGGCTCCTCAGGTTCTCCAACGCGTTCGCTCTCCTCGGCGTCGCGCTGCTCGCAGTCGTGTTCTACATCGATCCCACCGCCCATGTGGCCCTCCCCGGACCCGCCGGCTTCTTCGTACCGGCCTGGTTCCTCTGGGTCTTGCCGTTCTGGGCGCTGGTTGCGGTCGCGGCGGCCCTTTCTCGTCCCACCCTCAACTCTTCCGTCCCGCAAGTGGTACCAAAAGAGGCACTCGGGCGAGCGAATGGATTGATCCTTTCGGTGGGCCTCGTCCTCTCGGGCGTCGGGACTCTGTCGGTCGGCTTCCTGCTGGCGCCCTGGGGACCCGTGCTGACGCTCCTGATTCCCCTCGCGTTCTTCGAGGTGGCGGCGATCGCGCTCGCGACGCTCGAGAGTGACGTCACCGGGATCCGGAAAGGGCCGCGTCGTCCGTTTGTGAGCGATATGTCGGAGGGCCTGCGTTACATCGGCCGGCGAACGGGGCTGCTCGAGATCACCCTCGCCTCTCTCGGAATCAATTTCTTCGCCGCGATCGCGGCGGTCGAGATCCCGCTCTATGTGCACGACTGGTTGCTCGCGGGGGCGGTTCTGCTGGGCGCCCTGACCTTCGTCTCCAGCCTCGGAACCGCGATCGGTTCGTCCGCCGTCAACGCGATCCGGTACGATCGCTCGCCGGGCCTCTACCTGGCGCTCTTCGTGGTCCTGACGGGGCTGAGCCTGGTCATCCTTCCGTTGACGCACTCCCCGTTCGTCGCGTTGGGCGCGATCGGGTTCTTCGGGTTCTTCGTCGGCATGTTCACGACGGTCTACCTCGTCGTGATCCAACGGTCTGTGCCCAACGAGCTGCTGGGCCGCGTGTTTGCGGCGGATGAGGTCGGGAGCTTTGCGCTGATCCCGGTGGGTCAGTCGGCCGGCGGAGTGATCACCGCGCTTCGGGGGATCGCCTTCACGTATTGGATCACGGGCGGTGGCATCGCGATTCTTGGCGGGATCATGGCTGGACTCCGGGGCCTGCGGCGGTTCGCCGCGGGCAGGGATCAGTTCCCGAGCAGCACCGGGACGAATTAGTCGGTCGCGAGCGCCACCGCGTGACGCTGGAACTCGAGGGCAAAAGCTCGGAGTCGAGCGCTGGTCTCCGCGGAGCGGGGCCGGAGCAGCACCTGGAGCGGGACGCCCGGCGATGCCGGCAGGGATTCCAGCCCTGGTCGATCGGGGTCCCCCTGCATCCCGCCTTCAGGATGGATAGCGATCTTCGACGCGTTCTCGCCGAGCACGACGAAGAGATGTCCCCAGTGCTCCGCCCCTCCCGAGGCCCGCCGTTCGAGCACGGCGATCTTCCAGACCCTCGCACTGCCCGGACCCGTCGGGCTGGCGCTTTCCCACACGGGTCCCGTGTAGACGGCTTCGTAGGGAGGGTGACCGACCGTCGAAGACGCGGCTATTCCCCAGAGTGCGGTCCAGTCCCGGCCGGATTCATCCGTCAACCCGCCCATCACGCCCCCAACGCGAGGGTAACGATTCCGGCGAAGATCGACGCCGCCCCGATCCACTGAACGAGGCTGAGGCGCTCCTTGAGCAGCACGACGGCCCAGGCCACGGTCACGGCGCTGAACAGACCGCTGACGGTGCCGAGTACCGCGAGCGAGTGGCCGGTAGTGAGGCCGAGGTTGTACGCTACGAGCGCCAGACTGTCGAGGGTAGCGATGGTTATCGCTGCCTTCGCGAGGCCCTTTCGCGGGAGGCGAAGGACCCCGCACTGCGCCGCGACGAGTGCGACCGGTGCCAAACTGACCAGCCGGACGATCGCGGCGCTCGTGACCGGGGGGATGGGACCCACCACGAGCTTGAGCCCAAAGTAGAACACGCCGTACCCGACGAACGCTACGGCCGCCGAGATGATGCCGACTCGGTGGTCCTTGGCGCGGGAGACCTCTCCCACCGTCACACGGGTGATGAGAACCACGCCGAGAAGCGTCAACGCGATCCCGGTCGCGTCGGCGAGCGTGAGCTGCTCATGCAGGACGACGACGGCCAGGATGACGATCAGCGTCGGGTACGCGCTCGCGATCGGAGACACGACGGAGAGCGTTCCGAACTCGAAGGCTCGGTAGAGGAAGAACGAGGCCACCACGTTGAATCCGGTGAGGCCGACCAGGAGAAGGAGCGGATCGAGCGGAAGGGAAGCGACGTGCTCCAGAACGAGGGCGAGGACTACCAGGATCGGGGCTCCGAGGGCCTCGAGGTACCAGAGGGTTTCGACGAAACCGACGCGGTCGGCGGTTCGTTTGGCTACGAAGTCGGCAGTCCCGTAGCCAAAGGCGGTGGCGAGTCCAAACCCGATATCACGCAACGACATGGGGGACGAACTAACCTCGGGTCGCCGGCGCGTCGCGTCCTAACTTAATCAAGGCTGGCCTCAGGTCGAAATCCCGGGGGTGACTCGGTCGTCGAGCTCAAGAGCTTCTGTAGTCCGCGTGACCTGGATTCCCATGCAACGGGTCCGAGTCGTCGATTCCCACACTGAAGGGGAACCGACGAGGATGGTCGTCGCCGGTGGGCCGGACCTCGGCGCCGGTTCCTTGAGGGATCGGCGCGAGAGGTTCCATACCCATTTCGATGGGTTCCGGAGAGCTCTCGTCAATGAGCCGCGCGGTTCGGAAGTAGCGGTTGGGGCGCTGCTCGTTCCGCCTCTAGACCCCGCCTCCATGACGGGAGTGATTTTCTTCAACAACGCGGGCTACCTCGGCATGTGCGGCCACGGGACGATCGGAGTAGTGGTTTCACTCGCGCACCTGGGGAAAGTGGCTCCCGGCACGTACCTCATCGAAACCCCGGTCGGCACGGTTCGGACGGAGCTTCGGAAGGACGGCGCCGTTTCCTTCCAAAACGTGGAGAGCCGATGTGCCCGGAGGGATGTGGCAATCGGAGTGCCCGGGTACGGGCAGGTGGTGGGGGATGTAGCCTGGGGGGGAAACTGGTTCTTCCTCTTGGAGGAGGCCCCGTGCGCGGTGGACCGGCGCAACGTCCTCGCGCTCACGGAATTCACCAAGGCCGTTCAGGCCGCGGTCAACCAGGCCGGAGTAACCGGCGATGACGGGGGTGCCATCGACCACATTGAGGTCTCCGGTCCCACGTCCTCGGGGGCGGACAGCCGCAACTTCGTGCTCTGTCCGGGCGGAATGTATGACCGGTCCCCGTGCGGCACCGGAACTAGCGCGAAGCTCGCCACGCTGTACTCGCGGGGGAAGCTGCGGCCCGGGCAGGTCTGGAGACAGGAAAGCATTCTGGGGGGAGTCTTTGAGGGCGTCATCGAGACTCGCGGCTCGGCAGTCGTCCCTACGATCACCGGGCATGCGTACGTCACGGCGGAGTCGGAACTGCTCCTGGACGAGCGCGATCCGTTTCGGTACGGGTTCCCGCCGTGACGAGCCCCGAGTTCGACGTCGCAATCGTCGGCGCGGGCATCATCGGAGCTAGCTGCGCTTGGGAGTGCACCCGCGCCGGTCTTCGGGTCGTGGTCATCGAGGCCGCCGAGCCCGGTGGCTGGGCTACTTCGACCAACATGGGCCAGATCGTGGTGGAAGACGGCTCCGAACCCGAGTTCGAGCTGACCCGGTTCGCTGCCCGGCTCTGGAGCGAACTCGCCCCCGAATTGCCCCCGGCCGCTGAATTCTGGCGTATCGGAACGATCTGGATCGCCGCCGATGAAGAGGAGATGAACGCTGTCGAACGCCGGCAACGGTTTTACTCAGCTCACGGCGTTCGCGCGGAGGTCTTGGATGAGGAGGCGTTACGCGGGGAGGAGCCCAACCTCCGACCGGGCTTGGCGGGGGGTCTCTGGATGCCGGAGGACGCCGTGGTCACCGGTACGCCGGTGACTCGCGCATTGCTTGACCGGGTCCAAGCGGCTGGTGGTCGGGTCAGAGCCGGCCATCGCGCGGAGGCGCTCGTTCGCTCGGCGGTGCGGCTTGCCGGAGGCGAGCTCGTCACCGCGGCTCATCTGATCAACGCCGCCGGGGTGGCCGCCCCGGTTCTTTCTCCCGGCGCGCCCGTGCGACCGCGGAAGGGTCACCTGGCGTACACGGACGCACGACCAGGCTTTGTTCACCACCAGCTGATCGAGATGGGATACGTCCGCCGAGCCCAAGATGTTGGAACGGACTCGATCTCGTTCAACGTCCAGCCCCGGCCTGGCGGGGAGATCCGCGTGGGTTCCTCCCGTCAGCTGGGAATAATGGATCGGACGGTTGATCCAGCCGTGCTCCGATCGATGATCGACCGGGCCACGGAGTACATGCCGAACTTGGCAGGGTTCCCCATCCTGAGGACGGCCGCAGGACTTCGGCCGGCCTCCGGCGACGGCCTTCCGCTCATCGGGCCGTGGCCGCCGCAGGAGGGCGTATACCTGGCCACAGGGCACGAGGGCCTCGGCATCACGATGGCGCTGGCGACCGGCCGGCTCGTCGCCGATCAACTCGTGGGCCGGACCTCCGAGATCCCGATCGAGCCGTACCTTCCAAAGCGGGTCCTCGACGGGGACGGGGCCCCGCCGCGCCCCGGGCGATCGGCTCAACGGGAGAGTTGAAGTCAGGTTCGGGCCTGTGGCAGATTCCCACCCGTCGATTCGTTAGGGAGGCGTTCTATGGAGTGGAAGGGAGTTATGCCGGCGGTCACGACGCCGTTCGAGACCGACCTATCCGTCGACCTACCGGCGCTGGGCCGCCACTGCCGCTGGCTCGCGGACCGGGGCTGCGCTGGGGTTGTCGTCCTCGGCTCCCTCGGCGAAGGCGGGACGCTCGATCACGCAGAGAAGAAGGCCGTCATCGGTACCGCCGTGCAGGCGCTCGAGGGACGCGGGCCGGTGGTCTCGGCGGTGGCTTCCCTCCGAACGTCCGAGGCGGTGGAGCTCGCCCGCGAGGCCGCCGGGGCCGGCGCGGCCGGCCTGATGGTCCTCCCCCCGTACGTGTACCGAGGTGACTGGCGCGAGACGCGCGGGCACTTCGGGGCGGTGTTTCGGGCAACGGACCTGCCCTGCATGCTCTACAACAACCCGATCGCGTACGGCACGGACGTCCGGCCGGAGCAGCTCCTCGAGTTAGCGACCGAGCACCCGACCCTTGTCGCCGTGAAGGAATCGAGCACCGACGTCCGTCGCATCACGGGGATTCGGGCGCTGCTGGGCGGGCGGCTCGCCATCTCCGTCGGGGTCGACGACGAGATCGTGGAGGGCGTCGACGCGGGCGCGACGAGCTGGGTGGCGGGATTGGCGAACGCCTTCCCAGACGAGTCCGTGGCCCTTTTTCGCCTTGCGGCGGCGGGTCGCCGCTCCGAGGCCTTTGACCTCTACCGGTGGTTCCTTCCCCTGTTGCGGATGGATACGTCCCCCAAGTTCGTCCAATTGATCAAGCTCATGCAGGCCGAGATGGGACACGGTACTCCCCGAGTACGGCCCCCGCGTCTCGAGCTCGAGGGCGAGGAGCACGCTCAGGCGATGGAGACGCTCCAGTTGGCGCTCCGGACCCGACCGTCGACGTTGTCGCCGACTTAGCCGCGGAAAGGCCATCCCCGCGCGTCCAAGCCGAGGGGCCCCGGTTTGGACCATTCAGTTAATAGTGCGGGTTCGATGGTCTCTCTCGATGACCGCGTTCCCCGAAGACCGCGTGCTGACCCACATCGTCGAGGTCCTCCAGCGGATGGGCGGTCTCGCCACACTCGAAGAGATCGAGGGGCAAATGTCTCGGAGCGGGGCGATTCGTCTGCCGCCCAAGGAACTCGACCTGGTGGTGCGGATGACCATTCGAGCGAACCGGGACGGACGGGGACTCGGTTGTTTCTCGCAGTTAGATCGACACTCCATCGGGCTCACCTCGGTGCGCCACCCGCAGCCACCGACACCGAACTGGGACTAGGCTCGCACCGGACCCCAGCCGGGCAACGCCGGGCGCCCGTCCCCATATCGCGCGGCGGCGTAGCGGCACAGCCCGTCCTTGTTGGGGGCGCAGCTCGCACAGTTCCGTTCGGCGGGGACCGGCGCCTGCGTATCGTCTGTGCGAATCTGAGTTATCGCTGCCCGGAGCCATCGCTCCTCAGCGTCGCCGTACGGGATTTGCACCCAGCCCTCGTGCTCCCCGTCACCGGCGACATCACCGTAGAGGATGATTCCGTGACTTGGTCGGCGTGCGAAAGCCGCGTGCACGAGCTTACATTCGGCGAGTGCCTGGATCACGTCGAACGTTCGGCCGTGGCTCTCGTGGTACCCCGCAAACAAGTGGGTAGACTTGTATTCCACCGGAACGAACTCGCCGTTGCCGCGCTGGATCACGAAGTCGGGGCGACCACTGAGACCGATCGTTGCGTCCATCAAGGTGGCGTTCGGTGGGCGGTATCGCGCGTCGAGGTGGATCTGCTCATCGGCGAACATAATCGGGAGGTCCTCTTCCCCGTCGTCCTCGTACACGAGGCGGTCGTCCGGCGCGACGTCCAGCCGGCCGTCGTTCACGATGACGCCCAAGTTGGGCGGCGTGAAGAGCGGGGAGCGCCGAAGGGGAACCACATCGGCCGGAGTCCGGGCTGCGACCGGTTGACCGGTGAGGAGCGAGGCGTGGCGAGCATGGAGAAGCGCCATCTCGTGCGGGCACCGTGAGTAGGTCACAAGGTCGTGCGGGGTCACGTGTTCGAGTGGACGGAGTTGAGCTACAGCAGCCATGCTCTCTGCCTGCGCGGCATCGGTGTATGAACTCAGCAGTCCACTCGCTGTGGACCCGGCGGCTCACGGCACGCATCGGGCGCGCAAGTCTCGCTCCAGCACCGCACGTCGTACGGCGTTTCTCAGCCGGAACCCGCTTCGCCTCCTGGACCTCCGGTGCTCCTCATCGAGGTTTGATATGCCAATGCTAGCGGAATGGAGGAGAGTACCAAGAGCAGGATACCCAGGCCCGTTGAAGTGTGTGGAGGGAGGAAGATGAGGAGAACGCCGATAACCAGGAGGACTAGGCCCCCGGCAAAGAGGAGAGCTCCTTGCATCGCCCACCGGATAGGGCCTCGCGCATAGGAAGGTTGTCCATGGGGGGTGCCATTTCGACGGCGGAGCGCACCGTGCTCAAGCCGGCTTCGGGGCGAACAACGCGAGGCGGCTGGACTGGTAGGGATTCGCACGGAAGGCGTGCGTCATGGTCCCTCGGCGGGAGTATGCGTACACGCGATCTCCAATGAGGCTCACGCGCGACCAGGGGACTCTTATCGTGCGGAATGGGAGAAATAGCTCCAGCCCCAAGGGAGAAATGGAAACCCTTGGGAGAGGACGTGGAACGTGCAGCATGAACAGTATCGCAAAGAGGACGACAACGGGGAGCGCAATGGCGAGTTGAACCAGGAGGCCCTCGAGGGTTGGGCGGGCTCCCCCCACGAGGTCTGAGACAAGGAACTGGGAGCCGGTGATCGTGAGGTAGAGGACCGCAAAGTACGCCAAGAAGTAGGCGACGTTCCAGCGGAGCGAATCTTCAGCCGGGACCCACTCCTCGGGCGGCGCAGGCACGTCCATCGAGATCCGGAAAGAATCCCGACTACATTGTCGTTGCGCGGCTACCTACTCGCCGGGTCAGCAGGTGGTCTGCGGGTACAGCATCATTGGGGTGGGATTTCGAGGTCTTGTGGTGCTGCCTCTTCTCCGAGGAGGGCGCGGGCGCATTCGAAACTTGGGACATAGGCTCCTGGCGTTTGCTCGCGCCGATGTGGTATGGACTCACGGAATGGCAAAAAAACACGGGCGCCCCTTGGGCGGGAGCAAAATCCCAAAGCCGGCGGAGTGGACACCGACTAGTCAAGTTCCCGGCAAGACCTAGTGAATCCCTTAGGTGGGGGCCGGCGCAGTTTGTCCCTTTCGTACTGTTTCGTAGTGTAAGACCAGCTCGCCATCCTTCAGACCCTTCGCTGAAAGAAGCTTCAACGTCTGTTGCTTTAGCATCGATCCGAACCAGGTCTTACCCTTTCCAAGAATCACCGGGAAGACGACGACCCGGTAGTCATCGATTAACCCACGCTTCATGAATTCGCGCGTGAGCGAGGGCCCACCTCCAGGATGATGTCCTTTCCCGGACCTCGTTTGAGACGAGACACGATTCGCGTGATGTCCCCGCTCACAAACTTGGTGTTCTCCCAATCGGTTTTCTTCACGCTGCGCGAGAACACGATCTTCAGAACACCGTCCTTCCACTTCGAGTACTCGTGATAGAACGAGGGGCCCAACGGCGAAATCGACTGGTTCGGGTTCGATGAGGAGTCGATGGAGTGGTCCCGAAAGATCATGCGTGCGGCAGGGTCGATCGTCATGGGACGTCGCACCTTCGAGTTGATGGCGCAGTTCTGGCCCACGCAGTCGGCTCGGGAACAGGAACCGTACATCTCGGAGCGGATGCGGGAGCTGCCAAAGATTGTGTTCTCTCGCACGCTCGACTCCTCGACTTGGGAAAACACGAGGTTTGTTCGTCGTCCGGTCGCCGAACTGATCAGGGAAGAGAAGAAAGAGACCGGCGGCTCCATCCTACTCCTCGGCAGCTCGAGTATTCTGGCGCCCCTCTGGAAAGAGCACCTCGTTGACGAGGTGAACGTCCGAATCCAGCCCATCGTCGTCGGCAAGGGGCGGCCCCTGTTTGCGGAGTCCGAAGTCCGACAGCCTTTGGCCCTGAAGGAGAGCGGGATGTTCAAGTCGGGGGTGGCAGCGCTTCGATACGAGGTCCTGCCGGCGCCGGCCCCCGCCTGAGCAAGCGCGGGTGAATCGCGGCTTACGAGTCCGTCGACCCCGGCGTTCGCGCTTCCGTTGCGGTACCTGTTCGACGAATCCTCGGCCTCCGGGCCGTCGGCGGCAGAGCGAAGCGGTACGTCGACCCGGACCCATTCAAGCGGAGCGCGACGGAGGTGGCGAGGAGGCTGGGGGTGAGCCGGAGAACGGTGTTCAACAGAAGACGCGGGCATGTACACCGTAAACTCGGTGTGCGGTAGAGTTAACCAACCGAGATTCTCACACGGTGCCAGGTGTACCGCGACGCCAGAGATAGACCCACGGACCCCGCTGCCTCAGGTCATTCTCGGGGGATACCTATCCAAGGCGAATATTGACGAACTTCTAGGAGACCTTGGAACGATCGGGTCCCCACTACATCCTCCGTGGGAGTGGGGTCTTGGGTCCCGTTAAAAACCAGCGGAATGTCTCTTACCGCTCGATGTCTGATGGAGAGGGCAAAGGACCCGTCCCTCACCTACGAACCGGCGTCGGACCTGATTCGATTTCCGATCTGATCTTCAGTACCTGGTCGATCGACAGCACGGGCTCGATGCTCAGACATTGAACACCAAATGCTCTGTACTTCAAGGCAACTTTGAGTAATTCCGCATCGTCCCGCGCGTTTACGATGGCGTAGCCTCGCCCCGTCGAGGCAAAGACTCCCCAATCCTTGAACGTTCCTTTCGATAGATCTTCTTTGATGAGTTGGATTGCATCGCCGGAGTCTTGCCAATGTTGCCACATAACGTGATACAGCGTCACAATACTCTTCCCTTCCCCCTGCACGGGTCTTCCCTAATCGACCTCGCTTAGCTTATACCCACGGAATTGGAGTCTTTGGGGAGACGCCCCGCGGTAGAATCGCTGCAAGTCGCTCTGCCGCCGGGCTGGCAACCAGTATCCATAGCGGCCAACTCCGGCGCCCAAGGGAAGACCGCCCACGTTCGGGTCACGTCCCCCCTCACTCGCGGGAGATACAGGTGGCACTTCCAGCAACGGCGTGGGATGTCCGAGCCTCTCAGGCTTCTGGGACTCGTCTCACTCGTGCATGGGCTCGTGGCGGAGGTCAAAAGGTCTCGATTCCTGTCTCAGATGGTTTGCGTCCCCGCGTCGGTCGCGAGTGCCTGCTCGCGAAATCATGGAAAACGTTCTGAATGTAGGACACATCAAACACGTCGACGAGGGACCGCTCCTCGCGTGGGTGTTAATCCCTTTTCGATTTAGGATAGGTATTCTTTCGCTCACCTACCGTTTCATATCTCGATTGGTTGATGTCTCGCCAATCCTTCCGTCTGGATTGCAGGAAGGGCGACCACTCAAAGAAATCGAGGAGCTTGGCATGAAGAAAGTACTGATGGTGATGTTCATAACGCTCGACGGAGTCGCCGAATTTCTCGAGAGGGCATCGCCGAAGCTAGCCAAGTCGAGGGCGTAGAGGAGGATCGATGTCGCGAAGAATCACCGCCAATCTGTACATGACCCTTGACGGTCGCGGCGCGTTCCCGAAGTACCCGGGTTGGGACAGGCAGACGACGGAGGCCAACGAAATGTGGCGCGAGATGTGGTTGAATCGGTTCGACGATGTCACTACCGTCATCATGGGCCGGAGGTCGTTCCTCGGTCATCGACGCGTCTGGACCGAGAAAGCGCGAAAACCAACTGATTCGAAGTATTTGATCGATTACTCTCGGTGGCTCGACCACGTCGACAAGGTGTGTCTGTCGAACCGCTTGAAGTCGCCGGGATGGGAGAACTCCCGGATCATGAAGGGCGACCTTTCCAAGATTGTTGCGAAGCTGAAGCGAGAGAAGGGCGGCAACATCATCGCGGAAGGAGGCCCGCGACTTATCCTCGAGTTCCTCCAGCGAGGGCTCGCGGACGACTACTGGCTCGTCGTGCAGCCCGTGGTCTACGGGAAAGGTCCGCAGGTACTGGGGTCCGATGAAGGCGCAAGCGACCCTCAAGCTGCTCTCGTCGACGGCCATGGAAGACGGAGAAATGCTCCTCCACTACGAAACGGTTCGAGGGTTCCGCGCCTAGGGCGACCCCGCGATCGTCAGGACCTGGGAGCGCAGCGAGTAGTGCGGGTTAGCCATCCGAACGTGAGGAGCGTGGGCGGCGGACGGTTGGTCCACCTGCTGATCGCTCGACCAAACCAAGCTTGGTCGACGCTACGACGACCGATGCGAACGCTCTCGGACGGGCACGGTTCGAACAACCCTGGGAGTTACGAGTCCTGCTTTGGGAACGCTTCCGCTACCGGCAGATTTCGCCGTTCCGGTCGAGTAGTCGCGGAAGATCTTCTGAACGTAGGTCCGCTGAAAGACCTCGAATAGGGTCCGTTGTCGACGGTCAGCGAAGACTTCATTGGCATACCATTTGGCACCGAACTGTACAAGAGTCATGAGAATAGGCAGTACGTCCTCCCCCTTTTCGGTGAGACCCCACCGTGTGAAGTTCCGGCCCCGTTCTGCCGGATAGATAAACCCTGCCCGCTGAAGTTCCTTCAGCCTCATGGCCAGGATCCTCTTGGTCATTCCCGGAGTTATGCGAAGCATTTCGTTGAATCGATATACCCGGTACAGTCCGATGTTCCGCAGTACCTAGCAGCGCCCACCGACGACCTAGGACGTCCAAACTAGCCTTCACAGGGCAACCCCCATCGAACCGAACCTTGAGTTCAGCCGTCGGCACATTTGCTGACATAGAACTCAAGTTGGTATTCTCCCAATCACCTACCTATTCATACGGTATAAATGTTATACCTATTACCGCCGCCCGGGCGCGATATCAAGTTGTTGCTGAAGCGCAAAAGTGCGGTAATCACTGGGCCGGAGGAGCCGCCGCATGATCTTTCGTTATCGGCTAAATCCAGGACGAACGAAACGTAGGGGCTCGGGGTTGAAGTGACATCGGCGTTCCCCGAATCGCTATCGCTTGCAGGAGAGGCGGACCTGCAGGCTCTCCATCTCACGCGAACCCGCCTCGGAATCGGGTCACACTTGAGCTCATTGTCGCCAAGAAATGGGGGCACGGCGAAGTTGTCGATCACTACGAACCGGTCCGTTGCTGGTCGGAGAGATAGAAGAACATCTTCCTGTCAGCAAAGTCTTCGAGTCCGCGAGAGTTCCGACCCCCCACGGCGTTCCAGTTTTCGAGGACCCACCCTGAATTCTCCGCCGTAGGGATTCTAGGATCGAGGGTTCCCGAACTGTTCTAGGAATACGGTTCCTAAATTAGACTTGGTTCGAGGCACATCGGATGAAATTCCGGTGTACTATTTATACCACCGTCTGGTTTAGCTCCGCGGGCGACACGAAATGCGAGGAACCGATAGGATTGGGCAATCCCGATTGAATCATGCGAGTCTTGGCATGTCTAGCGCGACGGCGATCGTCATCCTGGTCGTCGTGCTTGTCGTTGCCGGCTTGGGGTCGTTCTTCATCTTCAACTCCCAAGGGACGTCTACGGCGTGTGTTCCGGCTACGGCCCCCGGCTGTGCGTCGGCAGCCAATCTACATGACGTGACCGTGTTGGCCCCGTTTACGGTGGCCCAAACTGGTCAACCCATTCCTTTTACGGCGCAACTACCCGAAGTTTCAGGATCTTATGCAATGGACTTTGGTGACGGAACCAACGCCACCAGTTCCACGGCAACCTTCACCCACACCTATGCCTACCCGGGAACGTACATCATTTCCACGAAGGCGCTTGTGCGTTCCTCGTGGCACGACAACCTCCTCGCTCTCCTGGTCGTGACCATCAACCCCTCGTTCACCGGCGATATCAACGGAACCCTGCCGGGCATCCGGGGGACTACCGTCTCCAACTCCACCTCGACCGTCTCTCCGACCGGCGTTCTCGCCGCGGGCGGCAAGCTCGAGGTTCAGGGTGTCTACACCGGGAACGCCTCGGCCACCGGCTGGGCCTACATCCCGCCGACGATCACTGCCTCCTGCGGAACCTCGTGCGTCACCTCGAACACCGTGACGGTCAACGGGCAGCCCGGAGCTCACGCCACCGTCAACTTCGGCACGGCGGGGGTCTACACTGTCACCTACAACGCGGGCTCGCAATCGGGCACGAGCAAGGTCAGCCAGAACTACGTCTGGACGGCCTACGTGTCCTCGCCTTCGGGAGTTCCCGCTGGGGTCGTGAGCACCAAGAGCCCCCACCCCGGTCATGTCATCATCTACGAGAACGCGCCCGGCGGCGCGACCACGCTCGACCCCGCAGTCGCCTACGATTCGGTCTCGTACGAGCCCATCATGGCCGTTTATCAGCCTCTCATCACGTACAACGGTTCCTCGGTCGGTCCGTCGCCGAACGACTTCATCCCGGTGATCGCGTCCTGCGTACCGGGCACGGCGGCCTGCACCAGCCTCTTCGGCAACACGCTCCAGTCCGGCTCCGACTGGACGTTCGTGATCTCGGCGGCGCCGAAGTTCTACGACCCGGGCCACCCGTCCGCGTCCTGGGGAGTCTATCCGTCAGACGTCGTCTTCTCCATGGCACGGTCGATGGCGCTCGCCTCCCCGATCCTCGGCGCAACCGCCGGCTGGATCCAGGCGCAGGCGTTGCTCAGCGGGCCGAAGAGCGCCAGTTTCGACTCGGGGTTCCACTATCCGTTCAACAACACGCCGTACAACATTCTGTCGTCGATGACCATCAACGGAACGAGCTGTCCCAGCATTGCGCTCTCTAACGCCGCGCTCTACCATGGCTGTGTGACGTTCCACGCGAACGGAACCGGCGCGTACAACAAGGGGTCGTTGGGCTGGGCGAACTTCCTCGACTACATGACCATCCAGAGCACGGGGTCCATCATGTCGTGCGGCTGGATGACGGCCAACGGGGCGGGTCTCCCCGGATGGACCACGGGCGTCACCGGTGCAGGGGATATGTCCTGCGCCGCCCCGCCGGCCCCGGGCACCGCTACGAGCCCCACGATCGCGGACACCGCGTGGGACTTCTACCCCGTCGACTTCATCTTTACGAACTACCCGTGCGGGAACGCGCCCGTTTCCTGTGGCGCGATGGTCGGCTCTGGGCCGTACTACCTGTCGAGCTACGTCGTCAGCACGTCGTTCGTACTGAAGCAGAACCCGAACTACGCGCCGAACCCCAACTGCTCGTGGACCTACGTCGAAGGCGTCAACGCGTGCTACCCCGCGGCGGGGACCTACGCGAAGGAGATCGACGTGACCTGGGAGTCTGACCCGGCGCTGACGGCCGGCTTGCAAGGCGTGTCGGCGGGCGTCGTCGACTTTGCCGCGTACCACCCGTCGACCGAGACGGCTTTGGCGCTGCAGTTCGTGGAGCAACACAAGGCGACGGTCACGGTCGGACCGAGCTTGAGCGTCAACTTCTGGCCGTTCAACTTCGCGTTCAACACGACCTTGGCGGCAGGCTACGCCACGGGGCCGATCACCGTCCCGAGTGACTGGTTCTCGAACGTCGGGATCCGGCAGCTGTTCGCCGACTCGTACAGCTACGCGACGGTGCAGAAGTCGCTCAACACCGTGGATGGAATCCAGTACGGGGTCAACTACGGCGGGATCATTCCGCACTTCATGTCGGACTACTACCCGACCAACATCAGCTGGCCGGGAGCGGACCCTGTGAAGGACTACACGAGCAAGCTCTCCCCGTCGTATTGGTGGGCCGCCCTGACGACGCCCTCGTTCGCGGGAGGGGCCTACTACTCGGCCGTAGCGGCGGCGTGCACCCCGGCCAACCCGTGCCAGATACCGTTGTTCCTGCAGACCGGTGCGCCCGCCCTCGACCAGGCCGGAGCGCTGTTGGCGCAGAACGTGTTCACGTACACCAACAAGAGCGTCGTGGTCCACACGCTGGATATCAACTTCAACGTGCTGGTCGCGAACTCGCTCTCGAGCGGCGCCTACGGTAACCCGATGCCGTTCTACCGGCTCGGCTGGGCGGCGGACTATGCCGCGGCGGACGACTACTGGCTGCCGATGTACTACCCCAACTCGACGTACACCGCCTCGGACACGGACTGGCAGCAGACGCACGTGTCGCCCTACAACCACGCGTACTGCTCGCTCAACCCCCAGACCTACCTGAACGATGTGAACAACAGCTGTCAGGGAGCGGCCTACGATGCGGCGAACGCCCTGTTCATCGCGTCGTACACCGCCCCCACGCACGCGGCGGCGGTCCTGGACTACAACCTGGGCGAGCACATCATCAACGGCCTGGCGCTCTACATCTACACGTACCAGGAAGACAACTGGTGGCTGGAGGCGCCATGGATCAACGTTGGCTCCATCGACCAGCAGGTCTCCATCGCCGGCGGCCAGGCGCTCGCCTTCTGGTGGCTGAACGGGAACGGGGTGGTGTCCGGTTAGAGGTTACGGAGGTACCTGCCGTGCCAACGTTCCGGTTACCACTCTCCTCGGAAAGCAAGACAGCCATGCCGTCGCAGCTCGTCACTCTGGACTGGCTGGTGCTCCGGAGCAAGGCCTCTCGATCGTCATTGGCAAAGTGGCAAGAGGGAGGGTTGTTTCCGGGTCCGACTCTAGTCGACGAGAATGGGAAGGGCTGGTATCCCCGAGCGTACGCCAGGCTTCTTGGAAGAGCGGTTTCCCGAAAGACCGACCTGAGGACCCTGTTCCGTGAGGAGTACCGGTGCGCTTTGGAACAGCTACGCTACCTGAATCCGCAGGATTACAAAGCCGCGTTGGCGGGGCCAGCGGGCCTAGTCGTCAGTCCTAACGCGATGATCGAATGCGGTTGGCAAAGCTTCGTAAGCGGGGAATATGGCCTCCGCCTTCGGGTCCCCTGGATCCCCTCAATCCTGCGTGAGGGCAAGCTCACGCGGACGATCAAGAGTCTCGCCACAGACCTCAATGCGGACGATCCCGGGTGGCGCAACCGCCTTCGGGGGGCCGTGGACGCCCTTGAACGGCTCCGAGCGCCGAGTGTTGCGTCGCGAGTAACACGACACAGCAGACATCCGGGGCCGAATTCTCAAGCGCCATCGTTTGGCATTGGGCCTGCCCGAGGTCATGGAGAGGAGCCGGCCCGGCCACAGACTGTCCTCAAGGTGAGTTCTCCTCCGCCAGAGTGGAATACCGGTGCCAGAATCCAGAGGACCTCGCAAACGGCAGATCAGTCGGGGGCGTCGGCCTTCCGGTCCAGTCTCAACCTGAGAGAGTCTCCGAAACGCGAGTTTCTCCCCAATTCTCCCCCCATGTAGAGCGGAGTGAGAATTCGTGTCGTTACGACAGGCTACTAATCAATCCGGGCAGACGGACTGGCTCGGGCTGGATTAACTCCATGCGACGATCCGGCTCAATCTCCCCCCTCACCAACGCGCAAGGCCGGAGGCGCGAAAGTAACCATTAGGGGGCGGGGGGAGCAAGTCACTCAACTTGGTTTGCCCCCTAATGGACCGGCCACCGTTACATATACTTGAGAACCGACCTGATCTTCATCCCTCATGACTTCATGTCGATGCTTTCTGGGGTTGACAGCGTAGTTCTCTCCACTTCTGAATGGAGGGGTAGTGAGGCCCGCCACCTTAGTTCCGGACATCTGCGCGGACTCAACGAGGGGAATGTGTGGTGGGGTCGACGGGGCCGGCTCACGGGAGTGCCTACGTTCCATTCCTGCGCCCACTGGACGCTCTAGGACGACTTGTGAACAGAAGCGGTCAAGGGCTCGGTTCCTATTCGCGGGTGGGAGGGGCGCATTTGAGAAGACTTGCAAGTTGGGT
>CAWBEU010000002.1:0-211576 GCA_963787975.1 uncultured Thermoplasmata archaeon
CGATTAGCCGTCGGCCGGATCCGACAGTACGCTGAGGGATGCGAGGGGGGCGTTATTAGACTCGGGCCGTTCGCGGCGTTCGCGATGCCCCGGGCGAAGAATCACTGGACCCGGGAGGCCCGACGGCAACTCCCCGCGCTCCGAGCGTGGCGGGCGGACTTCCATCGAGAACCCGAGCTCTCCAATCACGAGTCGCGGACCCGTGAGAAGGTGCTTCGCGCGCTCGGTGGGCTCGGCATCCCCGCCACGGGTTTCGGCCAGGGGTTCAACGGGGTCATCGGACTCGTCGAATCCGAGCGCGCGGGTCCTGTCGTGGCCTTGCGGGCCGACATGGACGCTCTTCCGATCACCGAAGAGACGCGCGTCCCCTTCGCCTCCCGATTCGAGGGCACGATGCATGCCTGCGGTCACGACGTGCACATGGCCTGCCTTCTCGGGGCGGCGGCCGTACTCTCGCGACACCGGGCGAGCCTGCGCGGCACGGTCAAGCTGATCTTCCAGCCCGCCGAGGAGGAGGGAGGACGGGGCGGGGCTCTTCCGTTGCTCGAGCGCGGAGCGTTCGAGAACCCTCGGGTCGACTACGTGCTCGGCCAGCATGTCGCGGCCGAGGTGCCGCTCGGCTCCGTGGGCTGGAAGAAAGGCGCGCTCATGGCCGCTTCCGACACGTTCGAGATCCGGGTCCGGGGGACTCCGGGGCATGCTTCCACACCGCACCAGGGTCCCGATGCCGTGCTCGCCGCCGCGGAGATCGTCACGGGGCTCCAGGCGATGGTGAGCCGGGTCCGAAACCCCGTCGACCCGGTCGTCGTGACCGTGGGCACGATCCACGGGGGCACTCGACACAACGTCATTCCTCGAGAGGTCGTGCTCACCGGAACGGTTCGGACGGTGGACCCGAGGGCCCGGGTCCGGGCGGAGGCTTGGATCCGACGACGCGTGCGCCTTCTCGCGGGAAGTATGGGCGCGTCGGTCCGTATCCGCTACCAGCACGGGTATCCGGTCCTCGTCAACGACCCGGTGGCGACGCAACGGGTCGTCGACGCGCTCGCGATCGAGCTCGGACGCGACCGGCTGGTGGAGCTCAAGCACCCCGGCATGGGCGGGGAAGACTTCGCCCGCTACCTCGAACGCGTGCCCGGAACATTTCTCCGCCTGGGGGTGACCACCCCGACCATGACCGCCTCCTCGCACAGCGGGACCTTCCTGCCCCCCGAGTCGGCGCTGGTCATTGGAACGGCGACCCTCGTTACGGGGGCCCTCGCGCTCCAGGAGGATCGGGGAACATGATGGACGTCCGCCGGCGACGCAAGGATTTCCCCGCCCTGTCGGGCGCCCACGGCGCTTCGCCGCCGGTCTATCTGGATTCGGCCTGCATGTCGCTGGTTCCCCGGGTCGTCCTGGACGCCCTCGAGGAGTACTACACCGAGTACCCGGGCTGCGCGGGTCGGAGCCTGCATCGATTCGCCGAGGAGGTGGGGCACCGGTACGAAGGAGCCCGGGAGTCCTTCGCGCACTTTCTGGGCGCTCCCTCGCCCGACGGGATCGTGTTCCTGAGGAACGCCACGGAAGCGATCAACCTCGTCGCCCACGGCTTTGACTGGAGGCCCGGGGACCGGGTGCTCGTCACGGACCAGGAGCACAACTCCAACCTCGTCGTGTGGCAGCGTCTGGCCCAGGAGAAGGGAATCCAGTTGGCTCACCTCCGGTTGCCCGGCGACGGAACCTTCGACGCCGAGGCGCTCGACCGAGAGCTCGACCGGGGGGTGCGGCTCGTGAGCTTCTTCCAGACTTCGAACCTCGACGGCCGGTCCTTACCGGTACGCGAGATCGTAGAGCGGGCCCATCGAAAAGGGGCCGAGGTTCTCATCGACGGCTGTCAAGCGGCGCCCCACCACCGGGTGGACCTGGTCGACCTCGGCGTCGACTTCTACGCACTGTCGCTCCACAAGATGCTCGGCCCGAGCGGGACCGGGCTCCTCGCGGGAGCTCCCGAGCGCTTGGCGCGCCTCTCTCCCCTCGTCGTGGGGGGAGAGACGGTGGAATGGACGACGCTGACGGAGCACCGGCTCCGGCCGCCGCCGCACCGGTTCGAGGCGGGCCTGCAGAACTACGCCGGCGTGCTCGGGGCGGTGGCCGGCCTCCGGTACCTGGAGCAGGTCGGCCTCGACGCCGTGGACGCGCACGACCGGTCAGTCAACGCGCGCGCGACGGACGCGCTCGCCGACGAGCCGCGAGTGCATCTCCTCGGCCCGCAGGACCCCGATCAACGGCCGAGCATCTATTCGTTCACCCTCGACGGCATCGACCCGAACGACGCCGCGCTCTTCCTCGACGAGGGCTACCGGGTCATGGTCCGGTCCGGGATGCATTGCGTGCACTCGCGGTACCGCGAGCGGAGTCTCCCCGGCAGCATCCGGGCGTCGTTCTACCTCTACACCTCGCCCCAGGACATCGACGCCTTCGTCGCCGGCGTGCGGGAGCTGCTCAGCCGGATCCCGGCGACGGAGACGCGGACGAAACCGTTGACCGGGGTTCCGCGCCGGAAGTCCGGCCCGAGGGCCCGGGCTCGCGCATCGTAGGGCGCTAGCGGTACATCGGCGCCGACTGAGGGGTGGCCGGTCGCTCGGGGCGCGGGTGTTCCTGGGCGGACCGTTGGATCGTCAAGAGCTGCTGCTCAATCCGCTCCGCCTCGTGGATCAGCGGCTCGGGGTCGAGGGTCGATCGCAGGAGGATGTGGTTGATCGTTTCGATGATCTTGGCCGCGGCCCGGGCATCCGGGTACTCGGGGTTCGCTTCCGCGAGGAAGGTGAGAACGTCGAATCCCCTCCGGCGGCCCTCGTTGAGCAACACGCCGGCAATCCCGGTGATCACGCCCTCCATGAACGGGGTCACGTTTGGTTCGATGTAGAGCTCCTGGGCCCGCCGCGTGCTCGCGATGCCGTACACCCGCACTTCCGGCACCTTCGTGGGCCGCCGGTGTTCCTTGATACCCGGCGCCGGTTCGACGACCAGTCCCTCGGGGGAGACCAAGAGGGCGCACCGTTGCTCCTGGACCCAGTTGAGGATCGCGGTGGCGAGGGGATGGATGACGTTCGGCGGCGGCTGGAACTCGGAGATGAAGGCCACGATCCGATCCGCGACCCGGCCGTTCCGCCCCTGCGGCGGAGTGCCCGAGTAGATGCGGACGGGGTGCTGCGGCTTGCCGTCCCTCACCAAGGACACCGTCGGGAAGGAGGGGGACTCGACGATACCGATCTGCTCCATCTCGAGCGTATCGATGAGGTAGTTCGCGACAATCGAGCTCACCAGGCCAACGGAGGGAAACCCGTCCAGGACGATCGCGCCCTCGACGTCAACCCGCTTGATCTCGTAGATGCGCACTTCGTCGGGCAGCATGGGCGGAAACTCAGAGCGACTTCTCGACGATCTGGCCCAGTTCCCGGCTGAAAAGCTCGACGACCTCGGAGGTAAGTTTGCTTCGGATCTCCGGAGGCACGGCGGCCAAACCCAGCCTCGCGGTCAGGGCACCGACGCGGAGCAGCGCGGCGTATTCCATCGCGCGGGCCTCGAGCAGCGCCCGGACGCCATCGCGAAGGTCGTGAGCGAGCTTCGGGTCGTCCTTGAGCGTCTTTTCGAGGTGATGCCGGATCTCGTCCTTCACGACATCCCGGATCGCCTCCCGCACGATCTCCTCGGGACGAAGCAGGTCCCTACTGCTCTTGAGCAGCGTAGTGATTGGCTCGCCCGGCGAGCTGTCCTCGGCCATCGGTGGCCGCGGACGGGCCACATCCCCATTAACTCTTCCGACCAAGCGCAAGGCGGCGCGTCTGGCGGCGAAGTGCTTATTGTCCGGCCGCCCTCCGCCGCCCCGGTGGGCTGGTAGATCAGCGGAAGATCGCTACCTTGGCAAGGTAGAGGTCGCGAGTTCAAAGGGTCCGGAGGGGCCGCCTCCGGCACCGGAAAGTCTCGCCCAGTCCACTCCTGTCCGGGCCGTCGTTCTCGGCGAGGACTTCGATGGGTGTCGAACCCATTGGACGACAACAAGGACCAACCCTTTATACCCGCCCGGAAGTCGGCGGAGCCGTGGCGGCCGAGCTACGCGAGAAGATCGCGGGCGAGGTGGTCCTGTCGCCTCATCCGGGACGAACGCTCCGGAAATGGCGCGAGGGGTTCCAGGTCTCGCAACGAGAACTGTCGAAGGCCCTTGACACGGTGCCGTCCGTGATTTCCGACTACGAGGCCGAGCGGCGAGCGAGCCCCGGCGCGACCTTCATCCGTCACTACGTCGATGCGCTCCTCGAAATCGATACACGGAGCGGGCGCCGGATCGCCCAGCGACTGGGGAGCCGACCCCACACCGAAGGGATCCTCGGAATGCGGGAATTCGCGGTGGCGATCCCCCTCAAATCGGTCGCCGAACTCCTGGACGCCAAACCGGCCAGCACCGTCGACCTCCTCCGGGACATTCATGGGTACACGTTGCTGGACGCCCCGCGCGCGATCCTGTCGATGGATGCGTCCCGGTTCGTTGAGGTCTACGGCTGGACCACCCAGCGCGCGTTAATCTTCTCGAACGTGAAGTACGGGCGCTCTCCGATGGTGGCGGTCCGCGCCCACCCGCTCAAGCCCGCGGCGGTGATCTTCTCGAACCCCGGTCGGATCGACCCGCTCGCCATCCGCCTGAGCGAGGTGGAGAACATTCCGCTCCTCGCGACTTCGCTCGGTCCCGCGGACGTCCTGCGCCGTCTCGAGGAGTTGTGATCCAAACATGCAGCACATGGAAGCCGGCATTGTGAGCTATGGAGTGTACGTACCGCGCTACCGCATTACGCCCGCCGAGATCGGCCAGGTCTGGGGGGTCGATGGGGTCGCGATGGGCCTGGCGCTGAACATCGAGCGCAAGAGCGTGCCCGCCCCGGACGAGGACACGATCACGATCAGTACCGAGGCGCTGCGCGTGGCCCTCCTTCGGGGAAAGATCGACCCGCAGGAGATCGGCGCGCTCTACGTCGGGAGCGAATCGCATCCCTACGCCGTCAAGCCCACCGCGACGATTGTCGCGCATGCGGTCGGCGCAACCCCGAACCTCACGGCGGCGGACTTTGAATTCGCTTGTAAGGCGGGCACGGCGGCGATCCAGACCTGTCTCGGTCTCGTGCGATCAGAGATGATCCGGTACGGCGTCGCGATTGGCACCGACACGTCGCAAGGAGCGCCGGGGGACGCGCTCGAGTACTCGGCGAGCGCCGGCGGCGGAGCGCTCGTCATCGGCCGGGAGAACGTCATCGCCACGGTGAACCACACCGTGTCGTACACCACCGATACGCCGGATTTCTGGCGTCGGGAGGGTCAGCGCTATCCGAGCCACGGCGGACGATTCACCGGGGAGCCCGCCTACTTCCGCCACGTGAGTGAGTGTGCGAAATCGATGTTCAAGGCCGCCGGCACTACGACGAAGGACTACACACATGTCGTGTTCCATCAGCCCAACGGCAAATTCCCCCGTCGGATCGGGACCCAGCTCGGCTTCACGGACGAGCAGATGAAGTACGGAATGGTGACCCCGCGGATCGGGAACACCTACTCCGCCGCGGCGCTCATCGGCCTCGCGAATGTCCTCGACCACGCGAAGCCGGGGGAACGGATCCTCGTCGTCGGGTATGGATCCGGCGCGGGGTCCGACGCCTTCGACATGACCGTCACCGACGCGCTGGCGAGCTACGACCGCTCTTTCGGCCTTCCGGTGCAGTACTTCCTGGACAGCGGGGTCGAACTCTCCTACTCGGTCTATGCGAAGTTCCGTGGCAAGATCGACATGGGCGGGGAGGCTTGAGCATGCGCGACGTCGCGATCCTCGGCATCGGGATGACCAAGTTCGGGGAGCTCTGGGACCGGTCGTTCCGGGAGATTGGTATCGAGGCCGGCTTCCAGGCGCTCGTCGACGGGAAGCTGTCGTCCCACGACCTGGGCGGCCTCTACCTCGGCAACATGGCGAGCGGCGCGTTCCTCGAACAGGAGCACATCGCCCCGCTCATCCTCGATTACGCGGGCCTCGCGGGCCACCACCTGCCCGCGATCCGGGTCGAAGCCGGCGGCGCCTCGGGCGCCCTGGCGCTCCACGAGGGGTACCTGGCCGTCGCGAGCGGCGCCTACGATTTCGTGGTGGTCGGCGGCGCAGAGAAGATGACCGACGTCTCGGACACCGAGGCGAGCCGGATCGTCGACGCGACCGCGGACACGGAGTGGGAGCTCGTCTTCGGCGCGACGCTGCCGTCGCTCTGGGCGATGGTCGCGCGGAAGCACATGCACGAGTATGGCACCCGACGGGAGGACCTGGCCGCGCTCCCCGTGCACGACCACCTGATGGCCTCGAAGAACCCGCTCGCGCATTTCCGGAACAAGGTGAGCCTCGACCAGGTCCTCCATTCCGGCGTCGTCGCCGACCCGCTGGGCGTCCTCGATTGCTCTCCGCTGTCGGACGGCGCCGCCGCGGTGCTGCTCGGCCCACTGGAGAGCGCACGGAAATATACCGATACACCGGTCAAGATCGCGGCGAGCCAGGTGGCGTGTGACACGATGGCCCTCCACCACCGGCGCGACCTGACCACGCTGGATTCTACGGTGTTCGCGGGAAAGCGCGCTTTCAGCCAGGCCCGGCACAAGCCGTCGGACATCCAGGTCGCCGAGATCGACGACGCGTACTCGATCGCCGGCCTCGTCGCGCTCGAGGACCTGGGCTTCGTGGCGAAAGGGGAGGGTGGCGTGGCGATGCGCGACGGACGTTTCTTCGGTAAGGGCCCGACGCAGATCAACACCTCCGGTGGCCTCAAAGCGCAGGGACGGCCATTCGGGGCGGTGGGAGTCGCGCAGGTCGTGGAGCTGGTTCGTCAGCTGCGCGGCGAGGCGAAGGAGCGACAGGTCAGCGGGGCGCAGGTCGGGCTGGCGCACAACGTCGGCGGGACCGGGGCGACCAGCGTCGTAACGGTCGTGGAACGGGTGAACTGAGGGAGCACATCATGACGATCGCACGTTTCTGGCGAGAGACCCCTCGGCGATACAACCTCAGCGGTTCCCGATGCAGCGTCTGCGCGACGGTCTACTTCCCGCCTCGTCCGGTGTGCCCGACGTGTACGACGCACCGTCAATCGCTCGGGAAGATGGAGCCGTTCCAACTCTCCGGCGAGGGCGAAGTGGTCACCTACTCCGTCGTGCACGAACCGGCCTTGGGCTTCGAGATGCAGGTTCCGTACGCGCTCGCGATCGTGAGGGCCGTCGAGGGGCCCCTCCTCACCGGTCAGATCGTGAACGTCGTGCCGGAGGACGTCAAGATCGGACTCAAGGTCCACGCGACGTTCCGGAAGCTCCGGGAGGAAGGGGCCGCCGGCGTCATCCATTACGGATACAAGTTCGCGCCCAAGGAGGAGGCCGGGACGGGACCGAGAGCGGGTCAGGCGGCCGAACCGGCCCCGGCGCCGCCTCTCTCCCCCGACCCGTCGCGCGCTCGAGCGTGACGGAACGCCCCAGCGAATCCACATCCCCCGCGCCGCCCACCGAGGGGGCTCCGCCCGACGAGGAGTACGCCGACGCCTACTCCGAGGGCTACGGAGAGGGGCTCCGTGAAGCGTTCCGGGAGGTGCTCTCGCACGTGGGCCGCGGACACACCGTCGGGGAGATCCGCGTCCTCGTCGAGAGCCGCCTGGCCCGGATACGGGACGACGTCTCGGCGAAGCGGAGGAACATTCTCGGCCCCCCGCGCCGCCCGGCCTGGGGCGCTCTGCTCCGGCCACCCACGGGCTCGCGGCCGGAACCGGAATCGATCCCCCGACTCGCCCGCGGCAGTAGCTACCTGTTCCGAGAGGACCGCCCCCGGCATGCACTGACCTTCGTGAGCCGCGCCGGGGGGGAGTACGGTCGCATCCTCTGCGTCACCACGAACCCGCCCGAGTTCGCGGGCGTCCCCCGGAACCGGATCGAGGTCCTTCGGCTGGCGCTCCCGAGTCCAGGCCTCGGCGCCTCTGAAGGGGAGCTCGACCCGGGTGGACTCGGCGGTCGGATCAAGGAAGCTACGGAGGCCACCGGCGGAGCCCTCGTCTACCTGGACGCCCTGGAGGTCATGAGCACCGAGTACTCGCTGGACACGACGCTGAAGTTCGTCAACTTCGTCACCGCGCAGGTGGCCCGGACTGGTTCGGCCTTCGTCGCCTCGGTCGACCCGGGAACCCTCGAGGACCGGGACCTGCGGCGACTCCAACGTTCGTTTAATACCGTGAGCTGACCCCGTTCCCTGGTAGGA
This sequence comes from uncultured Thermoplasmata archaeon, assembly GCA_963787975.1. Taxonomy (GTDB): domain Archaea; phylum Thermoplasmatota; class Thermoplasmata; order Lutacidiplasmatales; family UBA184; genus JAKIWV01. The sequence goes on from CAWBEU010000002.1 coordinate 8,294, forward strand.
TCGATGGAAGTCGCATTCTTCACGGACAGCTATCTCCCGACGCGCAACGGCGTCGCGACGGTCACGAGCGCGCTCGCCCGGGAGCTGACCGAGCTCGGTCATCCCGTCACGGTATTCACCCCGAGCCCCGCCGGCGGGGCCCCGAAGGAGGAAACCTCGGCCGACGGAGTGACGACCGTCCGCTGCCGCTCCCTGCCGGTGCCCCTCTACGGACAGTACCGGTGGGGGCTGTTCCCGTTCTCGCAACTACGGGGGCGAAACTTCCGCCGGTTCGATGTCTTGCATCTCCACACGCCGGGCATCATGGGGAGCACGGCGTTCCTCGCCGCCCGGCACCTCCGGAAGCCGCTCGTGGGCACGTTCCACACCAATGTCTGGGAGATGCGCGGCAGCTTCCCCCGGACCCTGCCGATCCGATTCTTCTTCCGTGTCGCCTCCTGGTACGCGCTCGGCTCCTACTACCGCTGCGACGTCACGACCGTTCCCAGCCTGCCGACGAAGAACTGGGTGGTCGAGCACAGCAAGAAGCCGTTCCGCCGACCGGTGGAGGTCGTGCCGAACGGTATCGAGGTGGAGCGCTTCCACCCGGGCATTCCCGTGCCGGACTGGCGGGAGCGCTGCGGCCTGCCCGCGTCTCCGCTCGTGACGTACTTCGGGCGCCTGACGATCGACAAGGGGGTCCATCGCTACCTAGACGCGTTGGCCGACCTGAGCGGCCGGGAGGATTTTGCCGGCCTGATCGCCGGCGCCGGCCCCGAAGAGGGCCGCGTGCGGGAGCGGCTCCGCAACGACCCCCGGCTCTCGGGAAGAGTCCGCTATGTCGGGCCGGTCGCCGAGGAAGAGAAGGCCTCCCTTCTGGCCCAGTCGGAACTGTTCGTGCTGCCGTCGACCTCGGACACCTCGTCGATCGCGCTCCTGGAGGCCATGGCCTGCGGCGCGGCATGCTTGGCCTTCGACGTCGGGGGCCCGGCCGAGCTGATCGAGGACGGAGTCACGGGCAAGCTCGTGCCGGCGAACGGCGACGGGGCACTGGCGCACGCGATCGCTGACCTGCTCGCGAGCGGCTCCGAACGCGACCGGCTCCGCCACGCCGCAATCGAGTACGTTCGCCGGGAAGCGTCGATCGAGCGGACCGCCACTCGGTTTATGGCCCTTTACGAAATGCTTCTCGACGAACGGAGACGGAATGACGGGCGCCACGAAGGATGAGCTCCACGCCGTCGCCGGTCTGGGAGCCCCGGAGATTCACGACAGCTACTCCGGACACGCGCTCGACCGGGCCTTCGGAGAGTACCGCGCCCGGCGGCGCGAGAAGATCACCTCGTTCGTTCCACACGTCGATGGGACGGAGTACCCGTCGATCCTCCACGCCCTGCTCTCCAAGACCCCCTTCGACCAGCTGACCCTCGAGTTTCCCCAGGCCTCCGCGACCGACCCGGCGTGGGAGTTCTTGCGCCCCGCCCGGTCAATTTCGATCGAGGAGGACGGCTCGGTCGTTCTCGTCCCCCTCGACCCCGGCGCCGGCCCGGTGCGAGCCATGGCCCGACTCCTCCTGCGCGAGACCTACCTCCCCCGGTCCGCGCTCCAGGACCTGGAAGCGGTCCGCGGCGTGCCCACGAGAGCGCCTCGGACCGATCTCTTCTTGCTGCCGGAGTGGGCGCAATTCGTCCGGCGGACCGGCGTCGTTCCCTTCTCGACCGCGGTCCTCCTCTACTTCGCCGAAGAACGCGCGCGGTACGAGCTCGACCTGATCGACAATGGGTTGCTCCCCGACCTCCGACACGGCCGCCTGCGCGCGGTGGCCCACGTGCGACGGTCGGCGCGCGTCGCCCACGCCATCGACCGATACGTCGCTCGCGGGGACGTGTCGCTCCCGAACGCACGGGCCCTCGAGGTGGTCTTCGAGACCCGGGGCGTCACGGCGATCGACCTCGCGCCGGTCTTCGGCGGCGTCCGCGAGCGAGCGACGTCGAGCCTCGAAACCCTCCGGGCCCGGGGGTTGGTCACGTTGGACCGCCGGACCGGGCAGTACCGCCCCCAACTCGAGGCGGTCGTGCCGTCTCCCGAGCGCCCCCGGGTCGCCCCCTCTCCCGCCGGCGCGCCCGCGAACCCACTGCTCCGGACCAGTGTCGCGGAGCTCCTCGCGGCGGCGGACGCTCGGGCCACCTGCCCGCTCTGCGGGGACTCGATCCCGCCGGGGCCGAGGGGACTCCTCTGTGCGAAGTGCACCGCGCTCGTCGGCAGCGCCGAGCCGACCTGAAGGGCGAGCGGGCCTGTCGGGAGTTTCCGCCGGAAGGAAGGGCACTTCCCGCCGGCCTTTGAACCCGAGTTCGCTGGCTTAGAAGGCCAGTGCTTTGTCCCAGCTAAGCTACAGGCCCGTCCGCGCATGCCGGGCGGGAGGCTTAATCTTTCGCGCCCCGCTCCGACTCGGCCGCGCTTCCTTGAGCGGTCCGGCGATCGCGCGAGCGACCAAACGCGCGAGTCGGAGAGGCTCGGGAAGGTTGCCGCGCACGGTCGTGCGACGAACGATGGCCGCGGCCTCCGCGCGCGTGCAGCCCACCGCGCTGACGCGCAAGGGGTTTCCCTCGGGCGTCGAGAGGCGGAAGAGAGGGTGGGCACGGACCAGCCGCCACCGGGCCGGGGCATCGCGGGGAAAGTACTTTCGCAAGGCCGCGTGGATGGCCGGGAAATCCGGGGGCCGTCGGGTGACCGTGACGATCGGTCGCTGGAGCCGCTCGTGCAGCCGGTCCAAGTCGATCAGGTTGAACCCGCCGACCGCGATGCCATCCAGAAGCACCGCCCGCACGCCGTCGAGGAACGGCGAGTCGCCCAGCAACGATAGGATCCGGTCCGTGGCGTCGGTCCCGTCGATGGCCACCGAGGTTCGGAGAATCCCCTCCACGTAGTTGGGCGCCGAGAAGATCACGCCGACGAGGGCGGCCCGGCGGGCCGACCGCACGAAGGGGCCGTCGTCGAGCCCGACGACCCGGAGATGCGGCTTCGCGAGCGCGCGGGTGAAAACTTTAGAGCCCCGGCCGCGTGGAGAGACCGGATGGCGACGCCGGTCGACCTGCGGTGCCCGAAGTGCGGCGCGCGGTTGACGGCGTACACGCCGTACCCTCTCATCACCTCGTACACGCGGTGTCCCCAATGCGGCTCCGCGCTCCCGTTCGTGGCGCCCCGGGAACCGGCCCCCCTCTACAGCTGGGAAGTCTATCCGGGCCTATATCCCCCCACCCCCGTCCCTTCGCCGCCCAGTCGCTGGCGGCGCCCCGCCGTGCTCGCGCTCCTGCTCGCGGTGACGCTGCTCCTCGCGGCTCTTGGAGGGATCTTTGCGTGGGTGGGCAGTGACGCCTTGCGGCCGGGAACGCTGACCGTCGGCGGGACAGTTTCACCCTCCGGACTGCCCGGCGCCTGGGTCGATGTGCAAGGGGAAAACGGGTTCAACGTCAACGTGTCGGCGCCCACGGGCGTGTTCTCGGTACCGGGAGTGCCGTACGGCGGCGTGGACGTCACCGCCGGGGCGATGGGATATGGAAACGTTCAGGTCGAACTGTTCTACTCGCCGGTCTACTCGAGCCTCACCGGAAGCCCGGACGCGCTCCAGTTCGAGCTCAGCCGGTCGAACGGTTCGACCGTGAACATCATCGACACGACGTCCTTCCCGGACCTGGAGACCTTCGTGTCGACCGTTTGGTCCGGGACCGGTGTGTTGTGGATCTCCGCCCTCCTCACCGGCCTCGGCGTGGTCGCTGCTCGGCGGGACCGACTTCCGCTCGTCATCGTGGGGGGTGTCTCGGCGATGGCGGCTCCGTTCGCGTTGCCACTCCTCGGCATCGATGTCATCAACCAGGCCACGACCCTCTCGGCCCTCACCGCGTTGCCGGTCGGGCTCGTGGTGCTGATCCTCGTCGTGCCCGAGTTCGTCCGGGCCCAGTCACCGGTCGAACCGATGTAGCGGCTTGACCGGAGCGGAAAACAGAGCTACGCGGATCCGCCGCGGGGCCGCGGCGCGGCCCTTCGGGAATTGGGGAGCGGACGCCGATTGCGGTACCCCCCTTGGAGCGGATGCCAGAAACCGACTTCTTCCTCGCCCCGCCGCCAACACAGGAACACGACCTCTCCCTCCAGGCGGCCATAGAAATCGGCGAGTCCGACCTCGAGATCCTTGACCTCGATGCCCTCTTCGTGGAGGCGCAGTACCTCCTGTTCGAGCCGCCGGCTCAGGCTCTGCCATTCCTCGTCCAGCCGGTGGCGGAGGGCGAAGTCCGGGTTGTCGTTGGACTCGAGCTCCTTGCCCCAGAAGGAAGCGAGGCGCTGGAGTTCCTCGTGGACGACACCGAGGCGGGTGGCCCACGCCTTCAACTGAGGCAGCAACGCCCGAAGCTCGTTGAGCCGGGCATTGGCTTCCTCGACGGTCCACAGGCGTGGAGGCACGGTGGCCGCATGGTCCACGCCGTCCCGCTCGGTCTCCACACGGGTTCGATGCGCCGGTGTGTATATACCCGTTTGTCAGGGGCCGGTCCGGGCGGTCTCAGCGTGATACGGCGGCAGCCTGGGCGTCGCCGGCCCCGACGGTCATGACGTTCCAGCCCTTGTCGCGATAGGCCTGGAGGATCTCGGTGGCATGCGCCGCATCGCGTACCTCGAGCTCGACCTCCACGATCACCTCGCCCGGGGGACGATCGGGGGACTCCCGGTCGTGCACGATGTGCCGCACGTTCGCGGTGAGACCGGCGGCGATGGTGAGCATCTCTGCCAGTTGTCCCGGTTTGTCGCGCAAGGAGGCACGGATGCGTAACAACCGGCCTTCCGCCGACAATCCAATCCAGAGGATCCGGTCGAGAAGGAAGGGGTCGAGATTTCCGCCGCTGATGACCAGCACGGTCGGACCGTTCTCGAGGAGCTCGGGGTGCTCGAGCAGCGCCGCGAGCGGGGCGGCCCCAGCTCCTTCGGCCAGCAATTTCGCGCTGTCGAGCAGTAAGAACACCGCTCGGGCGATGGTCCGATCATCCACGCTGACGGCCTTGATCCCGAAATGCTGGAAGATCTGGAACGGGAGGTCCCCGATGTGCCGAGTCGCGAGGCCGTCGGCGAACGTGTTCGGACGTCCCCCGACCACGACTCGGCCCTGATCCATCGAGGCGCGAAGGGTATCGGCTCCCACCGGTTGGACCCCCACGATCTCGACTGCGGGGTCCATCTCCTTTGCGGCCACGGTGATTCCTGCAAGGAGTCCCCCTCCTCCGACTCCGGCGATGATTCGCTTCGTCGTCGGAAGGTCGTCGAGGATTTCGAGCGCGATGGTCCCTTGACCCGCGACGACTTCCGGGTCCTCGAACGGATGTACATAGACGAGCCCCTTTTCTCGCGATAGCCGGAGGGCCTCCTCGTCGGCCTCCTCGAAATCGTTGCCGTGGAACACGACCCGCGCGCCGAGTGCCCGCGTCGCGCTGACCTTGGAGGGAGTGGCGCCGCGTGCCATCACGATCGTCGCGGGAATCCCCCGATACCGGGCGGCGTACGCTACTCCTTGCGCGTGGTTGCCGGCCGACGCGGCGACAACGCCGAGCGCCGCTTGCTCCGCCGACAGAGACAGAATGCGGTTGGTGGCGCCGCGGAGCTTGAACGAGCCGGTGAGCTGGAGGTTCTCGAGCTTGAGGTAGACGCCGGTGGACAGGAGCCCTGGGATGGCGGGCGCCGGGATCAAAGGGGTCCGACGGACCACGCCCGAGATCCGCTGCGCCGCCGCGCCCACGTCCTCGAGCCGGACCGGGATTGGGTCGGCCACGTTACCGGTTCGCTCCGGGGGCCTTAACCGTTCGGGGGCCGGGGCCTTCGGGTCAGTCCGTGGTGCGATTCCGTTTCTCTACGCGCGCGTCCGAGCCGGAGCGCGTTCGCAAGGAAATCCTAGACGGAGAATCGCGTGACGGAGATACGTGAAATCACGTTCTTGGTTGGGCTTAAATATAGCACCCTTCTCCCCCGCCCCCACCGGAGGCGAAAGACGCTCCAAATCGATGGCCCGCCGACACCGACCTCGCCGAGGCTCGCTCGGCTACTCCCCCCGTTCTCGCTCGTCGCGCAGTGTACCTAGGATCCGGACCTGGCCGCCCGGCCCCAAACAGCCGACCATCGAAGGTTTCGCCGGCTTCAAGGTCGGAATGACCCACGCCTTCATCGTAGATTATCGAAAGCGCTCCACCACGGCCGGACAGGAAGTTTCGGTTCCGGTCACCGTCATCGAGACTCCCCCGATCCACGTGGTCGGCGCCCGGCTCTACCGGGACGACCCGTATGGGAGCCGCGTTGTCGGGGAGGTCTGGGCCGAGGAGACGCACGACGAGGTCGACCGCGCCATCCCTCGCCATCCGGCCAGCGAGACCACCAAGGTCGATGCGTTCCGGACAGCGCCTGCCGATGATGTCCGTCTCATCGCCCACACCGAACCGTGGCTGGTGACCGGCGTGAGCTCCAAGACCCCCGACATCTTCGAGGTCCGGGTATCGGGGGACGGCTTCGAGGACCGTCGATCGTTCGCATTGACCCAACTCGGCAAGGAGGTCACCATCGACCAGATCGCCAAGGAGGGCGAGTTCTGGGACCTCGTCGGCGTCACCAAGGGCAAGGGATTCCAGGGACATATCCAGCGGTGGGGAGTGCATCTCCAACCTCACAAGAACTCGAAGCACCGGCGGATGATCGGTACCCTCGGACCGCACAACCCGAGCTTCGTTACGTACCGGATCCCGCAGGCCGGTCAGATGGGGTACCACAAGCGAACCATCTACAACCTCCGGCTGCTCAAGATCGTTCAGGATCCGAAGACCGACGTTGTCACCCCGAAAGGCGGCTTTCTCCACTACGGCTCAGTTCGCTCGAGCTGCGTCATCGTCCACGGGACGGTTCCCGGCCCGTCGAAGCGTCTCCTTCGTTTCCGGATGCCGATCCGCAGCCACATCGCGAGCGTCGAGAAGGTCGATATCCGCTTCCTGAGCACCGCGTCGAAGCAGGGTGTATGAGCGCGCCGAAGCCATCCGTTGGCTCCACAGAGCCGGCCGCGCACTCGGCCCCACATCACCGGGTCCACGTGGTCACTCTCACCGGGTCGCCAGGGCAGACCGTGACGCTCCCGCTCGCTTTTTCGGTCCCCGTTCGCCCCGACCTGATCCGCCGAGCCGTCGTCGCCGCCCAGTCCCATCGGATCCAACCCCACGGCACCACGCCCACGGCGGGACTCCGCCATTCCACCCGGTGGTCCGGGAAGGGTAAGGGCGTCGCCCGTACTCCTCGATTGATGGATTCCATGCGAGGCGCCCAAGCCCCGAATACGGTCGGCGGTCGCCCCGCTCATCCTCCACGGATCGAGAAGCTCTGGCGAAAGAAGATCAACACTAAGGAACGCAAGGGCGCTTTCGCGGCCGCCCTCGCCGCCACCCGCGACCTCAAGATCGTCCGGGGCCGGGGTCACCGCGTCGCGGACGATACCCATCTCCCGGTGGTCGTCGAAGATCCCATCGAGGCGGTCAGTTCGTCGAAGACCGCGAGCGAGTTCCTTCAGCGCCTCGGGTTGCTCGGCGACGTGGACCGGGCCCGGGACGGGACCCACATTCGGGCCGGACGCGGGAAGCGCCGGGGCCGACTCCGACGCGAGCCCTCGAGCCTGCTCGTCGTGACGAGCGCGCCCGGGAAGGCCCTCGGCTTCCGCAACCTCGCCGGCGTCGATGTCGTGCCGATCGGTCGGCTCGGCACCGAAGACCTGGCCCCGGGCGGAGACCCGGGCCGGCTGACGATCTTCTCCCACGCCGCCCTCACCGCGCTCACGGTGCGGCTCGAAGGAGGGGTCGAATGACCGAGCTCCGCCACCGCGTGATCCTCCATCCGTACGTCACCGAGAAAGCGATGGACGAGATGGAGCGGATGAACAAGCTCGAGTTCGCCGTCGACCGACGCGCCAGCCGGGCTCAGGTGAAGCACGCCGTCGAAGACCTCTACCAGTGCAAGGTGGCGAAGATCACGATCAAGATCGTCCGCACGGGCAAGATCGCCACGGTCCGATTCAAGCCCGAATACTCCGCCGAAGACATTGGCGCGCGCGCCGGGGTGTTCTGATGGGAAAGCGCATCAAGTCCCGCCGGCGAGGCGCCGGTACCGGGCCGTACAGGTCCCCGAGCCACCGGCATCACGGGGCCGTCTACCACCCGCCGCCCAGCGTCTCGGGCAACGGCCAGGTCGAGTCGCTCGAGCACGCCCCGGGTCGCTCGGCCTCGGTGGTGGTCGTCCGCGGTCCCGCCGGGGAAGAGATCCAGATGTTGGCGTCGGCCGGGATCTCCACCGGCGACACCGTGTCGCTGAATGCCGGGCCCGTGGTCCGCGGAAGTCTCCTCCCTCTCCAGAGCATCCCCGACGGCGTGCTGGTCTCGAACCTGGAGGTCAAGCCGTTCGATGGCGGACGCCTGGTTCGGGCCGCGGGGGCCAGCGCGCTCGTCGTGGCTCACACGGGTGGCGAGGTCACCATCCAGCTGCCCTCGGGCAAGTTCAAGCAATTCCTCGAAACTTGCCGCGCCCAAGTGGGGGGCGTCGGCGGAGGCGGGCGCCTCGAGCGTCCGTTCATCAAGGCCGGCAAGAAGGTCAATGCGTTCAGGTCGATCGCCCGGCCCCCGTTCCACGTCCGCGGCGTAGCCATGAATCCCGTCAATCATCCCCACGGCGGAGGCGCGCACCAGCACGTCGGCCGACCAAGCACGGTCGGCTCGGGCGCGTGGCCCGGCCAGAAGGTGGGCCGATTCTCCCCGCGCCGCAAGCACTCCCGGCGCCGCCGGGGCGGGGGTAGCTGATCATGCCGAAGGGACGCAAGGCGAAGAAGGGGGAGGTCCGCCGGAAGCGGGAATTCACCCTCCGCGGCAAGACCCTCCCCGAGCTCCAACAGCTCAGCCTGGAGGACCTGGCCAAGCTCTTGCCCGCCCGGCAGCGCCGGTCGATCCGCCGCGGGTTCAACGCGGACCAGCGCCGGTTCCTGGAGAAGCTCACCGAGGCGACCGACGGCAAGGCCGTGCGCACGCACTGTCGAGACGTTCTCGTCCTTCCGCAGCACGTGGGCCGCCACGTGGCCGTCCATAACGGGAAGGAGTTCAAGGAGATCGAGGTACGGCCGGAGATGATCGGCCACTACTACGGCGAGTTCTCCCTGACCCGCCGATTCGAGAAGCACTCGGGACCCGGCGTCGGCGCGACGCGGTCCTCGAAGTTCATGCCGCTCAAGTGAGGGATCGACCATGACGGATCGAGGCTACACGTACCAGGCGGAGACCGGCGTCTCCGTCGCTCGGGCCCGGGGACAGGAGCTCGCGATGTCGCCCAAGAAGACCTACGAGGTTCTGAACGCGATCCGGGGCCTCGACCTCGAGAAGGCCCGCAAGGTCCTCGAGGACGCGATCGCCCTCAAGCGGGCCATTCCGTTCCGTCGCTACAACCAAGAGACGGCCCACAAACGCGGGGTCGGACCGGGCCGCTACCCCAAGAAGGTCTGCGAAGCCCTGATCGGGATCCTCGCGAACGCCGAGGCGAACGCGGAGTTCCAGGGACTCGACACCGACCGGCTGTTCATCAAGGTCGCCGCGTCCTCGCGCGGCCGCATCCAGAAGGCGAGCATGCCGCGTGCCCAGGGGCGCGCCACGGCGTGGAACGAACAGACCACCCACGTCGAGATCGTGCTCGGGGAACGGAAGGAGGCCTCGTAATGTCGAGCGAGCGCAAGGTCATCGAAGAGGCCACACGACGCGTCCTGCTCAAGGATTTCCTCATCCAACAGAGCGCTCGTGCGGGATTCGGAGGCCTCGATATCCAGCGGACGCCGATGGGCACTCGCGTCACGCTGATCACCGAGCGACCCGGTATCATCATCGGCCGGCGCGGCGAGCTCATCAAGCAACTGACGCAAGACATCCAGAACCGGTTCAAGCTCGACAACCCCCAGATCGAAGTGCAGGAAGAGCGCCAGCCGGCCCTCAACGCCCAGTTGATGGCGGAGAAGCTCGCCGGCACGCTCGAACGCGGCTGGCACTTCCGCCGCGCGGGTCACTCGACCGTGCGCCGGATCATGGAAGCGGGCGCGCGAGGCTGCCAAGTCATTCTCTCCGGAAAGCTCACCGGCGAGCGCCACCGAACGGAACGGTTCAAGTCCGGCACAATCAAGTACTGCGGGGAAGCGGCAATCCTCCTCATCGGCAAGGGATTCGCCCAGGCCCGCCTCAAGCCCGGCGTCATCGGCGTCAAGGTCTGGATCATGGGCCCGAATGCCCGGCTGCCGGACGAGATCCACGTGAAGGGCGTGGAGGAGCGCCCCAAGACAACCGTGGTCCAGCTCCCGTCGGTCGAGGTGCCTCCTCTGCCGGACATCCCGCCACCGGTGGAGGGAACCCCGTGACGCTCCTGCGAATGAAGGACCTCCGGGCGCTCTCCGACGAGGACCTGGAGAAGAAGATCTCCGACATCGAGAACGACCTACTGCGCGAGCGGGGTACGGCCGCCATGGGCGGCGCGCCGCCGAGCCCGGGCCGCCTGCGCGCGCTCCGCACGAACGTCGCTCGGGCGCTGACGGTGCTCTCCGAGCGGGCCAACGCGGCGCGGTCCCGGTAAGGGAGCGGGAGAAGGGAACGGATGTCGCTCGACGGAGAAACGGCACGGATCCCCTCCTCGCCCGCCCTGCTGGGGGAGATCATCGGCCTCCCGGTACACATCACCGAGGCCCCGGGCATCCAGCCGCTGCCGTTGGACGGCATCGTGGCCGACGAGACGCTCCACACCCTCCTGATTCGCCGCGCCGGCGCGAGCCGGTTGCGTCGCGTGCCGAAGAACGGGCTCCGCGCGGTCCTCGTCAAGGACGGCGACGAGGTACCGTTAATAGGCGAGGTTCTTCGCGTGCGCCCCGAAGACCGTACCAAGCTGCTCGCTCTGGGCGGTCGCCGGAGGTTTCGATGAGTCCACCCCCTAAGCCGAGCGCTCGCCGGGCCCGCGACATCGGGCTCGACGTTCGGTCCCCCAAGGAACCGTGCGACGACCGGCACTGCCCATTCCACGGCCACCTGTCGGTCCGGGGCCAGATCTTCGAGGCGACCGTCGTCTCGACCGCGATGCAACGCACCGCGGTGGTGGAGCGCACGATCCTCCGACGCATCCCCAAGTACGAGCGGTACGCGAAGCGGCGCCGCCGGTACCTGGTGCACGACCCGCCGTGTCTCAAGGTCCGCGTAGGTCGCCTGGTCCGCGTGGCCGAGACCCGGCCCTTGTCGAAGACCGTCACGTTCTGCATCGTCGAGGACCTCGGCGATGCCGCGCGCCGCACGAGCGGCGACGACGTCGTTCCGCTCTCGGCGACCGCGGCGAAGGAGGAGGCCGCATGAAGGGCCTCGCCGGTAGCCGGACCCGTGGCCTTCCCAAAGGCGCCCGCCTCGACTGCGTCAACAACACCGGCGCCAAGGTCGTCGAGATCATCGCCGTCCGCAACTGGCACGGCACCCACCGCCGCTACCCACGCGCCGCGGTCGCGGACCTCGTGATCGCCTCGGTCAAGAAAGGGACCCCGGAGATGCGCCGCCAGGTCGTCCATGCGGTGATCGTCCGTTCGAAGGTACCGATCCACCGTGCGGACGGCACGCGCATCCAGTTCGAGGACAACGCCGCGGTCATCACGACCGAGACCGGCGAGATCAAGGATTCCAGATCAAGGGCCCGGTGGCAAAGGAGGCCGCCGAACGATGGCCCCGCATCGCCGCGGCCTCGTCGATCATCGTCTGAGGGAGCCGAACCAATGTCCAACTCCCGTTCCACTCAACCCCGGAAGCAGCGGCGCGCGAGCTTCAACGCCTCCCCGTTCGACCGGCACCGCCAGATGTCGGTGGCCCTGTCGCGCGACCTGCGGAGTCGGTACAAACGCCGCGCGCTGCCGCTCCGGAAGGGCGACACCGTCCGCATCATTTCGGGAAGTTTCAAGGGACGCGAGGAGCGGGTCTCGAAGGTCGACATGCGTTCCCTCCGCGTCACGCTCGACAACGTGACGACCAAGAAGGTCGACCAGAAGCTCAAGCCGCTCCCGATCCGGACGAGCCATCTGATCCTGACGCGCCTCAACCTCGCCGACCCGTGGCGCCGGAAGATCCTCAATGTCTCCGCCGCGGAGGTTCCTCCAGAGGAACCACCCGCCGAGGAGCCCGAGGCCACGCCCGCACTGCCGGCCTCGGAAGCGCCGGAGACGCCCCCCGAGACGGACGCCCACGAGGCGGAGACCGATGAGGCGGAGCAGCCGGCCGCCCCGGCGCCCAAGAAGCGCAGGACACGACCCGCGACGGAGGAGCCCGAATGACGCGCCGGCTCAAGCGCGGCGCCGCCCCGCGCGTCTGGACGGTCCCCCGCAAGGGCACGAAATGGATCCTACGGCCGTCCCCCGGCCCTCACGCCCAGGACGCCTCCATCCCCCTCCTGCTCGTCCTTCGTGACGTGCTGCACATCGCCCAGAGCTCGCGCGAGGCGCGGATCCTCGTTCGCAGCGGCGTCGTGCACATCGATGGGAAGGTGGTGGCGGACCTCGCCCGGGGCATCGGCCTCATGGACACACTCACGCTCGCTGCCCCGCTCAACGCCTGTTACCGGCTATTCAAGGACCGGCGCGGAAAGCTCCGCCTCTACCCGATCCCGGCCGAGGAGGCGTCGGTGAAGATCGGCCGCATCCAGCGCAAGACCACCGTCCACGGGGGCAAGCTCGTCGTGACGCTCCACGACGGACGCAACCTCCGCATTCCCGAGGGAGTGGACTGGAAGGTCGGCGACTCGCTCAAGATCCATCTCCCGGACCAGAAGGTCCTGGGCCGGCTACCGTTCGCGGTGGGCCACCTCGCGTATGTCGCGGGGGGCACGCACGTTGGGGAGCTCGCTCGCATCGAGAAGGTCGAGGTCCTGAATTCCCCGCAGCCGAACCGCGTCCACTTCAAGGAAGGGTTCTCCACGGTCAAGCAGTACGTCTTCGTCGTCGGGGAAACCAGCCCCCAGATCACGCTGCCGGAGGCGCTGAACCGATGAGCGCCCCGACGTCCACGGTTCCCCCGCCGCCGACTCCGACTCCGGAAGGCAACCGGTGGCGCCAACTCCGCGTCGTGAAGATCGTCGTCAACATCGGCGTGGGCGAGTCCGGCGAACGCCGGGCGAAGGCCGAGAAGGTCCTCACCATGCTCGGGAAGCAGAAGCCCGTCGCCACCCGCTCGCACTCCACGAACCGGGACTTCGGCATCCGGGAGGGGCAAGAGATCGGCGCGAAGGTGACCCTGCGCCGCGAGGCGGCGACCGAGTTCCTCCACCGGGCCTTCGAGGCGCGGGACAATCAGATCGACCCCGATTCGATCGACGCCGACGGGAACTTCTCGTTCGGGATCCGAGATTACACCGACTTCACGGGCATGAAGTACGACCCCGGCATCGGGATCTTCGGCCTGGACATCTCCGTGGAGATCGGCCGCGCCGGCTGGCGCGTCCGGGACCGACGGGCCCAGTCCGCCTCGTTGCCCCCGCACGTCCGCGTCTCCCCGGAGGAGACCCGGAAGTTCCTCGTCGAGCAGTTCGGCGTGACCCTCCTGGAGTGAAGATGAAACCCAAGAAGATGTTCGGAAGGAAGGAAGGGTGCCTGCGCTGCGACCGCAAGCGCGGCATCGTCCGACGCTACGGGCTCCACCTCTGCCGCCAATGCTTCCGAGAAGTGGCCATGGACCTCGGCTTCAGGAAGTACCAGTGAGGGGCTGACCATGCAGCAAGATCTTCTCAACGATGCTCTCGTTTCGCTCCGGCACGCCGACCTGCAAGGCAAGCAGGTCGTGACCCTCGCGCCGGCCTCGAAGCTCGTCGGCGAGGTGCTCCGCATCCTCCAGGCCAGCCAGTACATCGACGGCTTCACGTTCGTGCAGAACGGCCGCGGCGGGAGCTACGAGGTGAAGCTGGCCCGGCGGATCAACTCGTGCGGCGTCATCAAGCCCCGTCTCGCCGTCCGGCTCCGCGACCTGGAAAAGTTCGAGAGCCGGTACCTGCCGGCGCAGGACTTCGGCCGGCTCGTGCTGTCGACCAGCCGCGGCGTGATCACCCAGGTCGAGGCCCGGGAGCAGAAGGTCGGCGGGAGGTTGCTCGCGTATGTCTTCTGAGAGCTCCGGCGCGCCTCCTCCGGGCGAAATCCGCGTCGACCTGCCGGCCGGCGTGACCGCCCGACTCGACCAGGACATGCTCATCCTCAAGGGCCCCCACGGAGAGGTGCGCCGCCCGGTCCCCCTCGGCGCCCTCCGGGTGACCACCGAGGGACACGCGGTCACGCTCACGCTCCTCGTCCCCTCGGAGCGGAAGAAGGCCCGGTCGTTGATCAACACCTGGGAACGTCACGTCACCAACATGGCGCAAGGCGTCACCCACGGCTTCGAGGCGCGGATGAAGGTCGTGGCGGCCCACTTCCCCATGAAGGTGGCCGTCAAGGACCGCTCCGTCGTCATCGAGAATTTCCTGGGCGAGAAGTACCCCGGACGGCATCCATTCTGTCCGGCGTCGAGGCGAAGGTCGACGGCGAGTTCGTGATCCTCTCGGGTCCCGACATCGAGCGGGTCGGCCAGAGCGCGGCGAACATCGAACGCACGACCAAGATCCGGGACTACGACCCGCGGGTCTTCCAAGACGGCATCTACATCGTCGACAAGGCGCGGCCCCGGGCCGCCGAGGGCGCATGACGGACCCGAAGACCGCCCCGGCGTCCGACGCGGAGGAGACCGTGCCCCAGCCGACCCCTACCGCAACGGAGACCGCCCCGGCCGTGAAGAAGCCGCGCGCGGCTCGAAGCTCCGCCCGTAAAGCAGCGGCCCCGGCCGCCGGCGTCGAAACGCCCAAGCCGAAGGCGAAGGCGCCGAAGGAGACCCCGCCGCCGAGGCGCCCGAAGCTCTCCCCGGAACTCGCCCGCCTGCTGACGTTCCGCCGGGGCCAGGACGCCCACCGCCCGCTGTTCGTCCGGCAGGCTGCTCATCGGTACTGGCGCATCGGACGCGACGGCGCGTGGCGAAAGCCGCGCGGGCTCCAGTCCAAGCAGCGCCGGCACTACGGGTACCGGCCGACGGTCGTGAGCATCGGATTCCGTTCCCCGCGCCTCGTCCGCGGCCGGACCTCCACGGGCTTCCGTCCCATCGTGGTCCAGACCGTCGTCGAGATCGGTCGGATCGACCCGGCCCAGGAGGCGGCGGTCATTGCGCGGACCGTCGGCACCCAGAAGCGCCTCGTTCTCGAAGAGGCCGCCCGGAAACGCGGCATTCACGTCCTCAACCCGATCACGAAGGACACCCGGGAGACCTAGCCCGATGCCGGACCTCTCGAACCAACGCCGGATGGCCGCTACGCTGCTGAAGTGCGGCCAGGGCCGGGTCTGGATCGACCCCTCGCGGCAGGAAGACCTCGCCGATGCGGTGACCCGGAAGGACATCCGGGGCGCCATCAAGGCCGGCGTCATCCAGCGGCTGCCGATCGCGGGGACTTCCCGGGGCCGCGCTCGCAAGCTCGCGGAGGAACGGAAGAAGGGCCGGCACCAGGGCCCCGGTTCCCGCCGGGGTTCGCCGGCGTCGCGCGTCAGCAAGAAACACCGCTGGATGCGCCGCATCCGGGCCCAACGCAGCCTGCTCGCCGAGCTCCGGGGACAGAAAAAGACTCCCCGAGCGTCTACCGCTCGTTCTACCAGAAGGCGAAGGGCGGAATGTTCCGTAGCCGCGCCCACCTGCTGCTCAATCTGCGGCTCGCTGGGCACGTGCCCGAGGAGAAGAAGGCATGAGCAACGGTCCACGATATCGCGTCCCCTTCCGCCGGCGGCGCGAAGGGAAGACCGATTACCGGATCCGCCTCGGGCTTCTGCGGGGCGACCGGCCCCGGGCGGTGGTGCGCGTGACCAACCGCCGGATCCTGGTCACCGTCACGGCGTACGACCCGCTCGGCGACCGCGTGCTCGCGTCGGCCGAGAGTCCCGAGCTGGCGGCGGTGGGTTTCCCCAAGTCGAACCTGCGCACGACTCCGGCGGCCTACCTCACGGGATATCTCGCCGGCGCCCGGGCCAAGGCCGCCGGCATCACCTCGGCGGTGCTCGACGTCGGACTGCACCACCCCACTCCCGGCGGCCGGCGGATGGGCGCGCTCAAGGGCCTGCTCGATGCGGGCCTAGAGGTCCCCCACGGCGACAAGGGACTCCCATCGAACGACCGCTTGAACGGTCAGCACCTTCCCACGCCGTTGCCCAAGCCGGTCGAAGCCTACAAATCCGAACTCGCTCAGCCCCGGGCCCCCGCCAAGGAGTCTGCATGAGCCCCGCGACTGCCTCCGCACCCGTTGCCCCGCCCCCCGGACCCGGTCCGGGCGGTCGGTTCGGCCCCGGTGGCCCGACGCCGGCGCCCCCCTGGGTGCCGAAGACCGAGCTGGGACACAAGGTCCACTCGGGCGAGATCACGACGATGTCGGACGCGCTCCACAGCGGTCTCCCGCTGCGCGAGGCGGGCATCGTCGATGCGTTGCTGCCGGGCCTGCACGACGAGGTGCTGGACGTCAACATGGTCCAGCGGATGACGGACTCCGGCCGACGCTACAAGTTCGCCGTCACCGTCGTCGTCGGGAACGGGGACGGGTTCGTCGGTCTGGGTCGGGCCAAGGGGAAGGAGGTCGGTCCCACGATCCGACGCGCCATCGACAAGGCCAAGCTCCACATGGTGGAGGTCCTCCGGGGCGACGGCAGCTGGGAATGCGGCTGCGGACGCCCCCATTCATTTCCCTTCACCATCCACGGGCGGTCCGGTTCCGTCGTCGCGACGTTCAGGCCCGCCCCGCAGGGCGTCGGTCTCGCCGTCGGCGATGTGGTGAAACCGGTCCTCCGATTCGCCGGACTCACGGATGCCTGGGGATTCACCTCCGGGCACACGAAGACGACGGTGAACTACGCCCAGGCCGCCTACGAGGCGCTGCGACAGCTCTCGATCCTCAAGTTGACGCCCGAAGAGGCGGGGCGACTCAAGATCGTCCGGGGCCCCATCGGCACCTCGATCCTTCCTCCGAAGGAAGATATGCCACCGGACCGCCGCGGTGGCCGCGGAGGGCGGGGGGGTCCCCGGCGGGGTGGTCCGGGACGCGGCGGAGCCGGGGGCCCACGGCGGCCCGGGCAACGGTGAGCTGATGGCGTGGATTGTGGTCCGCGTTCGCGGAGGCATTCACTCACGCCATGACATCCAGCAGACGCTCCGCGAGCTCCACCTGACGCGCGCCAATCACGCGACGGTGATTCCCGAGGAGCCCTCGTTCCGTGGGATGCTGATGGCCACGCAAGGGTACGTTACCTGGGGTGAGGCCGAGGCCGAAACGGTCCAGGCGCTGCTCACCGCCCGGGGCCAGACCCGGACCGGTGACAAGCTCTCATCGCCGAAGGACGGAACCCCTCCGGTCTCCGAACTTGCGGCCTCCGTGCTCGGGAGCGGCCTCGCCCGGGTGAAGACGCTCAAGCCGCTGGTCCGGCTCACCCCGCCGAAGGGCGGCTGGAAGTCGACCAAGAAGCCGTTCTCCCTCGGCGGCGCCCTCGGATACCGGGGACGTGCGATCAACGACCTCGTCAAGCGGATGATGTAGGAGTCGCCATGCCTTCTCGTACGCGAAAGTTCCGAGGCTCCCGCACCCATGGTCGCGGGATCAAGGCCGGCCGGGGAGCGGGCAAGCAGGGCGGCCGGGGCAACGCGGGCCTTCACAAGTACAAGTTCAAGTCGATGCTCATCTACGCGCCCGACCACTTCGGCCGGCACGGCTTCAAGCGGCCCCGCGAGATCATCGCGCGGCACCAATCGATCAACGTGGGCCAGCTCGACGGGATCGCGCCGTACCTGAGCGCCGCGCAGGCGCTCCGCCAAGACGGAGACAAGTGGGTCGCGAACCTCTCCACGCTCGGCATCGACCGGTTGCTGGGGGGCGGCGACACCGCCCACACCTGGAGCGTCTATGTGGCCCACGCAACCAAGCACGCCCGCGAAAAGGTCGAGGTGCTGAAGGAGCCGCCTGCGGCTCCGGCCGCGTGACCGGCCTTCCCCGCGCCTCGCCGACCGTTAACCTATATAATCTGCCCGGCGGGTGGCACCGGCGTAGCGGTTAGTCGGACATGGCGGATCCCGATATTCCCCGCGACTGGCGCTGGGCGATTCCGCTCTTCGTCGTCGAGGCGGTCATCCTATTCCTCCTCGAGTTCGGGGCCCACCCGACGATCGTAGCGTTTGTCATTGCGGCCATCGCACTCACCCTCATCTTCCTCCTCCTGCTGCTGGGGCTCTCCTACTCCGGCTCCAAGTCGAAACTGTACGGTCTCAAACCGGTCACGACCCGGATGCCGGCCATCACCCAGCCGGTCGGTCACGTCCATTTCCGGACGAAGATGCTCTGGGTCATCGCCGTCCTGCTGATGTATTTCGTGCTCTCGAACATCTTCATTTTCGGCGTGGACCAGGCGACCGTCATCGACCTGTTCGCGAGCTACCGGGCGATCCTCGCCGGGCAGCAGGGGACGCTCATGCACCTCGGCATCGGCCCGATCGTTACCGGGTCGATCATCATGCAGCTCTTCACCGGCGCGAAGATCATCGGGCTCGATCTGACGAAGGATGATGACAAGGCGATCTACCAGGGCACCCAGAAGGTCATCGTCGTCGCGATGATCTTCGTCGAGGCGATCCCCCAGGTCTTCGGATACCTGACCCCCTCCTCCTCCCTGGTGTCGGGGCTGGGCGCCTTCTCGGCGGGGAACGGCCCGCTCCTCGCGGAGCTCATCATCATCGCGCAGCTGGTCTTCGGGAGCTACCTCGTCTTCCTGATGGACGAGGTCGTGAGCAAATGGGGGATCGGGAGCGGGATTTCCCTCTTCATCGCGGCCGGCGTATCGCAGCAGATCATCCAAGGAACGCTCAATTGGCTGCCGGCGACGTCTGGGGTGGCCATCTCCGCCCACAATCCGCCGTCGGGGGCGATCCCGAAGGCGATCTGGTTCTTCACCCACCTCAACGCCCAGCAGATGGCGAGCGGCGGCTGGGAGCAGGTGCTCCTGCACTCGCCGAACCCGATCGTGGCGCTGGCCGGGACCGCCGCGATCTTCTTCCTGGTCGCGTGGACCGAGTCGACGCGGATCGAGCTGCCGCTGTCCCACGCCGAGGCGAGAGGCGCTCGGGGCCGGTATCCGCTGCGCTTGATCTACGCCAGCAACATTCCGGTCATCCTGATGTCGGCGCTCCTCGCCAATGTCTCGATGTTCGCGATCCTGCTCTGGGGGAACGCCACCCTCTCGCACTTCCCCCTGCTCGGCCATCAGTGGTGGATCGGGTCGTATCCGGCTTCCTCGGCGGCCGCGCAAGCGATGGGCGTCAGCACGACGACCCCTCTTACCGGAGGTGCCTACTATCTCTCGTCGGTGAACGGCCTCGAGAGCTGGCTTCTGCCGTTACTGAACGCGCAGCAGTATGGGAACTTCCTCGTCGGCCACGCGTGGTGGCAGGACATGCTCCACGTCATGGTGTACTTCAGCGTCATGGTCGTCGGCTCGATCCTCTTCGCCAAATTCTGGATCCAGACCACGAACATGGGGCCGGAGGCCGTGGCCCGGCAGATCGAGGCGAGCGGCATGCAGATCCCCGGCTTCCGTCGGGAGCCGCGGGTGCTCCGCCGGGTCCTGGAGCGGTACATCCCCGTGATCACGGTCATCTCGGGAGCGGCGGTGGGCGGCCTCGCGGCGGGCGCAGACCTGATAGGTACGCTGGGCAATGCCAGCGGCACCGGGGTGCTGCTGACGGTGGGCATCATCATCAACTTCTATGAAGCGATGGGCCGGGAGCAGCTCATGGAGATGAACCCGCTCCTGCGGCGCTTCATCGGAGGCGAGTAACGCCATGCCCGACCCCGGGATGGACGTGCCTCTCAAGTCCGAAGCGGACGAGATGGAGGACGAGATCGAGGAAGGCGAAGAGTCTGAGGACTCCTCGACGACCGCGACCCCGGCGGTGCCGGCCAAGCCCGCCCGGCCCCCGGCGCCCTCGTTCAAGCCGAGCACGATGATCCTGACGTTCCTCTTCCTGCTCGGGATCCTGATGATCTTCGACAACAACACCCGGAATCAAGTGGCGCTCCTGTTCGGGTACGCCCTCGTGCCGTTGATCGGGTTCGCCGGGCATTACATTCTGCTGACCATGTTTCTCGCCGCGGTGCTCGAGATGCTCCTCACCGCCGTGGCGTACAACTACACGACCGACTGGGTGAAGGCCGCTCGGGTCCAGAAGTGGTCCGCCGCGTTCCGAAAAGAGCAGATGGCGGCCCTCCGCTCCGGGAAGAAGGACAAGCTGGAGGCCCTCAAGGTCAAGCAGCAAGAGCTGACGAAGCTCACGAGCGAGATGTCGATCAACCAGCTGAAGGGCATGGCCGTCACCTGGTTCCTCGTCATCGCCATCTACACCTGGGTCGGCCTCTTCGTCGCGTGCGGTGCCCAGGGCTCTCCCCTGCCGCCGTGGACCTGCGCCACGACGTTCAATCCGTTGGGGAACTTCGTCAACATCGGCGGAAACTCGGTGTGGCTGCTCCACAAGGAATGGATCGTTCCGCTCTGGTTCCTGATCTTCTCGCTTTACACCATCCCGAGCTCTCTCATCCTCCGGCGGTACCTCAAGCATTACTCGCTTCAGAAGTACGCCAAGACGTTGGAATCCCCGCAGTCACACCCGGTAACCCCGGCGACCTGAGGCCCCGGCGTGAGCCTCCCCCTTGTAGTGGTCGGAGGGCCGCCCGGCAGCGGCAAGACCACGGCCGCCCGCGCAACGGCGGAGCGACTCGGCTTCGAGTTCCTCTCCGCGGGCGCCCGGTTCCGGGCGCTGGCCCAAGAGCACGAGATGGACCTCGGCGAATTCTCGCGCTACGCGGCGAACCACCCCGAGGTCGACCGCGAGCTCGACGACTACATGCTGAGCTTCGCGAAGCCCGGCTGGCTCCTCGATTCCCGACTGGCCGGCCCGCTGGCCCGGCGGAAGGGTATCCCCGTCCTCTACCTCGTCGTGACCGCGGGCGACGCCGTCCGAGCGGAGCGATTGGCCGGCCGGGACGGATCCCGGTCGCCGCCGCACGCCGGGCGATGGTGGCCCGGGAGCAGAGCGAGAAGAGCCGGTACAAGGCGCTCTACGGGATCGACCTGGACCGGGAGACGCCGGACCTCCAGATCGACAGCTCGGACCTCTCTCCGTCGGGGGTCGTCGACCGGCTCGTTGACTTCATCCGCCGGCACGCCACGCTGGCTCCGTCATGAACGAGGCGACCGCCGGGACGCCGCCCTTCCCGGCGATGGTCCAGGAGCGGATCCAGCAAGGGGCCTTCCTGCTCGTCGACAAGCCCCGGGGCCCGACCTCGCATCAGGTGGCGGCGTGGGTGCGCGACCTGCTTGGCGTCGAGAGGGCCGGCCATGCCGGGACCCTCGACCCACATGTGTCGGGGCTGCTCTGGGTCGGGGTGGGCCCCGCGCTGAAGCTGCTCCCGCTCCTCCTCGACTTCCCGAAGCGATACGTGGGGGTGGTCGACCTCCATGGCCGAGTGCCGGCGGCCGAGCTCGCCGCAGTTCTGGCGGAGTTCCAGGGCCCGATCTTCCAGACCCCGCCGGTGCGGTCGGCGGTGCGGCGGGAGCGGCGCATCCGTACCATCTATCGATTGACGCTTCTCGAGCGAGAGGGCCCCCACCTCCTCGTCGACGTGACCTGCGAATCGGGCACGTACATCCGGTCCCTCGCGGTCGACGTGGGAGAGGCGCTCGGAGTTGGCGCGCACCTCGCGGAGCTCCGCCGCATCGGCACCGGCCCGTTCAAGGAGGACCAATCGACCTCGCTACATGCCTTGGCCGACGCGGTAGCGGCGGCACGCGGGGGTTCTCCGGAGGCGCTCCTCCGGATGCTCCACCCGATTGAGGAGGTCCGCCGGGAGTTTCCCCAGGTCCTGCTCAAGCCGGGCGCGGCGGCGGCCGTGGCCCATGGGGCCGGCGTGGCGCGAGGGGGCATCCGCTCGGTCTCCCGGCCGTTCCCCGAGGGCGCACAGGTGGTCCTGATCGCCCCGGACGGGGCGTTCCTCGGCATCGGGGAGGCCCGCGTGGCCTCGGAGCGGTTCTCGAGCGTACCCCACGGATGGGTCATCGAGAGCCGGCGGATCATGGTCGACTCGGCCGACTACGAGCGACTCTGGGACGGCGACCGGCGCGCCCACCGCGCCGAGTCGACTACGGCGTCCCACTGACGGCGACCAGCGTCTCCGTGCTCTTGACGCCGGGCACCTTCCGGATTTTGTGCACGACGACGTCGAGCGCCTCGTTGATGTGGGGTGCTTGGATCTTCAGGATTAGGTCGAACGGCCCCGTGACCGCCTCGACCTCGGTCACGTACGGGATGGCCCGGAGACGACGGATGACGTCCTCGAGTTGGCTCACGTCGGTCTCGGCGAGCAGGTAGAGCGTTTCCATCGGGGTGGGGAAGCGAGCCACCGTAGTCCCCCCTCTTGAAGGTAACCCGATGGCGGAAGTTGACGGGCTCCCCTATAACCTCGGTCCCTTCGGGGGCGCCGAGGCGCCCGGGACCGATGACGCTGGTCTTTCGAGACTCCTTGACCGGCAATCTCCGGCCCGTGCCTCGCCCGCGCGGCCGGCCCCTCACGATGTACGTCTGCGGGCCCACGATCTATGCGAGGGCGCACGTCGGCCACGGGCGGACCTACCTCTATTTCGACCTCCTCCGCCGGTACTTCCGCGACCAGGGGCAAGCCGTTCGCCACGTGATGAACATCACCGATTACGAAGACAAGATCACCCTGCGGGCCGCAGCGCTGGGCCTCACGTGGCGCGAACTCGCCCGGCGGGAGGAGCGCCGGTTCCTCGCGGACTTTCGTCGACTCGGGTTGATCCCTCCGCAGGAGACCCCACGGGCGAGCGCCTTCGTGGGCGACATGATCCGCTTCGCCGAGGCATTGACCCGGACCGGACGAACGGCGTGGGACGGCGACGAGCTGTACTTCACGCCCGATCCAGCGACCGATGCCCGGAACTTCCCGGTCGGGCACCAGCTGTCGGCGCACGCGGTGCGGGAGCCGGGCCTCCCTCCCCCTGGCGATGACGCCCGCTCCCGACGCGTCTTGCTGTTCCGCAGGCAGGTCCCTCCCGCCGCGAGCTGGCCCTCACCATGGGGGGCCGGAGCCCCGGGATGGACGCTGGAATGCTACTCGATGGCCCAGCGGTACCTCGGCGTCCCGGTCGACGTGCACGGCGGCGGCATGGACCTCATTTTCCCTCACCACTATTCTGAGAACGCGGTCGCGTTGACCCTCGACGGCACCCCGTTCGCCCGTCGGTTCCTCCACACGGGGTTCGTTACCGAGGACGGGCGCAAGATGTCCAAGTCCGTCGGCAATCTCGTCCCCCTGGGGGATGCCCTCGACCGGTACGGAGCGTCGGCCCTTCGGTGGTACCTGCTGACCCCACGGTACAACACACGACTCGAATGGGATGAGCGAGGAGCGGAACGTGCGAAGATCGAGATGGAGGAGTTCCAGCGGCGGGTCCGGTCGACCCTGTTGCCGGGGCAGGGAGGAAGGTTGCGTTCGACGGACCTGACGCGCCTGGTCGCCCGAGTCTTCCGTCGATTCGAGGATGGATTCGGCGTCGACGGCGTCTTTGACGCGCTGCGCGACTGGTCCGATCGGATCGCCGGGGCCCCGGTGCCCCGCTTCGAGCGGGGAGCCGTCTCCCAGGCGCGTGCCCACTATCGGCGGCTGGAACGGCTGCTCGGGCTGGAACTTACAGGCCCCGCCGGTCCAGGATGATGCTCAGTCCGTTGCCCCCGCCCATGCAGAGCGTGGCCAGGCCCAGCGCATCGTCGCTCGCGAGGAGCTCGTGGAGCAGCGTGACAACGATCCGCGCACCGCTCGCGCCGATCGGGTGACCCAAGGCCACGGCTCCGCCGTGGGGGTTGAATTGCTCCTCGGTGAAGCCGAAAGTGCGCTGCACCGCGATCGACGCGGAGCTGAACGCCTCGTTGTGCTCGACCCGGTCGAAGTCCGCCGGCGTGAAACCGGTCCGGGCAAGGTGTAGTTTCACCGTCGGGATCGGGGACTCCATCACGTCTTCGGGCGCTACGCCGCTCACCGCGTACGAATGGATCCAGGCTAGCGGCTTGAGCCCATGGCGAGCGATCGCCGGCTCGCCCGCCAGCACGAGGGCCGCCGCGCCATCCGACAGCTGGGACGAATTTCCGGCGGTGAGGATTCCGTTGGGTCGGAAGGCCGGCTTGAGCTTCGAGAGCGACTCGACCGTGGTATCGGACCGAATGCCCTCATCGTGTTCGAGGCCCTTTCCGGTGTGCGTTCGCTCGCCGCGGACCCGAACGATCTCGGCGTCGAACAGACCCGTCTTCGTCGCATCGGCGGCGCGTTGGTAACTCCGCGCCGCGAACGCGTCGACCTCGGCGCGCGTCAGCTGAAAATGCTCCGCGACGCGCTCCCCGGTGATGCCCATGTGGTCGTGGTCCCCGTACGCATCGAGGAGGGAGTCCCGGAGGACGGCGTCGTCGCTGGTGAGGGCCCCGTAGCGATGCCCCTCGCGGATCCGGCCTGGAATCAGGAACGGCGCGGAGTCCATGCTTTCCATTCCGCCGGCGACGACCAGGTCGAAATCACCCGCACGGATCTCCGCCGCGGCGAGTGTGATCGCCTTCAGGCCGGATCCGCAGACCTTGTTGATCGTCACCGCGCCGGAAGTGTTCGGGATGCCGGCGCCCAGGAGGACCTGGCGGGCCGGGTTCTGACCGGCGCCGGCCTGGATGCAGTGTCCAAAGACGAGCTCGGGAATGTCGGTGGGGGCCACGTGGGCCCGCTCGAGCGCCGCCTCCACGGCGACCGTCCCGAGAACGGTGGCCGGGGTCTGCCGAAGGTTACCGCCGAACTTACCAATCGGCGTGCGCACCGCGCTGACGATCGCGATGCGGGGGCTCATCGGTGGCCGGGTGCCGGAAGCGGGCCCCGTGCCGGAGCTCACGATCAGTCCTCTTCGACCCGCGGGGCCAGGAGGAACGACCCTTCGCCCTTCCCGTTGGCGATCTTGAACTCGATCTTGAGCGGATACTCGTTCCCGACGTGGAGCGTCACGACCTCCTCGGTGCTGATC
This sequence comes from uncultured Thermoplasmata archaeon, assembly GCA_963787975.1. GTDB lineage: Archaea > Thermoplasmatota > Thermoplasmata > Lutacidiplasmatales > UBA184 > JAKIWV01. The sequence continues at coordinate 33,531 of CAWBEU010000002.1, forward strand.
GACTTCACCATGTTCGAGAAGAAATCGAGCGGGTACATGCTCTTCACCGGCTCCTTCGCCGACAGCTCGGCGAGCGCGTCCTTGGGGATCTTGAGGTCGACTCGGTCCGTCTCCCCTTCCGAGTGCATGATGAAGTGCTCGGGCGTTAGCTCGAGCGTCACGTGATCCGACACGCTCTCGCTCCCACGGATTCCCTGCCGCAGTTCCTCGGTGTTCACCTTGACGGTGCCCGGGGGGTTCACGTTGGGGACCTTCGGGTCGGTGATACCGGCGGGGTCGACCACGCCCATGTGTCGGGTCAACTTTCCTACGGTGACGACGAGCTTGCTCTTCCCGCCGTCGTATTGGAGGTCCAGGACGTCGCCTGGCTTGCTCAGACGGAGCACCTCCTTGATCTTCTCGATGTCGAGTCCGATGTCGGTAGCCTCCCCGGTGAACTCCTCGAAGGCGGTTCGGTTGAGGTGGAGGACCAGCATGGCTACGTGCGAGGGGTCGACGGCCTTCACATCGACGCCGTCCTTGGAGATGCTCAGCTTGACCTCGGAGACCAGCGTCGAGATGACCTCGACGACCTCCCGGAGCACCTCCATCTTCACCTTCGCTTTGAACATCGGAAACCCTGCGCGCGCGAAGAATGGGCCCGCTAAATAGGTTCCGCCGGGCAATGGAAGCTCTCGGCGGAGAATCGAGGGACGCTGCATCGCACGGGGGCGGAACGCTCTTGCCTCTCTCCCACTAGCCCGGGGCCACCGTGACCGAGCTCGCCTATCTCGCGGACGAGGACGCGGCGTACACGCGCCAATTCGTCGCCAAGGCGGTCGCCCTACCCCCCGGCGGTGTAGTCCTCGATCGCACGTTCTTCTATCCGGCAGGTGGCGGACAGCAGGCCGACCACGGCATATTGTCCCCGCCCACCGGACCTCCGTACACGGTCGTCGACGTCACGAAGTCCGGTTCAACCGCGGTTCATCGGGTGCGCCGTCCTTCCGCCTCGGGTACCCCGGCGCTGCAGATCGGGGAGATGGTCGAGGGTACGATCGATTGGGACCGGCGCTATCGCCACATGCGCCTCCACACGGGACAACATCTTCTAAGCGCCGTCATCTTCGAACGTACCGGTGTCCGTACCCGGGAGGCGACGATGTCCGGATCCGGCGGAACGGTGGACCTGGAGAGGGCTCTTCCGTCGGAGGTCCACCCGGCGGGGCTTGCTTCGGAGGCCAACGCGATCCTGGCGGAGGGACGGCGTGTATCGATCCGTCATATGAGCCGCGAAGCTTGGGACAAGAACCCAACCCCGCGCTCGGGCTTAGTTCTCTTGCCGCGTCACGTGGATCCGGTTCGGATCGTAGAGATCGCGGGGCTGGACGCCTGTCCGTGCGGGGGAACTCACGTTCGCTCCACCCTCGAAGTCGGGGGTATCGCGCTCGACGCGCCGGTGCCGCTCGCGCTCGGCGCCGTTCGTGTTCCGTTCAGGTTGCTCGAGGCTTCGCCGTCCACTCGCCCCGCATGATGCCGTAGACCGCGATATCGTGCCACCGCGCATGATGAAAGAGCGCCGAACGGAGAACCCCTTCCCGCCGGAACCCCAGTCGCTCCAACAGCGCAATCGAGACCCCGTTGTCCACGTCGACGGTCGCGCCCAGCCGCGGGAGCGAGGTCGTGTCGAAGAGATGGGTGACGAGGAGCCCCACGGCCTCGGTGGCGTACCCCTTTCGGCGTGCCTCCCGGTCCCCGATGACATACCACACATCGATCGTCTCGAGCACCGGGTGCGGCACGTAGTAGCCGACGAACCCGATCGGGCCGTCCCCCTCCCGCAGCGCCACCACGTACCGGGGCGCGAGCGAGGTAGGGTCCTCCTCGGCCTGGTGGATCGCCCGTTCAAATTCCTCGAAGGTGTCCACGCTGAACCGGTCGAACGGGGCCACGATCTCGGGGTCGTTGTACCAACTGAACGTGCGCTTGGCGTCCTCGGGCGTCACGGGACGCAGCCGGACCCGGGGCCCTTCGAGGACGCGGGGTTCCTCTTCGGCTATCATTCCTTCTTGGGGTGTGCCGTAGCGCGCTCGCGCCGGCGGGAAGAACCCTTCCGCGGGGGCGTGGGTGGGGAGGAGGAAAGATCGGGGGCGGGGCCGGTCGGAGGAGCCGCCGTCGGGGGAGGAGTCGCGGGCGGCGCGGGTTCCGGCTCGGTGCCGAAGAGGTCCAGGGCCTTGCGATAGCCGTGCGGGGTCAGGGAGTAGACGAGCTTCGGCTCGCTGAAGCCGATGACGTACTGGACACGGCGATAGATCCACCGTCCGTTCTCGAGCTGGCGGAGGGCGTTCTTGAGGATGCCGGCCTCGAGGTCGGTAAAGGCGCGATAAATCCCGAACTCCGTCGTGTGGGCGTCCGCCTCGAAGCGGACCTGATGGCCCCGGTACGTCAGGAGGTGGCGGAGGAGGGATTGTTCGAGACTATCCAGTTCCTCCCCCATCGGGTTCGCTCTTCCTCCGGCACGTTAGGCGATGGTCGTGACCTCATAGTTCACGCCCAAGCCCTTGAGGCGCCCGTGCATGGTCGTGACCAGGTCCAGCACATCGTCAATCGAGGGAGACTTGGTCCACTTGAAGACGAAATCGTGGATCCCCATCGACTCTTCGAAGCTCAAGTCACGCATCACGCGAAGGACTTCCCGCGGGCTCGAGCCCTCCGATTGGAATATCATCCGGACGTACGTTCGCATCGACCAATTCCCCGATAGAAAATGAGTACGAGCGACCTAGGCGGCTGTTCTGATATATAGGATTCTCTCCCTCTGGGGAGGCCTATCGATGACGACGCCAACTGAACTCGCGCCGGTGGTCGTTACGGGAGGCGCTGGCGCCATCGGCGCGGTCCTCGCCCGGAAGGTGGCCGAGGCGGGTCACCCCGTTCGCGTGATCGACAACCTGAGCTCGGGTAAACGGGAACGGCTGAAGGACCTCGAGGCGGCGGGGAAGGTCCAGTTCCATCGGCACGACCTGCGGGAGATGGACGGACTGACGGAGATCTTTCGGGGCGCCGGTTCGGTCTGGCATTTCGCCGCGAACCCGAACATCCAGAAGGGCACCGAGGACCCCCGGCTCGACCTCGAGCACGGCACCGTCGCCACGGCCCACGTGCTCGAGGCCGCCCGACACGCCCACGTCCCTCGGATCCTGTTCTCTTCCTCGAGCGTCGTCTACGGCCTGCCCACCGTCTTCCCGACGCCGGAGTCCTACGGCCCGCTCCTGCCGCAGTCGCAGTACGGGGCATCGAAGCTGGCCTCGGAGGCGTTGATCAGCGCCTACTGCTACTCCTACCAGATGCAGGGGTGGATCTTCCGGTTCGCCAATATCGTCGGGCCCGGCATGACCCACGGCGTCATCTACGACTTCCTCCAGAAGCTGCAGCGGGATCCTACGCGACTCGAGGTTCTCGGGGACGGAAACCAGGCCAAGAGCTACCTGTGGGTGGACGATTGCATCGACGCGATGCAGCTGGCGGAGGAGCGTTCCCATGACCCGGTGAACGTATTCAACCTGGGCACCGAGCAGCAGGTGCCGGTTCGGACCATTGCCGAACGCGTCGTCCGAGCGTTCGGAGGCACGGCGCGCATCGAGTACACGGGCGGGGCCCAAGGCTGGGCCGGGGATATCCCCAAGCAGCTCCTCTCCGTCGACCGCATCCAGGCCCTTGGGTGGAAGCCCCGGTTCGATTCGTCCGCGGTGGTGGATAAGGCGATAGCCACGGGCCGCGCGGAAATGGGTCTCTGAGACGCCATGACCGACACCCTCCCGGACCCACCGGGCTCCGGGAGCATCTCCGTGATCGTCACCGTGCTGGACGACCCCCGGCTGGAACGGACCCTAGAGAGTCTGCTCGTGCAAACCCGACGCCCGCAGGAGATACTCGTCGCCGACGGCGGCCACTCCCCGGTCATCACCGGGATCTGCGAGCGATTCGCGGCGCGGGACTCGCGGGTCCGGTGGGTCCTCGCCCCGGGGAGCATCGCGGAGTCCCGGAACGTCGCGCTCGGTGTCGCGCGTTCGGAGTTCATCGCCTTCCTCGACACGGACGAGGTCGCTCCTCCGGACTGGCTGCAACAGCTGACGGCGCCGTTCGCCGACCCGACCGTGGGGTTCGTCGGGGGCCCGACTCCGGCGATGGCGGGCACGGCCCGGAACGTGGCTGCTCGGTACTATGATGCGTACCTCCGGCGATTCTACGACCTCGTTGCGAGTCGAAGCCCGCATGCGCTGCCGATGGGAAACTCTGCCTGGCGCTCGCGCATCTTCCGGGAACTCGGCCTACTGGATCTGTCAGTCTCCGGATACGGGAGCGAAGACCAGGAGATGGCGCTCCGGGCGCTTCGCGCCGGCTGGCGAGGGGTGTACGTGGCATCGGCTCCGGTGGCGCATGATTTCTCCGACCTCGGCTGGTGGAGCTTGCTCCGTAAGCAGCGGCGGTACGCCCGGGGCGGCTACGTTATCTGGCGCCGTACCGGCTCCACCTACGAGGCCTCCGTGGACCGGGTGCTCCTCTACTTTGCGCTGCCACTGCTCGGCGTGATCGGGCTCCTGCTGCTGCCGTTCTCCGAGCTGAGGCTCGCGGGCGCGGTGCTGTGCCTGATCGGTTTCGGAGGACTCGCGGTTCTGGCCGTGAGCTTGACCATCGAGGGGCGTCGGGAGGACACGAAGTATCCTGGATACCGTTACCGCGCCGTGGAGATCTGGCGCCGCTGGGCGACGCTACTCGGCGCCGTCGAGGGTGCGGCGGCGCCCCTCCCGCCCTCGACCGTACCCTCGGAGACGCCTCGGCGGTAAACTTTAAACCCCACCCTGACTGCGCGCCCCCTATGGCAGAGCACGCCGCGGCCGGGGCTGGCCATTCCAAGAGCGGGGACATGGTCCTCCTCGATTACGAGTTATGGACCGAGGCGGGCGGCAAGAACGAGCTCATCGATACCTCCCGGGCCGACGTGGCCCAGAAGGAGAACTTCAGCCTCCCGGCCAGCTACGAGTTCGGGCCCCGTCCCCACATTGTCGACGGGGATGATTTCCCCGCCGCGCTCGAGAAGGCGATCGCGAGTGCTCCGGTCGGCCAAGAGGTCGAAAAGGAACTCGCGCCGGCCGAAGCGTTCGGTGAGCGGGACCCCAAGCTGATCGAACTGTTCTCGATGCACGAGATCGAGCGGCTGCCCGAGATGCGGCGCGACGATGCCGAGCTCAACATCGGAACGGCCTTGACGATCCGCGGCCGACGCGGCCGGGTCGTGAGCTACACCGCCGCCCGCGTCCGAGTCGACTTCAACCCTCCCTACGCGGGGCGAAAGATTCGCGCCAAATTCAAAGTCGTCGAGCCGATCACAGACCCCGTGGCGAGGGCCCAGGCGCTGATCGACCTGACCTATGGCCGGGGCAAGGACTTCACCGTCGAGATGCACGAGAAGGTCCTCACGGTGACGCTGCCGGATCGGGCGAAGTTCGACCTGACCTGGCACGCCGCGGCCAAGTCGCGTGTCATCGAGCGACTCCGTAGCCTGGTGCATCCCAAGTCGATCCGCTTCGTCGAGGAGTACGTCACGCCTACCCCCAAGGAGACCAAGGCGGCCGAGGAGAAGGCGGAGAAGGCCATCGAGGAAGCCATGGAAGCCCCGAAGGCGGAGAACGCCGAAGAAAAGAAGCCGCACGCCAAGGGCGGGCACACCGCCCCCGCCGCCGTCGCGAAATCCTAAGCCCACGGCTCAGACGCGGGTGGGCGTCGTTGGCACCAGCTCAGGCCTTCGGAGGCGGCGATAGGATCAGGTCGACGCCCGCGGCGATCAGCCCGCCGATGATCGGGGCCACGATGAACAGCCAGACCTCCACGATCGCCCAGTGCGAGCTCGGCCATACCTGAGCGATCAGCGCCGGCGCGAGGCTGCGGTAGGGGTTGATCGAAGCGTTATCGATCGGAATCGCGACCAGCTGGGTGAGGAACAGGGTGAACCCGATGGCGATCGGCGCGAACATCTTGGCGGGACTGCCGTCCCGGGTCACGCGGTGGATGACGAGCACGAAGAAGAACGTCAGCACCACTTCGAGAAGGAAGACCGCGCCGAGCGAGGTCGCGAAGTTCAGCGGCGCCCCGTTCCCTGCGTACCCTTGCGAGGTCAGCGCATTCGCCTGCACCATCGACAGCAATCGACCGGTCGTCCCCTGGGCGATGGCGAGGACCACTTCTACCCCGAGCAGGGCGCCGAGGAGCTGGGCGATAAGGTACGGAATGATGTCCCCCTTGGGCATCTTTCTGGAGACGGCCATCGAGATCGTCACCGCCGGATTGAAGTGAGCTCCGGAGAGCTCGCCGAAGGCAAACGCGCCGGCCATCACAACGACTCCGAACGCGAACGAGATCGCGAGATACCGGGCGTCGCTGACGAAGCTGAAGTTCAGCGTCATTTCGGCGGTCCCCACCCCGAACAGGAGAAGGCCGAAAGTTCCCAGAAACTCTGCGAAATAACGCTGGACCGCCGTTGCAGCCATCAGAGGTCGGGAGAGGTCCCGGGGTTTGAATCTTCCGCCGGACGCCCGTCCGATCCACGTCGAGGTCACCGGTGAGCCGGGGGTCCGCCGAAAATTCGTACCTCCAGCAGAAAAGGAGCGGCCCGGATGGACCGCCCGACCATGGGCGCTCCCGCGGACGCCGCGCCGCCGCCGTTGCCGTGGCTCTTCTTCGCCGTTGCGATCGTGGCGGCCGTGGCCGTGGCCGCGCTCATCGCTTACTTAGGCCTCACCGGCCATCTCGGGGCCGGAATTCCTGGCTCTAAGTCCCCGGGCGGCGGAACCATCTTCTTTCCGTTCGTCGGGCTAGTGTTGACCGCTTCCGCACAATCTGTGGGGAGGAACTCGCCCTGACCGCGACGGCGGTGGGCTCGGCTCCGAGCGGAGGGGCCCGCGACAGCGGGTGGGACCTCTCCAAGGGGTGGCTCATCGGCTCACTCATCATCGTTATCGTGCTGGCGGTTGGGGCGGGGTTCTGGTTTCACTTTCACCCATAGGTGAGGCCGCACCCCGGGCGGCCGGCCACCGGTAGAGGTAGACCTTCAACTCCGAGTCGAGGACCTCGGGGGTCCACCCGGGCACCTTGTGCCAGTGACTGACGACCCGGGCGCCTTCCGGTAGCTGACTCTCGAGTCGGGGCCTGAGCCGTTCCATGGCCCCCGGCCAGAGGAAGACCGCGACGATCTGGGCCGGGCGCAGGTCGACCTCGAAAATGTTGCCCCATACGAGCCTGACGCGATCCCGGGGACCCCCCCACCAGAGGCGAAGTTTCAAGATCAGGACCCGTACGGGTTCCACCTCGACACCGACGACCCGAGCGCCGTACTTTCGGGCGGCCGCGAAGACGATCGCACCGGTGCCTGCGCCGAGGTCGTACAGTGTATCGCCAGGGTGGACCTCCGCGAGATCTAGCATTCGCCGGACGACCCGGGCCGGCGTCGGCTGGTAGCCCGCTCCAAAAACGAAGGAGGCGTAGAGAAAGTAGGCCACGATGGCCACCGCGACGAGGCTGAGGACGTAGAGCGTCGTGGCGAGCGACATCGCGCCTCCTTACCGTTCCCGTCGAACCTCGGCGAGGAGCCGGTCCGCCGCCATGTACGGATCGATCTTCCGGGCCACCACCCGGTCGAGCAGTGCCTGTAGGTCGGGCTCGCGTTCGAGCGCCGTCGCGAGCCGTGCGTCGACACGCTCCCGGACCAGCCCGAGAATCTCCTTGGTCAGCCGTTGGCGATCGCGAACCCGTCGCGAACCGTCGGCGTCCAGGAAGGCTTCGTGGGCGAGGACGGCGTCCCAGAGTTCCGGAACCCCACTCGGCACCGTGGTGGAAGTTTCCACAACGAGGGGGCGCCAGGCCGCTTTGCCCGACACGAGCTGGGTCAGTTCGCTGAGATATCTCGCCGCTGACTCCGCGCCCGGCAGGTCCGATTTGTTCACGCAGAAGACGTCGGCAATTTCGAAGAGCCCCGCCTTGAGCGACTGAACCTCGTCGCCAAGGTGGGGAACGACCACCACGATGCTCGTCGAGGCGACGTCGTGGATTTCCACGTCGGCTTGACCACTGCCGACCGTTTCGACCAGGATCACGTCCATACCGAACGCATCGAGGAGCCGGACGGTCTCTCGCGTGGCGAGCGCCACGCCGCCGGCGTGACCGCGGGCTGCCATGGAACGGATGAAGACGCCATCGTCCCCGGCCGGCCGCTCGAGCCGGATCCGGTCACCAAGTATCGAGCCGCCCGAGAAGGGGCTCGAGGGGTCCACCGCGACGATCCCGACCCGCTTCCGCTGGACCCGCAGCAGCGCGAGCAGCAGGTTCAGAAGGGATGACTTCCCCACGCCCAACGGTCCGGTAACCCCGACGACGGTCGCACGGCCGGAATGGGGGTACAGTGCCCGGACCGACGGCAAGGCGGAGGGGTCTCGGTTCTCCACCTGAGTGATCAGCCGCGCGAGGGCCTGCCGGTCTCCTCGCAGCACTCGACGGGCCGCGACGGGAAGGGGCGGAGCGGGCCGCCGGCTCATGAGCGGGTCGGACCCGCGAGCTTTCGCGCCGTGACTACGATCTCGTCCAGCGAAGCTCCTGGCCCGAAGATGGCCCGGATTCCCATCTTCTTGAGCTTCTTGGCATCCTCGTCCGGAATGATTCCTCCAGCGAAGACCCGGATCCGGGTGGCACGCTTCTGCTTAAGGAGCGCGAGAACGCGGGGGAACAGCGCCATGTGGGCCCCCGAAAGAATCGACAGCCCGATCAGGTTCACGTCCTCTTCTAAGGCAGATTCGACGATCTCCTCCGGCGTTTGACGGAGCCCCGCGTAGATCACTTCCATCCCGGCGTCCCGGAGCGCTCGGGCGACCACCTTCGCGCCTCGGTCATGCCCATCGAGGCCGGGTTTGGCGATGAGGACTCGGATCGGCCCGGCGGGAGTTGACGGCGACATCGATGACAGCCGACGCAGTCGGTCTCCGAGAGAAAAGGTTTCCGAGGGGCGGGCCCCGCTCAGAGGGCGGTGAGGAGGTCGAAGATCAGATTCCCCGCTACGAGGGCTGCCACAGTACCCGCGAGAATCCAGAGGATGAACGGAAGTTGGGGCGTGACCCAGACCCGCTCCACTCCTTGCTTCGCGAGCTCGTCGGCCTGGCGCTGGCGCAGCGCCCGGTCCTCCTCCGTTGTCTGGGGTTCATGTTCGTCGTCCGACGCGACCCCCGCGAACGTCGGGTCCTCGATCCAGACGTATCGATCCGGCAGCTCGGCGACCGGGATGGTATACCCGGTGAACCCTCGAGGGAACGTGAACTCATGCGCGGTGAGGTTGCGGATCGCGATCGCGATCGGCACGACGATGGCGAATAGCGCCGCGTCAATGAGAACCGTCAACGCGAACGGATAGTATGCGAGCAAGGCGGCGGCGACGGGAGGGGACCAGAGCGGCGTGGCGTCGATCGGGAGGAGCAACCCCGCGATCATCAGCGCCTTTGCATCCGCGCCGCCGTACAGGACTCCGATCTCGAACAACCCACGCGCCAACAGGATGGCCGCAGCGACTGCGATGACCTCGACCGGCACTCCGGAGCCCCCGACGCCGAACTTGAGAGCGCACACGATCACAGTGGCGAGAACACCGATGTACACCCCGAGCTCGATCCAGCCCGGCAAACGGTCGGAATACCGGTCGAGGGGCGTGTCCCAGGCGAAGAGGTGCTCTAACGCCCAGATGCTCACCAGGGCCCATAGAACGAGGGCCAGCGGGTCGCCCCAGAACTGGATGAATCCGGCCGCCGCGCCGATGAGGCCCATCGCCTGCCAGAGCCCGTCCGCGACCTCTCGGATCTTCAGGTCCTGATACGCCGCGAATGCAAGCCCGCCAACGAGGATCACGACGCGGAGGTCGAAGAGCGCCGTGGGCGCGGGGAGGAGCATGGAGCCTCGAAGAACCGAGCGAACCCCCCGTTCTTAAACCGACATGGCGCACGGGGCCTCGGCGAGCTGATTCTGTCGACAGAACGTGCCGCCTTCACGACACCCTTTTAAACCGCCCCCTGCTGGCCGCGCCGCTCCGTTCTGAGGACAATGGTCGAGCTGAAACTCGTAATCTCCGAGAAGGAAAAATCGTACGCGCGTACTATAGCGGACGCGCAGGTCTCCTCACTCCTGGGCCGTCGCATCGGCGAGACCGTGGGAGGGGACGCCCTCGGGCTCCCCGGCTACACGCTGAAGATCACGGGGGGGAGCGACAAGAGCGGTTTCCCGCTCCGCGGGGACCTTCCCGGCGCACGCCAGATGCGGGTCCTCGTAGGCGAGGGACTTGGATTCCATCCCCTTCGCCACGGGATGCGCAAGCGGCGCACCTTCCGGGGAAACACGGTCAGCGAAGACACGGTTCAGGTCAATATGGTCGTTGAAGCTAAGGGCTCCAAGCCTATCGCGGAGCTTCTGACGGCTTCGTAGATGAAGGTCCCCAAGCAACCCGAGGTCAACATCGGTCTCGTCGGCCACGTCGACCACGGAAAAACCACCCTCACGCAGACGCTCACCGGCGAGTGGACCGACCGCCACTCGGAGGAGCTCAAGCGAGGGATCTCGATCAAACTCGGCTACGCGGATGCGGCGTTCTACAAGTGCCCCCGGCACGAGGCGCCGGAGGGGTGGTCCGTCTCACCGATCTGCCCGATCTGCGGCAACGACGCCAAGTTCGAACGCTCGGTCTCCTTCGTCGACGCGCCGGGCCATGAGGCGCTCATGGCGACGATGCTCTCCGGTGCCGCGCTGATGGACGGCGCGCTCCTGCTCATCGCCGCGAACGAGCCGGTCCCCCAACCCCAGACGCGGGAGCACCTCTATGCGCTCGACATCATCGGCGTCCGAAAGGTCATCGTCGTGCAGAACAAGATCGACCTGCTGACGTCGGAGCAGGCGATCGAGAACTACCAGCAGATCATGACCTTCCTGAAGGGCAGCCCGATCGAGGGCGCGCCAATCGTCCCCATCTCGGCGAACCACAAGGTCAACATCGATGCCCTGATCGAGACGATCGAACGGGTAATCCCCACCCCGAAGCGGGATGCCTCGAAACCGCCGCTCATGTACATCGCCCGTTCGTTCGACATCAACAAGCCGGGGACGCGGCCCAACGATCTCCAAGGGGGCGTTCTCGGGGGCTCCCTCCTCCAGGGACGCCTCAAGGTCGGCGACGAGATCGAGCTCCGGCCGGGCCTCGCCGGGTCGCCCGACGGCCATGGGTCGGAGATAAGGACGAAGATCACGTCGCTCGTGTCGGGCGGCAACGAACTCGAGGAGCTTCACCCCGGTGGGCTCGCCGCCGTCGGAACCACCCTGGACCCTTCGTTCACGAAGGCCGATGCGCTCATGGGTCGGCTCGTGGGCACGGCGGAGACGCTCCCCCCCGTGACGCTGAAGGTCCGGGTCAAGGTCACGCTGCTCGACCGCGTCGTCGGGGTCCAGCGCGAGTTGAAGGTCGAGAAGATCCACTCCAACGAGCTCGTCACGCTCAACGTGGGAACGACCGTCGCGCCGGGCAAGGTCACCAGCGCCCGGGGCGACGAGGTGGAGATTCACCTCGCCCGGCCGGTGACCGTGTTTCCGGGGAGCCGGGTGGCCATCTCTCGCAAGTTCAACGCGTGGCGGCTCATCGGTCACGGGATCATCGAGGGGGACGCGAAGTGAAGCCGGACCTGATGGAGATTCTATGCTGCCCGCTGGACCACGCCGACCTCAAGCTCACGAGCCGCAGGACCGAGGCCGGCGAGGTGCTCGACGGCGTGCTCACCTGCACCAAGTGCGGCACCGAGTATCCCATCGAGGACGGGATCCCCGACCTGCTTCCGCCGAACGAACGAAGCTAAGGCGACGTCCCTTCGGCCCCGTCAAGGGGCGATGAGGACCGCTCGGCAGGGAGCGCCGTCGCCGTCACGTAGCTTAAGCGGCAGGCACCGGAGCTCGTATTCGCCCGCGGGCACCTCGGCCAATCGCAGCCCTTCCAGGATCAGGCAGTCGCTCTCGAGCAGCGTGTGATGGACGGGGTACTGGTTGGTCGGGTCCTTCTCTATCGACTGGGAGTCGATCCCGACGAGCCGGAGCTTCGCGGCGGCAAGATACTCCGCGACCTCCGGGGCGAGCGCCACGTAGTCGGGGAAAAAGGCCTCTCCCTGGGCCCAGCGCACGGAGTTGTGGGTCCGGAACAGTACGCGGGACACTCCGTGGAGGAGCCCCTTGAGGTCGCCCGTGCTCACCTCGCGGTGAGGGTCCGGAACGTGGACGACCCGGCAGGGTCCGTTGATCGCCTCGAGGTCGATCCGGTCCGCGGTGAGACCGTTCGGAAGGAAGTGGCGGGGCGGGTCGATGTGCGTGCCGGCGTGCGAGCCGAACGAGAGCTCGCAGAGGTTGTAGGCATCCCCCTTCGAGAGCTGGTGGGTGGGTCGGACGGTGATCGGAGGATCCCCGGGGAACGACGGCATGCCCGGGTGAATGTCGGCCGAAATGTCGTACACGCGTCCCATCGGTGACCTCGGTGCGCTGAAGCGATGGGGCCAGCCGAGGAGGCGTTAAAGGAGTTCGCCACGTCGCCCCAACCATGGTCCTGCTCTATGCGCCGGTCTTCATCCCGGCGTTCCTGATTACCCTCCTCGAAATGACCGAGGTGGTCGCTCTGGTGTTCGCGCTCAGCGCGGGAGGTCCCGAACTGCGAACGGCCATTTACGGCGCGCTGTCGGGAGTGGTGCTCGTGTCGGCCATCGCCCTGGCCGCCGGGGCGGCCCTCGAGCGGCTTCCGTCGGCATACCTGCTGGGCCCCTCTGCCATCGTTCTGGCCGGGTTCGGCATCTTTCTCTTCCGCAGCACGTTGCGCTCCTATCGTCGCGCGAGAGCGGCGAAATCGGGGGCCGCCGGCCCGGCGCCGGCACCGCACCCCGTCGTGCAGTTCGGGGCCGGTTTCTCCGTCGGGGCGGTGGAGGCCACGGAGGCGGTCATTGTCCTGCTCGCGCTGGCCGCGCCGGGCTACGGGGTGACCGTCATCGTTGCGGCCTTAACGGCCGGAGCGATTCTCGTCGTGCTGGCCTGGGCTCTCCACGGACAGATTCGCCGGATCAAAGTCCCCGTATTGAAGGCCGGCGCGACGGCGCTCCTGTTCACGTTCTCCGTCTTCTGGGCCGGAGAGGCGCTCCATGTCTCCTGGCCGGGGGACGACCTATTCCTCCTGCCGCTCTTCGTCGTCGTCTTGATTCTTGTCCGGACGGCAATCTCCCTTGCTAATCGGTCTTCCTTCGGGAAGAGACCAAGAGCTGCTCCTCCTTGAGTTGATGCCTTCACATCTACCCAAAGTCCTTCGCGTCGTCTTCGTTCATCGGCCGAGTCGTGGGGCCCAGGGCGGACTTTTCGTCCACCGCCGGACGCCACGCCGCAGCTTCCAGAAGCGCGTTGCGCGCGCTCGGGGGAGGAGCCGCTCCCCGTAGGATCTCGAGGCCTCGGTCCAGGATGACGATCGCCGCCGCCCTGTCCCGATGCCATGAGCCCTGGCAGGTTCCGCAGTCGGCACGTCGCCACGACGGGTGGTGCAGCGCACCTCCGCACTGGGGACAGGTCGACTACGTCCCCCTCGGGTTCACTCGCACGACCGCGGTACGGGCTTTGTAAGATACGATCCGCAGGAACTGCCCGTGGGTCCACGCAGAAAGTCTTCGGCGTATGTCTCCCTCGCGATCCGTTTTCTTTCTCTCTTTCTTCCCTTTCAGCAGGTCCTCGGTTGTAGTGGAAACGTCCTCGAAGACTAAGTTACGGTTCCCTACCTTATCGAGTAGTTCGTTGGCCGCCCGATGGACCAGCGGCATTATCCTGCGGCGTTCCCGGCCTCGATAGCGAGCTATCACGCGGTCCTGCGCCTTGCGATCCTCCGGCATTGCCCTCTGAATCTTTTCTCGCTTTCGAGCCATTGCGCCTTGGATACGGGTGATTGTCGTGAGGTCGATTAAATCGATTAGTCCGTCTGAGGTTGCGAGATCGGCCGTTGGCATATTGACGTCAATCCCGGCCGAGCGCTCGACCACACGCTGGTTTCGCGCTATACGGAAATTGAACACCAACTTCCGATCGGTGACCGTAAGTCCGAACTCCCCCGCACTCTCCTTCCAATATCGCCAAAAGAGCGGATTGCCCGTACCAGACAGGTCGATCTCTACGTGTTTGTCGGGACGCAAGGTGATGTCCAGCGTGGTGCCGTGGACACGGTAGAGCGATCGAGGGAGGCTCGCCTTGAGCTTCCGACGATGGGGCAGGAGCTTCCGCATGCGTTCGAACTTTTCCGGATCGTGGTGGCGGGCTCGACGAAGCATATGGTCCCAGGCGCGAAGGGTCGCCGAGGTTTCGTTACAAGTAGTCAGGGACCAATCTGATGCTAAATGGTGAAACCGTGTTCGCAACTCGCGATAAGATCGACGGGTTGCCTCGAAGCGGGTTTCTTCCGGGCGCGCACGCCAATTGCGGACGAGTTTGTTCACTCCCGATCGGACGTCCCGGAGTGCGCGGAGTAGGGGCTCACTTGGGACGTACGGCACAATAACGGTCCGAACAGCCTTGTCGTTCTTCCCTCGCACATCCGACGACCTCTAGCGGGGGTTATCAACCCGTCGACGGAAGTGAATGGTGACACGGACGTCGAACGGACCACTAGTTGGAACTTACGACACCGGGGCTCGATCGGAGTCGCACAGTCCAAACGGGTCCGCGAAGCCATGTTCGGGAGGCGTGATGGCGAGCGAAGTCAATGGGTCGGCCGGTTCGAGCCTTCCGGCCTGAAGAAGCCCTGAAAGCTGCGGGGACTGCAAGCTCAGGGCCTGCTGTCGCCGGCGGGAGCGCGGACCTTCTCGCTCCACGCTTGCCAGACTGCGGAGCGTAAAATGAAGTCATACGGTTCCAACGCAAAAAGGAATTAGCTGTCGAATCGGTCCGCCGGACCTGCATGCCTCGCCGGGGAGAGCCGACGGATCCGGACGACGACGCCGACGACGATACGTCGGACCCCTCCGAGGAGGACGAGGCGGAAGAGACCGAGGAGCGGCCCACGCAGCGGCGTCCTCGACCCCGAACCGGGCGAAGGGCCAAGTCCCGGCCGGTTCGGCCGTGGACCATCGACGACCTCGATGAGGAGGAAGACGACCTCGACGCGGAGGAGGAGACGGAGCGGAAGGGCGCGGGGACGGGGGGTTTCTTCCAGAGTCTGCGTCGGCCGGTCTTCTTCCGGGCGCGCGACAGTTGGTACTTCGAGCCCCTTGTGGCGCTCGCGATCATCGTCCTCCTGCTGGTGTCACTCTTCGCCTACACTTCCACGTGGCCGCCCATCTTCGTCGTCGAATCTGGCAGCATGCAACATGGGGCCGCGGACCAGGTGGGACTAATCAACACCGGCGACCTCGTGCTCGTGAAGAAGGTCAACCCGTCGGCCGTGATCCCCTATGTGGTCGGGGAGGAGACTGGGTATTCGACGTACGGAGAATACGGCGACGTCATCCTGTATCACCCGAACGGCGACACCGGGGTGACTCCTGTCATCCACCGGGCGATCCTGTACCTGGTCTGGAACAGCGCCGCCCGGGACTATTCCGCGCCCGCCCTGCAGCCGCTGGCGTGCGGCACGGAACCGGGGGCACGTTACTCGGTATCAGGAGCGCCCCGGGGATGCGCCTGGACCGGGCTCCTGACCACGCTTACGCTGTATGGCGTGGGGTGGCGCAACGCGACCGTCACCATTCCCTTGGGGGCGCTGGGGAACTACTCCGGATTCGTCACGATGGGAGACAACAACCTCGCACCGGGTTCCCCCCCTCAGGGAGAGACGGACCAGCCCGGGATATCGGCGCTGGTCGCCGGATCCTGGATCGTGGGCGTGGCACGCGGCATGGTCCCATGGGTAGGCTCCTTCAAGCTGCTCATCGACGGGAACGCGGGAGAGGTTCCCACTCAGTCCTGGCAGTTCCTGGCCCTCACGCTCTCGGCCATCGTCCTCGGAGGCTTCGGCCTCCACTACCTGTTCCGTGTCGAGGGCATCGAGGACCCACGCCGCCTCGCCGAGGAGAGAGCCGAGAGTCGCGGGAAGGCGGACGAGGACGAGGAAGGACCCGACTGGGAGGAACGTCCGAAGGGAAGCCGCTGGAAGGGTCTCCGCGCGTGGCTGGCCGCCCCCGGTGAGGAGGACGCGGAGTCGAAAGCCGCCCCCACCCATGCGAAGAAGCACGCTCGCCCGGCCAGCTCGAGGCGGGTTCCCGCTCCCCGCTCACGGGGTCGACCGCGGCCCGCAGTCCGCAAGTCGAAGGGATTGTTCCACCGAAGCTCGAAGCGGAAGTCCTCCAAGGACTCCGACGACGAGTCCCTCTAGGGTCCCTGCCCGGTCTCCGGGCTCGAGCGGTAGGTCCGTGGGTTCCCCGGGGAGCGAACAGGGAGCCAGGCAGGAGTCGCAGCCCGACGGCCTGCCACGGCTCGACACCTGAAAAATCAGACCCCCGGAGGACGGAATACCGTCCTCCGGAAGGAGGGAAAGGGTTAGGCGGTCCAGTTTTCGCGGGCGGGCCGATTACGTGATCGTCCCGGGGGTCGTTCCCGAGAACGAGCCCTGTCCGAGGGCGAGGAGGGTGCACCCGCTAAGGCTTGGCGCGGTGGCTCCGGTCGCCTGGACGGAGATCGTGTACTGGGTTGTCATCGCCGAGGTGGACGTGCACGCGGTGGTGTAGGCTGGGGCACCGCAACCGCTGCCGTAGGTCGTGGCCGCACCCGGGGTGAACGTCGCCACCACGGTGTTGATCGGGTTCACGATGACTTCCTTCAGCACGGTGATGGCCACTCCACCGATCGAGCTCCCGACCACGAGGGTCGCGCCGGTAGGCGACTTGAGCTCAAAGGTGAACGAGCCCAGCTGCAGCGTGTTGCCCGCCGTCTCTACCGTCATGTTGTAGTAGTTGGTGGTTCCCGCCGCGTTGCTCCCGTCTGTGGAGCCACCGATCGCGAGCGCGCTCCCGAGTGTCACGCTGTTCGATCCCTTCGTATACTGCTGGATCAGGATGTACAGAACCGCGGCCAGTACCACCGTGATCGCGACGAGTAGGATCGTAGCGATAATCGGCGACACGCCGCGCCCATTCTTCCGGCGCCAGCTTCGTTCCATCTTTCCCCAAAGTTTCATTCGCGGTTTTCCTCCGAGGAGTCTTTTCCCCCTCAGAAAGCCGTGAGGGGCCAGGTTCACTATTTAAACCCAGCGGTGGACGAGTCGGCAATTGCCGTTCCCGGATACGACACACGTATACATGCGCATTGTTTTCCTCGAGGTTCTGGCTCCAATTTCGCAGCCGGCGACCGTGTTATCATGACACGAGGCGCGTCCGAACGTTGCGAGAACCCTGTCTGCGAGGTACGAAGACACCAGGAGCGGCGCGTCACCCAAGTTCGAGAACGGGGCGCTTGAACGCCTATCGTTTCTCGGCCGATCGTCCAGGCCATCCCTTATGAGATGTGAACGTTGATTGAGCCGGAATAGGCGGAGACCCCTATGACCCGGAGAGTGTCGCCAGAGAGACTCTGCGGAGTGACCCCTGAGGTGTACAGGACGAGGGTCAGGAGACTCGTGACAGCGGTCGTGGCCCCGGCGGTCCAGCCCGAAGCGAACCCGTACTGGGAAACCACGACGTTCACCGAATTCACGGCCACAATGCCTCCGGTCGGTACGAAGATAGCTCCGTTCGCTCCTTGGACCTCGAAGTTCAGGTCCTGGAGCTCCAGCCCCTTCGCCGCGGACTGGACGCTCATATTGTAGAAGTTGCAGGCGGTGGCGGCACACGCTCCGACGAGGGCGCTTGTCGAAACGGCGTCCTGCGGGGTGGACAATGCCAAGGAGGTCCCCAGCCCGGGAAGGCTGGCCGGGGTCGACGTATAGCGCATCACGAGAATGTAGAGGACGGCCGCCAGAACGACGGTGATCGCAACGAGCAGAATCGTAGCGACGATGTCCGATACCCCCCGTGAACGGCGGTGACGCCAGCGCCCGGACGTGGTGAAGGCGCCCTTGGAAGGCCCGCGCTGCATTGGTCCCTTGAGAACTGGGCGAGGGCCGGGTTGGTGTATTATAAGTCATCGAGGCGAGGTTCGGCAATTGACGGCCGTCACTTCGACAGAATGCTAACTCAGCGGTCGCGTGAGGCCCGCGCGTGCCTGCTCAAGAGCGCTGACGGTCGAGCGTGGAGCACGTCCCGGTCGCGTGCCCTAACGAATTAAGCACAGGCTTGAATCGCTCCCACAACGCTTTTGCCCCGGTCTCGGTCGCCCCGGTTCGAGGACTCTCGAGTGCACGTCATCGCAGGCACGGCGTCCACCGCACTGGCCGAGCGGATCTCCCGGGAGCTCGGGAACGTCCCGTTCGGAATACCGTTCCTCAAGCGGTTCCCGGACGGGGAGCTCTACGTTCGGATCGGAGGCCAGCTGAAAGAGGAAGACGTCGTCCTCGTCCAGTCGACGCGGAACGACCAGGACGTTCTCGAGCTCCTATTTCTGGAGGACGCGGTGCGTCAGTCAGGCGCTCGTCGACTCATCGTCGTGGTCCCGTACTTCGGCTACGCCCGACAAGACCGCGTGTTCTTCCCTGGAGAGCCCGCGACCGCCCAAGCGCTCGCCCAACACATCTCGCTCCAGGCCGACGCGGTCATCAGCGTCGACCTGCATTCCACGGAAACCCTCAAGGCCTTCACGAAGCCCGCCTACGAGGCGAGCGGAATTCCGGCCATCGCCCGCCTTCTTCGGCAGCGGCCCGTGGACCTCCTTGTCTCACCGGACAAAGGCGGGACCGACCGCGCGCGCCGGATGGGTCAGCTGTTGGACCGGCCTTGGATGGCGCTCGAGAAGCACCGGATCGACGCCGAGCACGTCGAACTCGAGCTCCCCGCATCGGTTCCCATCGAGCTCGAGGACAAGCACGTGGTCATCGTGGACGACGTCATCTCCACCGGGGGTACCATCGTGGAGGCCGCCCGGCTTCTCGCGAAAGGGCACGTGGGGGCCATCACGGCGGCATGCACCCACGGTCTGTTCCTCCGAGACGCCTTTGAGCGCATCAAGGCCGTCACGGACGAGGTCTACTCCACGGACACGCTCTCCAATCCCGCCGAGAAGGCCTCCGTGGCCCCCGACATCGCCCAGATCGTGAAGCGCCACATGGCGGAACTGCCCACGGCGTAGCCCGGTCGCGCTCGATCGATGCCGAACGGGATACGGCCCGCCCGCGAGCTCCCCCGCGACGAGCTCTGGAATCTCGTGGGGACGATCCGGCATCAGCTCGGCGCGCGCGGGGAGATTCTCCCGGCGAGCTGGGTCGACGAGACGGCGGATGCCATCGGACGGGGGGTTGGAACTGCGTGGTTCTCCGGGGAGGTTCCCTCTCCCACGGCCCTTGCAATCCTGTGGCTCCGCGAGAAGAAAGGGTATGGCCACCTGCACGCCATGAAGGGAGCCGAGGCGGTTCCGGACCTCATCCGACTCGGGCGACACTTGGCCGAGAGCCTCCCGGCCGATATCGACCGCCTCGACATGGGATCGACCGGGCTCGCCGAACCCGGTGAGCTCGAGCTGGGCCGGGGTCTCTGCGAGGATCCCCGATTTGCCATGCTGCTCCGGCACTCCATGGTCCGGGCCCTGTCGGGCTCCCCGCCTCCCCCGGAACCGCGATGGCCCAACGGGATGCAGCTCACGACGGTCCGTCACATTCCATTCGATGAGCTGACCGCCTTGGATTGGCGGACGTACCGCGGCACGCCGGATCAAAGCTTGCTGTCGGGCACCCCGGAAGGAAATCGGGAACTCCTCGAGAACGCGCTGGCGGGCCTGTTCGGGGCCTACCTCGATGACGCGTCCCCGGCGGCGCGGAATTCGGCGGGGGCGCTGGTGGGCTTTGCGGTGGCCTGTCAGGAATCCCTCCGGTCCGGAATCCTGCTGGACCTCGCCGTGGACCCGGAGTTCCGGCGGCGAGGCCTTGGAGAGGCTCTCGTGCTGCGGACACTTCGCGCCCTGCTGGCGCTGGGCTACTCGAGTGCTCATCTCTGGGTCACGGAGGGAAACCACCCCGCGAGAGCCCTCTACGAGAAGGTGGGGTTCACCGTGGACGCGTCGGCCGCCATCTATCGGTGGTTCCGCCTCCCCACCTAGCGACCTGCTTTCTACCCCGCTATCGTGGGGCCGGCGATGGGAACGGACGCGAGGTCCCCGCTGATCGTTGGGAGCGGCATCGCGGGCCTGTACGTCGCTCTCCGAGTGCACGAGGAAGGCCTTCACCCCACGATCGTGACGAAGAGCGTACTCGCCGAGTCGAATACCCGGTACGCCCAGGGTGGGATCGCCGCGGCGATCGGCCCCGACGACACGACCGAGCTGCATCGGCGGGATACGATTCGGGCCGGTGCGGGAATTGCCGACCTCGCGGCCGTCCAAGTTCTGACGGCGGAAGCGCCCAAGCGGATCGCCGACCTGGTTCGGTACGGCGTTCCGTTCGATACGATCGAAGGCCGAATCGCGTTGGGACGAGAGGGGGGCCACTCACGAGCCCGGATCGTGCATGCCGGCGGGGACGCTACGGGCCTGCAGATCGAGGAGACCCTGCGGGCCCGGGTGCTCGAAGCCGGGATCGAGGCGCGCGAGCGGTGCTGCCTCCGGGCTCTCCGCCCCGCGGCGGATGGCACGGTCACCGCGATTCTCTCCCGGACCGACGGCAGTCAGGCCGAGGAGATCGCCTCGCGGCCAGTCGTCCTCGCCACCGGCGGGACCGGCAGCCTCTACCGGCAGAGCTCGAACCCGATCACCGCCACCGGCGAGGGGGTCGCGATCGCGTTCCGGAGCGGCGCTCTGGTGACCGACATGGAATTCATCCAGTTCCACCCGACGGTGTTCGTCCGGGAGGGAGCTCCCCGGTTCCTCATCACCGAGGCGCTTCGCGGAGAAGGTGCTCTTCTCCGGAACCGTGCCGGGGAGCAGTTCTTGAAACGCTACCATCCGGACGCGGAGCTGGCCACCCGGGACATCGTCAGCCGCGCGATCCACCAGGAGATGCGTCGGTCGGGCGACCCGTGGGTCTACCTGGACGCCACGGCGATTCCGCGGGACCGGCTGTACGCGCGGTTCCCCAGCATCTGTCGATTCCTCGCCGATTACGGCATCGATCCCTCGAGGGACCTCGTCCCCGTGAGCCCGATGGCCCACTACATGATCGGGGGTGTGACGACGGACCTCGAGGGACGCACGTCGCTTCCGGGCCTGTGGGCGTGCGGGGAGGTAGCGTCGACCGGCGTACATGGGGCGAATCGTCTGGCCAGCAATTCCCTGCTCGAGGGGGTGGTCTTCGGCGAACGGGTCGCGCTGCAGCTGGACCACCCGGCCGCCGGGGGACCCCGCGATGCCCCGCGGATGCTCCACATCGAACTTCCGCCCGGCCAGGGGGAAGACGACCGGGAGGCCTGCTTCCGCGAGGTGGGCGCCCTGCTGTGGGACGACGTGGGCATCGTTCGGGAGCGCAAGGGCCTGGAGACAGCGGTGCATCGCTTCGAGGCCTGGCGCGACCGGTCCGAGCCATCGGCCGATTCGGACCTGGCGTCCCCGTCGGCCAACGCGGCGCTCACGGCGCTCCTGATCGCCCGCCCGGCGCTGGCCCGGGAGGAGAGCCGTGGCGCGCACTTCCGTTCCGATTTCCCTCGACCATCTCCCCGATGGAAGTACCACCAGGGGCTCCGACGCGCCGGTCGGTGAGCGCCGCCCGTTTGCGAACTGTTATGGCCCGAGGCCGCTAGCCCGGCCGTGGACCTGGACCTCTCCCCGGACGAGGTCGAACTGCAGTCGACCATCCGCCGCTTTGTGCGAAAGGAAATCAGCCCGGTCGCGGACCGGATGGACCGGGAGGACCTCTTTCCCCGGGAGGTGTTCTCGCGTCTCGGAGAGCAGGGGTTCCTCGGCCCGACGATTCCCACCGAGTTCGACGGGTTGGGTCAGACGTACCGCGCCCAGGCGTTGATCCTGGAGGAGATCGCGCGCGCCAGCCCCGCGCTGGCGCTGAGCGTGGGGGCTCATTCGACTCTGTGCGCCGATAGCCTCTACCGAAACGGGAGCGCAGACCAGCGCCAGTCGTTTCTTCCGGATCTCGTCGCCGGACGTGCGGTCGGCGCGCTCGCGCTCACCGAACCGACGGCGGGCTCCGACGCGGTCTCCCTGAGGACCCGGGCGGAACGGCACGGGGAGCATTACGTGCTGAATGGGTCGAAGCAGTTCATCACGAACGGGCCGGTGGCCGACACCCTGCTCGTCTACGCCAAGACCAAACCTACCGAGGGCGCGAGAGGGATCAGCGCATTCATCGTCACGCGGGATACGCCGGGCTTCTCGGTCTCGCGCTCGCTCGACAAGATGGGCATGCGCGGGTCTCCTACGGGCGAGCTCGCCTTCCAGGATTGCAAAGTCCCCGCGGCGAACCTCATCGGAGCCGAGGACAAAGGGGTCTCGGTGATGATGAGCGGCCTCAACGTGGAACGCGCGGTCCTCTCCGCCATTCCGGTCGGTATCATGGCGGAGTGCCTCGACCGGTGCCTGGAATACGCTCGCCAACGCGAGCAGTTCGGGAAGAAGATCGGGCGCTTCGAGCTCATCCAGGAGAAGCTGGCGAACATGTACGCTCAGCTCGAGGCCTCTCGACTGTTGCTGTACCAGGCCCTCTCCTCCGTCGCCGGGGACAAACGGAGCCACCGGGCGAGCGCCACGGCGCTCACCTTCGCTTCGGAAGCCTCCACCCGGGTGGCCCTGGATGCAATCCAGATCTTCGGCGGCTACGGGTACATGCGGGACCTTCCGCTTGAGCGGCTGGCGCGGGACGCGAAATTGCTGGAGATCGGCGCGGGCACCTCGGAGATCCGCCGGCTCCTCGTGGCCCGCGAGTTACTCGGCGAGGGATTCGAGTCGGATTGATACCGGACGGCGAGGCCAACCCCTGACGGTCACTCTGCCCCGGACGGTGAGGGGAGGACCGCTCCCGGCGTGGAGTGACGGTCGAGGGCGAAGGTTTTTGGCCTCACTCGGTCCATCTGCCGGATGATGTTGGGCCGACCTGCCGGCGCGGCGCCGGTGCCGCAGATTCGCACGGAGGTCCTGAAGGAGCTCCAAGCGATCCTGGAGAACCGGGACCAGCGGGAGCGCCTCGACCGGGGTCCCCTCGCCGAAACGAAAGGACGGGAGCACTGGGTGCTCCACCTGCTGTTGAGGGCCTTCGAAGCGGAACAAGGCCACCTTAACACCCTCATCGGAACGGCCTATTCGAACACCCTCGCCCGATTCCAGGTCCTCGAAGACCGCCTCGCCCGGATCGAGGAACTCGAGACAACCACCGAGAGCGACTTCCGGAGCCGATTCGACTCGCTCGAAGGGAACCTGGTCCAGCAGCTGCAGCGCGGGATCGACAGTTCCGTCCAGCAGATGACCTCGGGGATCACCACCGCCATGAATGACAACCTCGACCGGAAGTGGAAACCGATCAGCGAGTCGGTCGAGACCTTCGCCCAGGGCTCGAAGCAGATCCTCAAGGATGTGGCGGACACCTACCGGGTGGCCACGCAGACCCGGTTGCTCCTCAACGAGAACGCCCGGCGCATCACGGACCTGGGGCGCGACCTCCTCGCATTGGAGGAGAGTCTCAAACTGGTGGTATCCAAAACACTCGAGGAGGCGCTCATGCCCTTCGAACAGCGACTGGGAGCGATCGAGGCGCATCTCGGGATTCCGGCCGCCCCCGCCGTGAACCGACCCGCCACGAACGGGACCGTCGAGCCGAACGGCACGACCGACCCGCCCGCGTAGCGCGTCCGGGTCCCTCCTCCGGATGACGCGGCTCTCCCCCTCTCATCCCCGGTACCGCAGCCTCCTTGCGCGGGCGCGGCTCGCCGAGGAACTTCGCTCGGGCCTGGTCGTCCCGGAGGGTCTCATCGCGCAAGGCCGTGCGGAGGCATTCGATTACTTTCTCGGAGAGCGAACGACCCCCTCCGCTCGACGGGCTATCCGACGGGCTGCCGAGTGGCTCGTCGCCGCGAAGGCGCCCGCTATCAGCGTGAACGGAAACGTGGCGGCGCTCGCCGCGCGACACGTCGCGCGACTGGCGCACGCCCTGCCCGAGTTACAGGTCGAGGTGAACCTCTTCCACCGGACCCCGCAGCGAGCCCGCGACGTGGCTCGCCGCCTCACCGCGGCCGGCGTGCCTCAGGTGCTGGGCGTCCACCCGACCGGCCGCATCCCGGGGCTTCCCTCCGACCGGGCCCGGGTCGATCCCCGAGGGATCGGTCGCGCCGACGTCGTCATCGTCCCACTGGAGGACGGAGATCGGACCGAGGCCCTCAAGCGTCTCGGCAAACGCGTCATCGCCATCGACCTGAACCCTCTCTCCCGCACGAGCGCCGCCGCGGACTTGCCGATCATCGACGAGCTCCAACGGGCCTTGGCCGGGCTCGCACGGGAGATTCCGGTGGCTCGACGCCACGCTCGTCCGGGACTCTTCGTCACGTTCGACGCCGACGCGGCCCGAGCCGATGCGCTCGAGTCGATCAGCCGCCGCCTCGCAGCGGCGGCCGGCCGGCGACTACTTCGGGCTGGACCTGCACGGCGAGGGCGGCCACGCGTTGGGCCACGGCGGTCAGGAACCGCTCGTCGGACGCGTCGTACGCCTTGACCTCATTCCCGTCGATATCGATCTCACCCACCACAGTCCCACCGGCCCGGATCGGCACCACGATCTCCGAGCGCGTCTCGAGGAAGCAGGCGAGATACTCCGGTGCCGCGCGGACATCGTCCACGATCACGGTGCGGTCCTCCCGGGCCGCCTTTCCACAGATTCCCTCCCCGACCGGGATCGCCACATGCTCCGTTTCCTGCGGACCGGCCCACGCGGTCAACCGCAGCGTGTCGCCGTCGCGGAGATAGATCCCGACCCACCGGTAGTGGCGAAATTCATGCCGGAGGAAACGGCAGACCTCCCCCAACGCCTCGATTCCGGTGAGGTGGGTCAGGATCGAGTCGACCTGGAGGAGCGACGGAGTGCTCTGGATAGGACGCACCGGCACGAGCCATCACCTCCGTCCGGGATGCGGGGGAGCGCCGAGGGGGAGAATTTCCGCCGAGTCGGGTCGGCCGACTTCGGCGTTTGAACTCCCGAGGCGTATTCCGCCACGAGCTTTCCAGACTCGCGCCGTACCGGACTGAGCCACCTCGGCACGCCCGACAAAATGGACCGAGGTCGCCCTCTTATTCTTTTTCGACCTGAAACCGAGCTCCACCTTTTGACAATATAGGGTCCCACGGCCAGGAAATCGGGCCGATCGCGCTGTCGTCGCGAACGACGGGGCTCGGGTTGGCCGGCACCGCACCGCTCGGGTTCTACTTGGGGCCGAACTCCTAATCCCTCACCGAATCCATTCGCCGGCCCCCCCCTCCCAAGTTTCGCACCGCGGGCCCGTCTCGAGCGTACGACTCCGGCACCGAGGTCCGGAGCCACTGCTTCTCGCCACTTGCTCGGTCGACGTCCGGGTCATCGTTCATGCCCTTCGGCGGGTTGATAACCCGTGCCAGGGGTCGTCGGCCGTGCGAGGGAAGAACACCATCCCCGTCCGGACCGTTGTCGTGCCGCATGCGCCCGGTGAACCCCTCCTCCGCGCCCTTCGTGACGTCCGTTCCGGAGTCAATGAGCTCGTCCGCGATTGGCGTGGGCATCCCGAAGAGAGTCGCTTCGAGGCCACGCGTCGGTCCTACCGCGAGCTGCGACCCCGCTTTCGACACCTAGCCTCGGACTGGTCCCTCGCGGCCTGCAACGAAACCTCCGCGACCCTGCGCGCGTGGGATGGGATGCTCCGTCGAGCCCGCCGTCAGGATCCTGAGAAGTTCGAGCGGATGCGGGAGTTCCTGCCACATCGTCGAAGGCTCAAAGCCAGCCTCCCTCGATCGCTCTACCGGTTGCACGGTGCCACGCTGGACATCACTCTCCGTCCCGACCAGCATGTCCGGATCGACCTTTCCGGAACCCCCCACCCGCTCTTTTGGCGCTATCGGAAGGAGAGCCATGAGGAGTTCGGACTCACGATAACCGACCGCAAGCTGATCTTCAACTTCCGAATCGTGCATAATCAACCCGTAATGGAGCACTCGGCCGGCATTGACGTTAACATGCCCACGGCGGACCTCGCGACCTCCGACGGACGGATCGATTCCGTCGACCTCACGGCGATTACCCGTATCCAGGGCGCGATGGCTCGGAAGCGGGAGAAGATCCAGAGGGCGATCCCGACGGATAAGAAGGCGCAGGACCGCGTGATGCGTCGGTATCAAGGCCGGGAACGGCATCGGGTGATCCCGCTCCTGCATCGGGCGGGGAACGAGTTGCTCGACAGGGTCGGGGAGCGGAACATCATCCTTGAGGACCTTTCGGCCACGACGGAAGAATGCGTGAAACGGACTGGAAGGAACGAGGACGACCGGCGACGTAGGCTTTCTGCGTGGACGCACGGGCAGCTCACGCGGATCGTATCGTACAAGGCCCGGACCGCAGTCGTGCGAGTGGACCCGAGGGGGACGTCGTCAACCTGTCCCCAGTGCGGAGGTGCGTTGCACCACCCGTCGTGGCGACGTGGCGACTGCGGAACCTGCCAGGGCTCGTGGCATCGGGACAGGGCGGCGGCGATCGTCATCCTGGACCGAGGCCTCGACGTCCTACGGGGAGCGGCTCCTCCCCCGAGCGCGCGCGACGCGCTTCTGGAGGCTGCGGCGTGGCGTCCAGGGGTGGACGACGAGTCTCCCCCGGGCCCTGCCACCCGGCCGATGAACGAAGACGACGCGAAGGACTTTGGGTCGGTGTGAAAACATCGATTCAGAGAGGAGTATGTCTTTGCCCACACGGCGCGCGGACGGGCGTTAGGGATTCGGGAACCAACCGCACCGCGCGCACCCCGCCGCCCGCGAGGTGGCGTCGATCTCGGTTCCGCATTCGGGGCACGGCATCGCCTCGGGCCCGAGCAGCGAAACGCAGTCGAAGCACGCGCCACCGCGCCGGTCCGAGGGCAGCACCACAATGCCCTTGCCGCAGAAGAGACAGTGCTGGTATCGGTCCTCGGCGCTGGGGAAAATCCGCCGATCGGACTGAGCAAGCATTCGGGCCGCTCGACGAGTACCCTTGTACATAAATTCTCGGGCGTTTCGAGCGAGCGCGTCACTTTCCGGCGCCGCGCCCGGCCCGTTTCGCGTCCTACGGTTCCCGCCAACGGGCCTTGGTGGCGGCGAGGATGAACAGCGCCGCCGTGAGCCCGATGAGCACGCCCCAGTCGAGCGCCTCCGCCGACCAGGTGGGGGCCTGGTAGCACGCGGATCCGACGGCACAGAGCTGCAGCGCCCGGTGGACGAGGTCGGCGGCGTACGTGGTGGGCGATAGATAGGCGGCCCACCGCCATCCTGCTGGAATGTAGGTGATCGGGTAGTAGACGGGAGGAAGGGTGGTCATGACGAGAGAGATCAACGGAGAGAAGACGAATGCCTCTCGGATGTCGGAGAAGTACGTGGCGATCGTGAACCCGAACGCCGCCGAAAAGGCCCAGACGAGGACGAGCACGCCGAGGAGGGTGAGGGACCCGGCCAGGGTGTAGTGGACGACGCCGAAGGACAGGAGCAAGAATACCACAAGGCCCGGAATGGCGTAGACGAACTCCGAGAACGCCATGCCCGCGACGTACACGGGGGCCTCGACCGGCGAGGCGACGACGACGTCCTGGAACTTGAGGTCCTGTTTGAAATGGACCAGGTCCGCCTGGATTCCGGTGCCGGTGCTTAGAATCGTAAGGATGAGACCGCCCGTGATCGCGAAGGCCAGAAGGGCCCCGTGGGACGCGATGTCCACGAAGAACAGAAAGGCCAATGGCGACGCGATCGTATTCAGGAGGTAGAGGGGTTGGGCCCGCATCGGTAGGATGCCGTTCAGATAGACAATCGCGAAGAACGACCGGAGCCGGTTCCGCGTGCTCATGCCGGCTCCACCTGAGCCTCCGTGTCTTCATCCAGGGGCCGGCCCACAAGCTGCAGAAAGATGTCCTCCAAGCTGACGGGGGCGAGCGCCACCTGACTTCCCCGGGCCAGAGCGGCCTGGACGACCTCCCGTGCCTCCTTCTCTCGCGTGAACAGCAGGTGTCCGTTGACGAGAGGTGTGACGTTTCCGTACGGGGCTAGTTCCTCAGCACTCCACGACGCATCGATGGTCACCCGGTAAGGCAACTGAACCCGGGAGCGAATCGACTCCGGAGAGCCCTCCACGCGGAGGCGACCCCCTTCGAGCAGGGCCAAGTGCGCCGAGAGCGCCTCCGCCTCGTCCAGGTAGTGCGTCGTCAGCAAGACGGTCCTTCGCTCTCGAGTGGCGCGACCGATCGCCGCCCACACCTCGCGCCGGGCGAGCGGGTCCAACCCGGTCGTAGGCTCGTCGAGGAACAGGAGCTCGGCGTCGGACGCGAGCACCATCGCCACCATCACGCGGCGACGTTGCCCGCCGGAGAGGCGACTGACCAAGCGAGCACGGACGTCGGCGAGGCCGAGCTCGTCGATCACCGCGTTCCGTCGGCGACGCGTCTCCGCACGGTCCATCCCCCGCATTCGGAGATACCCGTCAATCAACTGCTCCGTCGTGGCAAAGTAGAGCGGCCGGGACTCCTGCGGCACCATCGCGATCCGTTGCCGGATCCAACGTTCGTCGGTGCGAATGTCACGGCCCAGCACCAACGCGGTGCCGCTCGTCGGCATCAGGAGCGTGCCGGTGATCCGGAGGAAGGTCGTCTTTCCCGCTCCGTTGCGGCCGATCAGGCCGTAGGTCTCCCCGGCCGGTATGTCGAAGGAAACGTCGTCGAGCGCCTGGATCGACCCGCCGCGGAACTTGTAGGTCCGCGAGAGGTGCTGCGCGGAGATGGCGGTCGTCATGGGTGAGCTCGGCGAACGGAACCTCGATTTCCTAGGGGCTATGGGGTGCGCCCCGGCGCCTTAGTGACCCGGTGGGCCGGTGCCTCATCGCTAACTCAGCACCTCGGCGAGACGGTCCTCGGCTCGGGCCCTCTTCAGCTCGAGGGCGATCCGACGACCCGTCGAGAGTTGCGGCGCAACGAAATCCGAATAACTAGAACCCGAGGGGAACAGGTTCGTGCCGGCCACAATCCGGGTGGAGATCTCGAAGACCTTGAACTGCAGGTCCTCCGTCACGATCCCCTCGACACAGAACGGCCCCACCATGCCGCCGAACAGGTCGACCGACGTGTCGACGATCCGGGCCGCGATCTCGAAGACCTGGGGGAGCAACGACTCCCGGAGGATGACCGGCACGTTACCGGTCACCACGAACGTCGGACGGATTCCCGCCTGGCGAAGCCCCTCCTGCGCGCCGAGCTTGTAGAGCTCGTCGATGTTCGCCTCGTCGCGGCGATCCATCCCGAGAAGCTCGATCGACCCGTGGCGGACCCGGTAGCCGTCCTCCGAGAGAGGGGAATAGAAGAAATGGACATAGTATCGGGTGCCGACGACGTATTCCTGGATGACGTACGGACCCGTCGGACGGAAGTCCCCGATCTCCTTCGGGCTCTTGGCGAGGAAGAAGCCCTTGCCGCCTTTCGCCCCGTAATACTTGATGATCACCGGACCGTCAACGGAGGAGAGGTCCGGGAACTTTCGCGGCATCGGCACGTCGGCCCTCTCGAGCCACTCGCGCTCCTTCTCGCGGTCCGATTCCCATCCCATGACCTTCCGGTTGCCGAAGACCGGAACGTCGAGCGCGTTGAACGCCTCCGGTCCCATATATTCGACAAAGGAGCCGGTGGGGATCACGACGGCCCCCTCTCTCCGTAGTGCGGGGGCATGACGGCCGAGGTCTGTGACCTTCGACACCGACAGAAACCGATCGGGGCGGGCCAGTGGAAAGGCCTCGTAGAAGCGCGGGGGTTTTCCGACCGCGATGCCAAGGGTTCCCAGACCTTCGTGACGGGCCCCGTGGAAGATCTGCAGCGAGGAGTGGGAGCACAAAGTCGCCACGACCGGCGTGTGGTCCCGAAGAGCCGCCACGCGCGAGTCGGGGGCGAGCGCGATTCCCATATGGGGAATTACCTAGTTTCAGAGATAGCCTTTTCGCGGGGCGGCCCCGCGGCTCAATCGTTTCCGCCCTGCGGGTCGAGCTCCCAGTACCACCGGACCTGGCGCCCTCCCTTCTGGGCGATCTCGCGACGAAGTGCCGGGTCGATGGTGGTGTCGCGGACCAGCCGTTGAATCTCCTGCGGGTCGAGGCGACTCGCCCGGGGAACGAGTCCGTTGCGCTCGAGGAGGGGACGCACCCCGTCGGGCGCGTAGCTCCATTCCTCCTCGCGCCGCCGGATCGCGACGGCGGAGCGGCCGGGCAGGCGATGTACGCCGAGCCGTTCGGCCTCGGAGTGGAGCTCGTCGGCGACCCGGTGGAGGTCCTCATCGACCTTCTCCCCTTCCCGCCGGAGCTGCACGAACCGGTCGACGAGTCCCTCGAGCCGAAGGCGCTCCTCGGCCGGTACCTCCCGGAACTCGGGGCACAGGGCCCGGAAATCGCACCGCTCGCAATGCCGGCCCGGGCTCGGGTCGAACCGCTCGCCTCGGATGCCGTCGGCCACGTCCCCGACCTTCTGCGAGAGCTGGGCGATCGCCGGAGCGCCCCGGGCCGGGGTACGATGCGGGGTGAGCGAGCGGAGATGGTACAGCGTCAACCGCTCGACCGGCAGGGCGTAGTTGTGCTCGACCAGTACCTGGTACATGGCGAGCTGGTCGGAGTCGCGGGCTTCCTGGATCGACAGTTCTCGGCTGGTCTTGTAGTCCAGCACCTCGAGCCCCCCCGACGGCGTGAGGTCGATCCGATCGACGTAGCCGTGGACGGGGATCCCATCGAGCGAGGACTGAAGGTACTCCTCGATCGCGACGGGCCGCGGATGCTCCTCCAAGAACTGGTCGTAGTAGCGGAGCAGCATGTTCTCACCGAGCGCCTTGTACCGTGTCTCCTCCTCGGCGGAGGTGTATCCATCCTTGACCCAGAGCCGGTCGTAGGCGGCGAGGACCTGGTCCTTTGAGAGGGGCTGGGGACGGCCCTCGACCATGGGACCCCCGCCGTGCCATTCATCCAATCGTCGTTGAGCCGCTCCCGCGGTCTTGCGGGGAACGGCCTCCGGCACCAGGAACGGCCGGACGAGCTCCTCGAGTACGGAGTGGATCGTTCGGCCGAAGGAGAAGTACGACCGGGGCGCCTCGGGAAGCTTGTCGACGTAGAGAAACTTCCACCGGAGCGGGCACTCGAGGTAGGTCCGCAGCGAGGAGTAGCTCAGGGGACGAAGTTCCGCCACGGCTCGGCCCCACGTCCCGGGCCCTTAACTCGGTTCCCGGGGTCGGGGCCCCCGCGGGGGCCCACGGGCGGCTCAGTGGCCTGCGGCGAGGGGGGCCTCGGCGAGGGATTCCTCGCCGAGCTTGGGCACGGGGAGAGTGCCCCGCGCCTGCGGGTTCGACAGGTTCTTCGGCAGCCCGAGCAGGTCGAGGAGCTCCTTGTAGTGGTTGCGAATCGTCACGGGGGTGACGTTCGCGACCGCGGCGATGCGGTCCTGGCTGCGGGGCTCGCCCATCAGGTTCGACGCGATGTAGATGATGGTCGCGAGGATCCCGTTGGGCAGGACGCCACTGGTCGAGTAGACCTTCTCGACCTGCTCCAGCAGGCCCAGCACCTTTTGCCGGACCTCCTTCGAGAGGTTGAGGTCCTGGGTGAACCGGACAAGATAGTCGCGCGGCTCGACGGGCTTGAGCCCGAGCTTGAGCTCACGGGCCAAGAGGGTGTACGCCCGGCCGACCTCGATCTTGGTCGCCTTCGAGTGCTGGATGATTTCCTTCATCGTGCGCGGGACGCGGCACTGCCGGCAGGCGGCATAGACGGACGCCGCGACGAGCGCGACGATCTTCTTTCCGCGGGTCGCCTTGTGCTCGAGTGCCCGGCGATAGATGTAGGTCGCGGACTCCTTCACCTCGCGGGACAATCCGAGTACGCCCGCGAGCCGGTTGAGCTCCCCGAGCGCCACGACGAGGTTCCGCTGATGGGTCCGTGCCGCCCGAAGCCGATGGTTGAGCTTCCGCAGGTGGTAGAACTTGAGCGATGTGTTACGGGAGAGGGAGTTCCCCTGGAAGTCGCGGGTCGGAACGCCGATCTCGCTGAACAGGCCCTTGTCGGGCATCAGCGGCGAGATAACGGGTCCCCAGCCGCGGGCCTCTCGGCCGGTGTCCTCCTTGCTGCCCCGCTGTCCGCGGTCCGATACGAGCGCGCTCGCGTCGACGACGAGTCCGCAGTCGGCGCACACGATCTCGCCCCGGATATCATCGCGGGTGAGGTGGCTGGAGCCGCAGTTCGGGCAGATGTCCTCCGAAACGGTCGCCGGCGTGGGCGCCGCGGGGGCCGCTACGGGAACGCGGACGTTGGTCGAACTGGGGCCCTTACTACGCGTCTGACGTGTGGATAGTGATGCGTGCGTCTGCATGTGTTCTCCGAATGAGAAGAGGGGGCGCGAGTACTTATAGGTTATCCAGTTTTTTTGTCACTACTGTCTGAACAGATGCTACACAATGACCGTTGCTAGCACGTAACAGCCGGGGTGCTCACAGCGGGCTCAGCGCGAAGACGTGGCCCCGCTGGCTTCGCTTGCGCATCGGGGGGCGAGCGACCTCCCACTGACCGCCGGTCCGCGCCTCGAAGATGGTCCGCAGGATCGCCGGGCAGAGGAGACGACCCACCTCGGGCGAAGCTCCATCGCAGGCGACGCACCCCTCGGCGCGGACGAGCAGGGGTTCAGGCTGCAGGATCTCGAATCGAAGGTTGTGCGTCCGGTAATATTCCTGGAGCGACCGCGCCACCTCGAGGGGGCGTTCCCCGTCCAGCTCGGAGGCAATCTCCCGACCTACCTGCCGCGCGACGGTGTCGATGAACTCCGACACGTCGAACGGGAGCTCCCGCAGCCCACCGACTTGCATGCCCAGCTGGGTGATCTCTCGCAGCCGGTTGAACGACTCCACCTCTCGACCCAGCCGAACCGGCACCGAGGCGGTGCCCCCCTCCTCCAGCTCCACGATCCGGTGTTCCGAGGGGGCGCAGTGGTTCCACAGCTGCTGGAATTGGATCCGGACGAGGTCGAGGAACTCCGGGTCCGTGGTCCAGACGGTCACCAGTTTGTCCCCGTCGCCCCCGGGACGGAAGTCTCCCGTGACGTAGACGACGGCACCGGCTTTGTCGAAGAGGACGCCGCGGGCGGCGGGCATCGTGCGGGTGTTCCGGATCTCGGCGAAGGTCGCGAAGTGCTTCGCATCGGGAAGGTTTCCCCGGTTGATCTCGGTGATGACCCGGACCTTGACCCCACGCTGCCGCGCGGTCCGGAGCTCGCGGTCGATCCCCCCATCGATGAACCGGGCGAGGGCGGAGGGGCTGAGCGAGAGCAGGATCTCCTTGCGGGCGAGCCCGATCTGTTTTCGCAGGAAGCTGTAGAGCGTCTGGCGCCGCTCCATGACGACAAACTTGCGTCCGTCATTGGCGACCGGGGTGGCGATCTCCTCCTGGAATTCCCTCAGGAGATGGTCGCGACCCGACTCGAGCCGGCGCAGGTCCTCCGAGGTAGTTCGTATCCAGCGCTCGATGAGCTCCTCGGCGGACAGCGCGGCGAACCGCATCGGACGACCGCCCACGGAGCGCAGCAAGCCCGCCTCGTGGAGCTGCTGGATGTGTCGATAGGTTTCCACTCGGTGGATGCCGCTCATCCGCGCGAGCTCCGACGCGGTTTGGGGGCCTTCGCGAGAGGCCGCGATGTAGATGCGCGCCGCCCGTTCGGGCACGCCGCGCTCCGCGAGCAACCGAACGAGACCGGCGCCCGAACGCGCCACGACGGTCGCACCGGGGAGTTCGATATAGCGTAGCGCTGAGCCGGACTCGACTCGGGACGACCCTATAGCGCGGCCTGGAAATCTTCGATGGTCAACGGATAGGTAGGCTCCGCGTCGGAGCCGCTCCGGGCCCGCAGGACTTCTCGCCCCAGAAGCCAGTAGATAGTGGCGAGCGAGACACGGCCCTTGTTGTTGCATGGGATGACGAGGTCGACGTTCCGGGTCTCGTTGTTGACATCGCACAGGCCGAGCACGGGGATCCCGACGGAGACCGCCTCGGAGAGGGCCTGCTGGTCGGTCGCCGGGTCCGTGACGACGAGGACCTTGGGCTCGATGTACTCCGCGAGGTTCGGGTTGGTCAGGCTCCCCGGAACGAAGCGTTCCGAAAAGGAGACGGCGCTGATCGTCTTGGCGAAGATCCGCACCGGCTTTTGTCCGTACTGTCGCTGCGATACCGCCAGAATCTTGTCCGCGGGGAACCGGGCCAGGAACTGCGCCGCGAAGCGGATCCGGCGGTCGGTCTCTTTGATGTCCAGGACGTAGAGGCCGTCGTACCGGATCTTGAACACGAAGTGGCGCATGCTCGCCGATTTCTGCTGGGTGCCGATGTGGACGCCCGCGGTGAGGTAGGTATCCTCCGGAACGAGCAGCTCGCCCGGACGGATGTCCTGCCCCTCGCTGGTCGTGGAGGTGAGCTGTTCGGTCGCCTGTACGTCCTCGTCGGGCATGCGTTAGTTTCCGGGGGGCGTGGCGAGCCGCAGGAGTTCATTTAGCTTTGCCACCCGTTCACCGCCGAGAAGGCCGCATTTGAGCCCGGCCGAGCCGAACGCCACGGCGAGATGGGTCAGCCAGACGTCCGGCGTTTCCCCCGACCGGTGCGAGGTGATCGTCTTCCAACCGGATCGACGGGCGAGGTCGACCGTCGCGAGCGTGTCGGTGAGCGTGCCGACCTGATTCACCTTGATCAGCACCGCGTTGGAGGCCTGTCGACGGACGCCCTCCGCCACGCGGGACTCCAGCGTCGTGTAGATGTCGTCGCCGACAACAAGGGCGCGGCGGCCTACGGCCTTCGTCAGCGCGGCGAAGCCGTCGAAGTCACTCTCCTGGATGGGGTCTTCCAAGTAGCGAAGTCCGTACTGGTCGACCAGGCTCGCGACGAAGGCCACCTGGCCCTCGGGGTCCAACGTCTGCTCCCGGTAGACGTACCGACCGTCCCGGTAGAACTCGCTCGCGGCCATGTCCAGCCCTGGATACACGGCGGTGCGAAGCCGGTCCCGGACCTCGGTGCAGGCCTCTGTCAGCAGCTCAAGGGCCTCGACGTTGCCGAGCGGAGCGACCCATCCGCCCTCGTCGCCGCGGCCCAGGGCGGCGTTCGGGAATTTCGCCCGAAGCCGTTTCCCCACGACGTGATGGACCTCGAGGGCGGCCCGGATCGCGTCCGGAGGCTTCGGGGCCTCCGCGATCGCATGATACTCCTGGATCTCCGGACCTCCAATGGCGTGGCGCCCACCGTTGAGGCAGTTCCCCACGATCGCCGGGTACGACTTGCCGTCCAGACCGGGCCGGAGGAGTGTCTGCCACAGCGGCACGCGCCGCTCTCCCGCGAGCGCGATCGCACAGGCCACCGACACCGCCGTCGCTGTGTTGCCGCCGATACGGGAGAAATTCGCGGTGCCATCGACCTCATGGAGCAACCCGTCCACGGCAGCCTGGTCATCGACCGAGAGGGTGAGCAACCGGGGGCGAAGGTCAGAATCGAACCGCTGGAGCGCCTCGGGCACGCCCCCCGAAGGGAAGGCATTGACCTCGGTGGCGCCCGTGCTCTCGCCGCTCGGGGCACCGGCCGTGCCGAGCGCCCCTTGCTCCGTCGTAATACGCGCCTCGACCGTGGGGCGACCTCGGCTATCGTAGATCAGCCGGAGCGAGGCGTGGGAAATCCGGCTCATCGGTGCTCCACGAATTCCACGAGCACACCCGCGAACGCGGACGGATGCGCGAATCCCACGATACGACCCCGGGCCCCGGGTCGGCCTTCTCGGTCAATGACCCGTTCTCCCCGGCGGACGAGGTCGGCCAGCTGCTCGTTCACGCTCGGCACGGCGAACGCGACGTGGTGCATCCCTTCTCCTCTCGACGCAATGAACCGGCTCACGGGTGAATCGGGGCCCGTCGGCTCCACGAGCTCCATATGCGTCGACCCGACCTCCAGGAACGAAACGCGCACGCGTTGGGACGCGACCACTTCGGGCGTGCTCGCCGGGGCGCCGAGCAGCTTCTCCCACTTCGGTATCGTCGCGGAGAGACTCTTGACGGCGATGCCGACGTGATCGATCTGCACGGGCTCGACTCCCTTAAAACGCGCGGGACGGACGGTGCTCGCCGAACAGCTCTCGCCAGACATCCGAGATCTCCCCCAACGTGGCGCCCCGGCCGATCGCGGCTAGGACCAGGGGCATGACGTTCTCGCCCTTCGCCGTCCCGGCGCGGAGCACGTCCAGTGCCTCCCGGGCCCGCGGCTCGTTCCGCTGCCGGCGCCATCGCCGAACCCGGGCCACTTGACGAGCCTCCTGCTCCGGTGTGATGCGGAGGACGGGCGTTCCTTTCTTTCCCGAGTCCGGGAAGAGGGAGAATCGGGGATTTCCTTCGGGGTAAATGTTCACGCCAACGACCTTCTCCTCTCGGGCCTCCCGGGCCCGCGCGACCCGGTAGGCCTCGCGGGCGATCTCGCCCTGGAAGAAACCCTTCTCGACGGCGGCCTGGGCACCACCCATCTCGGCGATCCGGTCGAGATACTTTCGGGCGTCGGACTCGATGCGATCCGTGAGCCACTCGACCTCGTACGACCCTGCGAGAGGGTCGACCGTCGAGACCACCCCGGACTCTTCGGCCAGGAGCTGCTGCGTCCGCAGCGCCAGCCGGGCCGCCCGGGCCGTCGGGAGCCCGAGCGCCTCGTCCAACGCGTTCGTGTGGAGGGACTGGGTCCCTCCCAGAACGGCGGCGAGCGCTTCGAGGGTGGTACGGACCACGTTGAGCTCTGGCTGCTGCGCGGTGAGGGAGGAGCCGGCCGTCTGGGTATGGAATCTCAGCTGCCAGGAGCGAGGCTCCTTCGCGCCCAGCTCCTCCTTGGACAGATGCGCCCAGAGGCGCCGCGCGGCACGGAACTTAGCGATCTCCTCGAGGAAGTTCCGGTCCGAGGAGAAGAAGAAAGAGAGCCGGGGAAGGAAGTCGTCCAGGTCGTGACCCCGCGCCTGCACGGCCCGGACGTAGGCGAGCGCGTTGGCGATCGTGAACGCGACCTCCTGCGTGGCGGTGGCGCCGGCCTCGCGCATATGGTAGCCGGACACCGAGATGTAGTTCCACTTCGGCATCTCGCGCGTCGCGAACTCGATCAGGTCGACCGTCAGACGCAGCGACGGTTCCGGCGGATAGATGTAGGTCCCGCGCGCGACGTACTCCTTCAGGATGTCGTTCTGGACCGTGCCGCCGAGCCGGGCGCGGGGAACGCCGTTCTCCTCCCCGACGGCGACCAACAGGGCGGTCAGGATCGGGGCGGTGGCGTTGATCGTCATCGAGACCGTGGCCTGGTCCAGCGGGATTCCCCCGAACAAGGTCCGCATGTCCCCCAAGTCGGAGACCGCGACGCCGCACCGTCCGACTTCGCCGAAGGCGCGGGGATGGTCCGAGTCGAGCCCGATCTGCGTGGGCAGGTCGAACGCCACGGATAGGCCGGTTTGACCACTGTGGATCAGGTACCGGTACCGTTTGTTGGTCTCCCCGGCGCTGCCGAAGCCGGAGTACTGGCGAAACGTCCAGAGGCGGCCGCGGTACATCGTGGGGTAGATGCCCCGGGTGTACGGGAGCTCCCCCGGAAATCCCTGCTCCGCGAGCGCGGCGTGTTCAACGTCATCGGGTGGGCCGACGAGCAACGGGATCGATCCCCCGTTCACCCGGTCGCCGATCGCGGCGCGGGCGGCCCTCTCCCACTCCGCCTGGACCGGGTCCGGCCGGACACGCCGAGAGGCCATCGGGCGAAAGGGGGCTCTCGAGATTAAGGCGTTTCCCCGCGCCGGGAGGTTGACTGAGAACCCTTCCGCTTGAGTACAATTTCCAGTGGAGTCTCCCGAAGATGAGGGGGCCTCCGCGACCGATTGGTTGTGTACGCCACCGACCACGGAGGGGGCCTTGCGGCCCGAGCATCCCAGGAGCCCGACCGACCGAAATACCCACCGCCTCCCCGGCATCGGGTCCGTCGCATCGACTGGGCCCGCTACCGACGCTTTCTGCGCGAGGGGTGGGGACCTCTCCTCTCCATCCTTCGCCGTCTGGTGCACGACCTTCCGAGCCCCTACTCCGTCCGTCCTCGAGGAACTCCGGGTCGACCCCCGACCGATCCACGGGACGTCGTGCGCTTCCTCCTCCTTCGCGCTCTCGAGGGGTGGTCCTACGACGAGGTTCACGCCACGCTCGCCGCCTGTCGGGACCTCCGCCGACAGCTCGGGTTCTGTCGTCTCCCGGCAGCTCCGACGGTGGCCGCGCTCGTCCTCCGGATTCCCCCCTCCTACCTCGAACGATTGATCGGCGAGCTGGCCGGTCGGTGTGCGACCCGACCGCTCCACCTCGCCGGGGACGGGACCGGTCTCACGACGGGGCGCTTCGAGCGGTGGATGGCCGTGCACACCCACTCCGGCCATCGACACGCCTTCGTGAAGCTCCACGCCCTCGTTTCCACGCGGGCCCAGTTCCCGCTCTTCTTCGCCGCCCACGTCACCGACGCCTACACCAACGACACGACCGAGCTCCCCCGACTCCTGGGGCAACTGCCCGCCCGACTCCGACTCGGCAATGTCGCGCTCGACCGAGGGTACCTCGCGCGAACCAACGCCCAAGCAATCGCCGACCGCGGCGGACGGCCGGTGATCGCCCTCCGACAGAACATCCCGTACGCGACCACGCCGGACGGAGCGCCGGGCTGGAAGCGGATGGTCGTCGACCAGTTCCGCCACCGACGAGAATTCCGATGTCGGTATCGACGACGGGCCGTGATCGAGGGAGTCTTCGGCGCGTTCAAAGAACGGTTCGGGAACCGAGTCCGATCCCGTCGGCCGCTCGCTCAGCGCGTCGAGATACTCGTCCGCGTGGTCGTGTGGAACGCACTGGCCGTCAGCTACCACCAGAGCTAGATGGGAGGTTCTCAGTCAACCTCCCGCGCCGGACCAGCGGCCAGAGGGCGGTCAAGTCGACCTCGCCCCATGCGACCGGCACGGGGACCTTGAGCTCCGAGAGCACCGAGGGGGCGATTTCCCCCACCTCCGCGACGGCCTCGCCGGCGATCCGCAGGCACGCGGCCCGTCCCGGGATCGTTCCGGGAAGCTCCGCGGGTTCGCGTACCCCCAACGCGCCGAAGGCGCCGAGAAGGTAATCGACCCAGGCTGCCGCGTCGGCGAAGCCGCTCCGCTCGCCGGCGAGAACGGCTCCGGCGTGCCAGCGGGTCTTTCCGCCACTCGGTTCGGAGGCCTCTCGAACGACGACGGGCCCGACGTCGGAGGTACTGCTGCGGGTAGGAGTAGCGCAGGTTGCGCTCGAGGGAGGCCATCAGAGAGATCTGGAGTGAGTCGCGCACCCGGCTGTAGAGGTCGGAGACCGGGTTCACCACCGCGATCGCGGAGGCGCGGCCGAGCAACGTCACGAGGCCATTGGGAACCAGGACGGTGTTGCGGAGCTCGACATAGCCCAGCCCCAGAAGAACCCGCCGGACGGTCCGGCGGAACCGTGCCTCCGCCAAGCGCCGTCCCCGCGTCGCGCTCGCCGGAAGCAAGGCGTCCTCGGGCGCGATGCCGCGGGCGACGAGGATCTCTTCGGTCAGGTCCACCGACGTCTGGAGGTCCGGGCGCCACGGAGGGATCTCGACCCACCATCCGTCGGGAGCCTTCGTGCCGCCGAGACGGCCTTGCGCCAGGTAGTCTTCGACCTGCTCGTCGGGGAGAGAGAGACCCGTGAGGTCCTGGAGCGTGGAGGCGGAAAACGGCAGCCGGCGTGGAGCGATCCAGCCCATTCCGGATTCCGCGTGGTCGGGGTACTCGACGCGGAGCGACTGCACCGCCCATCCTCGGGCCGCGAATGGGAGCAGCATGAGGCCGACGGATTCCTCGACCCGAACGGCGCGGGTGCCGGTCGACTCGAGCAGGAGGGCGCGATCCCCGATTCGTACCTCGCCGGCCGTGCGCCCGTTGAGAATCGGGGGAAGGCTCAGGAGCTGGTCGTCCGCGTCGCGTAGCGTCAGGCACTCGCCATTCGAGCGGCCCAGACGGCCGTATCGCTGGGCCATCGGATGCTCGGCAAAAAACTTGGGTCCCTCCACCTCGGCGAGTCCGTCCAGCGGATGGAAGCGGACCCCATCGAGCGGCTCGAGGGCGTACCGGATCGGCGGCTTCAGCCTCTCCCACGAGTAGAGGCCGAGGCTCGCGGCGCGCCGGTCGAGGCCGATCGTCGCGTGGAGCACTTCCTGGAATCGGATCGCCTCGGCGAACAGGCCGGCGTCGAGGGCCACGCCGGCGGGCGCGGTCAGCAGGGCTCCGGCGAGGTAGGGACGGAGGGTCGACACGGAAGCTTCGACGAGCGCGGCCGGCCGGTCGAGCGTCGCAGGCGGTTCGACGAGCGGGGCCGGTCCCTTCTTGAGGCCGAGCGCGCCCTGCAGGAAGAGCGCGAGACCTCCCTCGGAGAGCATGTCCAGACGGTCCGGAGTCACCTCGATGGTGAGTGCGTCCTCCGTCCAATCCGTGAGCTCCGCCTTCGACCGGAACAATTGCTCCTCGAGCTCTTCCCGTTCTACGGGCTGGGTGAGGAGCTCCAGTACCCGGTTCGCCGAGAGCACGCTCTGCGGCATGTTCAGTCCGGCCTCCCGGTCAGTCGGGCCCGGTCGTCGAGGTAGAGGTCCCGGATGTCGTTGTAGCCGAGCGCGACGAGGGCCAGCCGGGTGATCCGATCCCCCACGCCGCCACCGGCACGTCCACACCGAGGGGGCGGAGCACCTCGGGTCGGAGCATGCCGCCCGGGAAGACCTCCATCCAACCCAGCCGGGGGTGGCGGACGTATCCCTCGATGGACGGCTCGGTGAACGGGAAATAGCTGGGTCGGATCTTGAGGTCCGAGATCCCCAGCGCCTCGGCGAACGCCTTGAACACCCCGACCAGGTGCCGGATTGTGACGCCGCTGTCGCCCAGGATTCCCTCGCATTGCTCGAACTCGATGTGGTGCCGGGTGTCCAGGGCGTCCGGTCGGAAGTTGCGCCCGATGCAGTACATCCGGAACGGCGGCGTCGGATGCGCGGCCATGTATCGCGCGGACACGGCGGTCGTCTGGGACCGCAGCACCGGTCGACGGGCCCGGTCCTAGAGTACGGGGTGCGCCACCCGGGCGAGACGGGGAGCGTCTCGCCCGGCATCGGACGACCCTCATGCACGGCGGCGACGCGCTCGACGAGGTCGGCCGGGAGCGGAGCGCCGGGCGCGGCGTTGACGAAGAACATGTCGTGGACCGAGCGGGCGGGGTGTTCCTGGGGCATGTTCAGCACGTCGGCGTTCCAGAACTCGGTCTCGAGGAGCGGGCCCTCGGCTTCTTGGAAGCCGAGGCCGATGAGGATCTCCTCGACCTCCTCGAGCCACGCGAGATACGGGTGCGGTCGCGCCCCCTGAAGATAGGGCACGGTGGCCCGCACGTCGTAGGGGCGGAACGAGACGTGAGCCCATTCTCCCGAGGAGAGCAGGCTCGTGCCGAGGGCCCCCACGAGAGGACGGCCGGCTTCGGGCAACGGCAGCGCGCTTCCCTCGGGAGAGGGCAGCCACCGCCGGACAGAATGCCGCTCGGTGGACACCAGGCCGCGGCGCTGCAGCTGAGCGAAGATGGTCGCATCGACCTCCTTCGCGCCGGTCGCCACTTGCTGGAGAACCTCCTCTTCCGGAAACGGACGGTCGACATCGGGTCGGGGTTCGGCCCAGCGGAAGGGGACCCCGTCGGCGAGGTAGTGGTGCCGGCGCAGGTAGCCGATCGCGGCCGCCTGTTCCTCGTCCGAGAAGCCTTCGGAATCCACCTGATCCGGGGTGAGGGCACCTCCCCGACGGCGGAGCGCGAAGAGGAAGCGACGTTCCGGGAATCCTCTTGCCCGGGCCTCCTCGCCCCGTCGGGTCAGCTTTCGCTCGACCCACGAGTCGTCGGTCGCCAGCACGAGATGCTTGGAGCGGAGGCGTTCGAGGCTGCCCCGGAGAGCGTCGGCCGCCAGGCTCGTGCGCTCGAGCAGCGCAGACTCTTCTTGGAGCACGTGCGGTGCCGCGCGCAGGGCCTCGAGCACCTGGCGCTCGGGCCCGGACAATGTCAGCGCGGTCGACGGGTCGACCGCGGGGGCGCTCTCCTCGTCCGGCACGGCGGTTCCCAATAGGAGCGGTCTGTTAACAGTTGGGGAATCCGCGAAGTCAGGGCCGGGCGAGGCCACACTTCGGACAGGCGAGGCTGAACGCCGGTATCACGGTTCCACACGACGGGCATCGGACGGCCTGCGGCATTGGAGGAGGCGGCCGCGGAGCGGGCGCGGGAGCCGCAGGGGCGGTCGGCACGGGCCCCGTGGGCGCGCCGGACGGCGTCCAGGGCGCCGACGACGGGGCGTAGGAGTGGGACACGGTAGGCGGACGACCGGGAGCGGGAGGGGCGGCCGGCGGCGGCGCGACCCAGCTCTGGCTGAACCCCGGAGCTCCTCCGGCCCCGAGCGGAGGGGGCGGCGGCATCGTGCGCCGACGCTTGCCGCGTCGGCTGATAAGGGCCCCGATGATCACGGCCACCACGACGATGAATACGAAAAAGATCACGTCGTACGGGAACGTGCTGACCAGCGAAAGGAATCCGGTGCCGCTGAGCAGGCTGACGGCCACGGTGGCGGTCGCCTGCCCGAAGAATCCTCCGGAGAGGAGCGTCGCCGAAACCTGGGCCTGGCCGCCGAAGTAGCAGTAGGGGACCGTGAGTCTCGCCTGACCCGTCCCGTCCGTGCCGGTGACGACGCTCGCGTTCCCAAAGGAGCCACCGCAGGGTCCCGTGTACCCCTGGCTCGCCGAGAACGTCAGGGTCACCGGCACGTCGACGATCGGTTGGCCGGTGGTCCCGTTGTGCACCGCCACAGTGATCGTGGTGGACCCGCCGGGGAAGACGCTGGTGGGGGAGGGGGTGACGACAAGAGATACGAAGGTCGATGTGAGCGCGGCATAGAGGACGAGCGCCCGGGGGGTGCCCCACCCGGTGACGGGGTCCCACCCCGTTTGGGCGCCGTTGAGGCAGTTGCCGCCGGCCGTCACGTCCGAGAACGCGTGGGCGGAGCCGGCTGCCTGCTCCTCCTGGCTCGCGAGGAAATACAAACGCGGGGTGACGAGTCCCAGGGGCGTGCCCCGGATCGCGTCGAGCTCTGCGATGAGTCCGGCCCACATCGGGGTAGCGAAGCTGGTGCCGGCGAGCTGGCCGACCTGCCCGTTGTAATAGATCAGGTTGTCCGCCGCCGGGCCCGCCACATCGGGGACGCCGCGCCCTCCCGATTTGATCACGGTGGCAGCCGATCCCACGAGCTGCCAGCTAGGGGCGGGGTA
The DNA here is from genome assembly GCA_963787975.1 of uncultured Thermoplasmata archaeon. Taxonomy (GTDB): domain Archaea; phylum Thermoplasmatota; class Thermoplasmata; order Lutacidiplasmatales; family UBA184; genus JAKIWV01. Next base: position 77,180 of record CAWBEU010000002.1, read on the forward strand.
GGCCTGGGACAATCCCCCGCCGGACCGGTTCCAGGCCGGCTGCGTGGCAATACCCGTGATCTGGCCGGAAACAGCCACGTTGAGGGTGGGCGCGGTGCCTCCCACTGCGATCACATCGGGGGACGACGCCGGGAACTCCACCTCGGGGGTGACCGAGCAGGCCCCGTGCGAGAGCACGCTGCCGCCGTCGTCCCCGGACGCGCCGAGGAGGGTGATCCCCTTGGCCTCCGCTGCGGCAAAGTACGTGGTGTAGGCGGCCTGGAAGCTCGCGTCCTGGGATTCCGAAAGCCCGAAGGACATCGAGATCACGCTGACGCCCGGGATCGAGTTGACGGCGTACTGCAGCGCGTCCTCCATCGGCGTGTCGTTCGGGGAGTAGCTCGGAGCGGGTCCATCCGGCGCGTAGACTGCGTCCAGGGTCGCTCCGGGCGCCATCGAGCCGGACCATTCCAGGTCCAGAGTCAGTTCCTGCGGCCCCCCGCTTGGGTCGTTGACCGCGCTCGCCGCCGGAGCCGGAGCGCCATCGATCGGATACGGGACCACCGTTGGCACGACCGGATATTCCGACGGGTAGTACGTCGAGAAGAAGGTGGCGAGATCCGAGGGAGAGTAGCCGTCGCCCCAGAGCAGCAGCACGATGTTCTGGCTCGAGGCGGAGTGGAAGGTGCCCGAGAGATTGTAGAGCCCGTCGAGCCCATAGGCGCCGTGCGCTCCGGAGGGGGTCACCTCCGACGTGGTGCTTCCGAGGGCGGTGGTCAGATGGTTGGCCGAGAGAAGGGAAGGTGCGACCGGCTCTAGCGGGAGTGAGAATTGCGTGAAGCCCGAGGAGAGTCCCGACACGGCGGATATCTCGGACGCGAGCGCCGGAGGCAGCGTCGGCACCGCCTGGGGATATTGGACCGGGACTCCGGCGACGGTTCCCCGGAACAGGGTCGTACCGAATGCTTCTCCGACTAACCGGGCCGGCCCCTCCACGGTCACCGACAGCCGGTCCGGCCACGTGTGGAGGATGGAGAGACCGTACCCCTCGAAGTAGTCGACCACCGACCGGTACTCGGCGACCGAGGGGCTGTACCGTTGGGCGAACTCGGCAGAGGCCAGGGGGGCCACGTCCTGCGGGCGAGGGGCGAACATCGACAGATTGCGCGGCCACAACGTCACTGCGACCTGTATCGTGCCCTGGGCCGCGACCGCCGAGCCCGGATCCGTGTGAACGCCGGAGACATATCCGGTTCGGTCGGCCCACGGGGCCGACAAAGCCGCCGGGAGCGCCGATGCAGAGATGGCCGCGGGGGACGGGAGGCTGTTCGACGACGGCGATCCGGCAGCGACCCCTGCAGAAAGGCCCGGGAGGACCAAGGCGGCCAGCACGGCCAAGGACGCCGTCGCGATCCACCGAGGCCGGTTCACCTTACCTGCTCCTGATCGACACGGAATTAGACTGACCGCTCGCTATCAACCTTCCGGCGCGCGAACGGGGAACCACGGGACGGTGGGGACAGCGGCTCAGTCGCGGATGGGGGACGTGTATCCCGGGGGCATCTTGTACTTCTCCGTCGCCCCGAACGGGTCCGGCCGCGGGCCGGGCGCTTCTCCCCGGAGTCCGCACAGGTAGGCGTCAACGGCCTTGGCCGCGTCGCTGGCCGTGCCCATGGCGTACACGACCGATTTGCCGCCGGCAGCGAAGATCCCAGGCACCGCCGTGGCGTAGCCGGGTCCCTTGCCCTCGGGCCATCCGCCCGAGGCCAACTTGAAATCGAGATCGGGAGGGAATCCCTCCAGGTCGGCGCGCTGTCCGACCGCGACAATCACCGTGTCACACGGCAGCGTCTCTTCGGAGCCGGGAACCGGAACCGGCGTCCGGCGGCCCTTGGCATCGGGTGGTCCCAACGCCATCGACTGGACCACGAGGCCTTCGACGTGGTTGGTCCCGACGACGCGGACCGGGGCCTTCTGGAAGACGAACTCCACATGTTCCTGCTCGGCTCCGTGGACCTCTTCTCGGTCGGCCGGCATCTCGTCACGGCTCCGGCGGTACACCAGGCGGACGCGGCCTCCGTGGGCGAGCCGTACGGCGCTCCGGACCGAGTCCATCGCGACATCTCCGCCGCCGACCACGATGACGTCCTTGCCGAGCTCGGGGTACTGGGCCCGGTGAATCGCCTTCAACATCGAGAGGGCCGGATACACGCCCGGGAGGTCCTCGCCGGGAATCCCCATGACGCGGTGCGTGGAAGTGCCGATCGAGACGAACACGGCCTGGTAGCCTTCCTTGAGAAGGTCCTCGGGATTGAGGGTCTTTCCCACCCGAACGTCGGTCTTCCACACCACATCGAGGTCGCGGAACCGGCGCAGGTCGGTCCGGATGTCGTCATCGGTCATGCGGTAGGCCGGAATCGTACGCATGAGCCCTCCCGCGAGGTCCTCTTGCTCGAGGACGGTGACCGAGTAGCCGCGGATGCCGAGCTCCCACGCGGCCATGATGCCCGCCGGCCCTCCGCCGACGACCGCGACGCGCTGGCCCTTCGGCTTCGAGGGAACGTAGGCGAGGTCGGAGTTCCCGAACTCGAGGGCCGCCCGCTTGAGCTGCCGGATCGCGATCGGGACGCCCTTCTTCGCGATGACGCAGGATTCCTCGCAGTACCGGTAGCAGACCTTGCAGAGCGAGGTGGCCAACGGGTTGTCCTGGACGGTGACCTTCGCGGCCTCGTCGAATTTCTCCTCGGCGACCAGCTTGATGTATTCACGGCAGTCCTGCGTGATCGGACAGGCCTCGACGCACCACGGGCGCCGGCACTGGATGCAGCGCTTGGCCTCGAGCACGGCGTCCTGTCGAGAGTAGGCGTGGACGATCTCTCGGAAATCCGTGACCCGGGTGTCGACCGGTTCCTCGGGGACCCGGACGCGAACCGGGTTCAGCTTGGGCGGAACGGGACGTGCCGGTGTGGCCGCAGCAGACGCCATTCGGACTCCCGCCCCGGTTTCTCGCGGAGAGAATAAGAGGCTTGCGCGAGTGAGGGCGCGACACGCTCGCTTCGTCGGACCTCGAGGGCGGGTTCCGACACGCGGCCCCGCGGGCCAAGGGATAAAGACCCCCGGACCTCCTTCCGAGGAACGCGCGCTCTTCAGGGCGCGCCCCAGACCCGTACATGGTGCTCGAATCGTTGGGAAAATCGCTCCGCGGGGTGCTGCAGCGCATCGCGCGGAGCAACACCGTCGACGAGGCCCTGATCGCGGAGGTCGTCCGCGACATCCAACGCGCGCTGCTGCAAGCCGACGTCAACGTCCAGCTCGCCCTGGACCTCACGCAGCGCGTCAAGCGAAGGGCGCGGGAGGAGAAACCTCCCGCCGGGGCCAGTGTCCGGGACTTCCTCGTGCGGATCATCTACGACGAAATCCGCGGTATCCTGGGGAAGGACCGGCCCTTCGACGTCAAGCCCCGGAAGATCCTCCTCGCCGGACTCTTCGGCCAAGGAAAGACGACCACCGCCGGCAAGCTCGCCCGATACTTCCAGAAGAAGGGAGTCCGGACGCTGCTCGTCGGCGCGGACGTCCACCGACCGGCCGCCATCGACCAGCTGGAGCAACTCGCCAAAAAGGTCGGAGCGGAGTTCTATACGGACCGGAACGAGAAGCGAGCCGAACGCATCGTGAAAGGGGCCCTGACCAAGGCCCCGCCCCACGTGGCTCTCCTCGTCGACACCGCGGGACGGTCCGGGATCGATCCCGACCTCATCGCGGAGCTCCAGCGGGTCCGGGAGGTGCTGGAGCCCGACGAGACGTTCCTGGTCCTCGACGCGGCGATGGGCCAGGCCGCGGGCCGTAGCGCTCAGGCCTTCCAGACCGCGGTAGGCCTTACTGGCGTGATCCTGACCAAGCTCGATGGCTCGGCCAAGGGCGGGGGCGCGTTGTCGGCCGTCGCGGCGACTGGGGCGCCGATCCTGTTCATCGGGACCGGAGAGCACCTCGACGAGCTCGAGCGGTTCGACCCCACTCGCTTTGTCTCCCGGCTGCTCGGAATGGGGGACATCCAGACGCTGCTCGAGCACTTCGAGGAACTCTCGAACAAGGAGGAGGCCGAGAAGGTCGCCGAGAGCATGATGACCGGCCGGTTCTCGTTGCGGGACATGCGGGTCCAGCTCGACTCACTCGGCCAGATTGGCCCCTTCTCCAAGATCGTCGGGATGCTCCCCGGGTTCGGCGCCGCGAAGGTCGACGACAAGCAGGTCGAGGATTCTCAGGCCCGCCTCCGTCGCTTCCGGTCGATGCTGGACTCAATGACGGCCGAAGAGCTCGACCACCCGATGGTCATCAAGGGCGACCGCATCCGTCGGATCGCCCGCGGGAGCGGGCAGAAGCCCCAGGAGGTCCGGCAGCTGTTGAAGTTCTGGGAGTCGACCCGCCGGGCCGCCCACGGGATTGCCAGCAACCGGAAGCTCCGGCGGCAACTCGAACGTCAACTGGCCGGCGGGGAACTGAAGGCATAGGCCGGGCCGTTCGTGACCGCCTCCCCCCCCGAAATTCTGGTCGGCCTGCTCCTCGTTTTCGCTCTGCCCGGATACGCCATAACGAAGGCGACGTTCCCCGAATGGAGGCTCCGAGGTCCCGACGCCCTCCTCCGTTCCGTCGAGATAGGCACGCTGAGCCTCGTGCTGAGCGTGACCGTGACGATCCTCGTGGGGTTCGTCCTGGGGAACCTCCCCGGTAGCTTCTTCCAGGCCGGCTGGAGCGATCCATTGCTCGAAACCATCCTGGCGGCCATCTCGGGCGTGGGCCTCGCGGTCGCCGTTCTCCGCGGCGGGTTCAGCAAGACCCCGCCCGCACGTCCCGCTCCTGAGCCTTCCCCCGACGAGGAGGACCCCATGGCGCTCCTCCGCGCCCTGGAAGAGAGCCAACGACGTGCGCGCCGGCTCCAGCACGCCCTCCGGCAACTGAAGGCAGACGATCCGGACCGGGCTCGGCTGGAGGCCGAACTGGCCGACACCCACCGGAGGTCACAAGAGCTCCGCGCGAATCAGGAGGCCGAGTATGCGCGTTAATCCGGCCGGCGGATCGTCGGACTACAAGATGGTCCTGGTGGTGCGCGGGGAACTCCGCCTTACGCCCGGGAAAGCCGCCGTTCAGGTTGCCCATGCGGCGGTCATGCTGGCGCTGGAAGGGGCCCGGAAACGAAGCCCGGCATACCAGCAATGGTGGGATCAAGGCCAGAAGAAGATCGCCGTGGTGGCTCAGACGTTGGGTCAGATGGAGCAGCTGGCCGAGGGTGCGCGTCGGGCCGGGGTGCCCTGCGCCTGGGTCACGGATGCCGGTTTCACCGAGGTCCCTCCGGGGACGCGAACATGCCTTGGAGTCGGGCCGGCACCGGCCGCGAAGGTCGACCCCTTGACCGGGGACCTTCCGCTCCTCTGACGGCCGAAGCGGAGCGGCGCACCCACCGGCGTCCGCAGGCTAGCCCTCCTCCGGCGTGGTATCTCCCCCGGCCGGCTCGGGTTCTGCAAAGCTTTGGGACCGAGTGGATCCCAAGACGTCGGAGACACGGGGCCCGGGGTCCCCTTGACGTTACGATTCCGGCGGCCCAGAGGACTTTAGTATGGAAACGCTACGGTCCCGGGAAGAAGTTTGACCGGTTCACCGCAATCGCTCGACCGAACCGAGGGGGCTCGCGGTGGAAGCAACCCCGTGGCCGGTGGCTCTTCTCTATCGGGCGCGGGCTCGTTTTTCGTGAATCCATATATACTCGCTTTCGGCTGGTCACCCGTCGGGGCGCCGACGCCGGTCGAGGGGGAGGAATAGGCCATGCAGATGTGGGTCTACATCATCCGTCGCTGTTTGTTGATCCTCCCCGTCATCATCGGCGTGATGACGATCACGTTCCTCCTGATCAGCCTCGTCCCGTTGAACCAACGCGTCGCCGCCTCCTACGGCGGCGGAGGCCGCAGCAGCTTCAGTCAGTGCGAACCGTGCCCCACCGGTCAGACGGGCAACTGCGGAGGGCACGTGGGTCAATGCATCAACCTCCAGTATGCGGCGGTGGTGCATAGGTTAGGATTCGATCAACCGGCGCCCGTCCAATGGGCGCTCTACATGGAACGGTCCCTCACGCTGAACTGGGGATACACCAACCCCAGCAGCGAGGCGTCGACGGGCGCGTATCTCGGCCACTCCACGTATCCCGTGATCGAGGTGCTCTCGTGGTATCTTCCGTACACCTTGGAGCTCGCGATGTTGTCGCTGCTCCTGATCCTGGCGTTGGCGATCCCGATCGGCAACTACTCGGCCGTGCATCGGAACCGGCCCGCCGACCAGGCGGCTCGGGTGATGTCCTTTTCCGGCTACGCGTTGCCGTCGTTCTTGCTCGGGGTCCTGGTACTCCTCGGCGCAGCGTTCCTGGCAGGAGGCGCGACACCCACGTGCAACTTCACGTCGACCCACTACCTACAGTTCTACGGCTCGTGGCCTCCCACGACCTGTCTTCCGGGCGACGTCTACCCCTCGTGGATCGGGTCCCACTTCCAGACGACGCCGACGCACTTCCCCACGGTCGATGCCCTGGTCAACGGCAATTTCGCGTTGGCGTGGCAATCGTTCTACCGGCTGCTGCTGCCGGCGGTGGTCATCGCCTACGGCTACGTGGCCGGGATCCTGCGTTTCGTCCGGAACAGCATGCTCGAGGTGATGAACCTCGATTTCGTCCGGACCGCCCGGGCCAAGGGGGTTCCGGAAAGCCAGGTCGTCCGCCACCACGCCGGGCGGAACAGCCTCAACGTGACCGTCACCGTCCTCGGACTCACGTTCGCCTTCTTCATCGGGGGGTTCCCCGTGATCGAGGAGGTCTTCGGCCTCCGCGGGATCGGATTCCTGCTCGCTCTCTCGATCCAGTCGCCGCCCGACCTCGGCCTCATCTTCGGCTCCACCCTGCTCTTCACCATCATCGTCGTCGTGGCGAACATCGTCGTCGACGTGGTCTACGCGTACCTCGATCCCCGGGTGAGGCTCGGGTAGGGAATGGCCGAACCCGAGGAAGCCCTCGCGAGCGCCCCGGCGTCGGGCCGGCGGCCGAACCCTCGATGGGCGCAGTACAAACGGACCTTCTACTTCCTGCGGCGGAACTCCCTCGCGATGGTCGGCCTCGGGATACTGATCTTCTGGGTCGCCGTGGCCGTTACCTCTCCGCTGTTTCCCGGACCATCGAACGCCCTCACGCGGTATTGCGGCGTCCCTGCGGGAACGCCCGCGAATGCGTCGATGGGCTGCTCTCCGGTCTGCACGTACCCGACCGGAACGCCTCCGAGCTCCGGATGTTTTGAAGTGCCGGCCGCCACCCCGTCGGTCATCGGTCCGACCATCCGGTTCGGCAGCGGGGGAATCAACTTAGGGCCGCTGCCGCTCGGTTCGCTGACCGTTTCGCCGGATTCCAACTACTTCTTCAACCTCGCCCCGGGCCTCGTAAAGGGGGCCCCCTGGTCGCTCGGCATCGCCGCTTCGGTCGTGTCCAGTGGGGCGGTCATCGGCCTCATGCTGGGCGCCGTCGCCGGGTATGCCGGCGGCGCGACCGACGAGGTCATCATGCGATTCACGGACATCTTCCTCGCCATTCCGGGCCTGTTCCTCGTGCTCGTCACGCTCTCGGTGCTCGGCTCCAAGGTCGGTACGCTGGACGGCCGGGTGGAGATCCTGATCGGGGCCTTCGTTATCACGTGGTGGCCCCTGTACACCCGGATCGTCCGGGGCCAGGTGCTGGTCACCCGAGAACAGAAATACGTCGAGGCGGCGCGCGCCAGCGGAGCGCGGAGGGCCCGCATCATCACGCGGCACATCATCCCGAACAGCATGTACCCCGTATTCGTTCAGATGTCCCTCGACGTGGGGACGGTACCGCTGCTCCTGGCGGCGATCGTCTTTCTGGGATACCAGATCTGGCCGGTGATCTACTTCCCCGAGTGGGGAACGCTCGCGGCGTTCTCGGTCTCGAACGTGGGCACCTTCGTGACGTGCAGCAGCTGCACCTTCCCGTGGTGGCAGATATTCTTCCCCGGGGCCTGCTTGTTCCTCTTTGCCATCTCGGTGAACTTCTTGGCGGACGGGCTGCGTGACGCCCTCGACCCGAGGCTCCGGAGGTGAGCTCGATCGCCGTCGCTTCCGTTCCGACGCCCGCCTCTCCGGAGCCCCTTCCCACCGACACGGTCGGGACGAAGGGCCGTGCATCACTCCCTGACGAGGCGGGGCCAGGCGCCACCCCGGGAAAGCCGGTCCTTCGCATCCGGGATCTGCGTACCTATTTCTTCACCTATGATGGCGTCGTCAAGGCCCTCGACGGCGTCGACCTCGACATCCGACAGCAAGAGACGCTCGGCCTAGTCGGGGAGACCGGTTGCGGAAAGAGCGTCACGGCGTTCTCGGTGCTCCGCCTCATCGCCGACCCGCCCGGTCGGATCATGGCCGGCGAGATCCACTTCCGCGACGCCAACCTCCTGTGGGGGCTGGAGAAGGAGGCCAAGTTCAAGCCGGTCAAGAAGACGAACCGGGTGAAGGTCAAGCGGAACTTCCGCGCGATCCAACAGGCCCAGGAGCGGGTGAATTCGATCCGCGGGGGCGGCATCTCGATGATCTTCCAGGAGCCCTCCTCCGCCCTCAATCCGATCTTCTCCATCTCGGACCAGCTCGCCGAGGCGCTCATGCTACATCGGGGACGAGAAATCCTGGAGGCGATGCTCGTGCCACCACCGTCCCCCCAGGATGCCGAGACGGCCGCCTCGGTCCTCGTGTCGACCCCGCCCGGTCCGGAGGGGCAGAACGTACGGGCCGCGAGCGGCGACTTCGGAGCGACCTTGGGGCACGAGACGCTCGGGACCCAAGCCTTCCACATCGTCCGGCAGTCCGGCCTGAGCGACGAGCAGCTGCGGCACGAGCTCCTGGCCGCCACGCGCCGGTTCCACCTGTCTGGCCTGCAGCGCCGCTTCGTGCGACACGAGCTCCGCGGCGTCCAGCTCCACGCCGAAACGGATGCCGCGCGGCTGGCCGAGATGACCGAGGGTCGTTCGCAGGGCGGGCGGCTCCGGGCCCTGCGCAGTCGCGCCCTCGGGCACTGGTTCCGTGGACTCGCGTTCCACCTGCCGGGAATCCACCGTCGGGCCCGGGGCCCGGTGCGGGATGAGATGTTTTGGCGGTCCGTGCGGCTGCTCGAGGGGGTTTCGATCGCGAACCCCTATCAGGTGGCGCGCGGCTACCCCCACGAGCTCTCCGGCGGCATGCTGCAGCGCGTGATGATCGCGATGGCGCTGTCGTCGGACCCGGCCCTCCTTATAGCGGACGAGCCGACGACCGCGCTCGATGTGACGATCCAGGCGCAGATCCTGGACATCCTGCGCGAGCTCAAGCATCGGCTCGGCAGCTCGGTCCTGCTCATCACGCACGACCTCGGGGTCATCGCCGAGACGGCCGACCGGGTCGCCGTGATGTACGCGGGCGTGGTCGTCGAGACGGCGACCGTCCGGGACCTCTTCCGAGCCCCCCTGCATCCGTACACCCAGGGCCTGCTGAACTCGATCCCCCGGATGGACGACCCGACAAAGCACCTCGAGTCGATCCCGGGGTCGGTCCCGAATCTCATATACCCCCCGAGCGGCTGCCGTTTCCACCCGCGATGCCCCCATGCGATGGAGATCTGCAAGCAGGCGCGGCCCCCGGTGACGCTCGAGGCGAAGGACCACACCGTCGCGTGCTATTTGTACCACGGACCTTCCCCCCTCTCGTAGGAGGTGCCTAACCGTGGTCTATGTCACGGACGGAGAGGAACTGTTGCTCGTACGCAACCTCCGCAAGTGGTTCCCGATCCGAGGCGGAGTATTTTCCTCGCACATCGGGGACGTGCGGGCCGTCGACGGCGTGAGCTTCTCCCTCGCCCGGGGAGAGACGGTCGGGCTCGTCGGTGAGAGCGGCTGCGGCAAGACCACCCTGGGTCGGTTGATGCTCCGGCTCATCGAGCCCACGTCCGGGAACGTCTACTATCGGATGCCCAAGGAGGACGCGGACCGGGTCCGGGCGACCGGCGAGGTCCGGGGGACCGGCGATGCGGAACCGAACGGCGGCGGCGCCGGCGTCCTGCCCGAGACCGACCGCGACCTCGAGCGCCTTGCACAAGAGTACTCGATCTACCGGTTCAGCGGAAAGCGTCTCAAGGAGATGCGCCGCCATATGTCGATCGTCTTTCAGGACCCTTTCTCGTCGCTAAGTCCGCGGATGCTGATCCGGGACATCATCACCGAACCGCTGGCCATCCAGGGACTCGGGTCCCGGCAGGAGCGGTACGACCGCGCTGCGGAGCTCATCCAGGCGGTGGGCCTCAACCCGGACCACCTGTGGCGGTTCCCCCACGAGTTCTCCGGGGGACAGCGGCAACGCATCGGGATCGCCCGAGCCCTGGCGCCGCATCCCGAGTTCGTGGTGCTGGATGAGCCGACCAGCGCGCTGGACGTCTCGGTGCAGGCCCAGATCCTGAACATCCTGAAGCGGCTTCAGAAGGACGAGAACCTGACGTACCTGTTCATCTCCCACCACCTGTCGGTGGTCCGCGCGATGTCGAATCGCATCATCGTCATGTACCTGGGCCAGATCGTGGAGGGAACCGATACCGAGGAGCTGTTCCAGCGGCCGTTGCATCCCTACACTCAAGCGCTCCTGGCCGCGATCCCGATCCCCGACCCCGAGATCCACCGGGAGCGGATCATCCTCTCGGGCGACGTCCCGAGCCCGGCGGCTCCGCCGTCCGGCTGCCGTTTCCACACCCGCTGTCCTGCGGTGATGCCCATCTGCTCGAAGGTCGAGCCTCCGTTGATCCCCGTCCGGAAGAACCACTGGGTGGCCTGCCACCTCTATCCGGGCCCCCAGGGCCGCGCCGGGGTGGTGGTCCGGACCGATGACCTGCCTCTCAGCATCGACCTGAACGCAACCGCCGAGGTGCGTCCCATCCCCTTTGCCGAGGCGGAGAGGATTGAAGAGCCGCCTCGCGACCATCTCCCCCCCAACGACCCGCCCTACCCCGCCGCTGCGGCATTCTAACGGGCGCCGGGAGGCCCGGCTCGCATGTCCACGAATGATCCGCGGGACGACGACGTTCCTCCCCTGCCTTCGGCCCCCAAATACGGCAACGTGGGCTTCCTCCCGAAGCTCGAGGGACCCGATCGGGACCGGACCCTGAAGGAGCCCGGCCCGACGTGGCGGGAGTGGCTGCTCACCTCGTTCGCTTCCATCTGGACCCTGCTCGGCTTCCTAACCATCGACGTCTGGGGCGTCGTGCAGTGGCTCGGCCCGTCGGGCGCCGGGGCGGCCGGAGGGTACACCGGGGTCGGCATCGCTGTCACTCTCGTCGGCCTGACCTATCTCGAGTTCCTCCTCTGGCGGTTCCTCTACTACCACCCCTCCCGCGAGGACGACCTCGCCCGGTTACCGTTTCGACGTAGCTGGCTTGTCCCCGTTCGGTTCGGGCTCTGGACCCCCGAGGCCCGCCGCCTCCGCCAAGGCTACGACCCGTTTGACGTGACCCGGTAGGCCGGTCCCCGGCCACCCCCGCGCGTGTCGCGCGTCAACGATGGGACGCACAGGGGCGGCCCCGCCGGTGCGTCCGGTCGGCTCCAATTTCGGAGGGAAAAAGAAGGAGGGAAGGGGTTCACGGGGGACGTTCGGTCCCCCGTGGGCGGAGGCAGATTCCGCTCAGCCCGTCACGTCACGCCGTTTCCGTTCAGCCACCAGAATGCGAGCGCCTCACCACCGGCGAGCGCCACCTGCTGGTCGATCGAGCCACCGTTCATCCACGGCGCCTCAAGCCAAATGTTGTTGGCCTGGAACGTGTAGATGTAGAGCGCCAGGTTCTTGGCGATGTGCTCCCCCATGTTGTAGAGCAGTACCTGCTGCACGTGGCTCGAGGTGAGGTACGTCTGGACGAACAGGGTCGTCATCGCATCGTAGGCCGCGCCCTGGCAGCTCTCGTTCACCGCGACCAGGTAGGTCTGCGGGTTCGACGAGCAGTAGGCGGCGTCGTAGCCCGCCGCGTGGGTCTGCTGGTAGATCGTGTCGGAGTCCGTGTAGGTGGAGTTGGGGTAGTACATCGGAATCCAGTAGTCGTCGGGCGCCGCGTAGTCCGCCGCCCAGCCGAGCCGGTAGAACGGCATCGGGCCCGCATAGGCGCCGCTCCCGAGCGAGTTGGCCACCAGTTGACCGAAGTTGATGTCGAGCGTGTGAACGATCACGCTCTTGTTGGTGTAGCTCAGGACGTTCTGGGCCAGGAGCGCTCCGGCCTGGTCGAGGGCGGGCGCGCCGGTCTGCAGGAACAGCGGCACCTGACATGGGCTCGACGCCGAACACGCGGCCGCGACAGGCGAGTAGTACCTGTCCTCCCGCGAACGTTGGCGTGGTGAGCGCGGCCCACCAGTACGCAGGGGAGAGCGGGCTGGAGTAGTTTACCACCGGGTCCGCGCTGGGCCAGCTGATATTGCCGGGGAAGTAGTCCGACATGAAGTGCGGGATCATGCCGCCGTAATTGAACGCGCCCTGGATCCCGTCGACCGTTTCGAGCGTCTTGATCACCGTCGAGTAGTCGTAGGAGGTACTGAACAGCTGCCGCACCCCTAGGATCGAGAACCAATCGCTGGGAACGGTGATCGGTCCAGTCGGGTACGAGGCCACGCCCGTCGTGTTGAAGTCGAAGTTGAACGGCCAGAAGTCGACGCTCAGCGTCGGGCCGATCGTGAGCGTCGCCTTGTGTTGCTGCACGAACTGGAGCGCTAGGGCGGCCTGGGTCGAGAGGTGGAACCCGGCAAAGTCGACGACGCCAGCCTGCATGCCTTGCAAGCCGGCCGTCAAGGACGGGTCGGACTCCCAAGTCACGCTGACATTCCCTACGTAGGCTCCGGGCTGCGGGTAGCACGCGTTGACGCCCGCGACGAAGGTCCATCCGCAGTTGGGGTTCGCCTCGTAGTTCGGGTTCACCTTCAGGGAGTACGACGTGCTGACGACGTAGCTCGATACGTAGTACGGTCCGGTACCGACCATCGCGCCGCAGGAAACGGGCGCGTTCCCGCACGGGTAGTTGGTGAACAAGAAGTCAATCGGGTAGAAGTCCCACATGGTGTCCGCAATCGTGGGGCTCGTGGCGGTGCCCGGGGCCGGCGGGGCGGCGCAGGGCATGTCCCCCGCACCGGTGACGCCCGTGGCCCATCCGGGTAGACCCGCACCGTTGGCCGTCATCCAGCCGCACGACTCGATGGCCCCCGTGCTCTGGATCGCGATGTAGTCGAGGAAGTTCGACCAGCCCAACGGCCCGAAGTTGTAGGCGCCCCAGCCGTCGGCGTGGAACGTCACGCAGCCGTGGTAGAGTGCCGCATCCGTAGTCGCGATCGCCGGACAGTCCGTGCCGTTGACCGTCATCGACGACAGGATGTGGTAGGGCGTGTTGTTGAACGGATTGTGCAATCCCGAATCATAGGCGGAGCTCTTCGGGCCGGTGAGCAGCGCCTGCGCTTGGATCCAGCCCGCCGTGTCTCCGAGCGGGTCGGAGATTGCCATCGCTCGCGCCTCGGAGAAGACGACATCCGAAGGATAGACTCCCCACGATGCGCTGGGGTTGGCGTGGTCGTAGAACTTCGGCGCCGCCGAGATCACGAACGTGTAGTTGTAGCCGGAGATGAGCGTGTTGCCGAACAGGCTGGTGCACGCCGCGGTGCCCGGGACACAGGACGCGATGACGGGCACGAAATCGTTCGGGGCCGGACCGGGAGCGGAACCGTTGTACGTAATGAGAGTCTCGTAGACCGCTTCGATCGGCTCGTACGATACCGTGTCATAGGCGACCGAGGGGTCGAACGAAGTGGCTCCGCCGGGCGCGTTCTCATAGACGATGAGCTGCCCCTTGTGCGGGCTATGGCTCGAGCTTACCCCGACCGGGACTCCCGACGGCGAAGAAACGTACGCCGTCCAGATGTAGTTCTGGCTCGTCTTGCTGGCGCCCAACTGCGAGCCCGCGTTGAAGGTGATCGTGTACACGCCGGCGTTGGCGAAGGTCACCGTGCCGTTAACTCCGGGCTGCCCGTTGACCGTCACTGAAGTCGACGTGACGCAGCTCGCACCGCAGGACGCGGTGATCGTGGGAGGGATGTAGACCCAGCCCGAGGCGGAGGCGTTCGAGGTGTAAACGCCCTCGACCACCAGCTTGCCGCCGGTCGAGAGGACGCCGGTCGGAGAGGAGCTCGTGGTCGTGTTGGAGAGAATCGTTCCCCGGACGGACGGGAGCGTTCCGTTGATGTTGGCCGTAAACGAGGGGTTGATGGTCACGACGAGGAGTGAGTTCAGGTTGTCGTGCCAGGTGGAGCCCACCAGCGCCTTCGCGGAAATGATGTACGTTCCCGCGGCGGTGTACGTGTGGGTAAAGGTCGCGGTGGAGCCGGTGGCGTTCGTGCCGTCACCGAAGTTCATCGCGTAGGATCCAGAAATTTCAGGTAGTTGTGCGGTAAAAGGAATAGATTGAGCGGTTTGGGCCACCGTAAAGGGGGCCAACACGGTCACGTCATGCGTGTTGGTGATCGAGCATCCGGGCGCGGTGGCCGGGACACACGTCGTGGTCGGCGTCTGGGCGTTGAACAGGAAGAACGACCCGAGGCCGGCGACGACCAGCACGACGATCAGGACGACGACCGCCGTAGCGGTGCTCAGTCCGCGTTGCCGTGAGAATCCTCTCCAACCTCCGCTCGAGCTTTCACTCATGCTTTTCACCATAGACCCGGCGTGAGCCGGAATCTGGCGGCTAACCCGACAGGTTCTATATATACTCTTATTCGTCGAGATTGGGGATGGATTCCCGGCGGCCGCTGCGGCTCGCGCCGTCGCTCTTGAGTGCGGACTTTGCCGCATTGGGAGAGGCAGTGCGGGCCGCCGAGGCCGCCGGTGCCGACGCGTTCCATCTCGACGTGATGGATGGACATTTCGCCCCGAACATCACTTTCGGCCCGGCCCTCGTGGCCGCGGTGCGGCGACAGACCCGGCTCCCGCTCGATGTGCACCTGATGATCGATGAACCGGCCCGCTACTTCGAGGCCTTCGCCCGTGCCGGGGGGACCACTCTGGTATTCCACGTAGAGTCTCATGCGGACCCGCCGGCACTTCTCCGGGCCGGTCGGGACCTCGGGGTCGGGGTCGGGGCGGCCCTTCGACCCGACACTCCGGTGGATCGAGTGTGGTCGTGGATCGACCGGCTGGACCAGGTCATGGTGATGGGAGTCCACCCCGGCTTCTCCGGCCAGAAATTCATTCCCGGCTCGCTTCCCAAGATCCGCGCGGTGCGGGAGCGCCTCGATGCGACGGGCTCGTCGGCGGACCTCTCGATCGACGGGGGCATCACGACCGAAACGGCCCTCGAGACCGCGCGGGCGGGGGCGACCTTTTTCGTCTGCGGTAATTCGGTCTTCGGGCAGGGGACCGTTGCGGGGAACCTCGCGGCGCTCCGCTCGGCGGTAGAACGCGGGGCCGGAAATGCAGTTCGCTGAACTGGCCGCCGACTACGAACGGCTCGAGGGGACGACCAAACGCCTCGAGATGCGGGCGATCCTTGTGGACCTGTTCCGGAAGGTACCGCCGGCCGAACTCCCTCCGCTCGTCTACCTCATGCAAGGGGAGCTCCGCCCGGAGTTCGAGGGAGTTGAACTCGGCATCGCCGATTCCCTCGCCGCCCGCGCGGTGGCCCTCGCCACCCGCGCCCCGGAGAAGACCGTTGCGGAAAGCGTGCGCCGCACGGGCGACCTGGGGACGACCGTCGAGGAACTCCTGCCGAAGCGAACCGCCCGGCTCGAAACGGAACCGCTCCGGGTCGACGAGGTCTACTCGGAGTTCACGCGCATCGCCACCTCGGGCGGCGAGGGGTCCCAAGAGCTCAAGATCCGAATCCTGGTCGAGCTGCTCGCCCGGGCCACCCCGGCCGAGGCGAAGTACATCGTTCGGTTCGCTCTCGGAAAACTTCGGCTGGGCGTCCGCGAAATGACGATCGTCGACGCCCTCAGCGCGGCCTTCGCGGACAGCAGCAAGGAGGCGCGCGGCAAGGTCGAGGCCGCGTACAATCGCTCGAGCGACCTGGGGCTGGTCGCCGAGCACGTGGCCCGTCACGGCCTGGGGGGGCTGGGAGAGATCCGGATCGAGGTGGGTCGGCCGATCCGCCCCATGCTCGCCGAACGGGCGTTGAACCTGTCCGACGTCCTGAAGCGCATGCACGGTCGCACGGCGCTCGAGTACAAGTACGACGGGCTTCGGGTCCAGGCCCACATCCCGGCCAGCGGGCCGGTGAAGCTCTTTTCGCGCCGGCTGGATCGAGATCTCGGCGCAGTTCCCGGAGCTGGTCAAGGAGCTGCCGACCGCGATCCGCCGCCGGCCGGCGATCGTCGAGGGGGAGTGCGTCCCGGTCGACCCGGAGACCGACGAGCTGCGACCCTTCCAGGAGGTCTCTCGACGTCGAGGCCGGAAGCACGACCTGGCGCGATTGCAGGAGGAAGTGCCGGTCCGGCTCTTCCTGTTCGATGTGCTGCTCGACGGGACGACCGTGACCGTCGACGAGCCGTTCCCGGCGCGCCGGAAACGCCTCGAGAGCCTCGTCAAGGACACCGAGCGGGTCCGACTCGCCACGCAGAAGATTGTGGATTCTCTCCCCGAGGCTCAGGCGTTCTTCGACGAGGCGATCGCCGCCGGCGGCGAGGGCGTCATGGCCAAGTCACTCGCCGAGGGGAGCGCGTACCGCGCCGGGGCGCGAGGCTTCTGGTGGATCAAATACAAGCGAGAGTACACGCATGCGCTCGCCGACTCGATCGACGGCGTGGTTGTCGGGGCGTTCTACGGCCACGGTCGCCGGGGCGGTCGCTACGGCGCCCTGCTGCTCGCCGTCTACACCCCCGATAAGGATCGCTTCGAGAGCTTCTGCAAAGTAGGGAGCGGCTTCGATGACGCGACCCTCGAGAAGCTTCCCACGAAGCTGAAGCCGTACGAGGTGAAGGAGCGGCCGGAATCGGTCCTGACCGGACTGGAGGCAGATGTCTGGTTCCGGCCCGTCATCGTCCTGGAGGTCCGGGGCGCCGAGCTCACGCTAAGCCCGATCCATCGTGCCGGCGTCGGTCTGATCCGTCCCGATGCCGGCCTGGCGCTTCGGTTCCCCCGGTTCACGGGCCGGTGGCGAGACGACAAGGACGCCGAGAGCGCGACCACGACGAAGGAGCTTCTTTCCCTCTACCATACCCAGGTCCGGCAGATTTCGAAGACGTCTACCGGAGAGGGGCCCGCGTAGCCGGCGGTGTCTTCTCGTCTACCCGAGCACTTTTATAGCACAAGTCCGCGTCCAGCGTCTCGGAGCCGGCGATGCTAGTCGAGATGACGGAACTCATTGGACGGCAGGTGTACACTCAAGAAGGGCGCCTGCTGGGCGAAGTGGCGAACGTGGTCGTGGACATCGAGGGATCGAAGATCGACGGCCTGTTCGTCGCCGATCCAAATCCGGTGTTAGTTGAGGATTCTCGACCCGTCAACGTGCCGTACCGGTGGGTTTCCGCGGTTAACGACGTCGTGATCCTGAAGTACTTCCCGAAGCGCGTTTCGGTCAAGCGCGGCGCGCACGCCGTCGCCGCGGCCGCGCAGCCCGAGGAAGCCCCCGCGGCCCGCTGAACGCGGTGCGGGGATAGCCAAGCCCGGAAACGGCGCAGGACTTAAACCGGGCCGCCTTGGCGGCTCCGGAAGAGATCCTGTCGCGTAGGCGTTCGCCGGTTCAAATCCGGCTCCCCGCATCCCCCGCGCGGGAGGCGGGTCGTTCGTCCGGCACGTTGCTCCGGCGCCCCCAGCTGGTGCGGGCGCTCGACCGCGTGGCCGGGTTCCCCCACCCGGACGCGGCCGCCGAGCAGGTGGTTACGCCACCGCACGCCGCGGCGGACCTGCTCTACGAAGCTTTTACGCGCGGAGACCTGGAGGGCCGCACGGTGCTCGACCTAGGGAGCGGCACGGGCCGTCTCGCCATCGGCGCCGCCCTCCTCGGCGCTCGAGAAGTGGTCGGGGTGGAGCGCGACTCCGAAGCGTCTCGGATGGCCCAGGCCAACGCGGAGCGCGCCGGTGTCGAGTGCGTATGGGTCGTGGGGGATGTGGCCGACTACGACCGACCCGCCGAGACGGTCCTCATGAATCCGCCGTTCGGGGCGCAGCGAAAGCATGCGGACGCGCCATTTTGGAACCGCGCCTTCGCGCTCGCGGAACGGGCGATCTACGCGTTTTCGCTCGCCGAGTCCCGAACCTTTATAGCGCGTCAGGCGCTCGCGCGCGCCGCACGGATCGAAACGACTCGACCGGTTCGCTGGGAGCTCCCCGCCACGTTTCCCCACCATCGGAAACCCCGGGTCCCGCTATCGGTCGACCTGTGGGTCCTGCGGACGGAGAAACTCCAGCGATGACCGAAACCACCCCCGCTCGACTCGTAGTGCCCGGCGATTTGCTCGGAACCGCCGAGGAGTTCGTTCCTGGACGCGGCACCTACGAGCACGACGGCCGGATCTACGCGGCCCTGCTCGGTCATTCCCGCGTCGACCCGTCCAGCCGGTCGGTATCGGTCCACGCCCTTCACAGCATCCCCGAACTCGATTCGGGCGACCTGGTCCTGGGCCGCGTGGAGGAGCTCAAGAGCGCCATGGCGATCGTCGAGATCCTCGCGGCCCATCCGTCGTCGCGTACCGTTCCGGGCGAACCCGAGGGGACGATCCACGTCTCCAAGGTGAAGGACGGGTACACGGAGAACCTCAACGACGAGCTGGCGCCCGGGGACCTCGTCCTCGCGCGGATACTGGAGAACCATCCGTCGATCAAGCTCACGACCGCCCCGCCGCCCCTCGGTGTCGTCTCCGCCCGGTGCCAGCGGTGCCACGCCACGCTCGAACTCACGGGACGTTCGGAGCTCGTCTGCCCGCGCTGCGGTAATCGCGAGCACCGGAAGGTCTCCTCCGACTACGGCTTGCGGAAGGCCCCTGAGTCCGGATGAACGTCGCGGCGGGCGACGAGGAACGTCGTCTCGCGCGCCTCGTCCGTTCCCACAATCGCTGGCGCGGCCGCGAGGTGTTCAACCTGCTCGCGAGCGAGAACGCCCTGTCGCCGACGGCGCTCCGGTATCTCGGGTCGGACCTCGCCGGCCGGTACACGTTGCCTCTGAAGACGACCTTCGAGGGCGAGCCGATCGACAACAGTTACGCCGGGACCCGGTACACGGACCAGATCGAGAGCCTCGCGAACGCCGCCGCGGCCCGGATATTCCATGGACGGTTCGCAACGACCCGACCCCTCTCGGGTCACGTCGCGGCCATGTCGGCCCTGGCGCCGTTGCTTCCCCGTCATTCGAAGATCCTCGCGATCCCTCCTTCCTCCGGCGGGTACGACGGCTACGCCCCCGGGTTCCTCCCCGCCATGCTCGACTACGTAGTGCGTCCGCTGCCCGCGCGCCCCGGGACGGGAGAGGTCCTCGCCGCCGACGCGGTCGAGGAGATCCGACGGGAACGCCCGAACGCGGTCGTCCTCGGCCAGAGCTTCTTCCTTTTCCCGTATCCGCTCCGCGAGATCGCCGAGACCGCCCACGCGCAGGATGCCCTGGTGTTCTACGACGCCTCGCATGTTCTCGGCCTGGTCGCGGGAGGCGTCTTCCAGGACCCGCTGCGCGAGGGAGCGGACGTACTGTACGGAAGCACGCACAAGTCGTTCCCCGGCCCGCAGGGGGGGCTCCTCGTGACCGACCGGGAGGACCTGTTTGCGCAGCTCGACCCGGCCCTCGTGTGGCGGGTGTTCGACAACGCGCATTGGCACCGGATCGCCGCGCTGGGACAGACGCTCCTCGAGATGGAACGGTTCGGGGCAGAGTATGCGCGGACTGTCGTCGCGAACGCGCAGTCGCTCGGTCAGGCACTCTTCCAACGTGCCGTCCCGCTCGTGGCTGCGGACCAGGGCTTCACCCGGTCCCACCAGCTCCGGCTGGACGGGGCGGAGCTCACCCGACGTTGGGGGGTCGGTCCGGCCGCCGCCGCGCGCCGTTGGGAGAAACAACGACTGATCGCCGACCTCGTCGGTCGGCTCGGGACGGCGGAGGTCACCCGGCTGGGGCTCCGACCGGAGGAGATGGACCGCGTCGCCGACCTTCTGGTCCGCGCCGGCCGGGACCGCGCAAGGGTGGGAGCCGAGGTTCTCGCTTGGCGGCGAACGTTCCGGCGGCTCCGGTTCCTCTAGTGGGGGATGGGCCGCGGCCCGGGTCCCTCGCGGACGGGAGCGTCGACGGGCGCCCTCGAAAGAGAGAAAAGCGAAGGGGAAGGGGTTGGCGATGTGCCGCCCGGAGGGCGTGCCCTACGTCGTGACGCCGTGCTGCGACTTCTCGTGCTCCTGCAGCGCGTCCGCGCTCGGGAACGATTGGTGGCAGGTGGGGCATTCGTAGGTGCCGCCGGCGCCCGCGGTGGCGGGCTTCTGGCCCGACCAGGGCTGGGCCGCCGCCGACGGAGCGCCGCCCCAGAGGCCGCGCCCTACGAGCGCCATCACGATGATCCCGATCACGATTCCGATCGTTATGATGACCGCCGCGCTCCCGCCCGGACCGAGTCCATCAATGCCCCAGGTACTGTTGGAGTACGTGTGGCTGCTGGGTGTCGCCGCGGTCACGGTGGTGTTGACCGTGAAGTTCAGCGTCGCGCCCCATTGCTCGGTGAGTGTCAGAACGAGACCGTAGGTGCCGGCAAGGGTGACCGTCCAAGCTACGGCGAACGCGTACTCACGGTTAGGCGCCGCAGAGAACACTCCGTCCGAGAAGACCACTCCCTTGCTCGCGTTGAACACCGTGACGGTGGCGCCCGTCAGGTAGGTGCCCGAGTAGTTGCCCGCGATGGTGAGCGTGCCCGCCGACCAGGTCCCCAACGGCGAGGAGAACTGCCCGAACGCCTGGTGGGGGGCGAGGTTGGACGAGGCCTGGATCGTGCTCACCGTGTAGTTCTGGACGGTGGCGCTCTGGTTGGTGGCGACCGAGGAGATCGTAAAGATGTACTGCCCCGTGGGCAACTGATCTCTCCCCGTGAGGCCGAAACCTGCCAAGAGGTCCCCCGTGGCGATCACGTGGTAGAACGAGCACTTGGTGGCCGAGGCGCAGCTGGCGGCGTCGGACCCGTTGTAGACCTTTCCGATCGTCTGGATTCCACTAAAGGTCACGTTGAGGAACATAGTCAGGTTTCCCCCGGAGTAACTGGTGTTCGATGGGTTGGCCCCCGTGATGGTCGCGTTCGTCATCACTTCGGTCCAGGTCACGTTAATCGGGAGCACGTAGTACGGCGATACGCCGATAGAGAAGCTGTTCGTGAACGTCGCCAAGGCGGACGCATTACCGACCGCAGCCGCGAGCGGCGCGTGCGCCGGAACGGGCGGAACCGCGAGGGGGCTTGCGTGCGTCGAAACTGCATGGCCCACGGGGACGGCCCAGGCCATGAGCACCATTGCGATCAGGGTTGTGACGACCAGTCCGGTAGTTCCCAGCAATACTCGGCGCATAGTCGGGGTGACGACTTTCAATACTTAAACCTGTCCGGGATAAGACTTGAAGAGGCCTTCGGTCGGATTTGTCGGACAATGAGGCCCGCCGGGACGCGGGGAGGACCGGAACCGGGGGAGCCCGCCAAGGTCCGGTCCGGTCCGCTGCCAGACGAACAACCCGACGGCGAGGCTGGGTCGCGCTGACCGGAACGCCGGGCACCGGCAAATCGAAGACGGCCCGTCGGCTTTCGTCCCGTCTTCATGCAGTGGAAGTGAAGGACCTCGCGCTCCAGCTCGGCGCTGGGCGTCGCCGGGGACCGGGGTCGGTCGAAGTGGACCTCACGACGCTGCGTTGCGCGTTCCGATCGTTCGCTCGGTCCTCCCCGGACGGCGTCGTGGTCGGTCACCTCGCCCACTTCTTGCCGGTGTCATACATCGTGGTGCTTCGGTGCAACCCCGTAGAACTCGCCCGTCGGCTTCGAGGAGCGCGCCGGACGCCGGGGGACCGGACGGCCAACGTCCTCTCAGAGGCGCTGGACATCGTCCTCGTGGAGGCGCTCGCCGCCGGAGTGCCGGTCCGTGAGGTGGACACCACGGACCGTTCGGTCGCCGAGGTCGCGCGGATCGTCGAGGGGCTCGTCCGCCGTCGACCCGCGGCCCGGTACGGCCAGGTCAGTTGGCTAGCCGACCACCGCGTGACCGAGGAGCTTTTGCGCGGCGCGCTCTGAGCGCAACGTATGGTGCTCGAGCAGTACCGCGCCCGTCTGGCCCCGTACCTCGACCGCTGGGTCCGCCCCTGGCTGGCCTGGTCCCCGGCCTCGCTGAGCTGGCTCGGATTCGGACTTCTGGTCGCGGCCGGTGGGCTCTGTCTACTGACTAGGTACACTACTCCCTACCTCTTCCTGGCGGTGTCGGTCCTGGTCTTCGCCGGCGGTGCGTTCGATGTCCTCGATGGCGAGGTAGCGCGTCGGACCGGGCGCACATCGGTCCGGGGGGACTTCCTCGACCACGTGCTCGACCGGTACGGAGATGTGGCCGTCGTGCTCGGCCTCGCGGTCTCCAGTTTCGCGATCTCGTGGCTCGCCCTCCTCGCGCTCGTCAGCCTCCTCCTCGCAAGCTACATGGGAACCCAGGCGCAGGCCGTCGGGCTCGGCCGCCTCTACCGGGGACTCCTCTCGCGGGCCGACCGGTTGCTGTTGCTCTCGGCGGTGGCCTTCCTCGAGTTCTTGCTCGTCCTTCCGCCGCTGATCCCCGGGTTCTCGCTGGCCCGCTTCAGCATCGCGGGCGTCTGGCTGACCGTCTTCGACGTGCTGTTCGTCTACTTCGTGGTCGCCGGCCAGTGGACGGTGGTCAGCCGGGCCCAGCAGATTTGGAGGGCGCTTCCCCCGGCGCGGCCGCTCCCCCCGCCCCCCTCGCCGGCCGCTCCACCGCCGCCCCCCCCTTGAGGCGGTAGTACCTGCGTCGGGCCGGACCAGGTTCGGGTCGAAGCACCGCGGGTCGCGCTCGCGGTCGACCGGATTCTCCGCCGTCGGGTCTCCGTCCCGGAAGCAGAGGCCCTGACTCCGGAGCGTCTCGCAGGTCGGAGGCTCGTAGCCGCGGCCCCCGTCCCGCTGCGTGATATGCTCGATCTGGTATCGGGAGATTCCCTCGTCGAAGTCGGGCGCGCCCCGATACGCGTCCACGATCGTGTCAGAGTCGGCGCCGACCCGGTGCAGGAACGCGGCCAGCGCGAAGCGACCGGAGTGCGACAGGTTCTCTCCTTTCTCGAGCATCCGGCGC
Source organism: uncultured Thermoplasmata archaeon (assembly GCA_963787975.1). Classification (GTDB taxonomy): domain Archaea; phylum Thermoplasmatota; class Thermoplasmata; order Lutacidiplasmatales; family UBA184; genus JAKIWV01. The sequence goes on from CAWBEU010000002.1 coordinate 100,508, forward strand.
ATCTTGCGGATGCAGGGGGGGAAGTACTCCGCCCGGAGGACCATCACGCCCCGACGCTGGGTCGGCATCGGGACCCGCTGCGCGAGGTCGCGCAGGAAGTCCACCTCGGCGGCCTCGAGCCGGTTCCGCACATCGGGACCGACCTCGGCGGGCAAGCTGGACGAGAGACGGACCCGGATCCCTTCCTGAAGGAGCCGGGCCGCGCGCGCCGGGGAGACCTCGACCTCGCCGTGGGCGAGGCGCTGGTGGACGAGCCGGAACTCCGGGTCGCGGAGACCCGTGGAAAGGCGAAGGTAGTCGGTGAGAGAGAACCGATAGCCACCGGCCGTGGGTTCTGCCGGGAACCCCAGCAGACGCGCGACGCCGATGAACTCGCCCGGTTGCCGCTCCGACACGCTCTCGAGCCGGTCGGCGGCGCGACGCGCCTCCGCGACGGCCCACCGCCGGGCCGGGGCCGTGGTCGACGCGACCGAGAGGAGCAGGCGCGCGTACATGAACGACAGGAAGCGCTCGTCGGGGTCGGCCCGGTCGAGCTCGCCCAGCGCCGCGGTCCCGGTCGGGTCCTCCGCGGCGGCGCGCACGCGGATCCGGCCCAGCTCGCGCGCCCGGCCGTAAGCCGGGGAGGCCAGCAGCTCGCCCAGCGAGGGGGAGTACTCGGCGATGAGCGCTTCCGCTCCGGGCAGGAACGGGTACTGGGCCCAGAGGTCCCGGTCGCTTACAGCCGGGGTGCTACGAATTGCCATAGGAGCAGGAACACGATGATGAGCGAGGCGGCCACAGTCATCTGACCCGAGAAGGTGTCGAGCTGGGCCGTCGTCCAGCTCTTCCGCACGCGCGCGGCGATACCTGAGACCCAGTCCCGGAAGAGCAGGTTGCCGTCGAGCGGGATCAACGGCAGCGCGTTCGAGAGACCGAGCAAGAGATTCATCCAGGTCAGCCAGTAGAGCATGTTGACCAGGATCAGGACGTTCCCGACCCCGAGCCCGGCGAGGGGCCCCGTGGCCCGGAAGAAGCTCACGCTCGCCCCCTGGATCGGCGAGGCGCTCGCCGGCGGGAGGACGATCCAGGTCACGAACCCGATGAACGCGCCCGAGGGACTGGCCCACGGCGTCGCCATCGTCGTGAGCAGTTGGGCCGGCGCCAGATAGGCGGGCTCGACGCCCAGGAAGCCGCGGGTCTTGTCATAGGGGGACGTGGCGAGCGTGACGGTCCCCGAAAGTACCCGGCCCTGGGAGGCGCTCCACCAGGTGATCGGCATCGACTGTCCCGGATGGCTGGCGTCGAGAATGTTCAGGAAGATCGTGTTCGTTGTCGTGGCGGTGCCGTTGAGCTGGGTGACGATATCGCCGGTGTGAAGTCCGAGGCCGGCGGCCGGCGCGCCGCCCACGATCTCGACGATCCCGACGCCCGGCGCGACGGGCTGCACCGAGGTCGTGATCACGAGCGCGAGCACGAGGAAGGTCACCAGGGCGATGAGGAAGTTGGCCAGGACGCCGGCCGCACCGACCCGGTCGCGCGAGCGGCGGCTGGCGGCCTGCATCTGCGTGTCGTCCTGTTCGACGAACGCGCCGACGGGGATCACGAGCCAGAGGATCCCGACGCTCTTGACGCCGATATTCTGCGACCGGGCCACGATGCCGTGGAACAGCTCGTGGATCACGATCCCGATGATGATCGCGACGAGCCCGTACCCCAACGGGATGAACGGATTGATCCCGGGCAGCCCGAGCGCCTCGCTCGGCGTCGGGGCCCGCGCGGCGCCGAGGCCGAAGGCGAGGACCCCTTCGATGAGCAGGAGCACTACAATGAGCACCATCGCCGCGGCCGCGAGGACGATGCCGAGGTCTCCCATGGCGGACCAGAACCGCTTGAACCGGCCGAGCCGGTCCAAGAGGCCGAGCCCCCGTTTTGTCTTGGTCATCAGCAGGGGGCCGAGGAGCGAGAGCGACTTGTCCGGTCCGATCCGCCCGCTCCGATAGAGGGCGACGACCACGATCGTGTAGAGGGCGATCAGTACGACCGCGATGATCGTCCCTTCGACCCACGATGCGAGCACGATGTTCGTTTCCTTCGAGGCGGGTACGGTTAAAGGTTCTGCCGAACGCGACGCGGCATGGAGGGCCCTCAGCCCTTCACGACGCCGATCGGGACGAGACGCGCGACGCGGCGGGTGAGCCCCGCGCCCTCGGCGACGCGGACCACCTCTTCGACGTCCTTGTAGGCGCCCGGCGCCTCCTCGGTCACGCCCTCGCGCGAGGCGGAGCGGACGAGGATCCCCTGCTCGCGCAGCTTCCGGGTGACCTCCTCGAATCGGAATTGCCGGACCGCGGCGTGACGCGAGAGACGGCGTCCGGCGCCGTGGCACGAGGAACCGAACGACCGGTCCAGGGACGACGGCAGTCCGGCGAGCACGTAGCTCGCGGTACCCATGTCACCCGGAACGAGCACGGGTTGGCCGTACGGTCGATAGCTGGAGGGGACCTCCTCGCGGCCCGCCGGAAACGCCCGCGTGGCTCCCTTCCGATGGACCAGCACCCGCCGTCGTCCGTCGGCCACCGCGTGCTCTTCGACCTTGGCCATGTTGTGAGAGATGTCGTAGACGACCGCGAGGTCGAGCTCCTCGTCCGGCCGCTGGAACACCTCGCGGAAGGCGCGGCGGATGCCGTGCGTGATCACTTGCCGGTTCGCCCACGCGAAGTTCGCGCCGGCGGCCATCGCGGCGAGGTAGCGCTGTCCCTCCTCCGAGCCGATGGGAGCGCAGGAGAGCTGCCGGTCGACGAGATGCGTGCCCGCTCGCGCGAGGTACTGGTCCATGACCCCGATGTAATCGGTGGCCACCTGGTGGCCGAGGCCACGGGACCCGCAGTGGAGCATCACCGTGACCGTTCCCGGGGCGAGGCCGAGCGCGTCGGCAAAGTCCGGGAAGAACACCTCGTCCACGCGCTGCACCTCGAGAAAGTGGTTTCCGGCCCCGAGGGTTCCGAGCTGCTTGAGGCCCCGCTGCCGCGCCGCGGGGCTCACGAACTCCGGCCGGGCGCTGGCGAGCCGGCCTTCCTCTTCCTGGAACGGCAAATCCTCCGGGCGCCCGTACCCGTGCTCGATGGCCCAGCGGGCCCCGCCCGCGAGCACTTCGTCGATCTCGGAGGCCTGCAGCGTGATGGGCCCCTTCGAGCCGACGCCGCTCGGCACGTATCGGTAGAGCGCGTCGACGAGCGGACCCAGATGGGCGCGGATCTCGTCCACCGCGAGCGAGGTGCGCAAGAGCCGGACCCCGCAGTTGATGTCGTAGCCGATGCCGCCGGGGGAGACCACCCCCTCCCCGAGGTCGAAGGCCGCGACTCCCCCGACGGGGAACCCGTAGCCGTAGTGGATGTCCGGCATGGCCAGGGACGCGGTCTGGATGCCGGGAAGCGTCGCGACGTTGGCCAACTGGAGCAGCGACGGGTCGGTCCGGAGGGATTCGAGCAGCGCCGGGTTGGCGAACAGAACGCCGGGCACCTTCATGCCCGGCACCTCCGTGGGGGCGATCTCCCAGCGGAATTCGTCGAGCTGCGTCAGCGTCGGTACTTGGGCCACGGCCGCCGCCAGCGGGTCGGCCTATTTAGCACGGGGCGGGGGAAACGCGTCATCGCGCGTCGTTCGCCGCGTACGAAAGTTCTTGGAGGCGGAGGAACTCGGGGTGAGCCATGGGGACTCCCTTCCCGCCCCGCGAACCTCCCGGACCGCCGACGCCCATCGCTCCGTCGGTGCGGGCGATCGTGCTCGGGGACCGGCCGGAGGTTCTCTCAATGCTCAACGCCCTGCTACGATCGGAGGGGGCCCAGATCGTCGAGCAGACCTCCGACCCGCGCGACCTTTCGGACGACGCCGGGCAGCGTGCGGACGTGGTCTTCATCGAGGCGGTCGGCCTCCATGCCTCTCGCTGGAAGGACTTGCTCCACGACGCGCGCCGGCGTCTGCCGGATGCGCCGATCATCCTCGTGACCCGAGGCCCGGGTCGCGCCCTGGAGGAACCGGCGCGGCTCGAAGGCGCCGACGGCCTCGTCCAGTACCCGATCCGTCGCGAAGCCCTCACCCAGGTACTCACGAGTCTCTTCCCTGCCGTCACCTTCCCGCCGGACAAGAGCCATGTGAGCGGCGGGTACGCCCGGCCCCGGATGGGGGCTTAGGTACTCGCTCGCCTCTTCCTCGTGCCCCGGCTTCCCGGGTGCGGGGGGAACGTTCAGGTAGCTTCGCGTCGTCCGGGTAGTGGATCACGGATGCAGCTTCGCGTGCTCTTCTCGATTGTCAACATCGGGATCTTCCTGGTGCTCTTCGCCCTCGAGTTCGTCATCCCGAGGTACGCGACCTACCTGTTCTACCTCCTCCTCGCATGGTTCGTCGCAAGCTTCCTGATTCTCCGACTGCCGTTCATGTCCCGTCGGGTCGGCGGCGGACCGCGCCCGGCCCCCGCTCCGACCGCCGCCGGGGAACCTCTCCCCTCTTCGGGAGCGCCGGTGAGCGCCGGAGTCGACGCCACCGAGATCGGATTCTGTCCCCACTGCGGGACGAACGTCGCTCCGGGCACCCTCGTCTGCCCCGCGTGTGGGAGATCGACCCGCATCGGCTGACGGGCGCCTCCGAGGGAAGGCGTATCTCCCCCTCGACGTCTCGGCCCGTCTCATGCGCCGGTACGTGTCACTGTGGTCGTTCGGCGTCGTGCTCGCCGTCCTCGGAGTGGGCACCGTGATCGGCGTGGGCGCCTTGGTGATCCTCCACAAGCTCTCCCTCGCTCCCCTCGTGATCGGTATCGCGCTGGCGATCGGGATCATCTACATCGTGGGCTTCGCACGCCCCTTTTCCGAGCCGGAGTCTGCTCCGGCCGGGGAGAGCGAACCGGCCCCGGCGGCCGCTCCCCCCGTGCTCGATCCCTCGGTGCCGGCGACCTCGCCCCTCGAGCCGGTACTCGGAGTGTCAGAACCGTACGAACCGTTCTACGACCCGGTCGAGGAGGCGGATCGCTTGGACTCCACGAAGCCCTCGGGGGAGCCGCCCGCGTCAGGGAGCCAGGACCCGGAGTAGGACCTCGCGGGCCGCCACGTTCGCGCCCGGCACCACGTGCAGCTCGGAGACCTCTCCCTCGATTGGCGCCGTCACCTCGTTCCGCATCTTCATCGCTTCCACCACGAGGAGCACCTGTCCCGCCCGGACCTTCTCTCCGTTGCGCACGCGAACCTCGAGGACCTTCCCCGGCATCGGGGGACGGACCGCGCGGCCCGAACCGTCCCCGACGTCTCCGGCCGAGGGAGCGGCGGCGAACGACGCGAGGGCCGCCCCCTTCGAGACCGGGGGAGGAGACACGGACCCTACGCTCGACTCGACCGCCAGCGTGTGCACCTCTCCGTTGACGATGACCGAGCCGCCCGGCGTTCCATCTCCCCGAGCCGTCGCGCCGTACCTCCACGCGCTCGCCCAGGATCTCGAACGTTACCGAGCCGTTGCCCGCATCCCCCACCTGAACGGACCACTCGTGTGATCCGACCCGGACCGTCTGCCGCGCGAGGTCGACCTCGACCTCGCGACGCTCACCGTCCAGTACGACCACGAGTTTCAGTGACCCACCTCCCGCCGCTCATCCGGCGCGTCCGCCCCTCGCGCGCCCAGGCGCTCGACGAGGACGCGGCCGCCACCCCGGCGCCCGCCGGGGCGGAAGGCCTCCGGAGCGCGAGGAGCAGGCCGGCCGCCGCCGCGTCCAGCACGTCCGCCGTGAGGCCCTGGTCCGCCGCGCGGCGGTAGGCGGCATAGACCGCGGGAAACACGGCGTACGAGAGCGCCTCCTCCTCGGAGGCCGACGGAACGATCGCACGCACCTCGGTCAGCATGCGCTCGTATTCGGGGGACAGGAGGTCCGCCGGACGACCGGTGATCGCGGGGCCTCCGGCCAGCACCTTCGACCGAAGCGCCGGATCGATCGGACCCGGTGGATGGCCGTAGAGCCCGCGGACGTAGTCGCTGACCTCCCGCGTGATCTGCTGGTAGCGGGTTCCCACGAGCACGTTCACGACGGCTTGAATCCCGACGATCTGGCTGGTCGGCGTAACGAGCGGCGGATACCCGAGGTCGGCGCGGACGCGCGGGATCTCGGCGAGCACCTCGGGCAGTCGAGCCAGCTGGTCCTGGTCCTTGAGCTGAGAGAGAAGGTTCGAGAGCATGCCTCCCGGCACCTGGTGGAGCAGGACGCCCGGGTCGGTCTGGAGGGACCGGAGGTCGAGCATCGGCCGGTAATGCGCGAGCACGCCCTGGAAGTACTCCGCGAGGTCGGCGAGCTCGCCTAGGTCGAGATGGGGATCGTGCGCGCCGGCGCGGAAAGCGCCCACGAGGCTCTCCGTCGGCGGCTGCGACGTGCCGCCGGCGAACGGGGAGAGCGCGGCGTCCACTGCCGTGGCGCCGGCGTCGGCGGCCGCCATGCAGGCCATCGCCGACATCCCGCTCGAGGAGTGGGTATGGACCACCACGGGTAGCCCGACCTCCTTCACGAGCGCCCCGACGAGCGAGGACGCGTCGCTCGGGGGCATGAAGCCGCCCATGTCCTTGAGGCAGATCTCCTCGGCGCCCATCTCAGAGAGCGTGCGGCCCAGCCGGACGAACGAGTCGAGGGTGTGGACCGGCGACTGCGTGTAGCAGATCGTTCCCTGGGCCCGGGCGCCAGCGGCGCGCACCGCGCGAAGCGCGGTCTCCATGTTGCGCGGGTCGTTGAGCGCGTCAAAGACCCGGAAGATGTCCACGCCCTCGCGGGCGGCGCGTCGCACGAACCGCTCCACGATGTCGTCGGGGTAGTGCCGATAGCCGACGAGGTTCTGCCCCCGCAGGAGCATCTGGATCGGCGTCTTCTGGATCCGGCGTTTGAGCGCTCGGAGTCGCTCCCATGGGTCTTCGTGGAGGTAGCGGAGGCACACGTCGAACGTCGCGCCGCCCCAGGCCTCGAGGGACCGGTAGCCTACCGCGTCGAGCCGCTCGGCGGCCGGCAGCATATGCTTGGTCCGCATCCGCGTGGCGATGAGGGACTGGTGGCCGTCGCGCAGCACCGTCTCGGTGATCGCCACCATGCGTCGCCTCGTCCCCCCCGCGCTAGAGCGGAATATTTCCGTGCTTCTTCGGGGGACGGTCTTCCCGCTTCGAGCGGAGGAGCCGGAGACCGGCCACCAGGCGGGCGCGCGTCTCCGCGGGGTCGATAACGTCGTCGAGGTAGCCGCGTTCGGCGGCGAGGTACGGGTTCAGGAACTCGATCCGATACTCCTTCGTCAGCCGGTCCCGGACGGCCGCGCGCTCGGCCTCCGGCGCCTGGGAGATCTCCCGGTGGAACAAAATGTTGACCGCGCCGTCGGCGCCCATCACGGCGATCTCGGCCATCGGCCAGGCCAGATTCAGGTCCCCGCCGATATGCTTCGAGCACATCACGTCGTACGCGCCGCCGTAGGCTTTCCGGAGGATCACGGTCATCTTGGGAACCGTCGCTTCGGCGAACGCGTAGAGCAGCTTCGCGCCGTGGCGGATGATCCCGCCCAGCTCCTGCGACGTGCCCGGGAGGAACCCGGGGACATCGACGAACGTGACGAGGGGAAGGTTGAACGCGTCGCAGAACCGCACGAAGCGGGCGCCCTTCGTCGACGCCGTGATGTCCAGCGTGCCGGCGAGCACCTTCGGCTGGTTCGCCACCACGCCGACGGGGTGACCGGCGAGCCGCGCGAAGCCGACCACGATGTTCGGTCCCCAGGCGGCCTGCACCTCCAGCAAGCTTCCCGGGTCGAGCACGCGCTCGATCACGTCGTGCACGTCGTACGCCGCGTCGGCGCTCTCGGGCACGACCTTCGCGAGTTCCTTCGTCGCCGTCTCGGTCGGCTCCGTCGCGGTGCCCAGCGGCGGGTCCTCGAGGTTGTTGAGCGGCAGGTAGCTCAGGAGATGCCGGGTCAGCTGGAGCGCCTCGACGTCGGACCCGACGGTGAAGTGGGACACCCCGCTGAGTCCCGCGTGCGTGTCCGCGCCGCCGAGCGCCTCGAGCGTGACCTCCTCGCCGGTGACGGCGCGGATGACGTCCGGACCGGTGATGAACATCTGCGACTGACCGCGGACCATGAGGATGAAATCGGTCATCGCCGGCGAATAGACCGCGCCTCCGGCGCACGGTCCCAGGATCACCGAGAGCTGAGGGACGACGCCCGAGAGCGAGACGTTCCGGAAGAACACGTCGCCGTAGCCTCCGAGTCCGATCACCCCTTCCTGGATCCGGGCCCCTCCGGAGTCGTTGAGCCCGACCAGCGGGACGCCCGCCTTGGCGGCGAGGTCCATCGCTTTCACGATCTTCTCCGCGTGCGCTTCGCCGAGAGAGCCTCCGAAGACCGTCGCGTCCTGGGCGAACGCGCAGACCGGTCGCCCGTCGACCTCGCCCCAGCCGGTCACGACGCCGTCCCCGAGGATCCGGCGCTCGGCCATCCCGAACCGGTCGCTCCGGTGCACGACGAACGGGTCGAGCTCGACGAAGCTTCCCGCGTCGAAGAACGTCTCCAGGCGCTCCCGCGCGGTCAGCCGACCGTCGGCCTTGTGCTTCTTGACCCGCTCGGCGCCGCCGCCCTCGCGCGATTTCTCCTTCAACAACCGCCATCGTTCGAACGCCATGTTCAGCCCTCCTCCTCGATCGTCAGGTCGCCGGCCCAGACCGCCTGGCGACCGTGGTCCCCCTCGACCCACAGCTCCCCGTCGTCCCCCAGGTCACGGATGATGCCTACCCGCTGCCCATCGATGCGGGCGGAGTGTCCCCGGCCATAGAGCGACCGGCGGCAAGCGACCACCATCGCTCCGCGGCCGGCCTCGCTCTCGAGCAGCTCGAGCGTCGACTCGACGATCTCCAGGGCCTCCGCCTCGACCTGTGGAACCTGAGGAGGGTAACTGGTCAACTCCCGCAGAATGGCGATCCGATCGCGAATCTCGGGGGGAAAATCGCCCCGGTCGACCGCCACGTTGATACCCACTCCGACGACGGCCTTGGCCCCCTCGGCTCGGTCGACCAATACGCCGGCGAGTTTTCGGAAGGGACCTCTCTCGGTAGGCACCAGGAGATCGTTGGGCCACTTGAGCACCGCGCGCACGCCGTAGGCCTCCTCGAAGTGTTGCCGGAGGCGCTCTCCGAGCGCGAGAGGGATCAGCCCCGGCTGGCGCCCGGGTAGGTCCACGATGACCGAAAGGTACAGCCCGCCGTACGGCGAAACCCACGTGTGGTCCGCGCGTCCCTTCCCGGCCGTTTGACGAGTGGCGACGACGTAGGTTCCGGCCGGAGCGCCCCATCGGGCCATGCGCAGCGCCTCGGCCTGGGTCGAAGGAATCTCCTCGAAAAACTGACGAAGCGACACCGCCCGCTCCACTAGGGGCGAGCACGAGTGGGTACCGCATAACCGTGGCGGGCGGCGGCGAAAGTCAACCCGGCGCGCCGGAACTGACTTTACCTTCCTCGCGTTCCCCGCTCTCATGTCCACCAAGGGATCCTTCGTCGCCTCGGTGCCGACCCCCGTCGGCACGTTCGAGGTCGTCTACGATGGGCAGACGGTGCAGATCATCGACCTCGCGGAACCGGGGGTCCAGCAAGTGGGCATCCCGGTCGGCACGCGCGCGCAGAAGCCCCCGTTCCCTCCGGGGTCGCCTCCCCGGCAACTCAAGGAGTACTTTCAGGGACGCCGGAGCAAGTTCGAGGTGGAGATCGCCCCGACGATCGGTACCGATTTCGACCGGAAGGTCTGGGCCGAGCTCCTCAAGATTCCCCAGGGCGAAACCGTGACCTACGGAGAGATCGCCCGCCGCATCGGCTATCCCGGCGCGGCGCGCGCCGTCGGCGGCGCCGTCGGGCGGAACCCGATCCCGATCGTCGTGCCGTGCCACCGGGTGGTCGGCGCCGACAAGACCCTCACCGGCTTCGGCCTCGGCCTGTGGCGGAAGCGATGGCTCCTCGCCCACGAGGGCTCCTGGCCGCTCAAGTCCCGCAGCTTTGAGGGCCCGCGGCACAACAAGGGCCAGCAGACCCTCGACCACCTGCACCCGACGGGCTCGTCTCGGGCGCCGTCCGAAGCCGTAGAAGCCTCGGGGGACCCGAGGGCAGAAGCTACTACGACTCGTAGCAGGTTTCGTACCTACTACCCGCTGTAGTAAGCTGCGTCGTAGGGTTCCGGCTTCAAGCCCCGCCGCTGGCGGACCTCGGAGACCACGGGCGTCTGGAGCTCGGTCGGGATCTGCTCGAAGCCCATCGATTCCGTGGCCCAGAGGACCTTGCCCGCGGTGGCGCTGCGGATGTCCGAGGCGAAGCCGAAGAGCTCCGCGACCGGCACCTTCGCGCTCACCGTCTGCAGGTCGCCGACGCTGGTCATGTCGAGGATCTCGCCTCGCCGCCGCTGGAGCTCGCGCGTGGCGTTCGCGAGGACCTCCTGGGGCACGTTGACCGTGACCTTCTGCATCGGCTCAAGCAGCACCCGACCGCCGAGGACCATCGCGCCGTAGATACCCGAGCGCGCCGCCGGGATCGTCTGTGCCGGGCCACGGTGGATCGAGTCTTCGTGGAGCTTGGCGTCGACGAGCCGGACCTTGAGACCGTAGACCTTCTCGTTGGCGAGCGGCCCCCGGTTCATCGCTTCCTTGAAGGCGTCGACGATGAGGTCCATCGTCTCGTTGAGGTACTGGATCCCCTTCGTCACGTCGAGGAGCATGTTCGTGCCCTCGACGGCCGTGAGGCCGCGTCCCTCCTCGCGAGTGAGGCCGAGGCCGTCCATCTTCGTGACGAGCGTTTTGAGGTCCTTGAACGACTTCCCCTGCGGGATCTCGCCCTCCCGGATCGCTCCGATGATCGCCTCGGGAAGTCGCTCGACCTCGAAGTAGAACTTGTTGTGCTTGTTGGGCGACTTCCCCTCGAAGGGGCCGCCCGGACCGGCCACCGTCTCCCGGTAGACGACGATCGGCGTCGACGCCGTGATCTCGACCTTGTGGTCGTTGATGATCCGGTACTGGGTGATCTCGAGGTGGAGCTCGCCCATGCCGGAGAGCAGGTGCTCGCCGGTCTCCTGGTTGATCTCGACCCGAAGGCTGGGGTCCTCCTTGGCGATCTTCCGCATCACTTCGATGAGCTTCGGAAGGTCGCTCATGTGCTTCGGCTCGATCGCGACCGTGACGACCGGCTCGGAGACGTGCCGGATCTCCTCGAACGGCACCATATCGACGGCGTCGGAGACCGTGGTTCCCGCGAACGCGTCGGTCAGGCCGACAACCGCGGCGATGTTGCCGGCGCCGACCTCCTCCACGAGGAGTCGCTCGGGACCCATGAACAGCGAGACGTTCTGGACCCGGTTCTTGAGCTTCGTGCCCACGATCGAGAGCTCCTGGCCCTTCTTGATCTTCCCCGAGAAGACGCGACCCGTGGCGATCTCGCCGGCGTTCGGGTCCATCGTGATGTCGGTGACCATGAACGCGACCGGGCCATCGGAGGCCGTGGCCATCATCGCCTTGCCCACGACCGAGTCGATCTCTCCCTTCCAGATGTTGGGGATCCGGTACTTCTGCGCGACCGAGGGACTGGGCAGGTGCTTCACGACCATGTCGAAGACGACGTCGTTGATCCGGGCCAGCTTCGCGATCTCCTTCGACCGGCCCGTCGAGACGTAGTCGATGATGTCCTTGAACGTGACCTTGTTCCGCTGCATGTACGGGACGCTGATGGCCCAGTTCTCATAGCCGGAGCCGAACGCCACGGAGCCGTCCCTCGGGTCGACGGACCACTTGTCGACGAACTCTTCCGGCGCCATGCGCCGGATGAGCTCGTTGACCTCGGAGATGATCGTCAGGAACCGCTTCTGGAGCTGCTCGGGACCGAGCTGGAGCTCCTTGATCGCGCGGTCGACCTTGTTGATGAACAGGACCGGCTGGACCTTCTCGCGGAGGGCCTGCCGGAGCACGGTCTCGGTCTGGGCCATCACGCCCTCGACCGCACAGACGACGACGACGGCGCCATCGACCGCCCGCATCGCGCGGGTGACGTCCCCCCCGAAGTCGACGTGGCCGGGCGTGTCGATGAGGTTGATCAGGTGCTGCTCGCCCTCGAACTCGTGGACGATCGTCACGTCGGCGTTGTTGATCGTGAGGAGCCGCGTCTGCTCTTGCTCGTCGAAGTTGAGGTAGAGCTGCTTGCCCGCGAGCTCGCTCGAGATCATGCCGGCGGCGGCGAGCAGGTTGTCGGAGAGGGTGGTCTTCCCGTGGTGGATGTGGGCGACGATCCCGATGTTCCGGATCTTGTGGATCTGGGTCATCATCTCGGGGATGGCCTTCGCCAACTCCGCCCGAATGTGCGCCATGCCCTGAGTCTCCCGCCTTAGCGCGCCGACTGAGCGACCCGCTCGACCTCTTCCTTCCGCGCCACGGCAAAGCTCGTCGGGTCGCCCTTTGCGGCCGACGCGATCTCCGTGGCCAGGCACGAGGAGATTGACTTCGTGGACTTGTGGGAGGCCTTGATGGCCCCCATGGCGATGTTCCGGATCGCCACGTGCACGCGGCGCGCCGGGGCGGCGTCCACGGCCCGCGGAACGGAGATGCCTCCGAACTGGAGCCGCGTGACCTCTTCCCTCGGCGCCGCGTTCTCCACGGCCCGGACGAGCAGCTGGATCGGATTCTCGTTGGTCTTCTTGGCGAGCTCGGCGAAGGCTTCGCGGATGACGCGGAGCGCCTTCGATTTCTTGCCGGTGAAGTTCCCGCCTTTCATCAGGTGGTTCGCGAGGCGCTCCACCAGGTGCATGTGGCTCTTCATGAACGGACGGCCGGACAGCCGGCCCTCCGAGTGCGGCACGTAGACCGGGTGGAGGTAGAGGTACGGCGCGAGGCCGGGGTCCGAGACCGTCACGCCCTCGAAGGGGTACTTCCCGAACAGCGGGGGCACCGGGAACGGCGGCGGAAGGGGCGCGACCGGCTTGGGCACCGGCGCCGCGGGAGCTTCGTCGAGGCCCAGCGGGCGAGTGGCGGCCGAGGGGCTGCCCTTCGGAAGGTCATCGCGGGGTGCGCTCATCGCTGGGGTTTCTCCTTCCGGCCCCGGACGAGCTCGTCGAGCGAGACGCTGTTGACCTGGATGACCTTGTACCGGACGCCCGGGATGTCCCCGTAGGACCGGCCCATCCGGCCTCCGATCCCCTCGACCATGACCTCGTCATGTTCGTCGATGAAATTGATTGCGCCGTCGCCGACGGCGAACGCCGTGATCTGGCGGCCGTTCTTGATCAGTTGGACCTTGACGCACTTCCGGATGGCGGAGTTCGGTTGCTTGGCCTCGATCCCGACCTTCTCGATCACGATGCCACGGCCCTGGGGTGCGCCCTCGAGCGGGTCCGATTTCTCCTTGAGGTGGAGCATCCGACGCTTGTAGTACCGGTCCGACCAGCGCCTCCGCTTGCGGAGCGCCGCCAGCTTGTTCGCAGTGTAGAGTCCAGACGGTGGAGGCATGGTTTTCTATCGGAGGGGGCGAGCCATCGGCGCACGGTATTTAACCCTCGCCGTGACTTCGTGATTTTCCGGCCGGGGGTCGGCCAAGGGCCTTCCCCGTGTCGGCTCCCCTGACCCGACGCGACCTAGTGAAGCAGATGCAACAGAGAACGCTATCCCCCCAACGCGTCGTCTAGTGACGGAGCGAGCTTCATGGACCTCTTCACCCACGTCATTTTCGCTTACCTTCTCTCGTTCGTTATCTGGGGACCCAGCCGTCCGGAGTACATTGCCGCGGGAGCACTGGCCGGCGGGTTGCCGGACGCGGACATCCTGCTGTTCCCCCTGACCCGGTGGTTTCCCAGTCTCCACCACCGCGGGATCGTTCACTCGGTCCTCGGCGTGACAATCATCGCGGTGGCGGGCGCCTTCCTAGTCCCGTTCCTTCCCTACTTCACCCACGCGTCGACCCTGTTGTATTTCGTCGCGATGGAGATCGGCGGGCTGTCCCATCTGTTCCTCGACGGGTTCACGAACTACGCCGTGACGCCATTGGCGCCCTTCTCTCGGAAGATCCTGCGGATGGACGCGGACGTTGCGGTGAACGTCGGCACTCTCGGCTTGACGGCGGCGACAATGGGGGTGCTCATCTACGAGCACGGAACGGTCGCGTTCAACGTCTGGACGGAAACGGTCTGGATCTTGATCGCCGTGTACGCCGGATACCTCCTCCTTCGGAGCGTGGCCCATTGGAGGGCCGGCGTCCACTCGAAGCGCGAGGGATTCACCTCCGTCGAGCCCACGACGAACCCCTGGGTATGGCTGTTGGCCGATGAACAGGACACGCCGGACCACTATCGGATCCGGTACCAGACCTTCCGACTGGGGCACGGAGACGAGCAAGAGGAACGGAGCATGGAGGTCGCCAAGGCGCCTCCTTCGACGGGCCCCGTCGATTCTCCCCAAGCCGCGCTGGATCGGACCTATGCGGCCGCCATGTCGAAGAATCGCTGGCTCCAGAGTCGGTCGCACTTCGGAGAAGCCGTCCCGAACGGGAACGTCTTCGAGGTGTTCTGGTACGTCGTTGGGATGGGAGGAACAGGACGGGCGATCGGCGTCCACGGGGAGATCGACCGGGCGACGGGCGCCATGGAGCTGAAGTCCGGATTCTTCCGGCTTCCGGCGGCCCAGCAAGCATAGAAGCTTACGGCGGGCGGCCCATCCCGGCAGGGATGCGGCGCCTGCCCACCGTGGAGGAAGTCTGGCCCGCGGTGCCGCGGACGCGTCGGCGCTCCCTCTCAGAATGGAGGCGGCTCAACCGGGAGATCGACCGCTGCCGACGGTGCCCCTTGGGGAACCTGCGAAAACATACGGTCATTCATCGCGGCAGTCTTCGCCCGCGGGTGCTCTTCGTCGGAGAGGCGCCCGGAGCGTCCGAGGATCGGGTGGGCATTCCCTTCGTGGGGGCGGCAGGCAAGCGGCTCGATCAACTGGTCGCGCGGCTCGGACTCCTCGAGAGCGAGTTCGCCGTCGTCAACGTGATCAAGTGTCACCCGCCCAAGAACAAGTTCAGCACCGGGGCCGCCGAGGCGTGTCGCCCCTTCCTCGCTCGGCAGGTCGAGTTTCTCCAGCCGATCATGATCGTTCCCCTTGGCGTGGCCGCGCTCGCGGCGTTCCGCCCGGACGTGCTGCCGATAACCCGCGCCGCCGGTCGCCTGTTCCGGTGGCGCGGGCTCCTCTTTTTCCCGTTGATCCACCCCTCGGCCGCGGCGCGTTCCGGTGAATACCTCCGCCGGTGGGAGCACGATGGAAAGGCTCTCTCGAGGGTCCTCTCCCGACTCGGCGCCGTCGGAAACGCGTCGCCGGTCCCGGGCTCCGGGGCAACTGTATAAAGCACGGGCGGGTCCAGTCCCCGTGGAAGACGTCGAGCTCTTCCTCGTCGGCGGCTCGTCTACCTCACACGACGACGGAGTCGTCATCGAGCTGTTCGGTCGGACCCGCGCGGGCGAGGCGATGGTGGCCCGGTACTACGGCTTCCGGCCCTACTTCATCGTCTGCGAGCCCACCGAGGAACAACGCCGGCAATTGAAACAGGAGCGGCGGGTGACCTCGACCGAGGAGCTCACGCTGTGGGTCGAAGGGAAGGATCGTCCGTCCCTGAAGGTCAACGTCCAGCACCCGGGGTTAGTGCCGGACTTCCGGGACAGGTACCGCCGGCCGGGGGAGTCCTGGAGTGTCCTCTCCTGCGACATCCCGTTCGTTCACCGGTTCCTGTACGACAAGGGGGCCGGCCTAACGGTACGCTTCCAGGCCGAGCCCGAGTCTCCGGAGATCGCCGGCGGGTACTCCGTGCCGCGCGTGGTGCGCGTGGTGACGACGCATCGCGACCTGGAACTGGCGGAGCCGTTCCGCCCCCCGCTGACGATACTCTCCTTCGACATCGAGAACGCGATCCGCACCCGGACGATCTTTACGATCTGCGGCACGGTGTACCGAGACGGGGAGGAGATCGACTCGTTCCGAATCGGACAGACCGGCTCCGAGGCGGAGATCCTCACCACCTTCGTGGAGAAGGTACGGAGGTACGACCCCGACGTGATCACCGGCTACAACATCGGAGGCTACGACCTGCCGCTCCTCAAGGAACGCTTCGAGGCGTTGAAGCTCCCCCGGCTCGCGCTCGGACGGGACTGGAGCGAGCCGGACAACGCCGGCGGGGACCGCCTCTGGAAAGTGCACGGGCGCGTGTTTGCCGACGCCTGGTGGTCCGCCCGGACCGAGCTCCATCCGAAACAGGAGAGCCTCCAGTTCGTCGCGCAGCAGCTCCTCGGAGAAGGAAAGCTCGACGTGGACCGTCGCAATATCGAAGGGGAGTGGGCGAAGGACCCCATTCGGGTGATGGAGTATTGCGAGCACGACGCCCGGCTCGCCGCTCGCATTCTTCTCCGACTGCGTTCGCTGGACAAGGCGAGGGACCTGGCCACGGTCGCGAACCTTCCGCTCGAGGAAGGGTTGAACGGCCGGACCTCCCTCTTCGTGGACTCGATCCTGATTCCCCGGGCGGACCGAAAAAAGATCGGCGTGCCGCAGAACCGCTACGCTCGGAGCGACACGCAGATCGAGGGCGGCTACGTCCACACGATCAAGCCCGGGCTCTACAACTGGATCGTGGTGCTCGACTTCAAGTCGATGTACCCGAACATCATCATTTCCAAGAACCTCTGCTTCACGACGCTATCCCCCGAGGGCGTGACCGTGAGCCCGTCGGGGGCTCGATTCCTCTCCGCGGAGCAACGTCCGGGACTCATCCCCGAGGTGCTTCGAGAGCTGCTGACAGAGAGGGACGCCATCCGTCAGCGCGGGCGGGAGGCCGCCTCCCCCGACCTCCAGCGATACTACGAGGGTCTCCAAAGCGCGGTCAAGATCCTGATGAACTCGTTCTACGGCGTTCTCGCGTCCCGCTTCTACCGGTTCACCAACCCGGAGATCGGCGCGGCGATCACCTCGTTCGGCCGCCAGGCGATCACGACGATCATCAAGACCCTCGAGGAGGACCACATCGAGGTGGTGTACTCGGACACCGACTCGGTGTTCGTGAAGTCGCCCGAGCCCACCCTCGAGGGCGCGATGCGCTGCGGACAGGACCTGGCCCGGCGCTTCACCGAGAAGGGGGTCACGTTCGAGTTCCAAGCCGTGTATGAGGCGCTGTTCTCCCACGGGGCGAAGAAGCGGTACGTGGGTCACACGGTGTGGCCGAAGGACGATATCGTCATCCGGGGGTACGAGACGCAACGGACCGACACCTTCGACTACCAATCCGCGGCGCTCCGGGAGGTCTTCGACAAGATCCTCACCGGCGACGTCCAGGCGACGCTGGTCCGGGCCCGAGAGCTCGTCGGGGAGGCGCAAGAGGGCAAGGTGCCGGTCGAACGGCTGGTCATCGCACGCACGGTCCGGCCCGAGGAGCAGTACAACGCGTCCACGCGGGAGAACCTTCCGTTCCTTCGGGTCTTCAAGAAGCTCCAGGCCGAGGGCTTCGATGTCATCCCCGGCATGAAAGTAGCCTGGGTCGTTACCAACGCCCGGAAGACGCCGCAGGAGATCGAGCCCTGGATCGAGGGCCGAAAGTTCCCGCCCGACCTCCGAGCCGACTACACTTACTACGCCGAACGGTTGGCGCAGACCCTGGCCCGCGTGACCGAAGTCTTCGGATGGAACGCCGCCGACCTGCTCAAGGGGAGCCGCCAGCACACGCTGGGCGACCGGCCGGCTGGCCGGCGCGACGACGGCCAACGGGTCCGCTTCCCTGGACGACTCCGTCGCAAGTCTCGCGGCTCCCCCGAAGCGCACGCGGAAATCGAAGACCCTTTCAGAGTTCAGTTAACACCGCGCGAGGGGCTCTCGGGCGCGTCGCCGGGCGCGTCCGGGGCCAGCGTGCCGCCCTCGGTCAGGAGCGCGGCCTCCGGCCTGGTCGGCGGCGCGGGCGTCTGGGCGCCCCGGTACGCAAACACCCCGCCCACGACGGCGATCGGGATACCCAGCAACCCGAGTGGCGCCGGGATCTTGTGCAGAAGCACCGCCGACAAGAGCAACGCGAAGATGGGGATCATCACCTGGAAGAGCGCGGGTAGCACGATCCCGGACCGCGCGACGGCCCGGAAGTAGAGCGCCGGCGCGATGAAGAACGACGTGGCCGCGACGCTGATCATCAGAACGATGGGAACCGGCGCGGTCAGGAGGAGACCCTGCCAGCCGCCGGGGAGAATCCCGGCGAGGAGCAGGCAGACGAACCCTCCGGCGAGCGTGGACTGGCCCACGAGGGCGCTGGACGGGCGATGCTGGCCCGCCTGCGCGGACAGGATGTAGAACCCGCCGACGCTGAGAGGCACCAACGGCGCGACGACGAGGGCCCAGCCATGGAACGAGGCCGCGCTGCCCCCGGCGACGATTGTCAGCGTCGCGCCGAATACCGCGAGGATCAGACCTCCCACGAACTGCGGCGACCGGGCCCGGTGGCGGCCCTCCCCGAGGACGAGCATCGCGAGCAGCGGTGTCATCGCGGCATCCCCCAGCAGGGTCAGAAGGGACGTGTCGACCGCGCCGGCCAGGTACGTGGAGGCAAGCACCGAGAGCTGCATCCCCGAGATCAGGCCGACCCGGACCCACGCCGACCCCTCCCGGAAGAGCTGGAGCACGACGCGGCCGTGTCCCCAGTACGCCGCCCACGCGACGTACATCGCCCCTCCGATGAGGAACGGATAAGTGGCGAGCGCCGACGGGGCGGTTCCTGGCGTCATCGCCAGGACGAAGAAGAAATAGGTGGCCCAGAGGAACGCCGAGGTGAGGGCCATCGCCGCCGAGGGCCCTGGAGACGCGTGACCCTCGGTCATTTAGCGCCGAAGCCGGTTAAAATCTAAAACAGTTGGCGACGGGCCGCTCACTCGCAATGGCTCACGCGTAACCTCGGTACGACAGTCCGAGATGGGGCAAGGTGACGCCTTCCCCGGGGGCCACGTGACCCACGACTAGCGTGTCAGAGTATCCTGCCCGCCAGAGCCGGCGGAGCGCGCTGGCCTCGAAGGAACCCCGAACCACAACAACGAAGCCGATCCCCATGTTGAAGGTTTGGTACAGCTCTTCCGTGTCAATCCCTCCCGCCTCGGCGAGCCACTGGAAAAGACCGAACGGCCTCGGCCATCGATCGAGCACGAACTGCACCCCGCGGCGGAGTCGTAACAGGTTCCGCACCCCTCCGCCCGAAATGTGGGCGAGCCCGGTGGTGCCGCTCTGATCTGCGAGCGCCTCAGAAGCGGCTACGTAGATCCGGCTGGCCGTGAGGAGCTCCTCGCCGAGGGGCTTGCGTCCGCCGGGTCGACGGGCTCGCAAACTCTGCCTCGACTCCGCTACGATTCGTCGCGCCAAGGTAAGGCCGTTCGCGTGGAGTCCGCTCGAAGGGATCCCCAGCAGAACATCTCCGACCCGGATCCGGGCGCCGGTCACCGGTCTCCGTCCCTTCGGGAAGAATCCGATCGCGGTGCCGCCCACATCGACTCCCTGGAGAAGCTCCGGCACGATCGCGGTCTCGCCTCCGAGCAGAGAACACTGGGCCGCGCGGAGCCCTTGGTCGAGGCCGCGGCCGATCTGAGCCAGGACCTTCGGTTCAGCCCGGCGGCACGAGATGACGTCCACGAGGCCCGCGGGGCGCGCTCCCACCGAGGCCAGGTCGTTGACATTCACGGCCACCGCATCGACGCCGATCTCCTCCCATCGGCCGAGCGTCTCGGCGAGGATCGATTTGGTCCCCACCGTATCCGTCGTGATGGCGATGGTCTCCCGGCCGATCCGTATGAGACCCGCGTAATGCCCTCCGAGGGAAACGGCGCGACCGCTCGCCGCGGGAGCACGGTACCGAACGTTTGCCAGCAAGCTGGCGAGCGCACGGGCCGTTCGGCTCCGGTCCACACCGGCCACGGCGTAGGCCCGGACCCGTCGTTGGCCGGAGCGCGACACCACGGAAGACGGGAGGGATGAGGACGCAAATAGGTGGCGCATCGGGCGCGCCCTCCTGGCTCGCTACGGGCAATGCTATACGGGCCGACGGGCCGTGCCGCGGACCATGCCCCCACGTCGGAGGCGCTCGCGCGGATCGGATTCCGACCCGCGTCCGCCCGCGATCGACCTCGTCCTGGCAGGCCGCCTCTGGATGGGCGGACGGCTCCAGCCCATGGAGGTCGGGATCGGCGACAACGGCCGCATCCTCGCGGTGGGCAAGAATCTCTCCGGGGGGGAGCGACACGACGTCGGCGACGCGGTCGTGATCCCTTCGGCGGTCGATTGCCACTCCCACTTCCGGGACCCGGGAGGGTCGGACGCCGTCGAGCACTTCGACTCCGGAACCCGCCAGTCCGCGTTGGGTGGAATCGGCGCCGCGGTCGACATGCCCAACACCCAGCCGCCGACGACGACGATCGACCGGCTGGAAAGCAAGGTCGACCGAGCCCACGGACGGCTCGCCGTCGATGTGCTGCTCTACGCAGCGTTAACGGTCCCCGAGCGCGTCGCTCCGCTCTCGCGGGTTGCGGCGGGCTTCAAGCTGTACATGAGCCCCACGACTGATATCGACCCGCCCCGGCTCGAGCGGCTCCCGTCGCTGCTGGCGGCCGCCGCAGCCACGCGACTTCCAGTGGCGGTTCACGCCGAAGACCCTCGGTTCTTCCGCGAGCATACCCAGCTCGAAGGGACCGAGGGATGGAATGCCCTGCGGCCGCCCGAGGCAGAGATGGAGGCGTACGAACGACTCCACCCGATTCCGGGTGGACTCCGGCTTCATATCGCCCACGTCACGCTGCCGGCGCTCGCGAGCCGGATCTTCCAGGAGGGGGAGAGTTTCGAGGTCACTCCCCAGCATCTCCTGCTGTCGGCCGGCCGCGGCGCCGACGCCCGTTGGAAGGTGAACCCTCCCCTGCGCGAGCCCCCGGCCTCGAGCGAGCTCGGGGAGATGTTCCAACGCGGACTCGTCCCGATTCTTGCGAGCGACCACGCGCCGCAATCGGCCGAGGCCAAGGCCCGTCCGTTCCTCGAAGCGCCCAGCGGCATGCCCGGGGCCGAGACGATGCTGCCCCTCTTCCTGGCCCGCGTACGGGACGCGGGGCTCGACCTGCCGGTCCTACTCCGCGCCGTGGCCGATCGGCCCGCACGGCTCCTGGGGCTTCCCCAAGGTCGAATCGCGGTGGGGCATCGCGCGAACCTGCTCGTGGTCGACTTCCGACGACGGACCGAGATCCGGGCCCATGACCTACACGCGCCGTGCGGATGGACGGCGTTCGAAGGCTGGCCGGCGATCTTTCCCCGGGAACACTACATCGACGGGCGATTGATCGTGAAGGATGGGGAGTACGTCGGAGCGCACGAGGGCCGGGTGCTTCGTCCCGAGTTCGCGCCCGGCGAGTCGGTACCGGCGACCTAAGACGCGGGACCGCCGGTCGGCGGCACCCGCGCGAGCCGATACTCGCGGTGCCACCGGAGGAAGAGCCAGACGAGGAATATCGCGACCGCGACGAGGATGGCGTAGTCGGCGTAGTTGAAGTACGGCACGAGCACGTTCCACCGGCTCCGCAGGATGATGCCCGCGTAGATGAGGCCGGCAATGAACGGGAGCCCGCCGATGAACGTGAACACGCCGAACTTCACCGGGTTCATCTCGGCCGTCCCGGCGGGGTAGCTCACGTAGGCGCGGATGATCGGTATCAGGCGCGCGACCGCCACCATTGCCTCCCCGTAGTGAGCGAACCACTGGTCCATCCGGGCGAGATGCCGCGGGTCGAGCCGCAGACGAGTCGGCGCCCGGTGGGTGATCCATTCCCGGCCCCAACGGCCGATAGCATACGCGAGAAAGCAGCCGACGAGGGCTCCCGCCGTCGCGGTCGCCAACGCGGCGCCGAAAGTCATCAGCCCCATGGCCACCAAGAACCCGGTGAACGGGAGGATCACCTCGCTCGGGATCGGAGGGATCCCGAAGCTCTCGACGGCCATCAACCCGAATAGGCCCGGGTACCCGCCGGCCCGTAGCACCCGGGTAATCCACGAGACCACCGTCTCTATGATCGGGATCGTGCTCACGGAACGACCGTCCCGAGGGAGTGGCGGAGGGACCTCAGGAGGAGGACCCCTCGTCGTAGATCAGGCGGAACGGTTCCTTGAGCCCGGTGTTCGTGCGAGCGGGAATGCCGTCGAAGGCCAGGGGGTCCTGGCACCCGCCGCAGGAGACCGCGGGGCGGAGCCGGCCGAGGGCGATGGAGAGTGCGATGCCAACCTCGATCTCCTTCACCTTGTGCGGGGCACCGAAGACGGCAGTCCGGAGCTCGCCCAGCAGGCGGCTCTCTTCGAGGGACACGGCGGTGGCGGACATCATACCGTGGAGGTCAACGACCCCTCTTTAAGCCATCCGCGCGGAAACGCCACCGAGGGACCGGGCGGCAGGGGCAAGCCTGCACACGAGAGGTCTAGGTGCCGGCGTCGTCAGCAGGCGGTTCCGGCGGAGCGCCCTTCTTGGGCGGGGTCTTCTTCAGGATATCGTCGCTGATCTGGTCGAGTTCCTTCATCAGCCGGTCGATGTCCGGTTCCGACTGGTCCATCACGGCGGCGGTACCCGCCGCGGCGCCTACGGTCGCCGGCGCGGCAGGCTCCGCCCATTCGGGACCGGCGTCGGCCGGGGAGGCCGTTTCATCATAGGTCGCGGCGCCGGCCGCCACTCCGGCCCCTCCGATGGCGACCTCTCCCGCGGGAGCCATGCCTCCACCGCCGGTGTAATCCGTCGAGGGGCCCGAGCCGGGTCCACCGCCCTGGGTATCTTGCCAGGCTGCGACACCTCCGGCGCCGCCCTTTCCGCGGTTCTTTCGCCGCTGGAAGATCAGCAGTGCGACGATGGCCGCCACGATAGCGGCCACGAGGATGCCGATGAGGGCGTACTCCAGAGTAGTGGGGCCCGAGCTCGTGCAATTGTACTGGCAGTTCGCCTGCGCCGCGCCGATCCCGATATTCGGAGTGAGTGCCGCGGCGACGATGACGGCGAGCATGGCCGCCCCGAGAATCGCTGGAATCAAGCGGCGAGCCCAGTGCGGAGACTTCATGCGCGGATCGACCGGAAACCGGTCGCAGGAACCACGACGGTGGGGACATATTAAGACTATCGCGTTCGCCAGCCCGGCTGGGGCGCTCTTCGGGTTATATGGCGCCGTCCCGACCTCTCCGCCGAGCCGACGGGCCCCTTTTCTATCTCCGGGCCCGATAGGGGAGATCCGTGACCCTACCGTACACTGCCCTGTTCCTCGGGCTCTTGGGCGCCTACATGGTCTACTCCGCGTGGGCGCGGCTCGATTCGCGGTACCTGATTGCCGGTGCCCTGGTGCTCCTCGTCGCGGCGGCGGTGGTCGACGCCGCCGGTGCGACCGGAGCCGCGAATACGCTCGCCGTCTACGTGTTCTTCCTTCTCGCCGGCGGCGTTCTCCTGCTGCTCGTCGACCACGTGCGCGAGGAACGCCGGGTCACCCCGTCCGAGGCGCCACCCTCACAGTGTGGAGGCCGCGGGGCCCAGGATCCAGCGGCCCACCCGACGGACAAGCGCTAGACGTCGGCCCACGAACTGCTCCACGGCCTCGAGCAGCAGCCGGTCCCCGCGGTCCACGCTTCGCGTCCCGAGCACGACCACGACGAAGAGGAACGAGATCAGGATAGCGATCGCCGGCAGCATCCAATACGACGGATGGAACGGAACGAGCCCGAAGAGGAGCGCGAGCGGTATTCCAGTCACGGCCAAGGGGAGAAGGTAGGGACGCTTGAAGGGGTGAAGTCCCTCGAGCCAGCCGAGCTCAATGGTCGAAAGCATCGGGAAGAGGATTGCCGAGACCGCCCAGGCGATCGCCGCGCCCTCGGCTCCGTGGGCGGGGATGAGGGCGAAGCTGAGCCCGAGGTCGGCGGCGGCGGCGATGACCGTGTTGAGCAGCACCATCTGCGTCCGACCGTACGCGATCTGCGCGGCACTCGCCGGACCGAAGAGCGACGAGATGAATCCCCCCAGGACGACGATCCGGAGCGGAAGGACGGTCGTGGCGTATTTCGCGCCGTAGACGAACCCGAGGGACTCGCCCGGAAAGAAGAAGAAGACGAGGAACAGCGGAAGCGCCACCACCAGGGTCCACTTGGTTGCCGTTGCGTATGTGAGGCTCAGCGACGACGAGTCCCGGTTCCCGAGGTACCGCGCCGCGACGGGGAGGAAGATGTACCCGACGGAGCTCAGGCCGAGCCCCAGGAGACGGGCGAGCGACAGCGTCGCAGTGTAGTAGCCTACCTCGGCTCGGTGAATGAGCCCCAGGATCAGCGTGTCCGCCGAGCCGCTGACGCTCGAGAGCACGCCGACAACGAGCAGCGGAAGCGCGAACGTGAGGAGCCGTCGTCCGTATCCCGGCGTCGGGGTCGCTGATGGAAGCAGCCGGGGAATCCGAAACCGGTAGTACAGTAGAATCAGTGAGAGGACCGCCACCTCGGCCACGAGGTAAGCCGCCAGCGCGCCGACGTACTGCTGACGGAGGGGCAGGAGCGCTTCGGTCGAGACGAGAAACACGATGAACAGAGCCGGGTTCAGTACCTGCACAAAGATCGCATTCGGAAGGGCATCTTCGAAGCCCTGGAAGATCGCGGCGATGAGCGTCACGGGAACGCCCAGGGCGACGATCCCGGCGAAGTACTCGAGCGTGATCGCAAGCTGGGGGTCGTGATAGGCCGGGCCGAGGTAGATTGCGAACAGGAATAACCCGACGCTCACGGCCCCGGTAACCGGCAGGAGGTAGCGGAACGCGTTCCGGATGATCGCGCGGCGATCCCCAGCCGCGGACACGAACGCGAGGTTTCGCGCGACGGCCTGCGGCAGCCCGAGCGTGGCCAGCGCGGAGAGGAGCCCGACGATCGTGAGGCCGAGCGAGAACGTGCCCCAGGATGCGACGGTGAGCTTGCGGACGAGAATGACGCGCGAAATGAAGGTGAAACCGATCGAACACAGGGTGCCGAGGAGCATGACCAGGGTTCCGCGGGTGACGGACGTCAACCCGTCGCGGGTCCGGTCGGAGCTATCGGCCACTGGTGAGACCGACCGTTCGTGGGGTCCCGAGGGTAAATACGTGATGTGGCCCGGTCAGTGCAACGCACTAGTATAACCAGCCGACCGTTCTCCGCGCCACGGTGAGCTTTCCCGGACCGGCCGGCCCCACGTGGGCCCTCGAGCTCCTGTTGTTCGCCGGCGTCTTCCTGCCGGCCGGCGAGCTGCTCCGTCGAGTGGCGGCCCGCTGGGTGTCGCTCTTCCGTAACCTCGGTTGGATCGAGCGGGTGCTCGTCGACCTCTATCTCGGGGGCGGAGGCCTCTACGTTCTGGCCACCGTACCCCTCGGGCTGTTCGGCCTGTCGTTGGTGGTCACCTACCTGGGAGGCGCTGCCACCCTGCTGTTATTCGTCGTGGTGCGGAAGGGGAGAACTGCGCCGGGCCGGAGCGACACTTGGTCGTTCCGGTGGCGACCTGAGCTTTTGCCGGGCCTCCTCGTGGTCGCCGCGACGGCCGCCGTCTTCGCCATCGAGGTCTTCGTCGCGGACGGCGTTCCCACCGGGAACAGCCTCGACACGAGTCTCCTGGCGGACTACGTCGCGCTGCTGCTGCTCCACCACCAGGTGCCGGTCTCGCTCGTCCCGATCGTGCCCCAGCTCACGTCGTATCCGCAAGGCACGACGGTCTGGCTCGCGGCGGCGCAGCTGATCTACTCGCTGCCGCCGGCGCGCACGCCGCTGCTGGTTACTCCGCTGTTCCTCAGCCTCTCTCCCCTCGCCGGCTACGTCCTCGGCCGCCGTCAGCTGGGTTCCCCGTGGGCTGGCGCGGCGATCGGCGTCACCTTCGCCCTCATCGCCTCGTGGACCCGGGTCATGGTCGCGACGAGCAACGACTTCGTGTTCTCGTTCCCGCTCGTGCTGTGGCTCCTCGCCCGTTTGGACATCTGGCGTGCATCCCGGGCCCCGTCGTGGCCGGACGCGGTCGGCTACGGCGCGGTGCTGGGATACTCGGCGGCGCTGAACCCGGTCGGGGCCGAGTGGCTCTTCCCGACGCTCGTCGTGCTCGGGCTGCTCAATGGAGGACTGCGCGGAGGGTACCTGCGCCGTGCAGTGCCCCGCTGGGTCGGCGCCCTCGTGGCGAGCCTCCTCTTCGTGAGCCCCGCCCTATGGACCATTCTCCGCGGCGGAGGTGCGCTCTTCGCCTCGTCGGGAGGAGTGACAGTGCCGCCCCCCACGGGACTCCCCGGCATCTCTCCCGCCCAGCTCGTCGGCTCGATCGACCCGTTCCTGTTCGGGGCGTACGACAACTGGCTATCCCCGTTCCCGGCGCTCCGGTTCGAGCTCGCCCTTCTGCTCGTGGCCGGAGCCGCGGTCCTTGTCATCCCGAACTTCTTTCGCCGACTCGGGCCCCCGGGGCCGGCCTTTCGCGAGCTCGTGGCCGCGACGATCGGAATCGCGATCCTCATCCTACTCGTGGAGGCCGGGACCGCCCAGGGCCTCAGCGCGCTCGACGGTCTCGCGTTGATCAGCAACGCGGCAGAGGTTTCGATCTATCTCTTCGCGATCTATGCCCTCCTCGCGGCGATTCCCATCTATCTCCTGGTCGAGTACGTCCTACGTACGCCCTCACAACCCGCGACCACGCCCGAAGGCGCTCGGCCGCCTTCCCTGGGAGCGCGGCGACCTCGCCGGGCCTCTCTCACCGGACCGCAGGCGATCTGTCTCTTCCTCGTCGTGGCTCTTTTCATTCCGGGGATCGTTGTCACGGGGACGGACTTCCCCGCGTACCTGCAGGAGCTCTACGCGAGCTATGGGCGGGTCACGCCGGCGGACTTCGCCATGTTCGCGTGGGCGAGCCACAACCTTCCGGCGGGCGCCCGGGTGCTCGTCGCCCCGGGCAGCGCCGCGCAGTTCCTGCCCGGCTACGCGAACGTGAGGCTGGTCTTTCCGGTCCAGCCCATCGCCCAGAACGCGAGCTACGTGGACCTGGACGCCCAGCTCGTCCACGGGCACCTGAATTCGTCCGGGTATCAGGAGCTGGGATGGCTCGGCGTTCAGTACATCGTGGTCACGGGGAATACCACCAACCTGTGGGCCCCGTTCGACCCCGGGGCCCTGATCGGTCCCCCGTTCGAGCTGATCTTCCAACAGGGCGACGCGTACGTCTTCGCGCTCTGAGGGGACGCCGGGGGGCGCCGTTCAGAGGAACTCGTCGAGGACGGATTCCTTGCCGACCAGGCCGCAGGGCTGCTGGACGGCCGGTCCGGCCTGGAGCACTTCCTCGAGGTCCTCATACGTGGGCCGGTCGGTCTTGTAGAAGAGACCGATGGGGAGCTTGTCGCCCCATTCCTGGGCCCGCGTGAACGCTTTCGAGATGTCCGAGGGGTCGTGGTCGGTGCTCTCGAGCTTGTAGACCCGCTGCCGGAACCAGTCGAACGTGTTGAGCTTGTTGTAGGTCACGCACGGCGAGAACGCGTCGACGAACGCGAACCCGTTGTGCTGGAGCGCTCCCGCGATCAGGTCCGCCATCTGCTTCACTTCGCCGGAGAAGCCGCGGGCCACGTACGTGGCACCGCTCGCGATCGCGAGCGCGATCGGGTTGATCGGGTGCTCGATGACGCCCGTCGGCGTCGACTTGGTCTTGGCGCCCATCGTGGAGGTCGGCGAGGCCTGGCCGGTGGTCAGGCCGTAGATCTCGTTGTCCATCGTGACGTACGTGAGCTTGACGTTCCGGCGCATCGCATGGATGAAATGGCCCGCCCCGATGCCGAACCCATCGCCGTCTCCGCCGGTGACGATGACGTTCAGGCCGTGATTCGCCCACCGGATCCCTTCGGCCACGGGGAGAGATCGGCCGTGGATCCCGTGGAAGCCGTACGTGTTGAGGAAGTGTGGGAGGTTCGACGAGCACCCGATGCCCGACACGATCACCGTCTCGTGGGGCGGGATCTTGAGCCGCTTGAGCGCCATCTCGAGCGCCGCGATCACGCCGAAGTCTCCGCAGCCCGGGCACCAGGTCGGCTTGATATCGGACTTCGAGACCAGCACCGGGAGCGGCGTGGTGCCGGAGGCGGGGACGGCACTAGTGGCCATGGTTCAGCACCTCGAGCGCCTTCTGGGTGATCTCACTAGGAGTGAACGGTTCGCCATCGTACTTGAGGAAGCGGTTCGGCAACGCGATCCCGGTCTCCGCCCGGATCAGATGACCTAGCTGGCCGGAGAAGTTGGCCTCCACGAGCAGCGTCTTCCGCGCGTGGGAGAGTAGGGGAACGAGCACGGACGTGGCAAGGGGGTAGACCTGCGGGACCCGCACCAGGTTCGTCGTGACACCTTTGGCCTTCAGCAGATAGGTGGCGTCCCGGATCGCCCCGACCGTCGACCCCCACGCCACGAACGTGAGGACGGCATCGGCCGGTCCTTCGAGGCTGGGCGCCGGCCCGGCGGCGCGGAGGCCTTCGAGCTTCCGCATCCGCTTGTCCATCATCTTGGCGCGTTCGGCGACCCAGATCGGCACGCCCGACAGCACATCCGATATCAGACGGCCGTGCTCGTCGTGCTCGTCGGAGCCGGCCTTGAACTGGAGGCCGGGCTGACCGGGCAGCGCCCGGGGCGAGACGCCCGACTCCGTGTATGCGTAGCGCTTGTAGTCGCCGCCGTTGGGCTCCACCGTGTAGAGCGAGGGAATGGGTCCGGGGAAGGGGATCTCCTCCCGTTCCACGGTCATGACGCTCTCCGAGAGATGGAAATCGCTCGCGACGATGACCGGCGTTTGCCAGTCTTCGGCGAGCTGGAACGCCTTCACGGTCGCTCGGAACGCCTCGCCGGCATCGGACGGAGCGAGGATCGCTCGCGGGAAATCGCCCTGACCGGCGCCGAGCATCATGTTGAGATCCCCCTGCTCCGTCTTGGTGGGAAGGCCGGTGGAGGGGCCACTGCGCTGGGACTCAACGACGACGAGCGGAGTCTCTGTCATGCCCGCCATCCCGATTCCTTCGACCATCAGGGCGAATCCGCCGCCGCTGGTGGCGCACATCGACCGGACGCCGGCATAGGAGGCGCCGATCGCCATATTCACGACCGCGATCTCGTCCTCGGCCTGCTTGACCACGATCCCCAACTGCTGTGCGTGGGCCGCCAGCCAGTGCAAGATGGTGGAGGCCGGAGTCATCGGGTAGGCCGCGTAGAACTTACATCCGGCCGCGGCGGCTCCCAACGCGATCGCCGCGTTGCCGGTCATCAACAGCTTCGGCGGGCCCGCGGGCTTGACCGCGTGGTCGTTCGCCCCGGAGTTCTTCTCGGCGAACTGGTAGCCGTCCCCGGCCGCTCCGATGTTCCAGTCGGCGATGTCCCCCTTCTTCCGGCCGAACGAATCGGCCAGCGTCTGCTGGAGGATCGGGAACGGGATACCGGCCAGGTAGGCCGTGGCGCCCATGCCGGCGGCGTTCTGGAGAATGGATTGGTTCGAGTACTTTCGCCCGATCTCGAGCGTGGGCACGGCGAGCTTCTTCGTTCCGACCGGGAGCTCGCTGTCCGCCAGGTCGAACTTCTCCGGGTCGTAGACGATGGTACTCCCCGCGTTCATCGAGGGGAGGTGGATCTGGGCCGTCTCCTTGTTGAGCGCGAACAGGACGTCGGCCTGGTCCCCCTGCGAATGGATCGGCTCCGACGAGGCCCGGGCCTGAAACCAGACGTGACCGCCGCGGATGACGGATTGGTACGCGTTGAGGCCGAAGACGTGGAGGCCCATGCGAGAGAGCGACTTTCCGAGTACATCGCCGACGGAGGCGATGCCGTCTCCCGCGGCGCCTCCCGTACGAACGGATATCTCGGACATAGACACGCTACCAGCCTGTAGAGCATACATATCCGTTCGGGGTGGTCGGGCTCACCATGCGGCCCCAGATGCACCCGCCGGCACCCCGGAGTTTCTGGTGAAGTCCTCGGTGCGAGTCCTGTTCTTCGCGACCGCGCGCGAGGCGGTCGGAGCCCCCTCGGCCGACCGGGAAGTTCCGGCGACCGGTTCGACCATCGAGGCGGTGCTTTCCGGTCTGGTGAAGGAGCATCCCCGTCTCGAGCCGGTGCTCGTGGGCTCTCGGTTCGTCCGTAACGGCCGGTACGTTGCCGGGCCCCACGCGCGGGTTCGGCCGGGAGACGAGATCGCGGTACACCCACCCTACAGTGGAGGCTGACGCCGTGACGTGCGAGATCACCTCCCGTCCGCTCTCCCTCGCCCAAGCCGAGCGTCGTCTCGCCGATCCGGCCAGCGGAGCCGTCGTGCTCTTCGCGGGCCGCGTGCGGCAGGACGGGGCCCCGGGCCGTCGCATCGCGGCGCTCGACTACGAGACCGACCGCGCGATGGTGCTCGAGCGTCTCCGAGGGCTCGAGCGTCAGGCCCTCCGACGGTTCGGGGCCCGGCGCGTCTACATCATCCACCGGATCGGCCGGATCCGGGTCGGGGCGGCGTCGGTGCTCATCGGGGTCGCGGCGCCGCACCGCTCTATGGCCTTCCAAGCGGCGCGGTTTCTAATTGAGGAGCTGAAGCGGGAAGTGCCGATCTGGAAGTCGGACCGGTGGGCCCGAGCACCAGCCGGGCATCCACCGCGAACGCGCCTTCGCCGTCGGGGCGCACGATCACCGGGTTGAGGTCCAGCTCCTGGACCTGCGGGAGGTCCAGGGCGAGCTGGGCGACCCGTCCGAGGATGGTGTACAGGGCGGCTAGGTCGCTCGGCTTCTCCCCGCGCACCCCTTGGAGGAGCGGGAAGGCGCGCACCGAGGCCACCATCTCCTTGGCTTCGGCCTGGTCGAACGGAGCGAGCCGGAAGGTGACGTCCTGGAGCACCTCGACGTAGATCCCCCCATTCCGAATACGATCACGGGGCCGAACCGGGGGTCCCGCTGGAGGCCGACGAGGACCTCCTTCCCGCCGGTGATCATCTTCTCGACCTCGAACCCTTCGATTCGGGCGTTCGGAGCCTTGGCCGCCACCGTCGCTTTCACTTCCGTCCAGGCCGTTCGTAGGTCCGTGGCACTCAGGAGCCCGACCCGCACGCCTCCGACGTCCGTCTTGTGCGAGATGTGCGGCGATGCGACCTTGAGCACCACCGGGTAGCCGAGCTTATCGGCGAACTTCACGGCCTCCTCGGGAGTCCTCGCCAGGAGAGCCGGCGCGAAGGGAACGCCGTACGCGGAGAGGAGCGCTCGCGCGGAGAACTGGGGGAGCACCGTCGACTCGGCGGCGGGCAGCTCTCCCAGCAAGCGGGCCACGGCTTCGTGGTTGACGGGGTAGGGATGGAAGGGGTGCGAGGGACGGTCGTGACGGCGCTGGTAGTGGACGAGGCTGGCGAGCGCGACGACGGCCTCCTCCGGGAAAGTGAACGAAGGGACGCCATGGTCTTCGAGCGTGCGGACCTCCTGCGTAAGGTCGACCAGCCCGAACACGCACGCGACAACGGGCTTTTTGAGCCGCCCCCGGGCGCTCAAGATCGCCTGGGCCAGCGCGGGGCCGTGGAGTTCCCCCACCGGCGTCGCGATGACGAGACAGCCGTCGAGGTCGGTGACATCCAGCAGCTCCTTGAGCGTGGCGGCGAACGAACGAATGGACACATCGGCCGTGGTGTCGACCGGATTCGCGATGGCGGCGGAGGGAGAGAGCAGGGTGCGAAGCCGGCCCTGCGTCCGTTCCGATAACGGCGTGAGGGTCAGACCCGATCGTGCACAGGCGTCCGCCGCCAGAATGCCGGGTCCCCCGGAATTCGTGAGAATCGCCAGCCGGGGTCCGTCCATGCGGACGCCCGTGGAGAAGACCTTCGCTTCTCGGAAGAGCTCGCCGATCGTGTCGGCCCGTAGGATCCCCGCCTGTTCGAACAGGGCGTCGTACAGTCGGTCCTGCGCGGAGTGAGCGATCGAGCCGGTATGGCTTCGAGCGGCCCGTTCTCCCTCGGGAGATCGGCCGCTCTTGATCACCAGGATCGGCTTGACCTTCGAGACCTCGCGCGCCGCCTCGAGGAAGCGACGCTCGTTCGCCAGGCTCTCGATATAGAGCAGGATCACATCGGTGTGCGGGTCCGTCGCGAGCGAGAGCAGGATGTCGCTCTCCTCCACTCCGGCGCGGTTGCCGACGGAGACGAATCGGGAGAATCCGATCCGCTCCGAGATCCCGTACCGGAGGATGCCGGCGCAAAGGGCGCCGCTCTGGGACACGAAGGCGATGTTGCCCTTAGGCGGAAGGTCTTGCGAGAACGTGGCGTTCAAACTGACCTCCGGCGCCGTGTTGATGACGCCGAAGCAGTTCGGCCCCACGAGGGACATCCCGTACTTCCGGGCCGTCGCGATCAGCTCCTCCTCTCGGGGGATGCCGACTCCTCCAATCTCGCTGAACCCGGCGGAGATCACCACCGCCCCGCGCGTCCCGCGCTCGCCGAGCTGCGCCATTACCCCCGCCACCAGCGGGGCCGGAACGATCACCACGGCGAGCTCCGGGGTCTCGGGCAGGTCGGCGACGGAGGAGTAGCACCGCACCCCGGAAACGCTCTTCCAGGAGGGGTTCACCGGGTACACCACCCCTCGATAGCCGGCCTGGAGGATGTTCCGGAAGAGCATCCCGCCGACCGATACGGGATGGTTCGATGCGCCGATCACGGCCACGGAGTCTGGGGCGAAAATCTCGTGAAGCGGGGGTGACTCGGACGTACAGGTTCCTCCTCGGAGCTACACCCGTCGGACCCCGGGGCGCGTTAAATACGCTTTGTCAACTCGTGGGGCGCTGCGATGCCGCCCGCGCCAGTAGCCGATGAGCACTCCCACCCGCCGGCGGAAGCGCCACCCGTTCGGCGACCGGGCGCCGGCCTTCTCCAACGCATGGGAAAGGGCGCGATCAAGCACGTCGTCGCCGTCGGGTCCGGGAAGGGCGGGGTCGGAAAATCCTCGGTCACCGCCCTCCTCGCCTCCGAGCTCCGTCGCCGAGGCCTGCGCGTCGGAATCCTGGACGCGGACGTCACGGGACCCTCCGTTCCGAAACTCGTGGGCCTGTCGGGCGGACTCGTCGACCGAGGCGAGGGAATCGAGCCGGCGCAGACCGCCGATGGAGTATCGGTCGTTTCCTCTCAGTTCATGGTCGAGGATGAAAAGACGCCCGTCATCTGGCGGGGCCCGCTCGTGACCCGCCTCATTCTCCAGTTCTTCGGCGGCGTGGACTGGGGAACACTTGACTATCTGCTCATCGACATGCCGCCCGGTACGAGCGACGTGCCGCTCACCGTCTTCCAGGCGATCCCGCTCGACGGGATGGTGTTCGTGTTCACCCCGCAGGAGCTGGCGGCGCTGATCGTCCGCAAGGCGATGAACATGGCCCGGGAGCTCCACGTACCGCTGCTCGGCGTCGTCGAGAACCTCTCCTACCTGGACTGCCCCCACTGCCACACGCGCCTCGAGCCGTTCGGCCCGAGCGCGGTGGCCGCCGTAGCGACGGAGTACGGGATCCCCCTGCTCGCTCGCCTTCCGATCGACCCGAAGGTCTCGACGTTGGGCGACGCGGGCCAGATCGGCTCCTTCTCTAGTCCCGAGGTACAGGCGATGACGCAGGCGTTCCTCGACTCCGTCGAGGCCGCGAAGACGGAATCGCCTACGGTGCTGTAGCCGGCGGCCGGAGCTCTCCGAACGATACCGTCTCGACCGGCAGTTGCCGCTTCCGGAGCTCGTCCGCCAGTCCGGTCACGTGCGCATCGCCCACGACGACGGCGATCTGACGGATTCCCCGGCGCCACAGCTCCTCCAGCCGGCCGGCCATGTGCTCGTTCCGTTCGTCGATCAGCACCCGAGCCACGGTCGGGAAGGTGGAGCGGATCTGGTCGGTGTAGTCGGTCGGCGCTTCGGAGTAGTGGTCGAGCTCTCGCTTCACCGTCCGAGCCGGAATCACGAGACCGAGGACGGCGCCCAAGAGCAACCGGACCCGCTCGGAAGGCGAGAGGGAGCCCAGCAGCCGTCGGACGGTGAGATTGAACGGGTCGTCGATGAGAAAGACGGGGATGTGTTTCTCCTTCGCGAACTGCGCCGCCGCCCTCATCTCTCCGCCAGCGCCCTGCCCGAGCTCGGCGCCGAGCCGACGCTGGAGCATTCCCCAGAGCCGGATGAGGGGAGGGACCGACCCGCGCTTCCTCGAGCTCGCGTTGGGGGGTCCCTCCAGAACCGCCGCCCGCTCGGCATCGAGCTCAAGCGCGATGGCTTGGAGCGGGAGCGTGTTCAGGCGGTCCCGGATTGGGCCCGATAGGTCCACCACGTGGGCGGAGCCGAGGAGGACGATCCGTCCGGGGTCGCTCGAGACAACGACCCCGGTCGACGTGGAACTCCACATGGAACTCATCCCACGCGCGTCGACCGCTTAGGCTGTGCGGCGGCAATGGGAAAAGGTCTTACCCGCCGCCGATGCATCGGCCGTTCGATGGCCTGGATCATCTTCGAAGTGCCCAACGACCGGCGGTCGAAGCTCGACGAGGTCCTCCGGGACGACGTCATCGCCCGGCAGAGCCACAAGCTCCGCGATGCAGCGACGCTCGGGGGCCGGTCCGGTCACGTATTCGTCCAGATCGAGGGTGCTCCCGAGGCGGTCGCCAAGGCCGAGACGATGTTGAAGGACATCGGTACGAAGCTTTCCACCAAGGAGGCCGAGGCCCTGCGGGTCCGGCTTCAGGAAGAGGACGAGGCCGCGTCGACGGGCATGGGCTTGTTCTTCACCGAGTGAGCGGGAGCTCACTCGCCGTCGTCGCGCGGTTCCAGCGCCTCTTCGTCGAATCCGCCGCTGAAGACCCGCTCCACGGCTTCGTAGAGCACGTCCATCCCTTTCTGCTCCGAGGCGGAGGTAGGAACGAGCGCCGTTTGGGGTGCCATCGTCTCCATCGCCCGGAACAGCTCGGTCGACAGCTGGACGTCCGGCGTGGGCAACTCTTGGCCGACCCCGTCGGAGAGCCTCTGGGGATCGTCGCCCCACGCGAGCACCTCTTCAAGTTGCTCGGGCGTCAGGACATCGGACTTCGACAACAGGTTGAGCATCGGGAGCCGGAAGCGGAACTCCACGGTGGCCGACAGCATCCGCAGCGACACGAAACCGGACGCCCGGCGGGCGAGCGCCGGGTCGAAGAGGAAGGCGATGAGGGACCGGTCTCCGCTCAGCGCGTCCACGATCGCCTTGGAGGACTCGCGGAAGGCGAACAGCTCGAACTGGCCCGGCGTGTCGACGAGAATGTCCTGGGCCCGGTAGCCGTCGAGCGATTGCTTGACCTCGAAGATCTTGAGGGCGATCATGTCGGCCGCCGCGACCTGGGCTCCGTTCGGCCCGAGGCCGTATTCCTGCATCACCTGGGGCAATCGGATCCAGTCCCGGATGTCGACGTCCGGCTCGAAGCTCCCCGCCTCGTTCCCCGGGTCGAGGTTCACGGTGACGACGTCGTGCCCCTGCTTATCGAGCCAATCCTGGAACGCTTGGACCAGCGAGGTCTTGCCGGCGCCCGCGGTGCCGGTGAAGTAGATCGTGCCCGGGTCTTCCATCGATTCACCGCGGAGGCACCGGCCCGGCTTTACGTATCTCATCGGCGAGGAGGCGCAGCAGTTTCGTCTTCGAGACGCCGGCCCGCTTCGTCACCTTGACCCGTCCCGCTTCTCCCGGTCCCTTCCGCGGGTACCCGCGCTCGGGCTCGGCCTGGGCCTGGAACCCCAGCGATTTCGCCGCGGCGACGATCTGGTCGACGGTGGCCGAGGAGGGAGCGTGCGCCGAGGGCACTCGACGGCCATCCGCGCGAGAGCCGTCCTTGGTGAGGTAGGCCGGATAGACGTAGATATGGTCGGGCATCGGAGCGCGAAAGGCGGGCTCAGGCCGGGGTCGCGGCCTTCGCGACCCGGATCCCGTTGAGCACGCCGTCCTGGCCGGGCCGGGAACGCACCTCGACCAGACCGAGGTCGGTCTCGACGACGGCGCCCCGGGTGATGATGTTCCGTTGAACGTAGTTCGGGTTCGCCTTGTTCTCCCGGACGGAGAGAACCTTGGCCGGCTGGATCTTCTTGGTCGCCGGATCGTACACGTTGATCGCGATAGCGGTCAGGATGCGGAGCTTCCGGTTGGCCCCGCGCACGCGGTACTTCTTGACGTACCCGCTGCCGATGGTCGCGAATTGGGACTCCCGGGCGATCTCGAAGCGCCGCTTCTTCCGGAACGGCCGAAGGCGTCCGCCCGACGGCTTGCGGCGTGAACGGCCTTGCCAGAGTCCCATGGTGCTCTCGAAAGAGGGAGGGCGCTTCGAGCCGGGTGCGATATTTAGTGTTTCCCGACGCGCGGGCTTTGAAAACGGATAGGTCCGGAGGACCCCCCGAAGCCCATCCTGAAAACGGATCGGGCGACCTGAAAACGGTTCGGCAATATCGTTGAGAGATTCGAGTAAGCACTATCATCGGCGAAAGATACCGATGAGACGGATGCCATCATCGTTCACCGTTACGGAATAATTCCTCTCCCTTAGGGGTGGGGATAGGGCCTCGACAACTTGCTTCGCCCGCATCCGGGCTCGGCGCTGGCCCAAGACTATGAACAGGGGAGGTGCCCCGGCGACGATCTGCATATCGATTTCAACGGTCTTCCGCTCAACGACATCGTCCTCTTTGATGAACGAAACGAACCGGTCTACTTCTCGTAGTATCGACTCGACGTGGTGTTGGATCACTTCCTGACTTGAGACCTTTGGGAGGGTTACGCCGATGAGCAGGCTGAGGACCCCCGCCTGAGCAACCTCAGCTGCGTGCAGTGCCGCTATGCCGTAAGTAGACTTGATATGGTCCCGAATAACGGCCACATCCTCTTCGTGGGCAGGGTCCGTTTCCATCTCCCTCATCTCCAGCCCGGCAAGGATTAGCCGCCGCAAGGCCGGGTCCTTCACGTACTGCCGATACGTCCGGTACTCCCCGCTCTTGGTTTGCTGCGTCGCAATCTGAACGGTGTCCTTCCGTTCAATAATGCCTAGATGCTTCTTCTTGAACTTCTCAGCGAGTTCCCGAGCATGCTCGACTGTCCAGTAGGCCGCAGCACCAATGGATCCGTCTACGACGGGAGCAATCGCCTGGCTAGGGTCGATGGGCGGGGCGGTCACAACGCATCGGGGTGCTCATCCAGATACGCCCCGATGCTGAACGAGTTATCGTCCAGCACTACTGTGCTGCCCGGGAAAATGACCATGCGGTCAACGAGTACCGGTTTCTGGATGTAGATGTCGAGTACCCTCTCCCCATTCTGGGTCACGTACTCACCATCAGAATCGTAGCCAATCTGCCTCAGAAATTCAATCTTGAAAGCCCGAGGAGCCTCGCGGATCGACACCAGTTCCTTGATCCTCACCTGTGAGTCCTCGCCAGAATGTCGGATGGGTTGAGCGCCGGTTGCCATAGGGGGATTTGCCTGCATGTCCGTTGCGCCTTTAATCCTGCTCCCTAACCATATGAATACACTCCGTTATACGGGTAACCCAGAAGGCAGGCTGAGGAGCAGAGGTTCCCGACCTCATAGCCCCTCCGCCGCCCCCACTTTTGGTGGATTTACCGACCATCGCGAATGACCGTCTCGGGAACTTCGAACTATGTGGGGGGGAGGGGGGGAACCTACTCCTCCTCGATCAGCTCTTTGAGGGTCTTTAGCGTAATTTCAACCCCTTCCTGATTCTTCAGCCGAGCCACTTCCTCGAACGCGCCGGCTCCGAAGGACAGCGCGACAATCATTCCCTTCGTTTTCTTTTCCCGAAGGATGGCCGAATGGAAATTGTCTACAACGTTCCGGCCCACCGCCTCGCTCTGTTTCCGAGCCGTGACGTCCGCCGCAAGCGCTCGAACTCTCGCCAGGGTCGCACTCTTTTTTTGAACGCCGAGCACCTTGTCGTTGAGCTGTGCAGCCACTCTCGAAAACGTCGCTCGGCCCGCCACAGCGTCATGCGCGACGGGGCTTGTTGAGCCGATCTGACGTCGGATGTCGGAGGCGACAGAGGTTTCTCCGCTGACGATAGTCCACCATCGCGTGCATAACCAGCGCTTCGATAGTTAGGAACGTTCAGTGACAGGTCGGGGCGGGTAGGGCCCGTCGAGGCCGATACGCGGCGCACGGTCTTCGGGCATCTCGAGGAGAGTCCGGCCATTAGACCCCGCTCCGCTCCAGTGGAAAGGGGGCGCATCTCTCGAAGGAGCTATTCGTTCATCGAATTATGGCACAGCCCGACGCGCGGGCTTTGAAATCGGATGGGATCTAACCGCCATTTGGAAAAGGGATCGGCGACAGCGAAAACGGTTCGCGGCTCCCCGTCTATTCCCGGTGAACCTCTGCCGCAGGGTCGGGACCATTCGGAAGAACGGGCCGACGGAGCCTCCGGGCAATCCGCGGAAACCGATCCCGAACAAAGCGCCAGAGCTTCTCGCGGTCATAGCTCTCCTTGTAGGGATGGGAGAACTCGTTCCGGATCTCGTATATGTCGGCCCAGGGGACGCGGGGGTTCGCCTTCTGGAACGCGGACCCTAGCGCGTCGGCCGCCTCCTCGAACATCTCGAACTGCCGTTCGATGGTCGCTTGGGACCCCGTCTCTGGGTCGAGAAAAGCGCCGTGCCCTTTCGCGACCCACCGTGCGATGGTCGACGCGTACTGGGCCATGTCGTCCAACAGGACACGGGCGTCGGTCCGCCGTCCCCTCATAGCGGGACCGCTTCCGCGAGCACCTGCGGACGGATCGCCCAGTGAAGAAATCCCTCCTCCACAGCGTCGACCTTTCGGCCGATTGACTCCCGGACCTGTCTTCGGAAGGCGGCGGTGTCGAGGAGATCGACATCGGGCCCCCACTCCACGAGCAGGTCGACATCGCTCTTCTCATCAGCCTCCCGCCTCCGGACGGACCCGAAGACCCGGATGCTCCGCGCCCCATGTTTCCGAGCGAGCCGAAGGATCTCGTCCCGGTGCGGCGCCAGAACCTCCTCGATCCCGAGGCCGTTCCCGAGCTTGACGGGGAGGATCTTCGGGACGGTCCATAGCCTCGATTTGCACCGGGGGCACATCGTCGGATAGCGACGGCGCATGCGCCAGGTGTAGATGCACCGATAACAATGGCCGAGTCGAATCTGCCGCCTCGTCATCGATGCCTCGTCCCATCCCAACGGTCGAACTTACTTATCCCCATCGGCGCAGGTTGACGATACCATGCCTGCATGAAAAGGGATAGGTCGGGGCGAAACCAAATCGGCATCGAGCGACCGTTTGTTTGGGGGATCTGTTTTCAAAGCCCGACGCGCGCGAGCCCCGGCCGAGCCCGGCTCAATTGGTGATTGTGAGCACCGTCTTGATGCTCTCGGGACGCGCCCCCACGAGGACCGACGCGAACTCGGTCCACGGGCGGCGCTGGCTCACCAGCTGCTCGGCGACGGTGCCCCAGCGCCGGCGGAACGCCGTGAGATGCCGGAGCCCGGTTTCGAAGTGCCGCCGGTTCGCGTTGACTGACCCTACCACGGCCTGATTCTGCAGGACCAATTGGCGGAGTATCTCCCCGGCGGGAATCGGGACCGTGGATCCGGCGTCGTTGGAAATTCCGGTGACGAGCAGCACACCGTTCGGTCCGAGACGGGAGGTCAGGTCGAAATCGAGCTGGGCCGAGCCGGTAGCGTCAAAGATCAGATCGAACCGCCGCTCCCCGAGGACCGACAACCCGGCCGACACCTCGACACGCTGAGCGCCGATGGTGGCCAGCAGGGATCGAACCGGCGTCCCGCCCTCCTGTCGGTCGATCGCGGTAACCTCGAAGTCCTCCACTGCGAGCACGAGCGCGGCGAGCATGCCGATCGCGCCGGTGCCTACCACGAGGGCTTTCCGGAGGCGATTGCCGTTCGTCCCCGGCCCTACCTCCGTCCGGTCGAGTACGCGTTTGGCCTGGAACACGCCCTTTTCGACCACGCTCAGAGGCTCGAGAAGGACTGCGCTCAAGTGGTGCGGGCGCGGCACGCGTACGAGGTAATCGGGTCGCTCCACATAGAACTCGGCGAGGTAACCGTCCCGACCCTTGATCCCTCGCTCTGTGAACAGCCCGGTTTCGCAGAAGTCGGACCGGTTCGTCCGGCAGTACCGGCAGATCCCGCACCCCCGACGCACGGTGGCGACCACCTCGTCGCCGACACGCAGTCCGTGCACCGCGTCCCCCACCTGGACGATCCTCCCGAGGTTCTCGTGGCCCAGAACCAGCTCGCGCCGGCCCTCGGGCGGCGTGCCGCACCTGCCCGCGACGATATCCCGGTCCGTTCTGCAAATGCCGCACTCGAGGACACGGACCTTCACCTCGTCCGGACCGGGCGACGGGTCGGGCACCTCCCGGAGCTGCACCCCCGGCTTGGGAGGAGCCACGAGGAGCGCTTGCACGGACTCCTCCTACAAGAACGGGCGGAGCAACGGCTCGGCAGGTACAAGGGCGGCGTCGACCTTGGCCCGCTCGTCGGGAGTGAGAGGCCCGTACGGTTCTCGGTAGCCCACCTCGGCGCCTCGCAGCCGCTGCGCCAGGTACTTCACCACCGAAGGGAACGGCCCGGCCTCTAGAGCTACTAGAAGGGCACGAAGGGGCGTCTCGAGCTCGGCGACCTTCATCGCGTCGCCCTTCCGCGCGGCGGCCACCAAATCGACCGCCAGGCGAGGAACGACATTTGCCGAAGCCATGACCGCGCCAACAGCTCCGGCAGCGATCGCAGGCCCGGCCAGAATATCATCGCCGGGGAAAACAACGAAGCCGTCCGGCGCGCCCCGGAGGAATCCGTGGACCGAATCGATCGATCCGGAGGTATCCTTGAGCCCGGCCAATACCTTCTCGCGGGCCAGCTCGTGTACGAGCGCGGGAGAAAGTGCGTACCCCACGTGCGCCGGGACGTTGTAGCCCAGCACCGGGATCCCGACGGCTTTCTTGATTGCCCGGAAGTAGTGCTTGATCGACGCCTCCGTGGGGGTGAGGTAGTAGGGCGGGACCACCACCACGGCGGTGGCCCCGGCCTCTTCGGCCTGCTCCGCGTTGGCCACGGCCTGGGCCGTCGCCGGCGCACCGCAGCCTACCCAGGCGTCGGTGTGCCACCCGAGACTCTCGATGATCGATTCGAGGAGCAGCGGTCGCTCCGGCGCCGTCACCAGTGGAAACTCACCGGTTGTGCCGAGCGCAAAGATGTGATCGACCCGCGCATCGCACAGGTTGCGAGTGAAGCGCGCGTTTTGGCCCGCATCGATCTGCCCGTTTTCCCCGAATATGGTCGGGACGGGCACCGAGAGGCCCTCGAGCGCCACTACGCGGTCAGCGGAGGAAGGCAGGTTAATTGTTTCCGAAAGACGACATCCAACGACGGAACCCAGATACGCTCGACGGCCCTCTGCCTTCCCATGGCTCCGAAGGTCCTCGGAATCGACGAGGCGGGGCGGGGCAGCGTGCTCGGCCCGCTCGTCGTCGGAGGATTCCTGACCGAGCAGGGCCGCCTCGAGGAACTGGCCGCCCTCGGAGTGCGCGATTCCAAGCTTCTTTCGCGCGCGCAGCGCGAGAGTCTCTTCGACGGATTGAAGGATCTTGGGGAACGGATCGCGATCGAAATCCCTCCGCAGGAAATTGATTCTGCCGTGGCTCGAGGACAACTCAACGTCCTCGAGGCCCGCGTGTTCGCCCGGCTCTTGCGGATGACGGACGCGCGGGAGGTCTTCGTCGACGCCTGCGACACGCGCGAGGAACGGTTCGGTCGCCGCGTGAAGTCAATGGCCCGCACGTCGGCTCGAGTGGTCTCCCGGCATCACGCCGACCGAGATCTTCCCGTGGTATCGGCGGCATCGATTGTCGCCAAGGTCTGCCGCGACCGCGCCATGGACCGGCTGCGCACGGAGCTGGACTCGGACTGCGGCAGCGGGTACGCTTCCGACATGAAGACCCAAGAGTTCGTGGCGATGCATCTCGCGGTCGAAACCGAGCGAGTGGCGTGGCTGCGCTACTCGTGGAGCACGGTTGAAAGGCTTAAACCGCGTCCTCCGGTCCGAACGCTGGATACGGAATGGCAGTAATCGAAGAGACGCTCGCCTCCTTAGTGGACCGATTCAATCGCCACGCGGCCCAGAACCCCGCGGTGAAGACGGAGCTCGCTGGCCTCAACCGAAGCATCGCGATCCATTTCTCTGATTCCGACCACTACCTGTTGGAGTTGAAGGACGGCACGCTCGGGGGCCTCCGAACGGGCAACTCGACCAAGACCGACCTCACGATCCGGACCGACACGGCGACGTTCCTGGGCCTCATCAACAAAGAGATCGGCCCGATGAAGGCCCTCGTCACGCGCAAGCTCCAGATCGACGGGACGCTCGAGGACAAGCTGCTGTTCCGTAAGCTCCTGTAACCGAACCTCGCGACTCCCATGTGCCCGACCCCGGTGCCGTACAAGGAATGGGCGCCGGTAGCGGGCCTCACGCCGCTCACCGAATCGGAAAGTTTCGACCTCGCCGCGACGCTGCCGGTGACCCCGTATTTCGTCATATGCTACGCCGGTCTACGCAGAGGGCTCGATCGCGCCTTCGTGTCGGGGCCCGTGAAGAACCCCGAGGCCGTGATCGTCCAGCACCGATCGACCCCCGAAGAGCCGGAGTACTTCGGGAAGAACCCGGAGGCGGGGTGGGCGATCCTCTCCCGAATCCCGGGCTGGTTCTGCGTGAACGGATCGACGGAGGATATGGCCCGGTTCGGCGAGATCCTCGCCCGAGAGGTTCCTCTCCCGTTCCGCCAGGTCGGCGACCTCTTCCACACGTTGGAGACGCCCCCGGTTCCGCACCCGAGCCCGGCGGTCCGCGTTCTCGGCCTCCCGGACATTCCGCTCCTTCAACGGTACGAGTCCGCGGTCTGGGGGAACAGCTACCGTACCTTCGAGGAAATGCTCACCCAGGGCGTCCTCGCGGCGGCCATCGTCGGGGACCGGATCGTGTCGGTCGCGCTCCTCAGCGCCAACAATGGCCGGTTCGGTGACATCGGCGTGCATACGCTCGAGCCGTACCGGCGCCGAGGGTTCTCCAGCGCCGCCGCGTCTCTGGTCGCTCGCGAGGTGCGAGCCCGTGGCCTCACGCCGATCTGGAGTACGGGAGGCCACAACCTCGCGTCACTGCGGGTGGCCGCCCACGTG
This sequence comes from uncultured Thermoplasmata archaeon, assembly GCA_963787975.1. GTDB lineage: Archaea > Thermoplasmatota > Thermoplasmata > Lutacidiplasmatales > UBA184 > JAKIWV01. Next base: position 143,744 of record CAWBEU010000002.1, read on the forward strand.
GGTTTTCGACCGATCGGTCGCGGCGAGTACCTGGTCTTCGATGGCCTCAAGGACCATGGATACCGCCCGGTCTAGGGCAGGAAGACGCACGCGGCGATGCAGACCCCGTAGTGGTCCATCGGGATCGAGAGCTCCTCGGTCCGGTAGTTGATCCGCTTGAGCTCGACGCCGCGGAAGTGGGCGATCTCCTCCATCCTCCACTTCAGGAATTCCTTGAGCGCCTTCTGGGTCCCGTTCAGGTGGCCCTCGGCGACGTAGCCGCCTTGTCCATCGGTCCGGAAGCCGTAGGAAATGCCGGCGCTCACGACCTCTCCTTCGCCCCCGCCCTGACGGGCGAGCACGGCGTGCGTGATCGCTCCCCGGGGCACCCGTTCCCGGTCGACCTGGCGGACCCCGATCGGAAGGACGGACGATACGGAGACGAGGTTCTGTTCCCCGATGCCGGCCTGAAGGAGCGCGAGGTCGAAGGCGTTGAGCTCGCTCACCTTGTTGATTCCCTTCCCACTGGTCACGAAGAACCGGGTCGGGATCGGGACGAGCGAGATTCCCGGAGGCGTCACGGGGGCGCGCGGCACAGCGTGCGGGATTCCCCCCCGCCTATTTACGGTTCAGACTCCCCCAGCGTGGTGGACCGGTCCTCCCGCCGGGGGCGAACGGACGATGGGTCAGGAACGGTCGAATCCGTTCGCGCGACCCCTCTACTTGGATTGGAGCCAGCTGGCGAGGGGCAGGAGACTGTGGTACAGCGACGAGCCCGAATTTGTCAGGGCGTAGGCTCTCACGGACCCTCGTGGACTTTCGGTGGGTACGCGGTGTATCAGGCGGGCCTGCTCGAGTGAGCGCAGCGTCGTAGTCAACGTCGCGGGGCTGACCCCCGAGAGGCACCTCTGGATCGGCCCGAAACGCAGCGTACCGTACTTCCCCAGGAGGGAGACGACGCACACGGCCCACTTCTTTCCCACCACGTCGATGAGACCAATCGGCGGACACGGACACTCGAGATCGCCGGCGCAGGACTGCGACACTATGTCCGTACGTAGCAGCGCCTTATGAGCACTTCAGCTATTGAAGTGGTCGAGACGACCATGCCCGAACCATCGCGCCAGGGGCCGTGCTGTGACCCATCGAGCGACAATTGTTGCTGCCGTTGCTGCTGCTGTTGCTGCGGCAGCACGTGTTGATGGCCGAGAAGCTCGTCCTGTTCGTGTGCGTGGAGAACGCCTGCCGATCGTTGATGGCGGAGGCTATCTTCAATTCGGATCCGCCGCCGGGCTGGCGAGCTACTTCCGCCGGAACCAGTCCCGCCGCGGTGGCGAACCCGCGCACGAAGGCGATGCTGGAGGAGCGAGGTTTCCTGTTCCCCGCGCATCCTCCTCAGCTCCTCTCGAACCAGATGATGGACCAGGCGCGGGTCAGGATCACGATGGGCTGTCTCGATGACGCGAGTTGTCCCGCCCGCCTCAAGTCCCTGGAGCTCCGCGACTGGGCCTTGCCCGACCCCGCCAAATTGGACGATGCCGGGTTCCGCGCCGTCCGGGACCAGATTCGGGCCCGGATCGAGGGCCTTCGAAGGGAGCTTGCCCTCTCGGACCGACGCGAGGCCGATCGAGCTCGCAGTATCCGCCAGTGAATGCCACGGTCCTCGGCCGTGCGGCCGCGGAGACCGCCGGGACCGCACTTCTCGTCGGGATCGGAACCGGGACCATCGTCCTGGGTGCCCGGCTGGGTGGCCTCCCGCTCGTGGTCTTGGCCGGCGCATGGTTCTTCGCCGTCTTGATTCCCATCGCTCTTTTCATCCGGGTCTCCGGGGCCCACCTCAACCCCGTCGTTACGCTGGCTCTGGCGGCAAGCGGTCGGATTGCCTGGCGGGAGGTCCCCTTCTACGTTCTCGGCCAGACCTTGGGCGCGTTCCTCGGGAGCGCGATCGTCCTCGGCGCACTGGGCGACGCCGGTCACCTCGGCGCGACGGTTCCAGTCCAAGGTGACGTTTTGAGAGCGTTCCCAGCAGAGCTCGCCTTCACGGCCGCGCTCGTCGCCGCCGTGTTCGTTCTGTCCGACTTGGGCGAAGGACGGGTCCATTGGCGGATGCTGCTACCGCCCACCGTCGTTGCGTTCGCCACGTACCTGATCGGACCTTGGACCGGAAGCTCGCTCAACCCCGCGCGCACTCTCGCGCCGGCGATCCTCTCGGGCACGTACACTGACCTTTGGGTCTACCTGACCGCCGTTCCGATCGGAGCGCTTCTCGTCGCGGCGTTGTGGAGACCGAGGTCCGTGGACCGGCTCGACCGGGGCCCGGGTCGGGCGGAGATATCGACCTAGGGCTGCCCTACGGAACGTTCGGCTGTTGGGTGACCCAAGGGGGGCTCCCGATTCTTCTATGGTCGGAACCGATGCTTCTCCGCTTCAGAGATTCTGCGACAATGGGGAGTCCCTTAGACCATGATGGCGTGGCGCCGGCGCATCGACTCTTCGGTCTCGCCCCGGGCCCGCATGATGGCGCTGACGAGCGCGTCGGTGAATTGAAGGCTGGCCGACTCGAACAGCGTGCCCAGCGGCGCGAGCTCGGGCCGCTCCGCGTCCTCCGGGAACTCGAGCGGGATCGCGAGGTTGGCGGCGTGGGCCAGCTTGGAGGTCGAGCGGCCTGTAAGGACGACCAGCTGGGCGCCCTCGCGACGGACGATGTTCGCGGTCTGGATACTGGATTGGCTCTCGCCCCGGCCGGATAGGATGAACACCGCATCGCCGGCGCGCACGATCGGCGTCGTGCTCTCGCCGATAACGAAGGCCGCCAGACCGACCTGGACGAGCCGCATCGCAAAGGCGCGCCCGATGATCCCGCTGCGACCCGCCCCGTAGACGAAGATCTCGGGCGCCTTGAGGAGGATCTCGACGGTGCGTTGCACGACGTCGGCCGGGATCCGAGCCATGGCCTCGGTCACACGTCGCGCGATGTACGCTTGCGATTCGGCGAACGCCGGTAGTTCCGTGTCGTTAGTGGCGCCCATGGCCCCTCTTCGACGGGGAGGCAACGTGACGGGGAAGCGGACGGCGCGCGGTCTTGGTCACCGATTTGGCGAGAAGCTTCGGCACCGGCTTGGCCGGAGGACGGGCCCCCCTCGCGAGGGGGCCGGTCTTGGCCGGAACCGCGGGGGCCTTGGGAGGCGGGGGAGCGTGTTTCTTGGTCCACCGGCGCGCCAGCGCCCGCTCGTAGAGGAGCTTGAGGTACATGCCGTCGTGCTCGAGCAACGGGGAGCTCGAAATCACCGTGACGTCGTAGTCTCGCTCGGCGAGGATCTCCGCCAGGGTGTCAAACCGGATCGAGCCGCGCTTGATCGGCGTGAGCCGGAACTCGGTCGGGCCATAGAACTCGACGCCGGAGAAGTTCAGGTAGAGGTCGCCGTGACTGGCCTCCACGAACTGGTCGACGAGCGCCTTCAACTGGATCGTGTCCGAGAAGGTGGTCCGTTCCCGCGCCGCCAGATGCGGCATGTTGAGGACCGGGACGATGCCCTTGATCTGGTGCGCCAACTCGAGAACCTCCTCCCGGGACCCGAACACATCGGGATGTCCGCTGGGCTCGACGGCCAGGTGCACCGCGCCATCGGTGGTCTTCTGGAGCCACGACTCGAGTTCCTTCGCCACCTGGCCCAGCTCGTGGATGCTGTCGGCCCGGGAACCGCCCCCGTAGAATCCGAGGTGCGTGACGTCGAGCCCGGCCCCCAACCCGGAGGCCAGGAGCCCCGCCCACTGGATCTGCCGGATACTGCGGTCCCGCGACTCTTCGCTGCCGAAGAAGTCGACGTAGTACGGCGCGTGCAGGGTCAGCTTCACGTCGAGAGCGCGCGCGAGCGCCCGGGTCTGAGCCAGGTCCGCGTAGTCCTTGGCCAGGCTCCAGGTGAGACCGGTGACGTTCTGCCGGCGCTTGAGCGGCGTGCGCAACGCGGCCGGATCGGCGGAGGCCCGGGTCGTTTGGCCGACCTCGACGAGGAGCTGGAGCGGGACCTCGAAGGGAAGCTTGCCGGCCTCCTCCTCCAGAAGGACGCGCGTGAGCGGGTTGACCTTGATGAACTGGACTTCCATCGCGGTGAGGCCGAGATGGTGGACGTCGGAAATGCCGTCCCGCAGAGTTCTCCCCTTGCAAGAGAGCGGTATGCCGGCCGGCCCGAAACGGATCACAACTGACCAAACCCGCAAATGAGGGGAGGACCCCGTACTATGCGGGTCTATTTAGGGCGAGCGTCGGCCGACGCGAGACCCACGAAAATGCATCCGGGACCGTCTTCGAGCCGATCCCCGTCGCGGCCCCGCCGGAGGCGACGAAGTACCTGACCCGTCGCCGGTCCCACGGGCGCGAGCAGGATGCCGGGCGTCGCGAGCTGACGGGTCCACTCCGGAAAGATCTCGGGCGTGGCGAAGGAGACCAGGATCCGGTCGTACGGAGCCTCCGCCGGCCATCCGACCCGTGCATCCGCCGCGTGAATCTCGACCCGGTCGCCGTATCCTAGTTCGGAGAGACGCGCCTCTGAGCCTTCGGCGAGGCCCACGTCGAGTTCGACGCCCACGACATGTCCTCCCGGTCGCACGAGCTCCGCGACCAAGGCGGCCAGGTAGCCCGATCCCGAGCCCAACTCCAATACCCGGAGCCCCGGGGTGAGCCTCGCCCAGTCGAGCATCAGGGCGACCATGTGGGGGGCCGATATCGTCGACCGGGCCGGTCCCAACGGTAGGGGCGTGTCGTCGTAGGCCTCGCTCGCGAGAGCGGACGGTAGGAACCGATGTCGCGGCACGCAACGCATGGCCGCGGCCACTCTCGGTTCGAGCCGCCCCAGGGAGTCGACCATGGCCGCGGCCCGTTCCTGCCACGAGGTATCGGCCTCGCTTCGGACCATCGCTATTTCTCCGGCCCCTTTCTGGGGTAGAACCCGAACCCGAGCAGGTAGAGCTCGGAGGATTGTTCCCGCGAGGCGGGCGGCTTGGTCCGCTGCCAACGTTCGAAGGACGGGCGCATCTTCGCTTCCGTATCGGCCAGCAGGTCCCCGTCGAAGACCTTCGCCACCCAGCGTCCCCCGGGCTTCAGTACCTGTTGGGCAAGCGCCCACGCGTCCAGAACGAGGGCGATGCTGCGCGCATGGTCGGTGGCATACGCGCCGCTGATGCGAGGTGACATGTCCGACAGCACCACGTCGAACGGGGCCGGCCCCAACCGGATAGCGAGATCCGGAGCTCCGACCAGCGCTCGGACATACGCCACGCGGGGAATCGGCTCGACGAGTCGGGGGTCTACGGCCACGACCTGTCCCCGGGGGCCGACTCGCTCGGAGGCGACCAGCGACCAGCCGCCTGGAGCGGCCCCCAGGTCCAGTACCCGGTTTCCCGGCGGAAGATCGGAAAGCGGTCGGCGAGGTACTCCAGCTTGAAGGCGGCTCGGGATCGGAGGCCCTCCGCCTGGGCCGCGCGGTAGTACGGATCTTTCCGCCGCTGCGCAACGAACCGGCGGCCCATGGGGCCCGAGAACCGGGGCAGCGAGTTAAAGGGGCGGTCCTGACCCGGAAATCAGCGCTTCACCAGGACGAGAAGGATTCCGGCAATGAGCCCGAAGAGCCCCGCCAGCGCCTCGAATAGGTGCAATCCCAGCACGTACCAGGTCCCGAGCGAGAGGATGATCAGGATGATGCCGCCCGCGAGCGTGAAATCTCCTTGCCGGCGGGAGGCGACGGCGGAGAAGAAGACGAACAGGAGCCCGATCACGACCTCGAGGAGGAGTCGGCTGGTCGTGTTGATCAGGAGATGCGTCGACAAGCCCGATGTCACGAGCGTCGCGAGGCCGCCTGCGAGCGTGATCAGGGCGTCGATGAACAGGAGGATACCGGCGAACACCCCGAAGAGGAAACCCAGCCGGTCCTGTTCCATCGTTGTCGCCTCGGGAAGGGTCGCGGAATCCGCCGGGGGTTTAGCGATTTCGGCGCTCGCCGGCCGCGTACCTTCGACGGCTCAGTCCCGGGCGACGACCCACACGTGCGCGAACGTGTTCAGCGCGGAGCCCACCCGGACCCATAGCGGCACCATCGCTTCGAGCCACCGGGCGCCGTCGATGCCGCCGAAGTCGATGGTTCCGGCCCACCCGAACGACTTGACGATCTCCGTCACTTGTCCTTTGGCCGCGGCGTCGTTTCCGGCGATGAGCATCTCCAGGCGCGGCTGCCCTTTCACGTGAGGGTCCACCATCTGGCCGTTCCCAACCGTGTTGAACGCTTTCACGACCTTCGCCAAGGGGACCGCCTTCTGTATTCGCTCTGCCAAAGAGTCGGTAGTTCCGACAAACAGCGACGGCGGCATTCCCTTCGAAAAGTCGAGCGGGTTCGTTACGTCAATTAGCACTTTTCCCGCGAGGTTGGCCTTCCCCGCCGCGTCCAAGACCGCGAGCGCCGCGTCGCCATGGATCGCGAGAACCACGAGTTGGGCCTGGCGAGCCGTGTCAGCGAACGAGCCGATCGCGACCTTTCCCTGGACCGTGGAGGCCCACTTCGTAAGTTCGGGATTTCGAGGCGTGCGGGTTCCGACGACCACCTCATGCCCGCGGCTCGCGAATCCGCCGGCCAGTCGCTTCCCTACGTCGCCGCTACCGAGAACACCTACCTTCATCGTCGCATCCCTCGTCGTCTGACCAAGCCTCCGGTGTATCAACGGTTGGTGACGTCGGGGGAACTGGTGCCGAGGCGAATGGGGCCGTCCGAATTTGAATCGGAGTCTCTAGCACCCCAAGCTAGAAGGATGGTCCAAGCTACCCCACGGCCCCACGGGGTTCCGGGCGGCGGCGACCTGCCCCGGGATGATAACCGTTCCGAGTGGAGGCGCCGGACTCAGCGCGTAGGAGAGTGCAACAGGAACCAGACCGTGATTCCAACGGCCGCGATGAGCAGGGTACAGATTAGAGCCAGCCAGAAGAACGCGCGGACCTCGGAGTGGCCCTCGGTCCGGTCCGTGGTGGCGGGGGGAGTCGCCCCTCCCGGTGTCGGGGTATACGGCCACACGAACGGATCGTCGTCGGGCATCGCCGGGGTGGCTCCTCGGATATCGAAGACGGCGACCGGTTCTTATGCTTCGCGTTGGGTCGGGCCCCGAGCGGGGCGGGTTCAGCCCGCGAACCAGGGGATCCGGCTGGCCGGCCCCGTAGGGTTCGCCACGATCGAGTGGAGGTTGCCGGCGATGTTCCCGGGCGCGAAAGTGTCCCGGAGGGCGAGATGGTAGAGGACGAACAGCGCCTCCTCGTCGCTCTGGACCCCCAGGGACCGCTGGACGTCGATGTGGTACGCCTGGCGGAGGGTGCCGAGCAGCTGGCTGAAATCGATGTCGCTCGGTCCGGACCGGGAGAAGGCGCGCCGGTACATCCCGACGACGACGCCCGTGGCGACGCGGAGCACCTCGCGCGGCGGCACCGTCACGAGGTGCCAGTGCGGCGCCCGAGCGGTGCCCTGGGGGTCCCGAAGGACCAGGATGCGGAGCTCTGCGGGCGCGAGGAGACCCCGGGTCTTCGGCACGAGGCTCCACGCGGACTCGGCGGCGGCGTCCGTCGGCACGACGAGGATCGGGGGCGTGGGTTCGGCCTCCGGGTCGGGGGTCGCATCGGCCGGGGGCATCATGCCGGGCAACACCGCGCCGGCCCGGTCGATGTAGACCGGGATCGACCGGCGACGCGCCCTGGGATTCTGGACCCAGAACGACGGCGCAGGACTGGGACGGTGGCCGGCCGAGCGGGCCTTGGGAAATCCCAGGTCTCGGAGAGCGGCTTCGGCCTCGCGGAGGAGTTCTGCGTCCGTCAGAGACGGCGACCGGGCCGACGGGGGCGCCATTGCGCTCCCGTCAAGCGACCCGCCGCATAAGGTCGGCGGCCACGTTCGAGACCCCGGCGTGCGGCCTATAGCCCGTCGGGGACTGCCCCGCGCGGAGGGAATTGCGTGGGCCGACAGCGGATCTCGAGCGGGGGACCCTGGGAGCAGGTCGTAGGCTATTCTCGGGCCATTCGGGTGGGCCGGCGAGTCTACGTCGCGGGCACCACGGCGATCGGTCCGGACGGGAAATTGGTCGGCGCCGGAGACCCGGCGGCCCAGACCCGGCAAGCCTTCGCCGTCATCGAGAAGGCGCTCCACGCGGCCGGCGCCCGACTCTCGGACGTCGTCCGAACGAGGTTCTTCGTGACCGACATCTCCCGTTGGGAGGAGTACACCCGGGTCCACCGGGAACTGTTCCGGAGCACCCGCCCGGCGGCCACCATGGTCGAGGTGACGCGGCTCCTCGAGCCCGGGATGATGGTCGAGGTCGAGGTGGATGCTGAGATCGCGGCGCGACGGGTCCCGAAGCGGTCTACCCACCGGCGCCGGGGACGCCGCGCACGAGCAGCCAATTGAGGATGATCACCACGATCACGGCGAGAAGGTATGGCCCCGAGACGATGAAGCCCCGCAGGGCCGTCTTCCGGTCGGAGTGTCGCCAGAGCGGTAGCTCGGAGGCGAGGAAGAGGAGGCTCACGACGAGCAGCGCGATGATCGCCGGCAGCGCGATCGGTCCCACGAACGCGAGGAGGACCGTGGCCGGGACGAGGAGGGCGCACGAGACCACCGTCACCTTGGCGGAGTACGCCGGGTCGTCCATCCGGGGGAGCATCGGCAGGCCGACGGCCCGGTAGTCCTCGCGGAGCATGAGCGCCAGGCTCCAGAAATGGGGGGGCGTCCAGAGGAACACCAGGAGGGCGAGCGCCAGTGCGCCGTCGGTCCAATGACCCACGGCCGCGGCGCTGCCCGCCAGCGCCGGAGCGCTCCCGGCGAATCCCCCGATGACGATGTTCCAGGACGTGCGGCGCTTGAGCCACACGGTGTAGACCAGCACGTAGGTGAGCCAGCCAAGCAGGATTGAGAACGCCGTCAGAAGGTTGAGGAACACCGCCGCCGCGCCGATGCCGACGATCGACAGCACCAGGCCCATCGCCAGCACGCGGCCCTCGGAGGCGATCCGCTCGGTCGGCAACGGACGCGCCCGGGTCCGTCGCATCCGGGCGTCGAGGTCCCTGTCGAAGTAGTGGTTGAGCGTGGCGGCGCCGCCGGAGGCGGCGGCCCCGCAGAGGACGAGCACGACGAGCCGTTCCGGGTCGATCCGGTTCGGGAGGGCCACGAAGTAGCCCGCGACCGCCACCGCGACGATGAGCAGGGTGATCCAGGGCTTCGTAAGGTCGACGTAGTCCCGCCACCCGGGCGCGCGGACGGGGGGCGGAGTCGACATGGCCCTCGGAGCCGGTGGGCGCTATTAAGCGGGGACCCGGGCGAGGCGACGGTTCGGGTCAGTCGCCCCGGCCGGGAGTCGCGGGACGGCCCCAGGGGCCGTCCCCCGGCGTGGGGCGACCGGGCAGCGGCCCCGTCGGCTCCGGACGCGAGGGCCCCGGCGCCGCCGGTCGGTGGAGGCTTCCCGGGCCCAGTCGAGCCAGCGCTTCGGCAGCTGGGGCATGTTGCCCAGCACCACGATCATCGCGAGGAACCCGAGCAGCGCCGTCGCGATGGCGAAGTGCAGCACCACGAGCCAGACTATGAGACCGGTCTCGACCACGACGCCGCCGAGCAGCGCCTCGATGAGCACCGCGCTGAACGCGAACGAGGAGAGTCGGATGAGGGTCGGCCGCTTCCGCTCGAACAGGAGCGCCGAGACGAACAGGACCGTCACGAAGACCGAGAGGCTCGCGGCGCCGAGCCGGTGCGACCACTCGACCGCCGCCGCGCCGACGAGCGGGGGCGCGAAGCTGCCGTTGCAGCTCGGCCAGCTCGCACATCCGAGGCCCGCGCCGCTGGCGAGCACCTCCCCGCCGAGCATCATCGTCGCGTAGCAGGCGATGAACGAGGCGATGGCGCTCCACCGGAACAGGTCCCGGCCCTTCGACGACGTCACAGGGTTCCCTCCGTCGTCGCCGAGGGCACTGGTCCCGACGGGAGCGGCGCCGGCGCCGGTCGGGCGGGGCCGGCCATCGTGGACGGGAGCGGCTCGCCCCACGGGTCCTCGACCGCCCGCGCGCCGGTGAAGTAGCTGTAGACGATGTTGAACACGAAGAACAGCTGCGCGATCCCGAAGATCGCCGCGCCGAGCGAGGAGAGGAAGTTCAGGAACTGGAACGACATCGTCGGGAGGTAGGTGAAGACCCGGCGAGGCATCCCCTCGGCCCCGAGCAGGAACATCGGGAACAGGAGCAGGTTCACGCCGACGTAGGTGGTGAGGAAGTGGATGTGGGCCAGGGTCTGGTTGTACCAGCGGCCGGTGAGGACCGGGAAATAGAAGTAGATCGCCGCGAAGACCGCCATCAACGTGCCGCCCAGGATGACGTAATGGAAGTGGGCCACGACGAAGTACGTCGCGTGGTAGAGGTAGTCGACCGGGATCGAGGCGAGGAAGACCCCCGAGAGGCCGCCGATCACGAAGCCGGTGAGGAACGCCAGGCAGAACCACATGGGCGTGGCCATCCAGATACGTCCGCCCCAGAGCGTCGCGACCCAGTTGAACGTCTTCACCGCCGAGGGGACGGCGATCGCCATCGTGGAGAGCATGAACACGAACCGGATGTTCGTGTCGATGCCGGTGGTGAACATGTGGTGCTCCCAGACGGCGAACGACAGCACCGCGAAGACGCCGAGCGCTACCGCCATCGCGGCGTACCCGTAGATGTCTTTCCGGGCCAACTTGGGAATGATCGTGGAGATGAGGCCAAAGGCCGGTAGGACGAGAATGTACACCTCCGGATGCGCGAAGAACCAGAACATGTTCTGGTAGAGCAGCGCGCCTCCGAGCGGGGTGCCGTTCACCGCCGCCAGGATATGCGTCCCCAGGAGCCGGTCCGAGAGGATGAACGTCAGCGCGATCGAGAGCGAGGGGAGCGCGAAGAGGAGCAGGATCGAGTTGATGAACACCGACCAGACGAAGAGCGGCATGTTCCAGTACTCCACGCCGGGCGCCCGGTGCTTGATGATCGTCACCAGGAAGTTGACCGCGCCGAGCATCGACGACGCCGACAGGATGTGCAGGCCCAGGACCCAGTAGTCGATCCCGTAGGGGTTGGACGGGTCCACCTGGAGCGAGAGCGGGACGTACCCGGTCCAGCCGGCGTTCGCATTGGAGAAGATGAGGATGATCCCGGCCGGCACGATCATCCAGAACGCGATGGCGTTGATCCGCGGGAGCGCCATCTCCTTCGCGCCGATCATCGACGGAACGAGGAGGTTCCCGAAGCCGGCCAGGACCGGCATCGCGAACATGAAGATCATCAGCACGCCGTGCATCGTGAACAGCGTGGAGTAGACGTCCGGCGAGATCCCGAGCGTCGTCTGCGGGTCGAGGCCGAGGCCCTGGACGAATCCCAGGTCGGTCCGGATCAGGATCGCGTAGATCCCGCCGATGAAGAAGAAGGTGAACCCGACGGTGATGTACATCAGGCCGATCTTGCGGTGGTCGCTCGTGAACAGCCAGAATCTCATCTTCCGGGCCGCCCACTCCCCGTGGTAGGAGAAGACCCACAGGAGGAATCCGGCGAATGCCACTACGAGCCCGATTTCCACTGCGGGACCGACCAGATCCGTCATGATGTTTCGATCTCCTCAACTCGTGATCAACGTCGCGATGACGTAGGCGATCGCCGCACCGGCGCCCACGATGACCAGGATCTTGAGCGCGTTCGCGGCCCCGCGAGCGGTGATGAACCCCGGGAACATCGGAGTCACCCCGCGCCCCATCGGCCAGACCCGGTACACCCGGTCGACGACGTGGACGAGCATCGCGGAGCAGAGGAACAGGAGCGCGACCGCGAGGCCGAACGACTCCTCGACCCCGGGTCCGACCAGCGGACCGAGTCGGATCGCGTAGACGCTGAGCAGGGCGATCACGGCGAGCATCAGGATAATGATCGCGGCGTAGAGGTTCAGCACCCGGTGCTCCGCCCGCGTCACGAAATCGGTCGGAAGGGCGGTGGGGCTACTCAAACAGCGCCACCTCCCGGTGCGGCACGCCCCGGAGCCGGTCGACCCGGTACAAGATCCCCGACACGAACAGAACGCACAGGATCGTGACGACCGTCGCGACGATCGTGACCGGTACATCGACCAGGTACCGACCCGTCAGGAACAGGTCCGACAGCCCCCAGACAACGTAGGTGGCTGAGACGGTCCCGCCGGCCATGAAGAGGAGCAGGATGGCCCACAGCCAACCGGTCTTGAATTTGGGGACGGGGGGCGACTCAGTCAACCGAGCTCACCTCCGCGGTGCGAGACGGGGGGGCGGCGGCGGTGCGAGGGGCGCTCCCGACCACCGGATAGGCTCCCGGGAGCCGGTACTCCGACCCGCGGGCGATGAGGCGGCTCTGGTAATTCTTCCGGTAGCGTAGATAGAACAGTGCGACGACGAGCACGTTCGCGATGGCGATCGGCAGGAGCCGCTCCGCCACGCCGGTGGGGAGGATCTCGACGCCCGGGGTGAGACCCCCCCAGACGGTCAGTATGATGAAGAAGCCTAGCAACGTGTTGCCGACCATCACGACGAAGGGACGGTCGCGCGGATGTCGCCGCGGCGACCGGTCGAGGAACGGCAGCAGCAGGACGTAGAGCATCAGCACGACCGTGATGCCGACGGCGATGACCGGCGTCACGCCGTAGAAATCGACCACCTTGAACAGCCACAGGAAGTACCAGTCCGGCTCCGTGACCGAGGCGACCGCCGCGAGGTTGCCGTAGTACGTCGGGAGTTGCCAGGGCCAGAGGGCGGCGATCGCGAACAGCAGGCCGAGGTAGAGGAGGGCCCACTTGGTCATGTAGAAGAAGATCTGCGGCCAGAAGGGAACCTGCGTCTTCTCCTCTGCGTGGACGTACACGTTGCGCTGGGTCGGGTCCGACGTAGCCGGCGGCGCGATGCCATGCGACTCGAATAGCGCGATGTGGGCGTAGAGGAGCGCGCCCAGCGCCAGCGGGATCACGAGAACGTGGAGCGCGAACATCCGCGCGAGGAGGCCCTGGGGGGTCCCATCGGCGAGCAGGAAGGGAGCGGTGAGCTGCCCCAGGGTCGGGAGGCGCAGCGCGAGGACGATTCCGACGTTCGTCGCATTGTAGGCGATCTCGGTGTAGGGGAGGATATAGCCCGTGAAGCCCATCCCGAGGGTGAGGAGCAGCAGGAGCGAGCCGGCCATCCACGAGAATTCGCGGGGCTTCTTGTACGCGCCCAGGTAGTAGCCCCGGTAGAAGTGGATGAAGGCGAGGAACAGCATCGCATACGCGCCGTACAGGTGCGTCGAGAGCAGCAGACTTCCCATCGGGACGCTGTTGATCAGGTAGTAGGTGCTGCACCAGGCCGCCGGGGCGGAGGAATAGGTGCCGACGGCCTGGCCGCAGCTCGTGAGCGTCGGGCCCACGCTGGGCTGGTAGTAGAGTAAGAGGAGCAGCCCCGTCGCGACCTGGATCAAGAAGGCGTTGGCGACGAAGGCGCCCGTCCAGTACGACGGCTTGAACGTGAAGGCCGGTTGGGGGCGGAGGGCCCACTTCGCGATGCCCGCCCGGACCTCGATGAACCCCCAGACCCGGTTGAGGTTCTTGTTGAACCAGTGCTCGAACCCCACGACCGCCTCCCTCCAAGTCAGAGGCCCGGGAACTTGCAGAGAACGATCGACGTTTCCGACGCGAGCTGGCTCGTGGCCGGGACCTGGTACCCGCCCTGGAGCGTGTTGAAGTGACCGTTGACGGGAGGGTCGGTCGACTCCCCGATGGCCCAGATCGTGTCGTCGCCCCCGGTGGACGGGTCCTTCCATAGCAGCGTCACCTGCGGCAGCGCCAACACCGCCGGGCCGGTGAGGTTCGCCGCCGAGTCGGTCACGTTATAGGTCGAGCCGTGGCAGCTACAGTGAATGTAGAAGTTCAGCGCGTTCTTGCCGAAGGTCTGGGAACACGTCCCCGGCGGGTAGTACGAGATGGCCGGTGCGGGGCACCCCAGGTGCTGGCAGATCGCGCTGTAGGCCACGATCGATTTCGTCGGGCCTACGCCGCCGGGCACGTTCGTCGCGCCGGGGCCTCCCGCGGTCGCGGGGGCCAGGTTCAGGAAGAAATTGGGCTCGTTCGTGAGCGGGTAGTAGAAGAGATGGAGCTGGGCCGTGGTGACGTTGTACTTCGCGTTGACCGTCGTGGCCGTGAGGGGCGCTCCGTCCGTGTCCAGGAGCTGGACCGAGGGGAACGACTTGATCCCGACGACCGGTGGCTGGGCGTACTGCAGGGCCCCGCCGACCAGGCCGCCGCCCGCCGCCCCGACAACGCCGGCGATGGCGAGCAGCTTGAGCAGGTTCCGCTTGGTCTCATCGACCTCGGTGCCGTCGGGCGGCGATCCCGCGGAACCGACGGGCGCGATGCGGTGCAACTGACCGAGCGGGAAGTCGAGGGCATCACTCGAACCCGCGACGAACGGACACGAGGCTGGGCAGTCGACGTTCACTCGAGGGTCCTCCCCGGGTGGGAGACGACCTCATCGGGAATGGACGGGTCCGGCTCGGTGGCCTCTCCCGGAAGCTCGGCATGGTCGCTGTTGTAGTAGACGGCCCACGTGATCGCGACCCCCACCAGGATCGCCAATATCTCGACCATCGTGACCTCGTCGTCGATCGACAGCATGCCTAGTGCACCCCGCCCTCGAGCTCGGGAAAGCGCGTCGTGGCGACCGACCACTGCTGCGGGCCTACGCTGTTGACCCAGGTCATCGCCGACGCCGGGATGTGGGAGACGGCCGTCGCTGTCGCGAGGGCGAGGGGAGCGGGGGCGACCGCGATCGGGACCGGCACGGGAGCGGCCTCGCCTGTCTCGAGACCGAGCAGCGTGCTACGGATCGAGATCGGACGGCCCGGCGAGGGCGCGGGGAGGCCTGTCTCCCGGGTGATCTCGGAGAGGAGCTCCTGCTTGAGGTGCATCAGCTTGCCATACCATCGGCCGACCGTGCGGAGGAGCTGGGGATTCCCCTTGCCGAGCAGAAGGAAGCCGCCGACGGCGAGGATGATCAACCAGTCCATGTCGGAGAGGAGCGCCATCGATTCCTCACGCCCCTACCGCATGCGGCCGGATCGGCGGGTCCCGGTTCTCCCAGCGAGCGGCGAACCAGGCGCCGGCGAAGTACAGCGTGATCATCGGTGTCGCGATGAGCAACATCGTGATGCCGGAATTGTCGGGGGTGATGACCATCCCGAAGATCAGCGAGCCGATGACCGCGGCCCGCCAATGCTGGCGCCAGTAGGCGGCCTTGACGATGCCCAGCCGCGTGAGGGCGTAGAGGAAGACCGGTAGCTCGAAGACGACGCCGAAGGCAAACGAGTAGAGCAGGGCGAAACTGATGAAGTCCTGCACCCCGAGTACGGGCGTGAGGCCCATGGCGTTCACGTACCGGAACAGCAGGTTGAACGTCAGCGGCGTCCAGTAGGCGAATCCCAGAGATGTCCCGAGGGCGAACAGCGCCGTCGCCGGTATCCCGATCCGTCGGATCAGCTCCCGCTCGTTCGAGCGGAGCGCCGGCACGAGGAACGCGCCGACCTCGTGGACGATCCAGGGCATCCCCAGGATGAGGGTCAGCAGCGCGGCGATCTCCATCTGGACCACTACCGAGTCCGCCACGCCGACGTTGAGCAGCTCCACGTGCGCCGGGAGCATCCAGGCGACGAGGGCCCGGAACATTTGCGCGGTGACGTTGTCGAAGAGGCTGGGGTACGGATACGCGCCGGTCAGTCCGAGACTGGCGAAGGGGAAACGGAAGAATCGAAGCTGGAACGTGACCAGGAAGCCGAAGAGCGGGGCGAGGACGTAGAGGATCCGGAGCAGTCGCCGACGCAGCTCGGACACCACGGAGAGGATCCGGTCCAGATTGACCATCGATTAGTCCTGCCCCCCTGGCGGCCGATGGGGGTCCGACCCTCCAGGCAGCCTTCCCCTCCGGTTCATCCACCCGGCACGTGTTCCCCTCACCGGCCCCTCCTCCTCGAAGCGCCCGGTCAGTGGGCCGCGTGTTCTGTGGAAGAACTGACCGAAGCGGTCGCCGCCTCCTGCTTGAGCTCGCGCTCGACCTCCAACCGGCCCTTCTTGAACTCGCCCATCGCGCGTCCGAGACTGTGGGCCAGCTGAGGGATCTTGCTCGAGCCATAGAACAGGATCGCTGCGACGACGGCAATGATCAGCCAGTCATCGAGGCTATCCAGCATTCCCCGTCAGCTCCGCGCGTCCGACAGGGGGGCGTTCGATATGGAGTGCGTACGGGAAAACCCCGTTCGGCCGGTTTGTTCGTACTCGCGCCTTATAGCGCGCGCCCCGCCCGGTCAGGCGGACCCGAGCAGCACCATCTCGTTCCCGCTCGCGACGGCGCGGTCCAGCGCCACTTCGGCGAGCGACGAGAGGCGGCTGGCGCTGAGCCCCAGCGCCCAGATCGCCGCGGAAATGCCATTCTTCCGGGCCGCGGCCTTGGCCTTGTGGCCGAGGTCGTCGGCGGCCACCTGAAGCCGGCAGCTCTCGGCGTAGGCATCGCAGGCGGCGGTCAGGGTAGGGTGCATGAGCGAGTCGACCACGGACTTGAGGCCAACCTTCATCTCGCCGAGCAGTCCGGAAAGGCCCTCGAGCTCGCTCGGCTCGTCTCCGGCGTGACGGTTGAACGTCTCGGAGATCCCCGCGAGAAGCCGGCCGATCTCCTCGAGCGTCTGGACGACGACCCGCCACTCCAGGAGCTGCCGCGGGTCGGGGCTCCCGATCCGCCGGGCGAGGGACCAATCCCGGCTGGCGAGGAAGAGCTGGCGAACCAGGAGCGCGAACACCTTGTCCGCTTCCTCCGTGAACGAGGCGAGGCGTCGGCTGGGGGTCCGCTTCGTCACGACGGACTCGGCCTCTTCGATGTACGCCACGAGGATCATTTTCATCCGCTGGACCAGCTGCGGCAGGCCGTACTTCGATGGGTCGATGAAGTTCTGGAGCAGGACACGATTCGGCTCCTGCGCGACGATCGAGACCCCTAGCAGCCCTCGGGCGGCGTCGAGGAGTTCCTCCACGCGCTCGGGGGTGAGCGCGGTCTCGGTACGGATCTCCACGGCGTCATGACCGGAGCGGTAGGCGCCGATGACCAATCTCTTGAGGAGCCCCGGGTCATCGAAGCTCCGGGCCTGGATCAGGTACGGGGCGGCCGGGACGGCTCCGCTCTCCGGCGGGGCGGGCTTGAGAAAGAGCGTGCCATCGTCGTTCTGGTCGAAGACGACTAGGTCGCCGGGTCGCAGGCGCATGGCCTCGGCCCACGGTTTGGGAAGGGTGACCGCGATCGAGGAGTGACCTGCTTTCAACACACGCCGTTCGCGGCCCGGCTGCCCCCACACCATCGTTTTTCCCCATCGAACCTCTTACGAGGTCCGTAGGTTCCGTAGGGGGGCGGTCTCTTAAATCTGCCGCCGAACCTCTTACAGTCTCCGTAGGTTCACTGCGGCGGCTTCGAGGGCGGGTTCACCGGGGGGGTTTCCGGATAGCCGAGGCGTTCCGGCGGCATCTCCTGCGTCGAGCCCTCTCGCTTCCCGACCACGAAGCCGAGCACGATCGCGAGGATCACGAGCCCGACGATGGTGCCGGCGATGATGAACACAGGGAGGCCGAGGCCGGGGGCGCCGGCGGCGGGCCGACGGTGATGCCGACCCCCAGGAATCCCTGCATCCCGGATGCGAAGTGGCCCGATTCCAAGCAAAAGAACTGGTAGGAGCCGTCGACGGTGGGTGCGATGAAGCTGGCCACGGTGACACTCCCTTGCACGTCGCTGATACTGACCGTGTAGTAAGGCGGGTGCGTCACCAAGAACGTCCCGGTCAGGTTCGTGTTGCCCGCCGAGGGCAGCGTGTAGTTCACGAGGCTCGACACGGTGAATGTGTGCGGAACGGTCCCCAGGTTGGTGATCTGGATCGTCACGGCCGTTCCGGCCACCACGTTGGAGATGTCGTCCGGGGAGTAGGCGAGCGGCGCTCCGCTTGCCCCCACGCTCATCAGGATGGTCGTGCCGGCGGCGGTGTGGACGACTAACTGCCGCGAGCCCAGGTTCCCGGTTCCCTCCAGGCTGAGAGCGGCCGGTAGCAGGAACAGCAGAGCGGAAATCGCCACCGCGCCGACGAGGCCGCGACGGCGCCAGCCCTGAGGGCCCCCGCTCATTACAAAAGCGGCGCACGGGACCTCCCTTCAAAGGCCCTCCGTATGTACCGCCCCTCAGTACGACGGGCTCGGCCGAGGAGGCCCGAGGCCGCGGGGGCGTTGCCAGTTCGTACGTGGGCAATATCTAACTCGGCCCCTCGACGAGGGTTGTGCTCAGCCTCGGCACCGTACGTCGCCGGGCCGCCGGCTTGATGCTGGGGGCGGCGGCCCTTCCGACCGTCCTACGGGCGGCCGGGCAGACCGACCTCCAAGAGATCTCCCCGCTCGTCTGGGTCCTGCTTGCCATCAGTGTGGGCGGGGCGATCATCACCTTCGCCTTCCTCGTCTACGCGGTCTGGAAGTTCCGGGATCCGGCGACCAAGGGACGGCGCTATGGTTAGCAAGTACGAGATCGCCTGGACCCTCGCGGTGGTCGGGTTGCTCGCCGGCGTTGCCGCCTATTCGGCAGTCCTGCTCTACCACGTCGATGCGCTGTCCTCCGATCCGGAGGAGTACGTCAACGTGATCGGTCACCAGTGGTTCTGGGAGTTCTGCTATCCGGCCAACGGAACGTGCTACAACTCGACCTACACGCCCCCAACCACCGAGAACGGCTTAGGGACGGTCTCCGGCGGCGCGCTCTGGGCCGCGCCCGGAGAAACGGTACAGGTCAACGTGACGTCGGACGACGTGGTCCATTCGTTCAACATTCCGGGCCTGGGCGTCCGCATCGACGCGATCCGGGCCGGATCAATATGTTCCAATTCACCGTGCCCACCGTCGCGGTGGGAACGGAGTATCTGATCCAGTGCACGGAGTTCTGCGGCACGTTCCACGGCACGATGCGGTCCTTCCTGGTCGTCAGCTAGGCGCGGGGCCGGGAACCGGGCGGTCGCGCGAGATCTCGCCCGTGGGTTCAGTGGTGTCCTTCGCCGGGCTTCGGCGGCGGGATCCGGCCGGTGATCGAGGCGGCAGCGGCGAGCACCACTCCGATGCCGAGCAGGGAGCCGCCACCGATCAGGATCTCGGACTGCACGATCGCGGTGCTCAGCGCCACGGGCACCGTCGGCGAAGGCGTCGCGACCCCCGCGTAGAGGAAGCCGTACATGCCCGACGCGAAGTGGCCCGGCACGGTGCAGATGTATTCGTAGTAGCCCGGCGCGGTGATCACGAAAGATCCGTTGGTGTACGATCCCGCGGTGAGCGGGACAGGGATGTTCACCAGCGGCAGGTGCTGGGTGAAGAACGACGTGAAGTTGGCGGAGCTCAGGTTGTAGTTCGGGAGCGGGGAGAGGGTGAACGTGTGGCTCAGCACGCCGAGCGTTCCAAAGAAGACCGTGGCCTCGAAGGGGAACGCCGTGACCGACGACGCGTTCAGCTCGTCCGAGACGAACCGTAGGCTATCGCTCGCGTTGACGTAGAACGTCAATTGGGAACTCACGGGCGGGGTTACATTGAGGAAGCCGTAGAGGCCGGCCTGGAACTGATAGGGGACGAGCGAGACGAACTCGAAGTGGCCCCCGGCCATCGTCGAGTTCACCGAAAGATTGACGGCAGTGGTCGAGTGGGCGGGCATCGTCACGTTGGCCAGCGGCTTGTGGGCGGAGAAGTACGCCGACAACTGGGTGGGGGACCAGTTCTGAGGGAACCGCTCGGTGCCGTTGGAGGACATAGTGAACGTGTGGTTGAACGTCCCGGTGTTCACGAGCGTGATCGTGAGGTGCTCGCCGGACGTGGCATGGATCGCATTCGGCACGAAGGCCGGTGCGGCCGAGGTATTGATCGTCACGTTGACGTGGGAAGCGGCGGCGGGGGCGGCCGACACGTGGGGCTGACCGAGTTCCCGGCCCTCCTGCGAGGCGCGGGCCACCGGCGCCACGAGGGGCAGGACCACCGCCAGGAGAACGACGCTCGCGACCAGCGAGGCGATGGCCGCGCGACGAAGAGTCCGTGGCCTACTCATTGGCGGACGCCGCCTCGACCGACGACCGCTTGATATCTCCCACGTACCAATCCGAGTCTCGCCGAGTGAGAGGAGGCATCCTCACGCGACCGCCTCTGTGTGAGGGCTCGGTGCGCGGGATTGGGCGACCACCGTGGAGACGTACCGCGCCTCGAGCGTGCGGGTACCCGTGTCCAGATACGCGAGGGCCCACGCCGTGAGGAGCGCCCAGAGCGGCGTGAAAGCCTGGCCGGCGAGCCATTGCATCGGAGACGCGGGCTGGAGGCTCACCTCCAGGAGCTGGGCCCCGGCCGACATTCCGAGGCCCACGATCACGGAGACGGCGTAGAGTACCGGCCGCGCGTACCGGGAGGACGGGGCGGCCGGGCCGGTCGGGGGCCGCCATTCCGAATCTTCCGAAGGCTCCGGGGGCCCTCTCCGGTACGGGTCGGTGTGGCGGTGGTCGTCCGTCAATCGACCCAGGCGGACGACTCGGGCGATGAGGAACACCGCGAACATCGTCGCGAGGTAGACGACGACCGACGCGCCGAGGAGGACCAAGTCCAGCGCGGTCTGGTTGGCCAGCCCATCGACCTGGCCGCCGTTGTCGGCGCCCGTGAAGACGTCAAAGAAGGCGTGAGTGGAGCAGGTCACGACCGCGAACACGAGGAGGTAGAGCGCGACGTCCAGCGGCACCGACCCGAAGGGGAACATGTTCGGGACGGTCGACCGAAGTGCCCGGGCGGTCACCCGTGGGAAGCCGCCGAGCAGCACGCCGAGGCCGGCGGCCCCGACCAGGACGAAGGCCGTGGCGAGTCCGGTGGCGGTGGGTCCCGGCGGCAAGAGCGCCGCGGGCCCGACCCAGAACATCACCCCGCCCACACCCAGAAGGGTGCCCAACAGTGCGACAACGACCGAGAGGAGCGCGTCGCGACGGTCGTCCGCCTTCGTCGCAAGGGACGGGGTGCCGAGGCCCACGCTGCCGCCTTCCGTGTCCGGCAGACTGGGGCCTCGTTCAAGCCGTGTCGGTCCGTATCTAGATCAGGGCTCGTGGGAGGTTCCCTTGACGTCGTCGAGCTCGAACCGGCGGATCAGCTGCGTCGTGATCTCGATGAGCGGGTGGTGGGACGTGCGGTCGACCTCGATGTTGTCGAGCGATTCGAGATGGTGCTCCCTGGCGGCCCGCTCGAGCCCGATCTCGAGGCGGGCGAATTCCTCCGGTTTCTCGGAGCTCAGGATGAACGCCTGGAGGTTCTGGAGGCCCATCTCGCGCGCCGCCAGCGCCCGATGGTGTCCGTCGACGAGGATCCATTGGGAGCCCTTTTCCACCACGAGGACGGGCTCGGCGAACCCGCGCTCGAGCTCGTAGCGGCGCCCCTCGAGCTCGTCCTCGTAGACCTTCCACTGGGTGGGTTTCAGGCTCGCGATGGAGACGAGGCCCCTCCGATAGGTGAACGGAAGGTGGTACCGCTCGGTCAGGAGCTTGCGGAGCGTCTCCGCCTTCGCTGGAGAGGCCCGTTCGAAGTGAGAGCGAACGATGTCGAGATTGGAGATGACCCCGCAGAGCTTCCCCTCCTCGTCGATGATCGGGAGGTCCCGGAGGCCAAAACGGAACATGATCCGCGCGACGTCGTCGATGCCCATGTCCGGGGTCGCGGTGTAGGTGCCGGTCCGGATGATCTCTCGGATCTTCCGGTCCGGGTTCCCGGCGTTCCGTAGGAGCTCCTTCGTGCTGACGAAGCCGATCAGGCGGCCCTGGTGATCGGTGACGGGAAGGCCGTGGTGCCGGCTCCGGGTCACGGTCTCGATCGCGTGACCGACCGTGGCCTCGGAATCGAGGTGCTCGACGGAGAGCACCATGTAGTCGCGGACCTGGACGGTCATCGCGGATGGTGGGGAGGCGCCGGGGCCTCGTCCCGCAGATACGAGGCCACGAGGTGGAGCATGATGTGGTGCAGGTCCTCGATGTGCTGCATGTTGTCGGAGGGAACGACGATCGCCACGTCGCAGAGCGCCTTCATCTTCCCGCCTCCCCGTCCGATGAACCCGACTGTGGTCATGCCGAGCTTGCGGGCCTCCTCGAGCGCACGCAGCACGTTCGGGGAGTTCCCGCTGCCGCTGATCCCGATGGCCACGTCGCCGGCTTGCCCGTGGCTCTTCACCTGCTCCGCGTAGATCTCAGCGAAGCTCGAGTCGTTCGCCCACGCCAGGATGACCGACATGTGGTCGGAGAGCGAATCGGTCCGGAAACGCTTCCCGCCCTCGGTGATGGTCAACTTGGCAATGTCCTGAGCCATGTGGCTCGCGGTCGACGCGCTGCCGCCGTTCCCGAAGAAGAAGAGGGTGTGGCCCTGGTCGCGGGCCTTGAGCAGGACCGGAATCGCCCGAGAAATGCCCTCGGCCAGAAAATCGTCGCGGAGCGCGCTCTCGGTCTCCCCGAGGTAGCGGTGGACGTACTTCGCGATCGCGGGGTCCGACTCGGTCATCGCTGCACCATCAAAATGCGAGATCCCTCGGGGGAAATCCGGATGGGCATCCGCTCCAGCGGCGAGAGGGCCTTCGCTACTTGAGCGCTTCTCTCGGGCGGGTGAAACAGGAGGAGGAATCCCCCGCCGCCGGCACCGGTGATCTTGCCTCCGAGAGCGCCCGCCGCGATCCCCCGGGCGTACCATTCATCGATTTGGTCGTTCGAGATCCCGGTCGTCAATCCCCGTTTGAGCTGCCACCCTTCGTCCAGGATCGCCCCGGCGCGGTCCCAGTCCCGCGCCACGAGGGCATCCCGCATCGCAGCGGCCTGGTCTCGCATACGAAGCAGCGTGTCCCGGTTCTCCGTCGTCCGAGCCTCCTGCTCCTTCAGGATCGGTTGGGAACTGCGTGTGGTCCCGGTGTAGAAGAGCGACAGATGGTATGAGAGCGTGTCGAGGTCGTCCCGGGAAAGGGGGATCGGATGGACACGCACCGTGTCGTCCGGACGGAACTCGAAGTAGTGGAGGCCCCCGAACGCCGCGGTGTATTGATCCTGCTTGCCGAGCGTGCCGTGCAGAATATTGATCTCGATGCGGCAGGCTTCCTCCGCCAACCGGGACGCGTCGACGATCTGCCCCTTGTAGCCATAGAGCGCGTTCAACAGACCGACAGTGAGGCTCGACGAGGAACCGATCCCCGTCCCTTCGCCGGGGATGTCCGCGATCGTGTGCACCTCCACGGCCCGGTGGACGCCCGTAAGGCGCAGCGCCTCCCGGACGAGCCCGTGCTGGAGATCGTCCACCGATTCGACGTTCTCGGTCTTCGAGTAGGCGACCCGGATCGACCGGTCGAACTTCTCGTTCACCAGCACGTGGATGAACCGGTCAATGGCGGCGCTCGTGACCGCTCCGCCGCCGAATGCACGGTAGAAGGAGGGGAGGTCCGTGCTGCCGCCGGCGAAGGAGATCCGGAATGGCGTACGCGTGATGATCACGGCGCCGCGTCGGACGGGTGGCCCCTTCTTAGAGGTTCGGGCCGGGAACCCCGGGGGTCCCGGACTTGTTGGCGGCGGCCGCAACGGCCTCGGGTTCGCGGGACCATCGGAGGCGGGCTCGGCGGCCGTAGAATCGGTGGGCGTGGCCCTGCAGGTCGGTCAGCGGGGTCATCCCGGGCAGGACCGACGCGAACTGGATCGCGCGACGATCGAGGACGATGCCAATGCCCCGGTCATGCTCGGAGCGGATCATTCGCCCCAACGCTTGGAGCATGCCCCGCTGCGTGGGCGCCAGAACGGCGTACTCCCAGCCGCGACCGTGGGTCCGCTCGTCCAGGAACTGACGAAGCGCCTCCCGCTTCGCGGTAGGTTTGGGGAACGGCAGGCCCACCATGACGACCGCCTCGAGCGTCTCGTCCGGGAAATCGATGCCCTCGGCCACGCGGCCTCCGGCGACGCCGAGGAACGCCCCGGCGCCCGGGGACTGCTTGAAGCCGTCGATCAGCCGCCACAGGTCGCCCATCGAGAGGGTGCGCGCCTCGACCACGGCGCCTCGTGGCAGTTGGGCCGCGAGGCCGGCCGCGAGTATCCGGTCCATCAACGAGAAGCTCGGGAAGAACACCGCCGTCTTGACCGGCAGAACCTCGAGGATCTCGGCGATCCGGTCGGCCAGGTGTTCGAGGGCCGTCGGGTCCGTCTGCAATTCCTCGTATCGGGTGGTGACCCCGGGGTCGTAGAAGTAGACGCGATTCTCGGAAGGGAACGGGACCGGCAGCTGGACGAGCCGGCTCGTCTCGGGAAGGCCCAGGGCATCCCGATATTCCTCCAGCGGGGCCAGGGTGCCGGACATGTGGACCGACAGGTGGCATTCCCGGATCGGGGCCGCGGGTATGGCCGCGTCGAGCGAGTACGCCTCGAGCGACCGACGCGGCTCCCGCGTGACGACCTTCACGTACTCGGGGGGTTCGAGCTCGGACCAGCCCAGCAGCGTGAGGGCTACCGTATGAACCCACGAGCGCGGCAATCGACGCTCCCGCCGCCGCTCCTCGCGCAAGGTCTCGCCCCACGAGGCGAGCTGCTCGAGGTGTCCGGTGAGCTGCATCGACGTTCCGCCGAAGGTCGAGAGAAGGGCATCCTCGAGCGCCCGCGGAGGGAGGATTCCGTCCTCGTCACGGGCATTTTGACCGACCAGCTCTTGAACAGCCTGGGCGACCCGGTCAAAGAACTGCGCGGCGGTGAGCCCATCGGCCAGGGCGAAATCGCCCCGTTCGGTGACCTCTGCTCGCGCGCGCCGGATCGAATCCAGCGGCAGGGCCACCGTGGAGAGGTCGCGGAGATGCTCGGGCAGGTTGTGCGCCTCGTCCACGACCAGGTCCACACGGTCGAGCCCGACGCCCATCCAGCTGAGGAGGGAACTGCGGATGTGCGGGTGGAAGAAGAACGCGTACGGCGCGGTGACGAGGCGGGCCCGGCCGACGAGCAGCTTCGAAAGCTCGTAGGGGCACAGGTTCTCGGCCCGACAGGTCCTCTTCGTACCCCGGCCCCGTCGGGAGCTGCTGGGCGAACCGGTCCGCCAGCGACTCGATGTCGGCCTGGAGCACCCGGGCATAGTACGGGCATCCGTCCAGGTCCGTGAGGTCGACGCTGCGGCTCTCCGGGAGCTCGGCGGGGGGAGTAAAGAGCGTCCCTCCCTGGATCGACTGCCGCGTGGCCCGCTTCCGGTCCCCGCAGAGATGCCCGTATTCCTCCGCCGTAGCGCCCCGCATTTCGGCCATGCTCTCCAGGAGCAGGCACCGGCCCTGCCGCCCCTCGAGGCCGACGCCGAGGATCGGTCGGCCGGCCCGGGCACCGATGGCCCGGGTCTCGGCGAGGACCTGGGCTTCCTGGGCGTGGGTTCGGACCAGGTAGAGCACCCGGTGGTTCACCGCTTCGGCGTGTTCGAGGAGGGGGGCGAGGGCCGCGACGGTCTTTCCCGACCCGGTCGCCGCATCGAGCAGCAGGACGCCCCCGCGCTCGACCAGGTCCTGGATCTCGTGGATCGTGGTTTCCTGGCCCGGACGGGGTCGATACGGAAAGAGCGGGCTGACTACGGTCGTAGGGTGGTCGGAGGACGTAGGGTCACCTTTACGCCGATAGAACCTCGGAGGAGGGTTTGAAGGTGAGCGTCTACTCGAAGGGCTTTCGAGCGTCCGGGCCCCCTCAGAGCTTCTTGAGCTCTTGGATGACCTTGGTCAGGCTGTCCTGCGCGTCCCCGTACAACATCCGACAGTTGTCGCGATAGAATAGGTCGTTCTCGATGCCGGCGAACCCCTTCCCCGAGCCTCGCTTGAGCACGATGACCTCCTTCGCGGCGTCGACATCGAGGATCGGCATCCCGTAGAGCGGGCTGCCTTTCCGGTGGGCCGCCGGGTTGACGACGTCGTTCGCGCCGATCACGAGCACCACGTCGGCGGTGGGGAACTCCGGGTTGATCTCGTCCCGGTCGAACAGCTTGTCGTACGAGACCCCCGCCTCCGCGAGGAGAACGTTCATGTGACCGGGCATCCGCCCCGCGACGGGGTGGATGCCGAACTTCACGGTGACCCCCTTCTGCTCGAGCAGGTCGTCGAGCTCCTTGACCTTCCCCTGGGCCTGGGCGACGGCCAGCCCGTAGCCCGGGACGATGATGACCTTCTGGGCGTAGGCCAGCATGACCGCCACGTCGCTCGCCTGGATCGGCTTGAGCGAGCCCTGGATCGTCGTGCCCTGCTCCTCCGTCGCGCCGAAGGCGCCGAAGAACACGTTCGCCACGGACCGGTTCATCGCCTTCGCCATCAGGTAGGTCAGCAGGGAGCCGGCCGAGCCGACGAGCACGCCAGCGATCACCATCGCGTAGCCCGCGTCGCCGAGCGGGCCGTTGACGAGCGCGAACCCGTCCAGCGCGACCGCGATCCCCGTGAAGGCGTTGGTCAGGCTGATCACGACCGGCATGTCGGCGCCGCCGATCGGCAGCGTGAGCAGCACGCCGTAGAGCAGAAGGAGAACGTAGAACGGCAGGAGCCAGACCGCGGACACCTGCCAGAGGGCCCAGACGCCGAGCCCGAGGCCGATGAGGAGCACAGCCGTGTTCACGAACTGGCGGCCCGGGAGGACGATCGGTTTCGACCGAAGCCACCCCTGGAGCTTCAGGAACGCGATCATGCTGCCCGCGATCGAGATCGACCCGATGATGGCGCCCGCCAGAGCGAGGTCCGCGGTCGCCCGATTTCCCAGGCTGGAGAGGAGGGTGACCGCGGCGATGGCCGCCGCCGCCCCGCCGCCCATGCCGTTGAAGACGGCGACCATCTGCGGCATGGCGGTCATCTTGACGACCCGCGCCCAGTACCAGCCCCCGAGCCCGCCGATCGCGACGCCGACAAAGATGAAGGGGAAGTTGAAAAGGCCCGGACTGAAGAACGTCGCGAGGACGGCGATGAGCATCGCGATGCCGGCATAGAGGATCCCGCGGCGGGCGGTCGCGGGGCTGCTCATCGCCCGCAGCCCCAGGATGAAGGCGATGACCGCGACGACGTAGACGGAGTTGATGGCGTCCTGGACGAGCGCCGTCATGGCGGCCCTCCCTTGCGCTTCGAGCGGTCGAACATCGCGAGGATCCGCTCGGTGACGACGTAGCCGCCCGTGACGTTCATCGCGCCCATGACCACGGCGACGAAGCCGATGCCCTGCTCGAGCGGGGTCGTGGCGATGCCGAGGGCCACGATGCCGCCGACGAGAACGATCCCGTGGATGAAGTTCGAGCCGCTCATCAGCGGTGTGTGGAGCAGGACCGGGACCCGGCTCGATCACCTCATACCCGGTGAACGCCGCGAGGATCGCGATGTAGAGCGCCGTCCAGAGGTCCGCCGACATCTACTTGGCTCCGGCCAGGAGGTCGGCGGTCGGCTTGTGCCGGACGGTGCCGCCGGCGACGAGCAGGCTGGCGGCCAGGATCTCGTCCGAATAGTCGGTGACGAGCTTCCCGTCGGGTGTCAGGAGGAGGCCCAAGAACGCCTCGAGATTCTTCGAGTACATCTGGCTCGAGTGGTAGGCGGTCTGGCTGGGCAGGTTGAGCGGGCCCACGATCGTCACGTCGCTGACGTGGATCGTCTTCCCGGGTTTCGTAAGCTCACAGTTACCGCCGCCGTCGGCCGCGAGGTCGATCAGGACCGCCCCGGCCTTCATGCGCCCCACGGTCTCCTTCGTGACCAGGACGGGGGCCTTCCGGCCGGGAATGGCCGCCGTTGTGATGACGATGTCCGCCTGCGAGACGGCGTCGCTGACCATCTTGCTCTCGAGGGCCTTCTCTTCGGGGGTGAGCTCCCGGGCGTACCCGCCGGCGGCCTCGGCGTTGATCTGGAGTTCGAGGAACTTGGCGCCGAGGCTTCGCACCTGCTCGCCGGCGGCCCGGCGAACGTCATAAGCTTCGACCAGAGCCCCCAGCCGATGGGCCGTGGCGATGGCCATCAGGCCGGCCACTCCGGCCCCGAGGATGAGAACCCGGGCGGGCCGGATCGTGCCGGCCGCGGTCGTGAGCATCGGCAGGAACCGGGGGAGAGTTCCGCCCCGATCAGGGCGGCCTTGTATCCGGCCGCCGTCGCTTGGGAGGAGAGGGCATCCATGCTCTGGGCACGGGTGATCCGGGGTACGAGCTCGAGGGCGAAGGCGGTGAGCTTCTGGTCGCGCATCGCGGCGACCTGGTCGAGGTTGCGGGAGGCGTTCATGAGGCCGATGACGACTGCGCCCTCCCGCATCTGGGCCGTCTCGGCGGGGGTCGGCGGCTGGACCTTGAGCACAACGTCGGCGCTCGCGTAGAGCTCCTTCGCGCTCCCTACGACCTGGGCCCCGGCGGTGGTGTACTCCGCGTCGGTCACCCCGGCGTCTTCTCCGGCTTCGGTTTCCACGCACACGCGGTGACCGGCCTTTGCCAGGCGGGCGGCCACCTCCGGGAAGAGCGCCACGCGGTTCTCGCCCGGGGCGACCTCCTTAGGGGCGACGATGCAGACCGCCATTCGAGAACCGAGGCTGTGTGAATCGAGTGAATATGAGTATTGCCGGTTCGCCGGGATTGACCCTCACGCCGGAAGCGCTGCGAGGACCTGAAGATCCTCCCGCACGGCCTTCGCGCTGGCGTCGAAGGCGGCGCGCTCGGCAGGGGCAAGGTCGACTTCGAGGATCTTCTCGACCCCTCCGCGTCCCACCAGCGCCGGAACGCCGAAACAGAGGTCGTGGAGACCGTACTCGCCCTGGAGATGCGCCGTCACGGGCAGCACCCGCTTTTCGTCGCGGCCGACGGCCCGAGCGAGCTCCGCCTGCGACGCCGACGGGGCATAGAAGGCGCTGCCGGTCTTGAGCAGGTTGACGATCTCGCCGCCGCCCTGCTGCGTCCGCTTCACGATTGCGGCGAGCTTGTCCGGCGAGAGGAGGCGCGTGAGAGGAACGCCGGAGACGCTCGACAGCGAGAGGACCGGCACCATCGTGTCCCCGTGGGTGCCGAGGACGAAGCTAGTCACGTCGCGCGGCGCGACCCCGAGTTCGAGCGCGACGAAGGTCCGGAACCGCGCCGTGTCCAGCGTGCCGGACTCCCCGAAGACGCGCGCCCCCGGCAAACCACAGACCCTTCGGAACCAATAGGTCATCACGTCCACCGGGTTGGTCACGACGAGGACGACGGAATTCGGGGCGAAGTTCTTCACCGCAGTGGCGTGCCCCCGAAGGATCTCGGCATTCTTGGTCAGCAGGTCGGACCGGCTCATGCCCGGTTTCCGCGCCAAGCCGGCGGTCTCGATGACCATGTCCGAGTCCCGGATCGCCTCGAGCGAGAGGCTGCCGGTGACCCTCGTCGAGAAACCGATGATCGGGGCGGATTCCTGGATGTCGAGCGCCTTTCCCTGGGGCAGCCCGTCGATGATGTCGACCATGACGACCTCCTTCGCGAGGTCCATCTCCGCGAGTCGCTGGGCGAGGCTTCCTCCGACATTGCCGGCTCCCAAAACCGCTATCTTCTGAAACACTGCCATCGGGGTTCCTCCGAAAACAGGCCGGTGAGCCGAGTCGTGGATTAAACGGCGACGATGGCCCGGCCCACTCGAGTGGGGCGCATCCGGAGCGCCCGTCCCACCTGAGCGAAAGCTTGATTCCCGACGACCGGACTGCTCCCTCGGGCGGTCGCGATGGACGTCGATACGGTGCTAGCCAATGTCCAGGAGCGGGACAAGTGGCGGCGTCGTCTCGAGGTTCTCCAGGCAGCGTTGGCGGACGTCCGGGACCGGGAGGTCCGCGTGGCGGCGCGTCTACGGCGCTTGAAGCACGAACTCGCCCTAGCCCAGCAGCTCTCCGAGGCCGTGTCCAGTGCCGGCCGACACGAGACCCCGCCGAGCCAGAGGATCCATGCCCAGACACGGCCGAACTTCCCTTCTCGATAAGCTCGAAGCCGTCGGCCGCGCTCACGCGGAGACCGAGCTCGAGTTCGAACGCCTGCGCCGCGAGGAGGAATACCTCTCGGAGCAGATCGCGAAGGCCGACGAGCAGGTCCGGTACTATCAGAACCTCCTCGTGGAACTCAAGGGCGACTGGGGCCGAGACCCGGCCCTGCGTGCCCTCTTGCGTCGGCTCGAGTAGGGAGACCGCCCGGTGCGTATCGTAGTTGTGGGCGCCGGCGCCATCGGGAGTCTCTTCGGCGCGCTCCTGCAACGGGCGGGGAATGATGTGACCCTGGTCGCCCGTCCCGAGCATGTCGCCGCGATCAATCGGGATGGCCTGAAGATTGAGGGACGGACCACCGGAACGTTCCGGATCCCGGCCGTATCGGAGCTGCCGTCCGGTCTCCAGACGGACCTGTGTCTCCTGACCGTCAAGACGCACGACCTCGAGAGCGCGGCCTCGGTCTTCGGGCGAGCCGTGACGGCCCCGATCCCGGTGGCCGCGCTCGAGAATGGGCTCGGAGTCGAAGCGACGGTGGAGGGTGCCCTCGGAGCGGCTGGCTGGCCCGACGCGGGTCAATGGATCGTCCGCGGGATCAACTCGGTCCCGGCCACCTTCGTAGGGCCCGGAACGATCCGGCACGCCGGCGAGGGCGAACT
The DNA here is from genome assembly GCA_963787975.1 of uncultured Thermoplasmata archaeon. GTDB lineage: Archaea > Thermoplasmatota > Thermoplasmata > Lutacidiplasmatales > UBA184 > JAKIWV01. The sequence goes on from CAWBEU010000002.1 coordinate 174,425, forward strand.
GCTGCTCTCCGACTATCGGTCGGGACATCACGCCGATGTGGTGGCGGAGACGTTCCGGGCGGCGGGGATCCCCGCTCGCGTCGAGCAAGACCGCGAGCGGGAGGTGTGGCGGAAGGTACTGGTCAACGCGGCCATCAACCCCGTTACCGCCGACCACAACATCCCCAACGGTCGCTTGCTGATGGACCCGTACCGGAGTCAGGCGCTCCAACTCCTCGATGAGGCGCTGAGCGTGGCCCAGGCCGAGGGGGTCCGGTTCACCGACACCGACGCACAGCGCGAGCTGTGGAGAGTCGTGCGCGCCACTTCCGACAACCGGTCGAGCATGCTGCAGGACCTCGACCGGGGTCGCCGTACCGAGATCGACTCGATCTCCGGGGCCATCCTAGAGCTCGGTCAGCGTCGCGGTCTTTCGCTTCCCGCCACGACCCGCATTGTCGAGCGCATTCACGCGAAGGAACCGCGCCCGGCCGCATGACATATTATCCTGATAGGATACTATTATAGTCGCGGAGGCCGTGACAGCCTCCGATGACAATCAATCTCGACAGGGGGCTTGTCGCTCTCTTCGGAAGCGAGACCAGGGTCTCGGTACTCGCCGTTCTCGCCGGCGCCTCGAGACCGTTCACCGGCTATCGTGTAGCGAAAATCGCCGGGGTCCAGCCGATCAAAGCGTACGCGGAGCTGCGCAGGCTCCGAGCTGCGGGGTTCGTCCGCAAGGCCCCGTCGGGGTGGGCGCTTTCCGATCCGGAGGTCCGGCGGCTCGTCGGGAGTCGTGTCCGCATCGTGTGGTCGGAGGACTGGGAGGCCGGCGAGGGGAAGCGGGCGCAACTGGCCGAGAACGTCGTCGCGGAGCTGGGTCCGTGGTTCGACGCATCGCGGTACACTCCGAACCCGTCGGTCGCCGCCCGGTATGCGAAGGAAATCGAGCGACCGCCAGAGAAGGGTCCATCGCGCAAGTCGAAATGAAATGACCGTCACGAGGAAGGAAGTCGAGGAAGCCGTCGCGTCCGCTCGGTCGAAATCGGAGCGGATCCAGTTCCTCGGCGCTTTGCTCGAGAGAGCCACGGGCGACGAGGCCGTCATCGTGGGCGGATCAGCCGTCGAGGTCTACACCTCCGGCCGGACCTCGACGATGGACATCGACGTGGTTATGCCTCGCCCCCGGGCCGTCAAGGCTGTGGAGTCGTGGGGATTCGTCCCGAGCGGACGGGTCTGGCGTCGCAAGGATTGGGACATCGACATCGACCTCTTGGGACCGAAGTTCACCGGGAACCGCCAGAAGATTCTGGTCGTGGAAACACCGTACGGTCCGATGCGACTCGCCGGTGTCGAGGACCTGCTCGTGAAGCGCCTCGCGGAACTCAAGCACTGGCCGACGTCGCCGACATGGCGCGAGAGTCTAGTAACGCAGATTGAGATCCTCGCTTCCGAGTACGGCGATAAGATGGACGAGGAATACCTGGCCTTCATCGCGCGTCGGGACGACGTGCTCGACATTCTCGCCGACTTTCGTCGCCACGCCCGGGATCGCGGTAGGCGCTAGCTCCTCCGACCCGGCTGCGGGGCTTAGGCGCGAATAAGTCCCTGGGCCAGGCAGCGGCTGCGCTTTTCGCAAGAACCGGGCGCTGAGGGAAGGTTGGCTAGGCTGGGCCCGTTATCAGAACAGCCAATCCGTTCTCGAAATGGCCCTTGGGCTCGATGTGTTTTGAAAGCCCTTCAAGCCGCAAGATATTAGACCGGAGGGTCTCCCCGAGGCCCCGTGGAGAAGCGAAATCTCCGGTCGGCGACAGTTCGGGGACGGCGGGTGCTCGTCCGGGTCGACTTCAACGTGCCGCTGACCGAGCAGGGCCTCGTGGCCGACGATCATCGCATCGCCGAGGCGCTCCCCACACTCCAGCACCTGCAGACATCCATGGCTCGGACCATTGTCATCTCGCATCTGGGCCGGCCGGAAGGGAAGCGCGACATGCGGCTTTCGCTCCGACCGGTCGCCCGGCGGCTCTCCGAGCTTCTCGGCCAACCGGTCCCGCTCGCGAACGACTGTATCGGCATCGCAGCGATCAATGCCGTCTCTGGCCTCAAGAACGGGGAGTTCGTGATGCTCGAGAATCTCCGGTTCCACCCGGGAGAGGAGGCCGACGACCCGGCCTTCGTCGCCCAACTCTCGCAACTCGGCGAGTCGTTCGTCCAGGACGCCTTCGGCGTGCTGCACCGGGCCCACGCCTCGACGGTAGGACTGCCGAAGCGGTTGCCTTCCTGCGTCGGCTTCCTCGTCGAGCGCGAGGTCCGCGAGCTGTCGAGGGTTCGGGACCGCGTCGAGCATCCCTTCATGGCGCTCCTCGGGGGGGCCAAGGTCAAGGACAAACTGCCGCTTCTCGCGAGCTTCCTCGGCCGCGCGGATACGCTGCTCATCGGCGGGGCGCTCGCCTTCCCGTTCCTTCGTGCCCGCGGGGCGAAACTCGGAGCCTCGCCGGCCGAAGCGGGGCTGGACGGGGCGGTGAAGGAGTTTCTCGGGACGGCCACGTCGGCCGGAACCGAGGTTCTGCTCCCGGAGGACGTGGTCGTGCTGGCCCCCAACGCGGCCGAGCCGGTGACGGTATCGATAAACAAGGTCCCGGCGGAGGCGATGGTGTACGATATCGGTCCAGTGACCCGCCGGCACTTCGCGGAGGCCCTCGGTCGATCCCGCATGGTCTTCTGGAACGGTCCGCTCGGTAAGGCAGAAGACCCCCGATTCGCGGAGGGTACCCGCAGTGTTCTGGCCGCCCTCGGGTCGGTGCCGGGCTACCACGTCTCCGCGGGAGGAGACTCCGATCGGATCGCTCAGGACCTGGGAGTCAGCGGTGCGTTCCAGTACGCTTCTACGGGGGGCGGTGCCGCCCTCGAGTTCGTCGAAGGTCGCGAGCTCCCGGGACTCGTCGCGATCCCCGACGCGTGAGGTGACGACGGCCGGGCACCTGGTCCGGAGGGATGGGCAAGCCTCGCTCCAGCGTCTCCGCGAGGTACTCGAGGTACGGTCGGTGCGCCCGGGCCACCGCCAGCTCGAAGATGTCCGGCACCTCGTACGGGTGCTCGCGCGCGAGGAACGCGAAGAGCGCGCCCACCTTCCGGGGCGACGTCTTGAACAGCGCGACGACCTCGTGGGCCTGCTCAACGGCGCCCTTCCATTGATACGTCGAGTCGATCGGGAATCGGTTGACGCACGCGGCGAGCCGCCGCGCGACCGCCGCGTCGCCGATCCGACGGGCGCTCGCGGCGTCCGGGAACGCGCAGTAGACGACCCGAAGGATCCGTTCTGTCCCCCCGATCTCGTGCGGGATCGCACTCACGCGGCGACCTCGTCGGGTACGGGGGCGACCTTTCCCTCCGAGAAGTCGAGGACCTCGAAAGAGAGGTCGGTGAGGTGCACGAGAGCGGCCCGGGCGGGAACGGGAAAGATGTTCCGCATCCGCTGGTACTCCGTCTCGGCCTGCCAGGTCGACGCGTTGATCAACAAGATCCCCTTGTACCGATCCGCGCCGAAGGTGTGCGCGTGGCCGGTCACGAAGATGTCGGGCACCGGATCGATTAGGAGACCGTCTCGGGATTGCGGGGAGAGCGGGGTCTTGCCGCCGTACATCGGGGCGAGGTGCCGCATCGCGAGCATGCGCTTCATCACGTCGGTGGGCTTGGCATAGCTGGCGCCCGGTAGCGCGGGGATCAGGTCGTCGAACGCTCGGCCATGGTAAGCCGTGACCACCACTCCGTCGAGGCTGAACGTGGAGGGGTTGGCCAGCACCTTGACCGGGCCCGGGAGCGTCGCCGCGAGCTCGTGGGGCAGGGGAGGCTGAGGCTCCGCGGGCGAGACCGCATCGTGGTTCCCCGGTATGGCCACCACCTGGATGCGGTTCGGCAGCTCCCGCAGCCGGCGGCCGAGCTCCGCGTATTGCTCGAAGATGTCGAGGATCGCGAGGTCGCGATCCTGGTTCGGATAAATTCCGATTCCGTCCACGAGGTCGCCGGCGATGACCACGTGCCGCACGGTCTCAGCCACCTCCGGGTGGGGGCCCTGCCCCTTGAGGAAGTCGGCCAGGCGGCCCCAGGCCTCCGAGAGGAAGGAGCGGCTCCCGATGTGGAGGTCCGAGACGAAGATCGCGCGGGCATCGAAGTCCGTGCGATGCTGCTCCCGGGTCGTCGGCACGTCCGGGCGCAGCACCCCCGTCACGATTGGGAGTCCTTTGCGTTCCCGTCCGGTGCGGAGCCGAAGCCCGACGACCTCGTCCAGCAGGAACGGCTCCCGGACTTCCGGGCTACCCTTCGGGACCAGGGCTTCGAGTGTGCCGCTGTCGTCTTCGATCGTCAGGATGGTGTGATGCTTCTGCGATGTCGTCCGGATCTCCCGGACCATCCCGATGACCGATACCTCTCCCTCCCGGGTCCGAAGGGTGCCAATCGGGGTGAGGTCGGGCAACCCCGACCGACCGCGGAGGATCCGGGACAGTGCGGCGAAGCGGTAGGCGAAGAGCCCTCCGTAGGCCTGGAGCGGGTCTCGGTCCGCCGGCAGAGGCTCGAACCCTTCCCGAAGCAGCTCGAATCCCGGCGGAGGGAGGACCACCGCAGTCGCTCTTGGCCGCGTCGTCTCTGGTGCAGGCTCGAGACGGGTCGGGGCGGGCGGCATCCGGGGGCCCGGTGGTCCGAGGAGCGACTCCACCATCGCGCGGGTGACGAACGGCGAGTCCGCTCCGGCCAGCTCGATCAGCTTTCTTGAAAGGTCGAGGGGCTCCGGGGCGGATCGGATCAGGTCGAGCGCGTCGCCCTCGACCAGCTTCCGATGCGACTGAAAGTATCCGATGAGCGGGTCCTGCATCGTAGAGTTCGTTCCCGCCCCGGAGACGTCAGGGAGCGTCGGAGGAGTTCCTCTCCTACGGCCACTCACCCGATGCTGGGCGTGAGTCGGACCGAGTAGGTCCGGATTATTTCAACACAGCGTCGCCCGTCGCCGGCCGACGGGCGGGCAATCACTCGCGGTAGGATTCCTTGGCGTAGCTCGCGCCCTTCGGATACTTCTCCTTCAGGTGCGCGATGAACGCCTCGGGGGTCCGGTCCACATGGGCCTGGTACCACTTCACGACGACGTCCCGGAGGATGTTGTGCACCGTTCGGACGTCGATGTTGTGCTCGCCGGCGTCGTAGAGCACGGCCTGGCTCATCATGCGCATCCATCCCGAGTACCGATGATAGCTCTCGCCGTCGGTCCACTCGAAGACGCCCCGGAAGTGGGGACGACCCTCGGGGGTGTTGTAGAACCAGAAGCGGAGCGTGAAGCCGACCCATCCCTGGGTGCGGTCGAGGAGCTCGATCGTCTTGACGCCACCGAAATCGAAGTTCTCCCGGAACGACCACTTGTCCGGGAACTCGGCGAAGGTCGCGAAGAGCGTCTGGGAAGGCTCGATCACGAGATGCGCGCCAATGTCGTCGAACTGGTTGTGGATCTCCCAGAAATCCTGGAGGAGACGTCGGTTGACGTCGGCGCGGTGCGACAGGTCCTCTCCGGGCTTCGGCGCGACCGCGGCCTGTTGAACGCGGGCGAACTCGCCCTTGAGGGTGTCGAGGAAGTTGTCATCGAGAGGGGCGGCCGGAGTTTCGGCGGCAGAAGGAGCGGCACGCGCGGGACCACGAGGACGTCGGGGCATGAGTGATTTCTCCGAGAGCGTGTAGGGGGGCAGGAAATTAAAGCTTCCCGAGGCGCGGCAACGCTCTGCCGCCCTCGGGGCCGGGCGTCACAAACGGAGCTCCATGTAGTGCGTCCGGGCTCCCGACGGGGGAAGGTACGGCCGAATCTCGCGGAAGCCCAAACGGCGATACATCGCCCGGGCGACCTTCATCGATTCTAGGGAGTCGAGCCGCATCCGAGCATACCCGATCCGACGGGCCTCCTCCACGATCGCTTCGGCGAGCGCTCGACCGATGCCCCGTCCGCGGAACTCCGGCCGCACGTACAGGCGCTTCATCTCGCAGATCCGCCGGGACCAGGGACGGGCCCCCACCACGCCGGCCGATTTTCTGCCGAGCGTGGCCAGGAGAAGCCTCCCGGCGGGAGCGATGTACGGCGCCGGCAGGTGTTCCACCTCCTGTGCGAAGTTCCCGAAACATCGCGGTTCGCCGACCTCCGCGGCGTACTCCCGGAATAGACGGCGTGCGGTGGCGATCGCACGGGCCGACGTTACGGGGACCATCCGAACAGTCCGGGCGGCTGCCCTGCCCCGAGATCTCCGCCTCTGGGTCGTCGTGGCCGCGTACCCCGGCGACGGATGTGGCTGTTGCGTTTAGGGTCGTTCCCCCGTGGATTCGGAGCGCCGAGGACGCACCTCGCGGACGGCTCCCGCTTAAATACCCTCCCCGACTTTCAGAGATTGGACGATTCCCCGAGACGAATGGAGGTCGAAGACCTGCGTCCAACGCGCCCTTCGGAATCACGACTCATGCTACACCCAGCTACCCGTCGTAGAATCCGCCTCGCGCCTGACCGCAGGGTCTAGCCGCACTTCGTCCTCGGGATAGGACGGCCGCCGGAGTGTTCTCCGGCGCTACGCCCGTCGTCCACCCCAAGGAAGAACAACAATATGCCGAGTGACCCAAACGCCGCGAAATACCAGATCCGTGCCCGAATTTCCGCCGACGGTGTGATCGACAAACCCGACGTGGTCGGCGCCGTGTTCGGACAGACCGAAGGACTGCTAGGAGACGAACTCGACCTCCGCGACCTGCAAAAGACGGGCCGCGTCGGCCGTATCGAAGTGGAGATCGATTCCCGCAAGGGAAAGAGCGAGGGCGAGGTCATCATCCCCTCCTCGCTCGACCAGGTCGAGACGGCCATCCTGGCCGCCGGCCTCGAGACCGTCGACCGGATCGGACCCTGCCGGGCCCGCATCGAGGTCATCGCCGTCGAGGACATCCGGGTGTCCAAGCGCCAGAAGGTCGTCGACCGCGCCAAGGCGATCCTGGAGAAACTGCAGGAAGAGTCCAAAGGCGTCGGCATCGACCTCACCGAAGCGGTCCGCAAGGCCGTCCAGGTGGAGGAGATCACTACCTATGGCCCCGAGCACCTCCCCGCGGGCCCGAACATCGACCAGGCCGAATCGATCATCGTGGTCGAGGGCCGGTCGGATGTCCTGAACCTGCTCCGGTGTGGCATCAAGAACGTCATCGCCGTCGAGGGAACGAGCGTTCCCCAGACGGTGAAGGACCTCTCCCGCGGAAAGACCGTGACCGTCTTCACCGACGGGGACCGGGCGGGCGAGTTGATCCTGCGCGAGATGCTCCAGACGATGGACATCGACTTCGTGGCGCGCGCCCCGCGCGGCTCCGAGGTCGAGGAACTGACCCAGAAGCAGCTCGTGAAGTGCCTTAGGAACAAGATCCCGATCCAGCAGTACCTGGAAATGAGCGGGTTCGAGTCCACGGGCGCCACGCGCTCCCCCATGATGGAAGACCGCGAAGAGAGCGGCCCCGCCCCGATGGGAGGCGGACCCGGTGGGGAACCGGGACCGCCGGGACGACCGGCGGGATGACCGCCGCGACAACCGGGGACCCCGGCGCGACGGCGGAGAGCGTGGACCGCCTCCCCCTCCGCCCCCGGCCTCCGTGGCGAACCGCATGCCCTTTCCTCCACCGCCCCCGCCACCGCCCCCCGCTCCGCTGACCCCGCGTCAGACAGCCCTCTTTGGCCAGCTCGCACAGATCGAGAACACCTCAAAGGCGCTGGTGCTGGGCGAAGAGGATGCCGTGCTGATCGAGGCGCCGGTGAAGGACCTCCTCGACACGATGGCGAAGCTCGAAGTGCCGGCGAAGACCCTCATCTTTGATGGGGTCGTGAGCCAGCGGCTCCTGGACGTCGCCCGTGAGAAGGGGATCGACACCGTGGTCGCGAGCCGGCTCGGCGCCGTGGGGAAGATCCCGGACGGCATCCAGGTCTTCACGCAGTCCGACCTGGCGGCGACGACGGCGCCGGCCTAGGCGAGGCGCACGCGTCGCATTTAAGCTCGGAAAGCGCCTAGTTCCGACGGAAGGCCATGGCCGCTCCCACGCCCCCCAAGCCGCTCCACCGCGTCTTGGAGCACCTCGACGAGATCCAGACGACGGAGGACATCCCCATCCCCTCCGACCCCCTGGACCGCGTCATCGGGCAGGAGAAGGCCGTCGAGATCGCCCGCATCGCGGCGTACCAGCACCGGCACTTGCTGCTGGTCGGTCCGCCGGGGATCGGGAAGTCGATGACCGCTCAGGCGCTCGCCCTCCACCTGGAACGGCCGACGCAGGAGATCCGGACGGTGCACAACCCGGAGAACCCCGAGCGGCCCACCATCGAAGTGGTCTCCCGAGACCGCGTCTATCAGGAACGGGAGCACGCCCGGGCGACCGAAGGCGAGCTGATCGCGCCGACGGAAGCGCCGGTGACGGTCTCGGAGCGGCTCGGATACCGGTGTCCCCGGTGCAACTTCTACTCCATGCCATCCGACCGCCATTGCCCGAGCTGCGGGAACGTCAAACAGCAGATCAATCTCAACCAGAGCGGCAACCCCTTCCGCGACCTCGTGGGAGGAATCCTTGAGCTCACCGTGCCCGGCGGGAACCCCCAGGAGACCGTGCGCACGACCCGGCTCAAGAACGGCGTCGAGGAGGTCGTGGCCTACGAACGGGCCGAGGACAAGATCCGGGTCCTCGACCAACGCGCGCTCGAGCGCCGGCGGGCCGAGCAGAAGGAGAGCCCGCACAAGGTGCTCGTCAAGATCGACCGGTCTACCTTCGTGATGGCGACAGGCGCGAGCGAGACGGAGCTGCTCGGCGACGTCCGACACGACCCGTACGGCGGGCACCCCCAGCTCGGCAGCCAACCCTACGACCGCGTGATCCCGGGAGCGGTCCACGAGGCCCACGAGGGCGTGCTCTTCATCGACGAGCTCCCATCCCTCGGACCCCTGCAGCGGTTCATCCTGACCGCGATGCAGGAGAAGCGGTTCCCGATCTCGGGCCGGAACCCTCAGTCGGGCGGCGCTTCGGTCCGCGTGGACAGCGTACCCTGCGATTTCATCCTCGTCGCCGCGTGTAACATCGCCGACATCTCACACATCCTTTCGCCCCTACGTTCCCGGATCGCCGGGGGCGGCTACGAGGTCTTGCTTGACACGGCCATGCCGGACACCGAGCACAACCGGATTCGGCTCGCCCAGTTCTGTGCTCAAGAGATCGTGACCGATGGGCGGATCCGCCACGCCACGAAGCCGGCGCTGGAGGAACTCTTCAAGGAGGCTCACCGCCGGGCGGAGGCGCTCGATAACCGGCGGAACTCGCTCACCTTACGGCTTCGGGAGCTCGGCGGACTGATCCGTACGGCCGGCGACCTCGCCATGGTCGCGGGAAGCCCTTACATCGAAGCGTCGCAGATGCAGGAAGCGTTGCGACGGGCCCGGTCGATCGAGGAGCAGATCAAAGAGATCTACGGGTCGTACCAGGGCGGGATGCGTCAGGATTCCACGGAAGCCCAGCGGCAGTCGCACGGCTACTACGCCTGGAACGAGCACCGCGACCCGGACGTCTCGGGCGGGTACGCCTAGGCGAATCACCGAGACAACGGCCCCGATCCCTCGGAATTCCTCGTACCGCCGTTGAATCTTCGCCGGAGAAACCATCGTTCAACCTCCACGAGGAGCGGAACCGCCATATACCGCATGCGGTATGTGCATGTCGTGAACGCGGCCATCACATCGGTCCGGGTTTCCCGGGAGACCTTGGCCGAACTCCTGCGATTCAAGGAGGCGATGGGCGCCGGCACCGCCGATGAGGCGTTGCGGGTGCTCTTGAAACGCCGGCGGTCGGACCTCACCGCGGCGCTCTATGGAAGTGCCCGGGGACGTCTCCGCCCTTTTACCGAGGCAGACCGACTTGACTCTGATCGTTGATTCCTACGCCTGGGTGGAGTTCCTCTCTGCCGGCGAGTTTGGCCCTCAGGTTCGGGCACATTTCGAGGAGTCCGGGGACCTCCTGACTCCGGATATCGTGCTCGCCGAGATCAGCCGGAAGCTCTCCAAGGCCGGCCTCGACCGGTCGGTCATCGAGGGCCATCTCCGAGCCATGGTCGCGTTATCGACGGTCGTCTCCGTCGACCTTGCGATTGCCTTGGAGGTGCCGCTCGCCGACGCGGATCTTCGACGAGGGGCGGCCCACCGGCGATTAGCGTCCCCCAGCTTCGCCGACGCGATCATTCTCGCTACGGCCCGGAAGACCCGCGCGAGCGTCCTAACGGGAGATCGCCACTTTCAGGGGCTCCCCGAGACGGTCTGGCTCGGCGCTTGAGCCGGACCTCGGCGGGTCGGCGGCGGTAACCAACAACCCCGGACCTTGGTCATCCGTGCTCGCCAGGGGGGTCCGAACCGAAGCCCGCGAGTCGGTCCTCGAGCTCGCGAGGAGGGAAGTGATATGAACGGCGCCTCGGTCCGCCCGCGCAGGGCGCGTAGTCTAGCGGTTATGACGTCACCCTGACACGGTGAAGATCCCCAGTTCAAATCTGGGCGCGCCCACTCAGTCGTAGGGTTACCACCAATTAGCCCGCAGTTGGCACCAGTCGCCTCTCCCGGCGTGAAATCGGCGATCCCGGCTCGCCCGGCCCTCGCCCAGCTCGGGCTTCGCTCGCCCCGCCGCCCGCCACCGTGCGCCCCGGACCAGGAGCGTGTCCGGCCGCCCGTTCGCACGCGATCGACCTTAGGCCACCCGGTGGTGACCGGGGCGCCGAAGGTCGAAGCGATCGGCGTTCATCACCTTGTTCCACGCCGCGACGAAGTCGGCCAGGAACTTCGCCTGCGCGTCGGTGGAGCCATAGACCTCGGCCAGGGAGCGCAGTTCGGAGTTCGAACCGAAGATGAGATCGACACGGGTGGCGGTCCACTTCAATTCGCCGGTCTTACGGTCGTGTCCCTCGAACACATTTTCATCCGAGGTCGCGTTCCACTCGGTGCGCATGTCCAACACGTTGACGAAGAAGTCGTTGGTCAGCGTCTCGGGGCGCTTCGTGAAGACGCCATGTTGCGACTGCCCGAAGTTCGCGTTCAGAACCCGCATGCCGCCAACGAGAACCGTCATCTCGGGCGCAGTCAGCGTCAGCAGTTGCGCCTTGTCGACGAGCAGCTCCTCTGCCGGCACGGTGAATCGGGTCTTGAGGTAGTTACGAAAGCCATCCGCCACCGGTTCGAGATAGCCGAAGGACTCCACATCGGTTTGCTCCTGCGAGGCGTCCGTGCGGCCGGGCGCGAAGGGGACGGTCACGTTGTGCCCGGCCCTCTTCGCGGCCTGCTCGACCCCCGCGCAACCGCCGAGGACGATCAGGTCAGCCAGTGACACCCCCTTTCCGTCGGACCGCGCGGTGTTGAACGCCTTCTGGATGCCTTCCAAGGTCGTCAGCACCTTGGTCAGTTGGGCGGGCTGGCTGACTTCCCAGTCCTTCTGAGGCGCCAGGCGGATGCGCGCCCCGTTCGCCCCTCCGCGTTTGTCGGAGCCGCGGAAGGTGGCGGCCGATGCCCAGGCGGTCGAGACCAGTTGCGAGAGGGAGAGGCCCGAGGCCAGGATCTTGGCCTTTAGGTCCGCGATGTCCTTGGCGTCGATCAGCTTGTGATCGACGGCGGGAACCGGGTCCTGCCAGATCAGCTCTTCCGCCGGGACCTCGGGTCCGAGGTAGCGTGCGCGCGGGCCCATGTCGCGGTGCGTGAGCTTGAACCAAGCCCGGGCGAAGGCATCCGCGAACTCATCCGGATGCTCGTAGAAACGCCGCGAGATCTTCTCGTAGACCGGATCCATTCGCAGAGCAAGGTCCGTCACCAGCATCGTTGGCGCGTGGCGCTTGGACGGGTCGAAGGCATCCGGAATCGTCGCCACGTCGCCTGTCGCCTTGAACTGATACGCGCCGGCCGGACTCTTCGTCAGCTCCCATTCGTAGCCGAACAGGTTCTCGAAGAAGTTGTTGCTCCACTTGGTCGGTGTCGTAGTCCAGGTCACTTCCGGGCCGCCCCCGATCGCATCTTTGCCTTTGCCTGTGCCGAACTTGCTCTTCCAGCCGAGGCCCATGTCCTCGATGGGCGCTGCCTGGGGTTCCGGGCCGACCAGCTTCGGATCGCCAGCGCCATGAGTCTTGCCGAACGTATGTCCGCCTGCGATGAGTGCGACGGTTTCTTCGTCGTTCATGGCCATGCGCTTGAAGGTCTCCCGAATGTCCCGGGCCGCGGCGCCCGGATCCGGCTTGCCGTTCGGCCCTTCGGGATTAACATAGATGAGGCCCATCTGCACGGCGGCGAGAGGATTCTCGAGCTCCCGGTCGCCCGTGTAGCGCTTGTCGCCGAGCCAGGTGTCTTCCTTGCCCCAGTAGACGGATTCGTCAGGCTCCCAGACATCCGGTCGCCCGCCGCCGAAGCCGAAGGTCTTGAAGCCCATCGACTCGAGCGCGACGTTGCCGGCGAGGATCATCAGGTCGGCCCAGGAGATCCGGCGACCGTACTTCTGCTTGATCGGCCAGAGTAGCCGGCGCGCCTTGTCGAGGAGCACATTGTCCGGCCAGGAGTTGAGCGGTGCGAAGCGCTGTTGACCGCGGCCAGCACCGCCGCGGCCATCGCCGATGCGGTAGGTGCCCGCCGCGTGCCACGCCATGCGGATGAATAGCCCCCCGTAGTGGCCGAAGTCCGCCGGCCACCAGTCCTGGCTGTCTGTCAATAGCGCGGTGAGGTCCTTCTTCAGCGCTTTGAAGTCGAGCTTTTCGAACTCTTCGGCGTAGTGGAAGGCCTCGCCCATCGGATTGGACAGGGACGAGTTCTGGCGGAGAATCCTGAGGTTCAGCTGCTTCGGCCACCAATCGCTGTTCGACCGCATTCCGACGTTTGTCGTCCCGTGCACGACCGGGCACTTGCCCCCGCTCTCTTCCTTATGCTCGCTCATGTTCTCGTCCGACTTCTGCTGGTCCGTGGTTTTCGTTCTCAAAGGGGTTTCGAGTCCGCTTCCGACCCACCAGATTGGATGTAGCTATTCCGCACTAACCTGAACGAGATGACCGCAGCCGTTCATCTTTGTGGTCGGCTCGACGGTGGTCCGTCTCCTATACGCCGGGGTCTCCTGGCTGCTCCAGAACGAGTGGGTGATCCTCAAGCTCCCGTGTGCGAGCGAGGGGCATCCAGGGCCGACCGGGTTCGTCGTGCACGAGGAGCTGTTCCGGTTCACCACGCTCCTCGAACGGTTGGCGAGCGCGGTCATACGACAGCTGGGCTCAGTGCGGAGGATCCACCCGCCCGGACGCTTCCCTCATCGGCTCCGTGCGATGGAAATCACTCCGATGTAAGCCCGGTCAGCCAATGGCCAAGTACTGGAATCGCGGGATGAGACCTCGTTTGCGACCGTAGCCGAACCGACCACGACCCTCTCAGAGACCCGGACTATCGTACCCCGAGGACCTTGCGGCAGGCTGTTCTCGTTGTCGGCCACGGGAATCCCCGCATCTTCGTCGGCGTCGTCGTCTCTTTTTGCTTCGATGACTTGCTCATTGATCTCCCCCCTCTCCTTCGTGTCAGCAGGTGCGATGCACTCTAGCGCGTTCCCAGGACCTTGTGACACGCCCGACAGGCAATGACTTCGGCTCCCCCATAGTCCATTCCCCCGGCGACGGGGTGCACCCGGTACTGCACTACCGAGTGTTCGTCCGAGATGATGGCGCCGCAAAAGGGGCACACCGGCGAGAATTCCGCTTCGCTCGATTGAACATCTTGCATAATGGGGTTCAGTTAACCACATTACAAGAAACTTAGCTCGGGCCCGATTCACTGCCCGGTGAGGGGCGGATTCGCATCGGGAGGCCGACGGGGGCGGCTGGTGCCAACTGGGAGGCGATTGGTAGTAACCCCCCACTCAGTCGTACGTACCGTCAGGGAGGAAGGTACTCACACCTCCCCGGCCCTGTCTCCTTCGTGGGCGCTCCACTCGCCGCCGCCGGGGGGCCGGTACCGACACCGCCTGCCTCTCCTCCGGGGCGGGACGTGACTAGCGAATCCCTTCGCGCAATCTACCGCTGGTCCGCCGAGACGCGCCAATCCGTTGCTGCATGGCGGCGGGAAGAGTCCCGCTTCCTGTGGCCAATGTTAGCGTTCATCATCGTGCTTATTGTCTGGACTCAAGCCGCGGCCTTTCTGGTATTCACTCTGGCTCAGACGATCATTCCCTCGACACCGGCCTTCCTTGCCCTCCTGATCGCGGTCAACTCTGCCATTCCAGTCGGCGCGGCAGCCCTGCTCTACGCGTTCTTCCGGTCCAGAAATCGACGACTCGACCGACAACTGGGGCACGCCGTGGAACCGCCAGAGGTCCTCCCCGCCAATCTCATCGAGGCGTCGCTCGCGGAGTTGGACTCCACCGATGGAGCCTTGACGTCGGTCCACAAGCGAATCTGGTGGATCGTCTTTCTGGCGTGTTTCCTGAGCCTCGTGGTCGGTGAGTTCGCCGGCTCAGTCGCCTTCCAGGCCGTCGTCGCCCTCCATCCGAGCAGGATCTATCCGACCCTCGACGGCTTCCTTTTCACGTACGGACTCGGGCTGCTGATCGCGGGGATCCTCATCGCGTGGAACGCGATCTACTGGCGACGGGTCGAACGCCGGCTCGGTCAACTACGCAACGACACGAACGCACGACGGGCGGCGATTGCCGCCTTCGAACAGGTCGTGTGGCAGCGGGTGTAGCGCACGGATCGTAGACGTGATGGAGCGGCCGAACCTCTACGTGCTCGCCCGGCTCCTCGAGGCGCTCGCCCGAGCCCCGGCCCCGGTCCGCAAGACCCAGCTCCAGCTGATGGCCGGCCTGAATTACACGGTCTTTGCGAAGTACCTCGAGTTCCTGATCGGACGCGAGATGGTCGAGGTCGCCCCGGACCCGGGAGGCGAGGTGCTCCGTCTCACGCCTAAGGGCTACGATATCTATTGCTTCCTAGCGGACGGCATCGCGCGAATCCTCACCGGAAAGTAGTTTCGCTGCGAAAAGAATCGAGGGGAGGGGGGTATCCCCCCTCCCCGGAACGGGTTGACGGGCAGTCCTTCTTCCTCCTTACGGCGGCGCCGCCAGGTGGGCCCACCCGATGTCGAACCCGTACCAGACGGCCGCGATTCCCGCGAGGACCACCACACCCAGGAAGATCCCGAGGAGGATGATCCACATCCAGCGGTACTGCGGCCGCGGGGTGGGGTCCGACGCGAGGGGGGACGATTCCGGCTTGGTGGGTCCGAGGACGAACCAGTCGACGAACAGGGTGGCCGGGTAGGAGAATATCGCCATACCGCCAAAGGCGAGGTAGAGCAGGAACGTCTGGAGGGGATCCAGCGTCAGCGCCGGCGACATCGTGTAGCCCCGGTAGCCGTAGAACCCGACCCCGAATCCGACCACGACGGCCATCATTCCGACGAAGTGCGTCGGAAGCCGGAGCGCCACCGTGGCGCCGAACGACACCAGAAGGACCGAGAGCAGCACCAGCACGTCGAAGAAGAACAGGTCATACGACGCGAGAGCGTTGGTGCCGCCGGGGGCCCCCGCGGCGAGGGGCCAGGTACAGTGATCCCTGTAGCGCATATATGCCGATGACAACCCCCAGAATCCCCAGCATGATGCCCCCTTCGCGGAGGTGGGCCTGGGCGCGGGGAACGTCCTTCTTGCGCAAGTTGAGCCAGACCATGAAGCCCGTGTAGAAGACCAGGCACGGGACCAGGATCAGCAGGTCGGTGACGATGCTCAGGTTGTCGACGAATGTCATCGATGATTCCTCCGATCCTTACGCGGCGCCGGCGCCACTCGTTCGGGGTGTTCGGTGTCGGTCGCAGACTCCCGTGGCCGTCCATCGTATCATGGTTGTGGGCCTCAGGCCCCTCATGCGGGGCCCGGCGTTCATAGGGGTCTTGTTAATTCAAACTGACGGGATTCCGGCGGCCCCGGGTGCAGACTGACCTCGCCTAATCCGCCAGGGATTTTCGCAGGGTCTCCGCATCCCACATGGCGCCGGACCCCGTGTTGTAGAGCAGGACCCGTTCCCCGCCGCGGATCTTGCCTTCCGCGGCCAACCGCCGAAGCGCGGCGTAGACCGCCGCCCCCTCGGGAGAGACCGATATGCCGTGGCGTCGGGCCAATCGATCCATCGCCTCCGGCAGCGACCGATCGGACACGGTGACACCGTCCCCGTGCGTGTCGCGGATCGCTTCCAGGATCCTCTCGGAGGAGAAGGGAGCGGGGACGAGCAGCCCGGGCGCGATGGTCCGGGGGCTCTCCCAGACGCGCACCGTGGGATGGCCCTCCTGTAGGGCGCGGATCACGGGAGCACACCCTTCGGTTTGGACGGCGATCAGACGAGGTTCGGTCTCGAGCGCGCCGAGCCGCTTGAGCTCCTGGAAGGCCTTGTGCATGCCGACTAGGCCGGTGCCGCCTCCAGTCGGATAGACGATCGCATCGGGCATCTTCGTCCCGGAGAACTGATCGAAGAGCTCGAGTCCCATCGTCTTCTTTCCCTCGACCCGGTAAGGCTCCCGCAACGTCGACATATCGAACCCGCCCGAGCTCTTCTCCCGGGCTCGAGCGACCTCTCCCGCTTCCTTGATCGTCCCGCGAACCCCGATCACCTCCGCGCCGTAGGCGCGACACATCCGTTGCAACTCCGGCGCGGTCGTCTCCGGAAGGTAGACCCGCACCGGTATCGCCGCCCGGGCGCCGTAGGCCGCCAACGCGAGTCCCGCGTTGCCCGCGCTCGGGACGTACAAGGATTGGAGTCCGAGTTCTCGCGCCCTCGAGACTGCGACGGCCATGCCTCGCGCCTTGAACGATCCGGTGGGCATCTGCCCGTCGTCCTTCAGCCACAGCTCGACGTCACGTGCCTCGGGCACCTCCTCAAGCCGAAGGACCGGGGTGCCGCCCTCTCCGAGCGTGACGATCTGAGATGTGTTCCGCACCGGGAGGAGCTCTCGGTACCGCCACAGGGTGAAGGGGCGTTCCCGGAAGTGGTCCAGGATCCGGTTAGCCCGTCCGCGGTCCAAGTCGTAGGCCGCGAACAGGGTGTGGCCGCACGTCGGACACGTTCCGACGGGGCGGTCAGCGCTGAGCGTAGTGCAACACGCGCGGCACTCCAAACCGGTGAGCAGCGACCCGGTATCGGTCATGTCCCCTCCGCGGAGACATCAAGAACCTTCAAGCAGACGGAACGTTCGCCCGACTCCGATGGGGGCAGCCTCCTCGGTCCGCGCCGGCGCCTCTCGGCCTACCTCGCGGAAGTTCCGGGACAGCGTGATCTGCGGCGACGCGCGCAGCGTGCTACAGCAACTGCCCCGCGAATCCATTCACCTCGCGATCACCTCGCCGCCCTACAACGTGGGGATCGCGTACTCGGGCTACGCGGACAACCTCACGACGGAGGAATATCTCGCGTGGCTCAAGGGAGTCTGGCTCGAGCTCAAGCGCGTCCTGGTCGTCGGCGGTCGATTCTGCCTCAACGTCGCGCCGACCTCGATCAAGAACTTCCGGCCGCTGCACCACGACCTCTCCCGGGACCTGCGGGAACTGGGGTTCCTGATGCGCACCGAGATTATCTGGTACAAGCAGACCATGGGCCGCCGGACGGCCTGGGGCAGCTGGAAAAGCCCGGCGAACCCCCACATCATCCCCTCTTGGGAGTACGTTCTCATCTTCTCGAAGGGAGAATGGAAACTCCCCGGATCGGCCGAGGAGATCGACATCACCGGCCCGGAGTTCCAGAAGTTCTCCGACGGTTTCTGGCATATTCCACCAGAGCGGAACCGGAAGGGACATCCGGCGCCCTTCCCCGAGGAACTGATCCTGCGACTGATGAAGTTCTACAGCTACCGGCGGAACACCGTGCTCGACATGTTCGGCGGCACCGGTACCGTGGCGGCCGTGGCCCGGTCCCTCGGCCGTCACTACGTTCACATCGACGCGTCGCTCGCGTACTGTCGAGCAGGCGCTCGAACGGATCCGGGCCGCCACGCCCCCGCCGGAGGCGGGACCGATCCCGGTCCCCGCCCGAGTGACCGTCCTGCCCCGTCCGGGTCCGTGACCCTCGCGCCGCATCACGCGCGGGGAATCTGCGCGGGCGGCAGGAGGCGCCGAGACATTTCTCGAACGGCGAATTCCAGCAACGGCTCCAGGTTGACCGCGTCGGCCCGGTTGTATTCGACGAGCTTCGCCAGGGAACCGGGAACCCCCCGGCGCGCCTCCTCCCAGAGCCGCACCGCGTCGAGTCCCACGATGCCTTCCACGCCAGCCCGATCCCCCAGACCCAGCTCCTTCTCGATCCGCTTGAGCCCCCCGGTGATCCCCAATCGACGGAGGAGGAACCGGAGGTCGATGTGGGCCGGTGGGAACCGGATGTACGGGAACCGTGCCTCGAGGAATGGCAGGTCGAACAGCAGGCCGTTGAACGTGACGATGAGGCGGAACTTCTGGAGATACGCCGGGAGCTCCTCGAGGTCGTCGTAGGCGATGAACGCCCGAGTTCCTCCGCCGCCATGGACTCCCACGACGGTGACGATCCCTTCCTGGGGCGTGAGCGCCGTCGTCTCGATATCCAGGAACGCGGTGAGTTCCCGGAACTCCGGGAACAAGCGCCATCGCTCGGCCTGCGGGAGTCGTCGTGAGAACCACTCCGCGTTCCGTAACCGGAGCGCCTCCTCGCTCTCGTCGAGCATCCGGTCGATGGCGGCTCGCCGGTCGGGCGGAACGCCGGGGAGCTCCGCAAGCTTGACGGAGCTCAACCCAATCCCGGACTCCGGCGCGCCACAGCTGGGCCTCCGTCGCGAGAGCCCACGCCGGGCAGATGCAGGAAAGTGGAACGGAGCACGGGGCGCGGACGGGGGCAGGTGTACTAAAGGCGCGTCGCCCGGCTCACGGGCGGGGGTCCGCGGCGTCGACCGGGAGCGGCCCCAGCTCCTGGACCCGGGACTTCACGGCCTGCCAGAATTCCGGTACCTTCTCCTTGGGGAGCCGGCCACCGAACATCGGTGCACGATACTCGGCCTCGAGGACGTCGGGGTCCTCCATGTCCCAGACGAGCCGAAGAACCCAGTCGCCCCGGTCCTCCTCGTAGGCGTAGACCTGTCGGCGAGGGTCGGTGGCGACCGGGTTCCGCTGGAGGATGTCGAGCGGTGGGTCGAGGGGCGCGGGCGGGCCCATGAGGGTCAGCGGCGGCGGTCTCGCCGGGAGCTTGAGCCGGATCCATGCGACGACCGGCCAGCGAGTATGGGCGGCGCCCAAGGATGGCATGGTCGGTCGAGACCGGGGCAGACTCTAAACGAATTCGGGCGGCGCGTTCGCTGAATGTTTCGAGGGGGCCGGGGCCCCAGAAATGGTTCATCACACGCGTTCTGTTTAACTGCCCGATGCATCCAGTATGCGTAGCTAATTGACCGTTAGTGGACGCCGGGCTGAATTGGTCGCCCGAAGGCTTCCAACTTACACCCCGTCTCTATCAATCCGGTGTTTTACCGGTGGTCTCAAGGGTCTCTCTTTTTCGAGCAGGTTTCGGGCTTAGATGCTTTCAGCCCTTATCCCTTAGCGCGTGGCTGCTCAGCGATGCCCTGCCGGACAACTGATGGACTAGAGGCGCCGATTCCCCGTTCCTCTCGTACTGTGGGAACCTTCTCGTCAGAGACCCAGACACTTCCGCCAAAAAGCAACACACCTGTCTCACGACGGTGTGAACCCAGCTCACGATCCCTTTTAATGGGCGAACAACCCCACCCTTGGTAGCTGCTGCACCACCAGGATAGGCAGAACCGACATCGAAGTAGCAAGCCTCCAGGTCGATAGGGACTCTTGCTGGAGACAACTCAGTTATCCCCGGGGTAACTTTTCTCTTATCACAAACCCGAACAGGCCAGGTATTGTGGTTCGCTAGGCCCTGCTTTCGCATCGGGAACCCTCGTTAGGCAGGTTCCCGTCAAGCCGGCTTTTGCCCTTGCACTCTACGGTGGATTTCTGACCCACCTGAGCCGACCTTTGGGGGCCCTTGTTACATTTTGGAGGGCGTGGCGCCCCACCCAAACTGCCTACCTACGGGTGTCCCCCTCACGGGGTGAGCGGTGTAGATCCGAAAGGGCGGTGTTTCATTGGTCTCTCGAAACCGACCTAGCGGCCGGCTCTGGTAACGAGTCCCGCCTACGCTACACAATCGAATCCACATCACAACCGCAGGCTGCAGTAAAGCTCCACGGGGTCTTCGCTTTCAGACGGAAGACATTGGACTGCTCGCCAATGAGTCAGTTTCGCCGGCTTCCGAGCAAGGACAGTAGAGCTCTCGTTGGTCCTTCATGCAAGTCGCCAATTAAGCGACAAGGTATTACGCTACCTTAAGAGGGTCATAGTTACCCCCGCCGTTTATCGGTCCTTCTTCCCGTTGAACCGGGCGTTCAGATACCGACACTGGGCAGGATTCAGCGGCCATACACAACTTTTCAGTCTCGCGGCCACCTATGTTTTTGTTAAACAGTCGGAGCTCCCCGGTCACTGCGACCAGACCCCTGCGGGTCTGGCACCCCTTCTCCCGAAGTTACGGGGCTAATTTGCCGAATTCCCTTGCTCGAATTCTCGCCGACACGCCTTGGGCTTCTCACCCAGGGGCACCTGTGTCAGATCTCGGTACGAGCCGCAGATGCCGTCCTCTCCTTTTCACGGGCCGCCCGGGTGGGCCGAAGCTCCCTCGCGGAAGCCCGGATCTCCTTCCCTCGGTTCTCACCATGACGGTACTCCCCGAGGCGACGGAGGACAAACAGGCTGGCGTATGCCCGTTCGGCCTACCGGCCGGCTAAGATGAGGACGCTTTAACCTGCGGGTCCCAGAATATTAACTGTGTTTCCTTTCGCGTGTGCCGACTAAGGACACGCTTAGGCTCGACTAACCCACGGCTGATGGTCGTTGCCGTGGAACCCTGGCCCCTACGGCGGACGGGACTCTCACCCGTCTTTGCTGCTACTCCTCCCAGGATTTTCAATGGCACGCGGTCCATAGGATCTCACGACCCTACTTCTACCCACGCTCCACGCCTTCCTACACAATCACCGTCCGTTGACGGTGTGCTCGCATATCGGGGGCCGATTTAGCCCCGTCCGTTTTCGGTGCCCATGCCCTCGACTGGTGAGCTGTTACGCACTCTTTGAAGGATGGCTGCTTCTGAGCCCACCTCCCAGTTGTCTTCGAACACGGACGCCCTTTGCATAGCACTGAATCGGCACTTTGGGCCCTTAATGCGAGGCTGGGTTGCATTCCCTTTCGCACGGCGGGCTTACCCCTGCCGCGCTCACTCCCGGCGTCTACACCGCCCGGCAATTCGGAGTTCGACAGCAGGCCAAGACCTTTCGGTCCTGGGTCCCACAATCGGTGCTCTACCTGCCGAGCTGGCTCGGCCGAGACCTACCTGCGAGTAGTTTCGGAAGGAACCAGCCATTCCCAGTCTAGATTGGCCTTTCACCCCTAAGCGCGGGTCATCCGAATGATTTGCACGTCAATACCGGTTCGGTCCTCCACCTACCTTTCGGCAGGCTTCAACCTACCTACGCTTAGATCGATTGGCTTCGGGTATTCCACCAATGACTTCGGGCGAGCCCACCCTGTCCCTCACGCCTTGCGGCGCTGCGGACTATCGGTTTCCCTTCGGCTTCGGCCGTCGAGGGCCTTAGCCTCGCCATTGATCGAAACTCCCTGGCCCGTTATTCAAAACGGACGCATGCACCCTGTGTCCAGGACCTTGCGGTCCCTTCGTTCCTTGGGGGCGGCATGCGGCTTATCGTCAGTTGGTTTCAGGCCCTTTTCACCTCCCTTTCGAGGTACTTTTCAGCGTTCGCTCGCGCTACTAATGCACTATCGGTCTCGGGACGTATTTAGATTTGGAAAACTGTTCCTCCCAGATTCCCACGCGATATCCAACGCGCGGTACTCAGGATACCGCCAATCGCCTCTCTTCGTTGCGCCTACGGGACTGTCACCCTCTAGGGTCTGCCGTTCCAGGCACGTTTGGCTTCCGAAGTTGAGGCGTACGGCGGTCCTCCACTCCACATCTCCCGTGGCTCTCGCTACGGGATTCGGTTTGATCTTGACCGTTTTCGATCGCCTTTACTTACGGTATCTCGTTTGATTTCTCGTCCTCCCCCTACTAGAATGCTTTACTTCGGGGGGTTCCCCTTCCTTGCGGAATGTCCCTTGCGGGACCGGAGTTCCGATTAGGAAATCGGTGGATCAAAGGTTCCTTGCGCCTACCCACCGCTTATCGCAGCTTGGCACGTCCTTCTTCGGCGCCCGAGCCGAGCCATTCCCCAACTGACTGGAGTCAGCTACACTGAATACATCGGACAAGCGTCCAGAACGCGTGTGATCGGCGTCATCGGTCCCCGACGGCCACTCCCCCGGAGGGGGCACAGCGGCCGGGGCCCCTCGCCCTTCCCCGGGGAGGCCCCGGCCTCCACGGGTGCATGGCGTACGCCAGCAGTTCGTGGAACTGTTGACGTGCAGCGAGCCGAGGCGCCCTTCGATATTTAGCCGTTGCGAGGAGCCTCGCGTTCAGCAAACCCTGTCTTCCAATTCTGCTCCTCTTTGAATCCACGCCTTCGCATCGATCCAAAGTCCTTCGCTCGTCTTCCTTCGTCGGCCGAGTCGTGGGGCCCGGGGGGACTGTCCCACCGGCCGCACGACGCAGCCTCCAGAAGCGCGTTGCGCGCGCTCGGGGGAGGAGCCGCTCCCCGTAGGGCGTCGAGACCTCGGTCCAGGATGACGATCGCCGCCGCCCTATCCCGATGCCACGAGCCCTGGCAGGTCCCGCAGTCGCCACATCGCCACGACGGGTGGTGCAACGCACCTCCGCATTGGGGACAGGTCGACGACGTCCCCCTCGGGTTCACTCGCACGACCGCGGTACGAGCGGGTTGGCCCGCGTGAGCTGCCCGTGTGTCCACGCAGAAAGCCTTCGGCGCCGCTGCCCGTCTTCCTTCATTGGAGTCGATCGCATGCACTGTTGTCGGATAACGAGGTCCTCCAGGATGACTTGCGATTCCCCACCTTATCGAGGAGTTCGTTCGCCCCTCGATGGAGGAGCGGCATCACCCGATTCCGTTCGCGGCCTCGACATCGACGCATCACACGGTCTTGCGCCTTCCGATCCGACGGGATTGACCTCTCGGATTTTCTCCCGCTTTCGAGCCATCGCGCCCTGGATGCGGGTAATCGCCGTGAGGTCGACGGAGCCTGTCCGTCGGAGGTCGCCAAGTCGGCCGTGGGCATGTTGACGTCAATCCCGGTCGAACAGGTCTACGCCGTGTCGGTCGTGCACGATCCGGAAGTTGAATACCAATCGGTCTGTTACGGCGAGTCCGAAGTCCCCACGACTTTCCTTCAGGAATCGCCAGAAGAGAGGATGGCGGATACTGGACATATCGATCCGGATGTGCTGCTCAGGACGGATGGTGATATCCAAGGTCGTCCCATAGAAGCGGTAGAGGGACCGGGGGAGGCTGACCTTGAGCCTGCGGCGATGGGGCAGGAGCTTCCGCATCCTCTCGAACTTCTCGGACTTGGCGGCGGGCTTCGCCGGAGCATCCGGTCCACGCACGCAGCGTCGCCGACGTTTCATCGCAGATTGCGAGGGACCAATTCGATGCCAGATGACCAAAACGGGACCGCAACTCACGATATGACCGACCAGTGGCCTCGAAGCGACTCTCTTCAGGATGACCGCGCCAATCGAGGACTCTCCATCTCCCGGAACGGACGTCACGAAGAGCGCGGAGGAGCGGTTCACCTCAAGGTAAGGTCTGATCACGGCCAGGGGTGGCCCCTGCACGGTTCCTCGCCACGCGGGCGGGGATTATCTGCCCGCTGGTGCTGGTGAACGATGCTTCTGCCGTCGACCGCGCCCCCGATGAAAGGCGGGCCGCCGCTCGCGCGACCGAACGTGAAATAACGTCCCGGCCGCAGGTGAGGGTTCCGCGTCTCCTCGCTAAGAGAGGGTCGGTGCGTTGTAGGTGCCGTTGACCCAGGCCGTGATCCCGGGAAGGATCGCCGGGGAGGCGCCCAGGAGCGTGAACTCGAACGTTCCGCCGGCCGTCGTGGTGAATGTCTCCGTCGTGTTGGCGTAGTTGATCCGCCCCTGCGAGCCGCCCACCATGTTGGCGTAGACGATCTCGACGCCCGACGGGTTGGTGATGATCAGGACGTACTCGGACACATTCCCCAAGTAGCGGGAGGTGAACGTCAACGAAACGTACGCGCGGTCGGGGAACGTGTGATTGGTCGACGACGTGTGCTGGCAGCCGCACGCGCTGGTCGAGAACATGAAGCTGAACGCCGTCGGCCCGATCGGGATCGCCACCAAGCCGTAGACCGCGAGCGCGGCCACCACGACGACCCCGACGACGATCCAGAACCGGCGCGTCAGAAGGAGACCGATCCAGCGGTGCGGGGGCCTTGGTGGCATTGGAGATGTGGCCATGGTGCGTTTCCCGGACCCAGTAGGCGGAGTCGCCCCACTTTAGAATGTCGTCGAATCGGCAGAACTCCCCGGGGGGTCGAGAGACTCACCGGTCAGGCCGCCGACGCGCTGGCGTCGACCTGGACGCCGAGGCGCCGCAGAGTCTCGAGGCCGGCCAGGACCAGAATGCCTCCGGCTCCCAGGAAGCCGGCTACGACGAGATCACCGAACGTGGGCGCGCCGGTGAAGGGAAGGGTCAACAGGATGCCGGTCTCGAGCAGGACAGCGCCCCCCCAGACCAGTCCACGGGACAGGGTGATCCGGCGCTGGGCCGGGGCGTACTGAGGCGACTCCGGAGCCGGCACGGGTACCAGGGAAACGAGGCAATCACCGCGAGACCGCAGACCACCAGCGCTGTGACGCCCGCAAGAAGGTACACCGATTCCATGCTGATGGCATGGCCGGTAACGAGTCGGATAGCGAGGAGCGCCACCCAGAGCACGAGGCCAGCGGCCAGAAGCCACTGCCCGACGCGAAAGCCGATCGCCGTCACGGAGACCCCCGGGACCGGAATCGGTCGCGGAGATTCAGCTCGCCCATCCGTCTACGCGGAGAACGATTTGCCGCAGGAGCAGGTGTGGGTGGCGTTCGGGTTGTAGATCTTGAACCCGGAGGCCTCGAGGCCCAGGAGATAGTCGACTTTCACGCCGTTCAGGAGCGGGGCGCTGGCGTGGTCCACGACGACCTTGAGCGGGCCGTCCTGGAAGGCGACCTCGTCCCCCGTCTCTTCCTTGTCGAACGTCATGCCGTACGTGAGACCCGAACAGCCGCCACCCTGGACGAAGAGTCGGAGGGCGGTGCCGGCCTTGCCCTGCTTCTCCATGATCTTGAGCACCTCCACCTTTGCCGGTGGAGTCACTTCGACTTGGACCATTTGGACACCTCGCTGTGATGGAACTCCCCTGGGCGCCTTTAAGGGTTTCCGAACGACGGAGATAGTTCCGGGGAGCGCCCCGGGGGGCTCGTCCCCGGAAATCCGAGCGGCGGACTTCCCCCAGTGGCGCTCCAACGGCGGGCCCTCAGCCTTATCTTTGGGGTGCCCCATCGGAGCCTGTCATGTGTCGTCTTCTCGGGGTCCTTTCCCCGACTGAGATCTCGGCGCGTCCTTGGCTCCTGGACTCCGAGCGATCCCTCTACGCCCAGTCCAACGTGACACCCGAGACCGCGCAGCGGGATGGATGGGGGATCGGCTGGTTTGACTCTGAAGGGCGAATCCATCTACAGAAGGGGATTCGGGGAGCATTCGAACCGAGTGAGAAGGAGCATTTCCGGCTGATCGCCGGCTCGGCTCGCAGCCGCAACCTGATCGGCCACCTCCGCCACGCGAGCAACCCGATGAAGCTCCCCCGGGAACGCCTGCTCGCTCTCGCGAATTCCCAGCCGTTCGAGGACGGCCAGACCCTGTTCGCCCACAATGGGTCGATCCCTCTCCCGACGGAGACCCGGAAACTGCTCGGTCCCCTGGACTCCCGAGTCCAGGGCGTTAACGACAGCGAGGTGTTCTACTGGCTCATGGACAAACACTTCCGAGACTCGGGCGACGCTCTCGAAGCCTTTGTCAGTGCGCGGCGAGAACTCGTGACGGTCTGGGAACGGAACGGGCGCCCCGAGGGAGGCCCGTGGAGCGCCTTGAACGTCCTATTCGCGCCGATGCCGGACGAGCTCTGGGCGTTCTGCTGTTACGAGGGCGAGCACGGACACAACCTGTGCGACGAGGGCCAGCCGTACTACCAGATGTCCTACCAGGAGACTCCCACTGGGCTCGTTATTGGCAGCGAGCCGTTCGACTCCCATCGAGAAAACTGGAACGCATTGCCGAACGGCCAATTCCTCCGGGGCCGGATCCACAACGAACGGGTGCTGGTCGAGAAGGGTGCCCTGCCGATTCTGTCTCCGATCCTCCCGCGCTAGCTCGGATGGCTGCCGCGAGCCGGGGGTTCCCCCGTCGCGGGCGTCGCATCGGGCGCGGCGAGTTTTGCGGTCGTTCAGCCGGCCTCGCGCGAGGGTCGCTTCGAACACGGAGGAGAAGTCGTCTTCCGAGTGGCCCTGGGCTATCGCCTCGTCGAGCAGCTTGCGAGCCTCCCGAGTCATCTTGAGGGTTCGGCCTTCCCGTGCGGCGGCTTTCTCCACCAGCTTGAGGTCCTTGCGCGCAAGCGCCGTCGTGAACTGCGCAGGATACTGCCGGGCCACGAAGGCTGGCCCCTTCCGCTCCAGCATCGCGGAACGCCCTCCGCCCGCCTGCAGGACCTCGAGGATGCGGGCCCGGTCGAGGTGGAATCCCTCCGCGAGCGCAAGGGCCTCGGTGGAGAGAGCCGTGATGCCGATCGTGAGAAGATTGTTCACAAGCTTCGCAGAGTTGCCCGCCCCGACCGGCCCCATGTGCTCCACCCGGCGGCCCATGCGTTCGAGGAGGGGTCGCGCCCGCGCGAGATCCGGCTCCTCTCCCCCTACGAAGAAGAAGGTCTCCCCTCGAACCACCTGATCAACGCTCCCCGCCACGGGCGCGTCGACATAGTGTATTCCGCGCTCCGCCAGACGCGCGGAGAAGTCCCGACTCTCTTCAGGGTCGATCGTGCTTAGGTTTACGATGAGGGACCCGGGCGGGGCTGCCCTCGCATACCCGGACCGACCGAACAACACGCTCTGAACGGCCTTGCCGTCGGTCAGCATCATGAAGACGACCCCTTTCCCGATCGACTTTGCGAGGTCCCGCGGCGTCGCCACCCATCGTGCCCCGCCGGCGGCGAGGGCCTCCGCCTTCGCCCGGGTCCGGTCATAGGCCGCGATGGGTAGGCCGGACTGGCTCAGTCGCTGCGCCAAGGGGAAGCCCATCCGGCCGAGGCCGGCAAATCCGACGGCCGGGGTAACGCCACTTGCATACGTCGATGCAGCCGACGCGTTCTCCGTTTCGCCCATGACCAGGGAATGAGCGGGAGGCCTAAGAAGGTCCCCTCCGTTGCGAATGATTGCGAGGGTACCCCGCGAGGTCACCGAATGGCTGAAGATCAGGCACGAACCGTTGCCGTCGTCAACGCGTTCAAGGCCCACACAGGCTCCAGCTCGGTCGCGAGGTCGTACTTTGATGCCCTACGGAGGCAAGACCTGCACGTCAACTGGTACCAGTGCATATCATCCAGGGACGGGAATTCCTACGACCATTTGGGGGTCGACATTGACGGGTACAAGGTGTTTCGAGACGACCTGAATCTGGTTTTCAATTCGCTCTTTGTCTTCCCGAGGAAAGTCGGCCGGCTGAAGGAGAGTATTACCGTTCTAACCGACCCGGTTCTGCTGGGCGCAGCCCCCCGGTTGAGTAACTCGGTTGTGATCGTCCACGATCTCCGAGAGCTCGTGGATCACCGGAGGAGCGCGGTGGCGGGGGCCTACTTCCGATCGCTGTTCCGTCGCTTGGACGAAGTGAAGCATGTCATATGTGATTCGGACGCCACCCGGCAGGAGCTGTTGCGGTTCTACCAGCCGGCCGTTCCTGTCGACGTAATCCACCCATGTTCTCGCCTCGTCGGACAGCCGGCCGAGCACATCGAACGATCTCTCGCGCGGACGGCCAACGAGCGGACTCTCAACTTGCTCTGTATCGCCGTCGACCGCCCGTACAAGAATATCGCGCTCTTCTACAAGCTCGCTAAGCTCCTCGAAGCACCTCGAGGAGGATGGAACTTCCGATTCCGCCTCATCTCCCGGCTCGGTCCGGAGTCGACGAGAGAAATTGGGGAACTCGGCCCGTCCAACCTCGAGGTAATTCCAGCCATGACCGACGTGTCCTCCGCGTATGAGCAGGCCGACGTTCTGATCCATCCCGCGTTGCTCGAGGGTTTCGGCCTGCCTCCGGTAGAGGCCATGCAATTCGGAATCCCGATCATCGCCTCGGATGTGCCCTGCCTGCGGGAGATTATCGACAACGGAGGACTGTTGGTCACCCCCGAAGCTACGGAGCGGTGGGTTTCGGCTGCGATCGAAATGACCGACCCCTCGGTCTACTTGGATCGAGCCTGGTCTTCCGCCAACAGAGGAAAGCAGTTCACCCCGGAAGCATTTGAAGGTCGACTACGCACTTGGATGGAATGGCGGCTGCCATCCTCTGCACCTGGCGTTGAATGACCGGGCAAAGTAGGGGAAATTTCTCCCTGACTACAGGGTTGTTGGCATCATCCGTGTCATACAGCCGCACGCGAAACTCGGGGGGGGGGCTAGAGGAGTTCTATAGGTTTAATTACCCCCCGGCGTGACTTCTCGGAAGTCATGAACGACAAGGGACCCTTCCCCACCGCGATCGACTTCGGTGGGCCTCAAATCGCCGGATACGACGGAGTCGGCTCCGGCTATCGAGTGTGGGTACCTTGGGTGGATTCTTCTGTCCGGCCTGGCTTCTTGCACGGCTACGGACAGACCGCCCCCCCGGAATGGAACGCGTCTCCCGACTCCATTTCTCTAGTGATCCCGGCGTATAATGAGGGGGAGCGCCTGGAAAAATCCTTGACTGAGTATCTGCCGGTCCTTGAGGCGCTGGGCGTTCCGTACGAGGTCATCGTCATCGCGGATGGCTCTGACCACACTCCTGAGGTGGCACAAAAGTACAGAGCGCGCGGCGTTCGTTGCTATACTTATCCCAACAAACTGGGGCGTGGCGGAGCAATCCTGGAAGGGTTCCGAAAGTCTCGGTTCGAGTTAATCGCCTTCGCCGATGCGGACGGAAGCGTTCCCGGAGCTGACTTCAAACAAATGGCTCGTCTAGCTCTGGGAGGAATGCCGGCCGTCGTGGCGTCCCGACGACTCGAGCCCAAAATGGTATCGGTTCCTGAGCCCCCGCTCCGTCGTTCCGTGGGCTTCGTCTGGGCGACCCTGGTCAAACTGGTGCTGGGCGTGCAGCTGGAGGACAGCCAATGCGGGCTGAAGGTCTTCTCGAGGTCGGTCGTCCAGGATGTGATCCTTCGAAGGCTGACTGTCACGAACCGTACGTTCGAGGTGGCCATGATGTTCCACGTCGCTCGGGCCGGGATTCCGGTCTGTGAGTTTCCCGTACGGTACGTGCATGACTTCGACTCCCGCATGCCGATCGTGAGGGCCGTTCCGGTGATGTTCCTCACGTTGATGGGTGTTGCGCTGGCCAACATGCTTGAAGTCCGGGGAATGCAACCTCCAAAGTTCATCGTCGGACTGAACTCCCGGTTCGCGTCAGTCTAGAGTTTGATTACCTAGGTGTCCTCGGTGGGCTGCGCGCGCGCGGGGCCCGCCGCGGCACAGCCCGAGTTGCCCGATGAGCACACCGATAATCGAGGACGAGAACCCGATGAGCCAGAGCCTCCATCCCCCCGGCGGGCGAGCTCCCTGAGGTCAGGACTTGGGGGGGGACACTGGATTGGAGGAGACCGAGCTGACCGTCTCGAAGATCGTTGAGCTCTACCACGAATATCAGAACGACCTAAGGGCTGTCCGGGCGTCACTGGTCCAAATCTACTCTTCTAGGAAATCATTGCGTGACAGGTTCCTAGTTGAGACGGGCGCGGCGCTCTTGCCCTTCCTGCCGGATCCCGTGCTGAGATCACTCAGACGTGTGGACCGAGTCGTTCGAAGCTCCTCCCCAACGCTACGACCTTCGTTTGACGATGTAGAAGCTGAAGTGACCTACCTGCTCATTCGGAATTCGCGGCCTCAAGTGGTCGTGGAGATCTCCCCAAGTGGCGGTTGGTCCTCGCTCTGGATGCTCTCCGCGCTGAGAGATAACGGAACTGGCTGCCTGTATTCCTACGACCTAGTCGACGACGCAACGAGAAACATCCCAGCGACTCTCTCCGAGCAGCGCTGGATGTTCGTTCGGGGTGACGTCCGGCGAGCGGTTCGAAGGCTGCCACGCCCAATCGACTATCTCTTCATCGACTCGGATCACTCTGCGGAGTTCGCGGATTGGTACCTTCAGAATGTCTTCCCCCTCTTGAGTCCCAACGCCATTGTAAGCGTCGACGACGTCTTTCGAGGGCCCGACGACTGGCCGAGAGAATTCGGCGAGGGGCAACGGGTGCTGGAATGGCTGAAAACTCACGGACTGGCCTACCTCTCGTTCTCGCCTTACTCATTTTCGACCAAATACGAGCAAGCTATGCGCGCAAAATCCGAACTTAAGATGGACAGCCCCATTCACACGAGCATCGTCAATCCATGCCTCTTCTTTTCATACCGGAGCGCCCACAGTGAACCTAGACACCATGAGGGTTCGCCCGATATCACGGCGATCCGACAGAACGCCTAAGAGGCCGAGAACGACCTGAGAGCCGGAAAGTGACGGCGTACTACTTTTTCACCACTGACTTCCGCCGTCGAATCGTCGGGTTCGGCCATTCGCTCCGAAATGACAGGGGGGCGTTGCTTCTGATTCCTGCCGTAGCTGTTTACGCCGTGGTCTGGTCTTACATTACGACGCTGAAGTTCTACGCCCTGCATGCGACTGTTTTCGATTTGGGTCTAGAAATGGAGGAGCTGTGGAAATTTGTGCATCCGTACGGCTTCACCGCAACAACCTACCTACTGACGGCCCTGGATCAACCATTCCAGTTCCTCCTTTCCCCGATTTCGCTGCCGCTAAACTATCCCCTATTGCTGGTCGTCCAATCGCTCGGACTAGGGTCCGGCGCGTTCGCGGTCTACGGAATCTCTCGCAGCGTCCTTAAGAACCAGACCGGCGCGTATTGTCTGTCCCTGGCGTATCTCCTCTACTTCCCCCTCGGTGGAGTGAATTGGTTCGATTTCCACGCGCAGGCCTTCTTCATTCCGCTCTTCCTGTGGGCTTTCTTTTGCTATGCCTCCCGGAGGTACCGGTTGGCGTTGATTCTGTTCATGCTCGCAGCCGGAACGACCTACTCTTACGTGTTACTCGTGGTCCTTTTCTCGGGTCTGACCGTTTTTGAGTTGGTTCTGCGGAGGGTTCTCTTCAAACAGCATTCGGAGGGAAGAGAATGGAAGTTCGCCGTGGTCCTTCTGGCTGCTTCGGTCGCTTTCTTCTCCTACCAATTCGTGGTCTACTCCTATTTAATCGGCATTTCCTTTGCCCTAAACGCAAACCTCGTGGCAGGATCGATTCCGATATTGAATCGCATCGACGTGCTCGCCCTCCTCCTCATCCCGATGCTCTTCCTGCCCGCCTTCGCTCCAAAGTGGCTTGTCATGCTCCTCCCGTTCTCGTACCTAGAACTAACCTCTGCGGCGCGCCCGTTCAACTTCCCCGCTATCTTCCAAATTCAGTACACAGCGCTGGCGATCCCCTTCGTCTTCATTGGGGCGATCTACGGAATTCGAACCCTGAACCGTTTCCTTGCCCGGAAGGTGGTGTCGAACAATCAACAGAGCCAGGCGCGACAACGGCTCCACCGAGTCATTCGACGCCCCACTGGCACTAGTGGCCTCGCGATGACAGTTCTGGTGGTAACGGTTGGCTTTGCGACGGTGTTCCAGCCGTACGGACCCTTTAACCAATGCTGCTCGGACAACTTTGAGATCGCAAACGCGACGGACGTGAACTGGACCTACTTCGCCCAATACACTCGCTTGGTGAGCTTGATTCCCACGGATACTCCCTATGTACTGTTCCAGAACAGCATGCCGACCGTGCTTCCTCGTCCGCTTGAGTACTCCGGTGCCCCGCTCATGACAGGGCTCGAAGATTGGGTCAACGTTACCGCGTCGGACGCAGCAGGCAACCAGTTCCCCCTGGAGCTGGTGCAAGGCAGGCTTGCGAACGTTCCACTCAACTTCGCGATCTCCGATCCCAACAGCAAGTGGTATTCCATCGGGGGAAACGTGTCGATGTACCATTTCTTCACGACCATGTATCAATCGGGGTTCTACGGGCTGGTGGGGGAGGCCAGCGGGATGACGGTCCTCGCTCGGGGTTACAACGGCTCCCTCGAGTATTACGAGCCTTTCTCGGAAGCCATTCCCTCAAAGGACTTGTACACCGGGGGAACGACCACGCTGTCGACCGGCCCAGTTCTGTCTCGCTCCAACCTGACCGGGCAACCAGCGTGGTCCGGCCCCGGTTTCTCGCTGTCTCCGGGCACCTATCGCATTGGATTCTCCCTCATGACTTCCTCGGCGATACTGCAGAACTACCTCTCCCTCCTGGTCCTCGCGGGCAACACAAGCACCCTGCTGGCCAACCAGCCACTCTACGGTAACGACTTCACGGGCCCGGGCGTATGGACCACGTTCTACCTGACGGTCCGACTTACCACCGCCTACACTGACGTGCAGTTCACCGGGTGGTATGCCCATTGGCGCGGCACCATATCCATTCGATCGATCTCTGTGACCGAGACTGCGCCCCCCAGTTCCACGTATGCTGGAAGGGCGGCTCCGGCCCCAGCCGACCCGGTCGCGGATTCGGGCTAGTCGGGAATGCCGCGGATCTCCAACTCCTGCTTGGTGTGCGCCTTCCCGGCCCGGTCGGGCCTCGGGAGAAGCGCGACGAATCTGCTTCGCCTCGGCTTCTTCGATCAGGTGTTGTTCCTGAAGTTCCACCGCACCGATTCTGAGATCGGATACCCCCGGGTGGTTCGGAGTCGGTGGGACATCTTCGGCGGAGCGGGTGCATTCGCCTCCCAGTACCTCCCATCCGCTTGGAAGACCGCGTTGCGGCCATTCGATTTTGTACACTTCCAGTCGCCCCATTTCTTCCACCTGGCGCCGACCGTCCGGCGAGCTACGGGGACGATCCATGACACGCTTTTCTTCGACAAGAGCCAAGGACACGGATACCCGCGGGGCTCGCGACTATACTTCCGAGACGAGTTCAAGCACGCCAGGCAACTCTGCGGGATTGCCACGGACTCTGCGCAAACCCAGCGCGCCGTTACCGCGATGGCGCCCGATGCGCAGACCACCGTGATTCACCTCTGGACCGATCCCACGTTTACGATCCGAGACCGAACGTCGGCGCGTGCGAATCTCGGACTCCCCCGCGACACGGTGATCTTACTTCACGTGGGCGCGGACGCTCCTCGAAAGAACCTCGAGATCCTCCCCCGAATCATGAACGACCTTGGGGCCGGTTTTCTCCTCGTTCGCATTGGACGCTCGGACCGGATTCTCTCGGCCTTCCGGGAGCGCAACATCCTAGCGCTCGATTCGGTATCGGAGGACCAGTATCCGATCTTGTTCAACGCCGCCGACATGGTCATCCAGCCCTCCCGCGAGGAGGGGTTCGGGTACCCCATCATAGAGGCCATCAACTCCGGCACCCCCGTCCTGGCCTCGGACATTCCGGTGTTCCGTGAGCTGCTGGGGGCGGACTACCCTTACTGCCTCAACCCAGAGTCACCGGCGGAATGGGCCACCGCGGCACGAACGATTGCAGGCACCCGGGGAACCCAGAGTGCCAGCTCCGGGCTCTATCGACAGATCGGGTCCTACTACCGCGAGGAGCGGGCGACGAAAGACTTCGAAGCGTTCTTTCATCGGGCGGGAGTACTCTGACCCGTCTTTACTTCCAACGAAGTTGAGCTCCGCCTCGGGCCGGACATCGAGAGAGTCCTCGGATGGCCCTCAGTCATCGCGACGTGATCCCCTCCTCGACTCGACGACGAGGGCCCTTGCGTTGGGAGAGCCGGCCAAGCGCCCGACGATCCAACCGGATCCAGTCGATCCCAGCGAGGGGCTCCCTGGCAGCCTCGTGGAAACCTAGTTCGGACCCTTCGCGGAACTTACCCGCTCCATGTCCGCTTCGACCATGATTCGGACGAGTTCCTTGAAGCGGGTGCGAGGCTTCCAGCCGAGCTCCCGCTCCGCCTTCGCGGCGTTCCCTCGAAGGTTGTAGACCTCGGAGGGCCGGTTAAACTTGGGGTCCAGCTTGAGGTACCTCTCCCAGTCCTCGATCCCGGCGATCCGGAAGGCCTCCTGCACGAACTGCTTGACGGAGTGCGCTTCCCCCGTGGCGCCGACAAACTCGTCCGGCTTAGAGTGCTGGAGAACTCGCCACATGAGGTCGACGTAGTCGGGTGCGTAGCCCCAATCCCTCCGGGCGTCGATGTTGCCGAGTACGAGGTACTTGGCCTTGCCGGCAGCAATCCGGGCGACACCATCGGAGATCTTGCGCGTCACAAACTCGATTCCGCGGACCTCGCTCTCGTGGTTGAACAGGATGCCGTTACTGACAAACATGGAGTAGGCCTCGCGGTAGTTCACCCCCGCCCAGTAGGCGTAGACCTTGGCGACACCGTAGGGGCTCCTGGGATGGAACGGGGTGGACTCGTCCTGCGGCTCTCGGTCCACGTAACCGAACATCTCGCTGGAGGCGGCCTGATAGAGCCGCGCCGACGGGGCCTGGGTCCGTGTAGCCTCGAGAAGGCGCAGCGCCCCCAAGCCGGTTACCTCCCCCGTGAGAACGGGCTGGGCGAATGAGGTCCCCACGAACGACTGGGCGGCGAGATTGTAGATTTCAGAAGGATCCGACTTCCTCACCGCCTCGTTGAGCGAGGATTGGTCCATCAGGTCGCCGTCAAGGAGTTCGATCTTGTCCAGGATGGAAGCGATGTTGGACATGTTAGGACTGCTGAGCCGCCGCACGAGCCCGTACACGCGATAGCCCTTCTCCAGCAGCAGCCGGGCCAGGAACGAACCATCCTGACCGGTGATCCCTGTGACCAGGGCCCGGCGGTCGGACATGAGGAGGGGTGGAGGGCGCGTAGAATATGAGCCAGACGGCCCGGCCGGATACGGAACGAGGGACGGCGGAGGAGGTGGGGTCCGGCGCGGACTCCGGCCG
Organism: uncultured Thermoplasmata archaeon; assembly: GCA_963787975.1. Taxonomy (GTDB): domain Archaea; phylum Thermoplasmatota; class Thermoplasmata; order Lutacidiplasmatales; family UBA184; genus JAKIWV01. The sequence continues at coordinate 209,755 of CAWBEU010000002.1, forward strand.
TCGACGGAGAGTGGCGACCGAGGCTATACCCAGTGGGATCGTCGGCGGACGAAGAGCGACGTCCGTCCCCAAAGAAGGCGGTTGGCGCCGTCTGCTTTTCTGGCTTTGTATGTTGCGACTGAACGACTTCAAATAAGGGTGCACGCTTCGGGTGTTCGCCTGGCTACCCATGTCCCTTCGGAGATACCGGTTCGACCGGCGCGGCGGAGTCCTTCTCGACGCCGTCCTCTCTCTGGCACTCATACTCCTTGGCGCCTACGCACTCGAGTCGGTTGGGATCAGTTTTGGACAACTCCTGCACGGTGCGCTCCGGTTCTTTGGCCTCTAAGGAGAGCCACGGGCTGGGCAGACCGGCCGCGAACGCTGAGCAGGCAGCGCCCGAGCCACACGGAGTGAGGGTCCTGAGCGGGGGGCGTGAGGGGTTTCCCCGCCTCTGATTGGTTAGCCCGCTCGAATCCGAGGGCGCAGCCCGTCTCAGGTGGAACTTTGTCGAGGTCAGCGGGAGTATGCCGGTCGTCTGCGACGCTGAACCTCGGAACATCGGGCGATCACGCCAGCTTCTTGATGTCGCTCAATCTCGCCGGCGAGCGGACGCGCGTGGCATCCACCTCTGGAGAGGAGTGTTGTGACAGGCCCGCCAGTGGAGCCGACGAAATCCCCTCTGGGCCTGGTCCGGTGGAGTCGCCAAATCTAAGCCGATGCTGGCGACGCAACGTAGATACCACAGTAGGTTATACGGCGCCTGGGGATGGTCTTTATCCCGAGCATATCGAAGAAGGCGAAATGGGTAACCCTTTCAGTCGTAATTTTGGCGACACTGGCATGGGCCGGGTTTGGGCTGGGAATCGGGGTTGCGAATTCACAGAGTTCGCCGGCTGCGGCGAGCCCGGCGGTGGCTCCGGCCACTGCCTCGGTGGGCGTTCCATTAACGGTCACTAGCTCGAGTCTTGGTACTGGGGCACCGACGTTCGTCGGCCCCGCGGCACTTGGCTGTAATCATCCCGATTGCGCGTTGCTCTCGGGCCCTTTTGGTCCTGTACACTCCGAATAGCAACAATGTCGGCGCCCAGGGCAGCGGTGACCCGCTCGCTCCATCGGGCAACGAACCCAATACACCTCAGAACTCGGCGCAGATCATCGATCCCACCATCGAGAACTCCGACCTGAGCACCATCCCAACGATTAGCTGCGAGCCGTTGGGTCCGGGTTGCGACAACATCCTGTCGGTTTCGGGCGGCGCCACGGGTGTAAAGGGCTTGAACGCGGTTTCGAGCGCCACCCTATACAACGAAGACGTCGAACCCGCGGACCAAGGCCTCTGCGCCAACGCCGCCTACGCCGTCGAGACCAACAACATCGGGGAGGTCCTGATCTTCAACAGCGCCCTGGACCGCCTTTCCTTGCCCTTGTCCCTCGACAGCCTGATGGGACTCACGGAGCGGGGATGGAGCAGCGGCGGGGACCCCTCGTGCCTCTTCGACTACTCCAACGGCGGGCACTGGTTCTTCACGGAGATCGTCTCGGATACCAACGAGAGCATCGGAGGCACGTTTGCCGGGTGCTTCGCGGGCCTCGCCAACGCCTGCTACGAAGGAATTGCGGTCAGCGAAGGGCCGAACCCGATGGGCCCCTACGACACCTACTTCCTCAACGCGAACTACAACCCGTACGAGCCGGGGTACCCCTACCAACTCAATGACTTCGCGAAGATCGCCACCAGCCAAGACGCCTTCCTCGTCTTCTACGACGAGTTCCCGCTCTTCTGCGGAGGCTTCGGGCTAGGGTGTTTCAACGGAGCTCAGGAGTTGGCGTTTGACAAGAA
>CAWBEU010000003.1:0-12131 GCA_963787975.1 uncultured Thermoplasmata archaeon
CAGTCAGACCCGGTTTCCGGATAGATTCTCAGGGGCAACTTCGTAACACCAGAGGTTCGGGTACCCCCTGACCCGGATCAAGTCGCTCAGTCGATCCCGATAGAAGTGCCGACGACAGAGGTAGCTCCAGCCACGATGGTAAGGGTAGACCTCGACGAACGGTACGCGGCTGCATCCCGGCCAGTCGCAGCCGAACCGCTCCGGCGGCGGTGTCCACTCCTTGGTCGATCGCCGAGAATCAATCTCCCGAAGAAAATCCACGTCGTCCGTGGAATCCCAGATTCAACCTCGACCGCCGTGGGAGCCAGGTCTCAGGGGCTGCGCAACCGATCCCGGAATCGACGGGCGAACGAGGGGGTCATCGTGTCCCTATCGAACTGACGGACCACGTTAGTTCTTACGTCGCTGGCACCACCTATGTTTGGGTCTGCCTGGGGGAGGGAGCCTGCGGTCGATGACCGCCGCTTTGGAGCGTACGAGGCCCCGACGGCAATGGCAACATCAGGTTCGGAAACCGACGTCTCGATCTTCGTAAGGGTCCTTCCGTTGAGCCTGCCCACTTCTTCACAGGTTGCTGGACACAAGCCTTAAACCAATTGTCCGGCTATTGTCGTCGATGGCCGTCGCCGACCGTCCCACTACGATCACCGTTCGAACGAGCACGCGTCAACTGCTCGAGTCAATGAAACGTCCGGGCGAAAGTTACGACGAGTTGATTCAGGAACTCGCCGAAGAGTACTATCCCCCCCGGGTTATCGCAGAACTGAGGCGACGAGTGGCCGACATCCGCACCGGACGCGTAAAGGCGATTCCCGCCGACGAGGTCTACCGAAGGTGGGGGGTCTGAACCCCTACCTGATCGGGTTCGACCCACGTGCCGTTAGGGATGGGTCCAAGCTGTCGGTCTCCCTGCGCCGACGGATTCTAGAGCAGCTGGAGTTCCTCCGAGCCGCCCCCTTTCGTTCCCATCCGGGGGTTTTAATCAAGGAAGTCGCCGAGCTGCGCGGGGTTTGGAGATTCCACGTGTCCTCGGACGTGCGAGTGTTCTACACCGTGGCGGGCGACATGCTTTGGGTCGTCATGATCGAAAGGAGCGCCGGGGTAACGAAAAAGACCGTTAGAGAGCTCCGTCGGCGGCTCTGACCCGACCGCGGCCAGGCATTTGGCCCGAATCGAAGGATTTGAACCCCCGGACGGTTTGAATATCCCTTCCGACCTAATCCGCTGATTTATCGCCGAGAAGGGGCGACGTTTGACCACGTATCTGTAGGAGATTTGACGGGGCTCTTCGAAGGACCGAATCTAGCTTCGAGATCGAACGTAAACGCCGTCGTTCCGCTCGTCAACGTCGTAGACTTTGAGAGGCTCGGTCGGCACCGACAGGATCCCTCGACCCATTTTGGTGTACGCGATGAGGCCCGGAACCCGCGCCTTACGTACGACCGCGTCCGTGGAGAGGTCGAACTGGGCCTTGTGTAAGGGGCATGTAAGCACCGTGCCGTCGATCTTCCCGTCGGCGAGAGGAAATCTCATGTGACCGCAATTGGCCTGGGCGGCGAACAACTTTCCTCCCCGGCGAACCAACAGTGCCTGCCCCTGACGTACCTCAATGTACCGAGTCAAACCTTCGGAGGGCTCACCTCGATTCGCAACCCGCTGCCACTCCGCCTCGACCTGCGCCATCTTCGATCTCCATCCGCTCCTATTCACGCTCTGTAGGAAAGGGTTGTGACCCCCGGGTCCCGGCTAGTTCTGCTGCTATCCGCAGCCCTCCCGATGTCTTTGACTGGATCTGTCGCCCTGGAAAGGCGGCGGATGAAGGTCGCCGTAAGGGAGATTTGAACTATTCAGCCGTTCCCGCCTCGGACACCTGGCAAAATGGGGTCGTTTTGAGCGACGCAGTCACCGGTCGAACGGTGTCGATCACTCCGAGAGGGCACGCTCGGTTTCGCGGAGACGACTCGTCATCTCCTCGAGCATACCTCGAAGGAGGGTCGGCTGAGAAAGGGCGAACCCCCAGAACTCCCATCTGGAAAGGACGGCACATTTCGAGGGACGAAGCGCCACGACGTCCGCGGACCGTGGTTGATCGTCGAAGAGGGTCATCTCGCCAAAGAACTGGCCCACTCCCAGGGTGGCGAGCCGGCGACTGCCGCGCCGGACCTCCGCCGACCCCTCGAGGATCAAGTACATCGCAATCCCCCCTTCGCCGCGCTTGACAACCGTTTCGCCTTCTGCGTAGGCGAGGACCTTCACCCACTTCGCGAGGGCCCTCAACTGGCGCTGGGAAAGGCTCGCGAGAATGGGAACCTTCCCCAGTCGTTCCGCCAGCGGGCTTGCCGGGAACTCTATCGACCGCGGCACGGAAGCCGGGACTTTCTCCCGGGATTAATACGTAACTCTGGGGAAACGCAGCGACGTAAGGCGAGATTGGCGCGCCCCCGGGGCCTCCAAGATGAGGCAAACGGGGAGGGGATGGGTGACCCTGGGAAGAGTTCACCTCATTTCCAGCCGGCGAGGCTTAGAGGGACTCCCCACTCGGTCACCAGCAGCGTGTGACGAGCGACAACGCATATCTCCCCAGTCGCGGACAGAATCGAGGCCCCGCCCGTTCGGGTCCTTCCCTCTCGACCAATGGCCCAGGCCATCACGATGTGAGGCTCCAAAGGTGTCACAGGAGCCATCTGCTGGACTGCCATTCGTGCGGAGACGACCCGCTCTGAAGAGTCGAGAGGTTCCTGCATGGCCAAGGCCCAGATGCTCGGGCAGTCTAGCGCCGACCAAATGTACTCAGATGCGACCTCGCCGCTTCGCACCGCAAGATCCTGCTTCGGAGTCCAAGGACTCGCCACGGCCTCGCGACCGGCGACGGGGCCCGCAAATATACGCAGCCCGTCCCCCTCCGCCCGCGCCGTTCCACAGGCGAAGCAATTCGGAAACAGGTGCCGACTGAATCCAGGGTACCCGCGTCGTGCCGTTTCGCTCTCCTCCAACGTTACGGCGGTGGGCGCCGGAACGTCCACCCGCAAAGGCCGCGCCTTGGCCAACAGCTCCTGGCCATCCAGAAGCGCGGTCTCCTGACCCCCTAGACCCTCTACCCGCAGACGACGACCCAAAGGAACCGGTCGATGGAAGACCGCCTCGGCCTCTGTCCATTCTCCGGCGAGGAGCCCCCCAACGTAGCCTCCGAGGGCGATTTGGGGAATGCCTTGGAACCTGGGATCGATAACGACTGTGTCGCTCAGCGGCATGGTCGCCCAGCCGGGTCGATCCGGGGTCTATTTGGAAATGGGTGCCCTGCCGGACTATCCCTTCGCGTAGTTACTGGCGCCGGCCCAGTCGACAACGACGACCGGGTCATTTCCCACGACCCATGCGTCGTGTCCGGATGGCAGCGCCACGACCTCGCCAGGGCCCGTTTCGAACTCAGAGCCGTCGGCCATCTTGACATGAAGTCGACCGGAAACCTGAAACTGAAAATGGGGCGCTTCGCACCATTCCGTCTTCGCGAGGGGTTTCACGTGGGTGGACCAGCGCCAGCCCCGGCTCGAGCGTCAAGCGTCCGACGACCCCGCCTCCAATCTTAACGAGCTCGACTTTCCCTTTCTCGAACTTGCGCACCTCATCTGGCGATGCAAACCCCTTCCGCTCCGCTTTTCCCATGGTGACCCTACTCCGTTCATTCCCCGAACGGGTTCAGATGGACGGGGGGGCCATAGTTCCATCGGTGCTTAGTCCTTATCTACCGAGCTGGTCGCCAAAGGCGTAGGACGACATCTCTCTCAATTCATGGGGTATCCCGATCCTTGGCAGGACGCCATCGCCGTCGGCTGGTCGGACACCCAGCTCGTTAGCGTTGCGCAACCGGCACTGGGTATTGCCGCCCACGAATCCTTTGGGTGAGTTGCGGAGACTGGGCCTCCTGCCCATGGCAGGGGCTTGCTTGACTCAGTCTGCTGGCAAGCAAACGTTCGCGTCCGAGATCCTATGGCAGGGAGAACACGAGTGGGCTACGTCAGTTGAACGAGGGTGGAGAAAACGGGCTCAGCCCTGGGTGACCTCGTGGGCCTCGTCGGCGAGGAGACCGTGAGCCTCCTTGTGCACTCGATTCGCTGCCTCGGGGCTTGGTGCCTCGACCAGGCAAAAGACCGTCTCGTTCTTCTCGTCGACCCAGTAGCTTCGAAAATTCACGCCATGCTTGCCTTGCACTGTGAGATCTTTCGCATGGGCTTGTGCGACGGCTTCGGCGGTAACACCCTTCACCTTGCGGTGAACGTCCATGTAGAGGGGCATGGCGGTCGCAAGCCGCCTTCAAATCAAAAACCTTCGCATTCTGTTCGAAACGAGCTCGTCCTGTGACGAGAGCCTCTGGAGTCGACCATCTGAATCGATGTTCGCCAACGGGCTTCACCAAATTCCGCCAAGGACTCGGCGGACTTCCCGGCGAAGTCGACCGAGAGATGTTCAGCCGGCGGTACTGCTACCCTCGTTCGCGGCGAGCTTGGTCTTGAGCTGCTCGAATTCCGCCGCTAGGTCGGGCCGAAGAGCGGGTAGTTTCAGTTGCTCGAGCTCGGCGACGTGACGTCCGGCGCTCGCGCGGTCCCCGCGAGCGGAGGAAAGTTGGGCGAGCCGAAGTACCACGTCGATCTCATTCAGCGTACTATTCCGTCCCTGGAGCAGTCGGTGCGCCTCGCTGAGGTCGGCCTCCGCGGCGTCGTAGGTGCCCCGGTCCATCGCTACCTGCCCCCGAACCTTTACCGATACGGCCTGGCCGACCCGGTCTCCAATCCGAGAGAGGGTATTGTACGCCTGCTGAGCGTTTTCGGTTGCTTCCTTGAACCGCCGCTCTTCGCGCAGGAGCTCCGCGGTGTGGTAGAACGCCCAGCCGACGCGGCGGGGGTCCTGAGCCTTCGCGCCCAGCCGAATCGCCTTCCCCAACTCGGCAATCGCCTCCTGCCGGATCTGAGGGGTGGATTTGTTGTCGGCCAGCATGTTCCCAAGGAACAGGTGGCCCTGGGCGGACTCCCCGACGTGATCCCAACCGGTCGAGCGCTACCGCGACCTGGCGTGCCTCCACAAGCGCCTCCTCCGACTGGCCCATCATCGCAAGGCAGCCCGCTCGCCACAACTGGGCGTGCGCAAGTGCCCGCTCGTTCCCGGCCTCCCGCGCGAGCCGGATCACTTCCATGTGATGGGCGAGAGCCTCCGGATAGCGCCCTTCGTAGTAGAGCGCCAGGCCGAGGTGGGCATGGGCTCCGATGCGGAGGAGCAACTGGTCTTCGAGCTCCGGGGAGGAAAGGACGTTCTCCGCGAGCTCCCTCGCGACGCGCAGGTCTCCCCGGGCGGTCAGGACCTGCGCGAGGTAGATCTCGAGGGTGGCCCGAATGGACGGCGAGATGCGCGGGTCGCCTTTTCCTCCGTCGAGGAAGTCGCGAAGGACCCCTTCCGCCTCCTCCAGACGACCGAGCTGGTAGGTTACGCGCGCGAGCTCGAGGACGAGCTCCGACTCTCCCTTGCGGTCCCCCGGGTCCAGGTCGCGTTGGCTCTCGAGGGCGCGGGCGAGAAAGTCGCGGGCGACGTCTGGCGCCGAGGCGCCCTCGGCGATCTCGGCGGCGATGCGGTCGTACTCGATCGATTTCCGGTCCACTTGGCCGAGATAGAAGTCGCGGGCGAGACCGAAGACCCGGTTCAGGTCCCCTCTGCCCATCGCCTCCCGGGTCTCACCCGCGTGCTGATGGAGGAGGCGGCGGCGGCTCTCGCTGATGTGGCCGTACACCTCCTCCCGGAGCCGATCCTGTGGAAACTCGAGGAGTTCGTCGGTGCGCTCCAGAAGGAACCCCTGACCGACGAGACGGGCGACAACCTTCGTGAGGCGCTCCTCGTTCTCGCCGCTCACACCCAGGAGAAGGCCAAAGGTGAACTCTGGCCCGAGCACCGCGGCGACGTCGAGCGTACGCTGCGCCTCCCTGTCGAGGGGGGGAGACCCCGCCGCCGCAGGGCCCCGAACCTTGCTGCCGGGGCGGGCCCGACGGTCAAGCTGCTGGAGGAGGAGGGGATTCCCACCGGCCTCGGCGAAGCGCCGCGCGACCTCCTCGGGGGAGACTTCCCGGGACGGTCGTTCATTCGTAGGAAGCTGGCGACCTCTCCCGACGTCAGCGGGTGCAGGACGATCTGTTCAGCGTGGGTCGCGCGCTCAAACCCCTCGAGCTGTGACCCGCCCCGGTCCCGAGAGGGAAGCGAATGGACGGCTGGTCGCCAGAATCCAGAGGGGCCGGTTCTGGACTTGGTTTGCGAGGAACTCTATGGCGGTCAGCGACGACTCGTCCGCGCGATGGAGCTCGTCGAGGATGAGGACCGTGGGGCCCCCCTGAGCGAGCTCGAGGAACTTATCGGCGATCCCTGTCAGGACCCGTTCCCGCGACTTCTTGCCCCGCTCTTCGATCTCGTCAAGGGCTTTGAGGAGCCGCTGTTCGATGCCGACCCTGGCAGGAAAGGCCGCCTCAGCAAGGAGGGGGGCGAAGTCGGGGACGGCCTGGTCGCCGTCGAGCGGGGGAGCTTTGTCGGACCTGAAGGGCCGGATCGTCGCGCATGCTCTCGAAGGCGGACTGGATGAGCGAGAACGGAGGCGGGTCATCGAGCGCGAGGGCCCGGCCGATCAACAAGCGAATCCCGCGGGCCCGGACGTCCCGGACGTGCTCAGCGACTAGGGTCGACTTTCCGACCCCCGTGTCCCCCACGAGGAGGGTGACTCCGCCCGTGCCCGCCCGTGCGGCTTCCAAGCGACTATGCAGGGCCTCCACCGTCTCCGCCCGGCCAACGAACATGGTCCTGGACCGTCTCGGCCGTCATCGGTTCCGCCGTTGAAGAAGGAGTGGTCCGTCTATTTACTTCCGCAGCGAGGACCTCCTCAATACGGAGGTGCTCGGGAGTTCCCGGTAGACTTCACGTCCACCGAACAGTACGCCCGCGAGTGACGGCATCAAGTCAGAAGAGATCGTGCCGGCGCCGTGAGCTCGTTGGATGGCGGTCCCGCCGAGGGCGACCAGAGTTCGCGTCGTTGCGAGCCCCGTGCCTTGGTGCCGTGCCGCCTCAGTCGTCCCATGAACATCGAGGGGTGAGGCACCATTCTCGATAGCGTCCTTTGGTCCGTCAGAGGGTAGCCCGTCTAGCGGCTCTGGACCTCCGGACGGGTCGTCGCCCCCGTAGACCCTCGACCCGTCCGGCCCTTTGGCCCCGGGCACACGGTCGATTGGGGAATAGACGGGACATTCTAGATGTCCCGGATGATTAGAACTCCTCTCGTAAACCGGGGCTCGACGTACAAATTTTCACACTCCGAGCCAATGCTGTCCCCCAGGGGGAAATGGACATGGCAATGAGCAGCGAGCGCCACGTGAAGCCCATAGAGGAACCGTTGAACGTAGCCCAGCTAGAGGAGGCCGGCGAGAACGTCCTGGAGCGTTTCCGCCAAGACATCCGTGAGGTCGGGTTGGACATGGAGCTGTTCGAGAACCGGCTCCGGAACCTGATGCGCACGTTGCTTCCTCGAACGATCCCGACCCGCTGGGAAGAGGGGATCACTCCGCCGATCGACATCGAGGAAACCCCGACCGCTTACTTGGTCAAGACGAGCCTGCCGGGCGTCCCCAAGGACAAGATTGAGATCCGCTTCTGGGGACAGACTCTGGACGTCAAGGCCGAGGTGGAGCCACCGGTCAAGGAGGCACTGACCAAGAGCTACCTCTACCGGGAACGGACGGAGGCCAGCTACCACCGCCGCATGCGATTCCCCGCGCCGATCCTGCCCGACAAGACCGAGGCTCTGCTCGAGAACGGCATCTTGACCGTCTCGGTCCCCAAGCTCGAGCCGGTGAAGGAACTCCTGGATCCGTCCGGGAAGGAAAACCGATTCCGACGACCTGGGCGAGAGGCGCGCGAGTGCGACCCCCGCGCCTCCTCGTCCGGGGTCGCCTTGGTAATTACGCGACGAGATTCTCCGGGATCGGAGGGCGCGCGGCGAGGGTATCGGGTTGCCCCTTGTCGAGCGGTGCCACGCTGAACCACGCGGCGAAGGTCGGAGGTCGCTCGGGTCGACAGGTCGACTGGTGGTCGAGCACCGGCCCCGAGACGGCGAGCAGGGAGGCGTCGAGGCTCACGTGGAGGTCGATGCCCGCACGGGAGCGAGACCACGCGCCGGGTTCGGGGGCTCGACGAGACCGACTCTTCGATGCTATTCATTCTGGTTCCTCCACATAGGTCAAATCCGAGGGGTGGCGGCGGAGGCGGCGCGTACCCATCGCCCACGACGAGGGCGACCAGCCCCGCTCCGCCCGCGACGGCGGCGTAATCATACAACGGAAGGCCGAGCACCCGGGTGCCCGGGTCAATCCCCAGTGTGGCCTGGTAGGTAAGGACGAAAGCCCCCCCGACCCCCGGCCCGAGAGTGAGGGTCGTGGTCGCGATGGCGGAGGTAATTCGTTGTCTGGGCTGAGACCGCGACCGAGGAACCCCCGTCGTGTTCGCGGAGGCACCGGCCTCGGAGGACTCGAACGATTGGCCGTTGGTCGTCCGGACGCTCTCGACACGGGGACTCGTGAGCGACCCGACGACGAGGTGCTCCGTCTGGTGAAGGCGGACCAGATCGGCACGATCGTAGCGAGCGTATCCTGCGTGTTCTGCCATGGCCACCCGTGGATCGAGAGCTGGAACGAGACCTGGTCGGCCTGAGATGCGCCGGTCGGGTTCCGGTGGAGGGTAAAGTTCACGGTGACCTGGACGGCGCCGACCACGTGGGACGGCGTGCCGGGGCTCGTCACAGGGACCGAGTCGGAGTAGTTCATCACGAACGCTGTCGCCGTACTGTCGTCCACCGGATTCCACGTGACGGAACTGATGACCGCGTTCGTGACGGGCGTTCCCGACGGCGAGAGCTCGGCGATCTGGTCGAGGCCGGCGCTCATGCCGGTTCCGTTCAAGTCCGTCGCCGATACGGTGACCGAGGGTTGGGTGTCATTGAACACGCAGAGGACGGTTCCGTTGCTCCAAGAATAAGGTCCGTAGTCGGAGGACGCGGCCCGGGCGGGCGTTACCGCCACGAGGGCCGCCACGGCGAGCAGGACGAGGAGCGTGCCCACCCGCGGGAGCGTCCGGGAGAGACGGACGCGCGGAGTTCCGCGGGGAGGGGTACGCTCCTCATCGGGAGGGTCCACGGAGGGGACGTATCACCTCGTTTTTGGTGCGGGGGCGAAAATCGATGGTCCAATCCCGAAACCTTCACGGACGGAAGACCTCCGACCAGGTCTCGAGGAGACGGTCGACCCAGCCATCAGCGAAGCCGGATCGATAGGCCACGAGGAGCCGGACCACGCGGTCCCGGTCCACGATGCTGAACTGTACGAAACCGTTCCCGGTGTCCCGACTGGACGAGCCCCGTCTCCAGGAAACGGCGCAAGTGTATCGACAGCCCGCCCGGACTCAGCCCGGTGCGTTCCTGGAGTTCAGGGACGGTCACGTCGGAGACGGTCAACAGCGCGCCGAGTACTCGCCGCGAGGCCTCCGAACGGGCGAGCCGCAGGAGCGTCCGGTCCCCCAGCGGAACGGTGGCGGCGAAGTAGTAGTCCTGATGACCGCCCTGTTCCCGATGAACAAGGCCTGCCGTGACGAGGCGGTCCAGATGGTACGTGGTCTCCCCCCACGCCATCCCCGTCTGCCGCTGAATCTCGCGACTACCGAGACCCGGTGACCGGACGACCACCGTGTAGATTCGGCGACGAGTCTCGAGCGCGAGGAGGTCGTCCTCCATCGCTCACGTTCGGCGGGGGAGTAGGGCCGTGCCCAACAAGAAAAGCGCCGCCGCCAGGACCAGGATCAGCACCGGCCAGGAGGGGTTGTCGAACTCGGAGGGTCCTCCCGGGAGCTGTCCCCAAGCCCAAAGGAGTCCCACGAGCAGCAGGCTGACGTTGGCGCCCGCCACCAGGAGCAGCCGAGGATCCTCGGGCTCGCGACCAAGCTCCGAGCGCGACGACCGAGTTAACGACTGAGATGCCCGCGATCAGGGCGGCGACGAACAGCTCGGGGAGGCCCATGCGACGGGCATCCCGAGCCCGCCCACTTAACCGCTTGGTTGCGCGAGAATCCCCGTACTCTGACCCGCATGCCTACTTCCGTACGCGACGGGGTGGTCGCTGAGGGTTGAACTCCTCGGCGCCATCGCCTCGGCCAGCTCGGAGCAGACCCCGGTCATCGCGACCGGCCGATGCTCATTCGGCCTTCAGGTACTTGGAGGCGACGAGCGTCCCGATGACGCCCATGAGCAGCGCGAAGATCGCGAGGTAGGCCAGATAATTCCAGTGGGCAATGCCGGAGATGAGGATGTCCCGACCGAAGAGCGCCGAGTAGGTGACCGGGTTCCAGTTCGAGATGGCCTGCATCCAGGACGGAAAGTTGGTCGCGGGGAACAACGAGCTGCTCGCGAACATCAGCGGCATCGTGATGAAGTTCGAGATGACCCCCGGCGTCTGCCAGTCGGTGCTGGAGGCGGTCAGGGCGAGGAACATGCAGGAGAAGCCGAACCCGAGGAGGACCAAGCCGAGAATCCAAGCCCCCCACAGGAACGGATCCCCGCTGAACCGGACCCCGAAGAGCAGGGCCGCCGCCACCATGACCGGGATCTGCACAATGCCCCGGGTGGCGGAGCCCAGCGCCTTGGCCAGGAAGACCGTCGCCCGGCGGGTCGGTGTGAGCAAAATCCGCTTCATGTAACCGAACCGCTTGTCCTGGATCGTGCTCATCGAGCCGAACATCCCTATGGTGAGCATCGAGGTCGAGAGAACGCCGGGCAGCAGGAACTGAAGGTAACTCTGGATGTGGGTGTGGAGGAGTGCGTCGAGCGCGCTCAGCGGAACGTTGGCAAAGCTGCTCCCGAAGAACAGGAGCCACATGAACGGCTGCACGATCGTGATCACGAGCACCCAGGGGTTCCGGAACGTACGGAGCAGCTCTCGCGCGTAGAGCCCCTCGAACTGGCTCCCTTGGCCGAAGATTGGACCGGTCGGCGCTTCGGACGGCTTCGTTATCGTCGCAAACTTTGTTTCGCTGCTCATTGCCGGGCTCTCCGGACGGTGGCGTAGAACTTCCGATAGTCGTGGACCTCGCCGGTGTCCTCCTCGATCTTCCGTCCGGTCAGGTCCAAGAACACCGTCTCGAGGCTGGGTCTCTCGACGTTGATCCGCGGATGTCGTGCGTATCGACGTGGGAGAGGAGGTTCGGCAGCACCTCCTCGGCCGACGTGGCGCGCAGGATCCAGGTCTTCCCCTGGGTCCGGACCTCGGTCACGCCGTGAATCGCCCGAAGCGTCGCCTCCGTGACATTCTCACTTGTCTCGAGTTCGATGAAATCGCCCTTCACCCGGGATTTGAGGGCGGAAGGCGTGCCCGTCGCGACGTAACTTCCCATGGTCGATGATCGCGATCTGGTCACAGAGCGCGTCAGCCTCTTCGATGTAGTGGCTCGTGAGGAGGACCGTGATCCCGAACTCCTTGTTGACGCCGGTGATGAGCTCCCAGAGCATCCGGCGCGTGCCGGGGTCGAGTCCGATCGTGGGCTCGTCCATGAAGATGACCGACGGCTGGTGGAGGAGCGCGAGCGCGATCTCGAGCTTCTTCCGCATGCCCGTGGAGTAGGTGCCCACTTTGTCCTTTTGCCGGTCCGTCAGGTCGAAGTAGCGGAGCAGGTCGTCGGCGCGAGGTCGCCAGTCCTTGAGGCGCTGAAACTTCGCCTGGAGCCAGAGGTTCTCCATCCCGGTGAAATTGTCGTCGGTGACCACCTCGGCCGCCACCCACCCAATCCGGGCCTCGACCTCCATCGGTTGGCGGCGCACGTCGAACCCCGCGACCATCGCTTCGCCGTGGGACAGGTCGCTCAGCCCCGTAAGGAGCTTGATGATCGTCGTCTTGCCGGCGCCGTTCGGACCCAAAAGGCCGAACACCCCGCCCGCCGGGACTTCCATGTCGATATGGTCGACCGCCGTGAGCTTGCCGTAGACTTTCGTCAGGTCGTGCGCCCAGATCGCGTCGGAGTCGTGGGCACCGATCACCGAGGGCCTCCCTGGATGGAGGACCGCCGCGGCGCTT
>CAWBEU010000004.1:0-52264 GCA_963787975.1 uncultured Thermoplasmata archaeon
TCCCCGGGCCGGATTCGAACCAGCGACATGACGGTTAACAGCCGTCCGCTCTACCGACTGAGCTACCGGGGAGTATTTTACCGGGCAAGGTCGGGTTCCTGTGCGCGGAGCCCGAACTATTCCTGCTATCCGCGTATCGATGCGAAATCAAGCATTCAACAATTCAACTGACAGCGCCCGACATTATAGCTGGAAATCGGCTGTACGAATCAAATCGAATCCGCATCGCGCGACCCAAATCACTCGGGCAGCTTGGCGCCGCGCAGCGCCTTGTCCTGCACCGCACCCATCGCCTTGACAGTATCGGCGACGAACCTGGCCGGGAGAACGCCGGCCAGACCGGAAAAAACCGGATCGGTGTTGAGAGGAGTGTTGGCCTCGAGAATTTCCCCCATAGCGCAAAGCGCAGCCCGGCGCTGACGAAGACCGGGGCGCCGCTGGAAAATCCGGGCGCCCCGCCGCCGTCAAGATAGCTGAGTTGCTGCAAGCCGGCGCCTATGACTTCGGTGTCGGCGGGCGCCGGAACGGAGACGTGGCCGAAACGAGCGAGCGCCTCGAAGCGCCGAAGTTTGACGCCCACGGTTGCGGCGGTCAGGTAGTACACCTGCGCGCCGGTTTCGGGCCGGGCGAGCGGATCGTCGCTGCCGAGCAGAGAGCCAAGCGCGATGGGCGCGATGCTCGCGCTTTGGGGGGTGAACGGCACTGCGGCGACGTCGGCCTTTTCTTCCTGCGGATCGAGCACCCAGCGGTTTTCAAGCGGCAGCGGCTCCTCGCGCATCGCACCGGTCTTGGCGTCCTCGAGCGTGAGGAAGAGGCCGGCACGCGGATTGCCGCCGTCGTCGAGCAGATTGTGGTGTGCGGTCACCAGGTAAACGAACGAGCGGCCGGGGAACACCTCGCTCGGCACGGCGACGAAAAATGCGGTGCCGACCTGCACGACGCGTCCATCGCGATGGGTCACGATGCCGGCGACATTGCGCATCGTTCCAGAAGGGACGGTGTCGGCGGTGTCGGCGTATGACGCGGTCGGCGGGACAGCGAGGGTGGACGCGAGCGCGACGGCGGCCGCCGCAACCGAGAGTATTGCTTTTCTCATTCGATCAGATTCATCCAGAGGTTCTTGTTTTGGGCGCCGGTTGGCTTCCGTTTCGGCGCATAACGATAGCAGATGAGCAATCGTGTGGAAGAGGCTCGCGGGCAGTTTTGATGCGTGAGTGAGTGGGAAAAACATAGCGGCGCGGCAGGAGCTGTCCGCTCCGACCACGCCGCCAATTCAACTATTTCACTTTTTACCTTTCACTTTTCACTGGCGATAAGTCGAATCGCGATACGCGACGCGAAATTCTACCAGCGATTGCGGTTTCCGCCGCCGCCACCGCCCTCTCTGCCACCACCGCCGCCGCCGCCCTCTCTGCCGCCGCGCCGGCGATCGCCTTCGCCGCCGCCACCGCCGCGCGGGCCGCCGGTGCTGGCGCGAGCCTCGTCGATCTTGATCTTTCGGCCCTTCAGGTCGGTGTCATTGAGGGTCTGGATTGCCTTGGTCGCGTCGGCCGCCTCAGCCATCTCGACGAAACCGAAGCCGCGCGACTGCCCCGAGAATTTGTCGGTCACGACGACCGCGCTCTCGACCTTTCCCGCCTGCGCAAAGAGTTCCGCCAGGTCTTCCTGCGTAACCGCGTAGGCAAGGTTGCCTACATACAATTTAGTGGGCATAAAAGCCCCTCCTTCTGAGTTTGCCGGGAAGCTCCTATACAGACGACCATCCGGGATTTTGACCGGGATCCGTGAGAAAGGCGGCGTCCGAGGCGTTTCGATCCTGAAATGAGGATAAGCGCGGCGCACAGCGGTGTAAAGTCAGGGCGGGAAATGGGCCGGCGGAACTACGCGGGCGGGTGGAATCCAGGAAATCGCGGACGTACTGATTCACCAGCTCGGGTTTCTCATTCTGCACCCAATGGCCGGAGTCCGCGATGTACTTGATCTCAAATGGACCGGTGAACAGCCCCTCCATCCCGTAGGTCAGTTCCTCCCCGAGTGCGAAATCCTGCTCGCCCCAGATCAAAAGCGTGGGCGCCGAGATCTTCCGGCCGATCCAGGAGTTGGAGCCGGGCCTGGCCATGAAGCCGGTGCGGAAGTTCGCGCGATAGTAGTTGATCGCGGCGGTCAGCGAATAGGGATTGCGAAACGCGGCGCGGAAGTAGTCGAGATCGCTTTCGGTGAAGACGTCTTTCTGAAGCGAAGCCTGCGCTGGTCTCGTTGTGGACTGTGATGACGGCCCGGACTTCCCCCTTCCCGAGCTCGGCCGCGAGCGAGTCGGGCGACACCGGGTGGCCCCACGGCGCGGAGATCGTGGTCACGTGATTCGAGTACCGCCGGGCGATCTCGTCCCCCCGCTCGCCGAAGTTTCCGTTCGACAGCACCACCACGTGGTCGTCCGGCCGGAGCAGGGCGGAGTACGTCGCCTCGAGTCCGGCGGTACCGCTGCCCGAGAGGATCGCATGATGCCCCGGCGCGCCGAACAGCATGGGCAACATCTCTCGGATCTCGCCGACGCGCTGGTGGAAGTAGTCGCCCCGGTGATTGACCGAGGAGAAGCTCATCGCCCGGAGCACCCGCGGATGGATGCGGACCGGTCCGGCGATCAGGAAGGTCGCGGTCTCGGGGTCGAACGTCATGGATGCGCTCGCACCTCGGTATTGACGAGATAAAGCGGTTCCTCGCCCCGGAGAAGGCGAAGGAGTTCCTCCGCCACCTGAACCCCGGCCCGGTTCTGAGCTTCCGGCGTGGACGCGCCCAAGTGGGGCGTGGCCACGACCTTAGGATGGGTCAACAAGGCCGTCCGGGTGGGAGGCTCCGGCTCGAACACGTCGAGGGCGGCTCCGGCGACCTGGCCCGAGGTCAGTGCCGCGAGCAGGGCCTCCTCATCGATCAATGCTCCCCGAGCGACGTTGATGATGTAGGCACCGCGTCGGAGGCGAGCCAGTCGCTCCGCGTTGAGCAAGTGGTGGTTCTCGGGCGTCAGGGCAGCGTGGAGGCTGACGATGTCGGAGCGCGCGAGCAGCTCGTCCAGCGGAACCAACGGCGTTTCGTCCGGGGAGCGGGGGAGCAAAGGGTCGAAGGCCACGACGGAGGCCCCGAATGCCCGGAGCCGGCGCGCCACCTCGCGACCGATCCGGCCATACCCGACGAGGCCAACGGTCTTCCCGGAGAGCTCGGCTCCGTTGAGCCCGCGCTTCCAGGCGCCGCCCTTGGTGGCCTGGATCGCTCCGTACAGGTCCCGGACCAGGAGCAGGGCGAACGTGACCGTGAGCTCCGCCACGCTCGTCGTGGCGGCGGTGGGGGCGTTGACCACGAGGACCTTCCGCGCCGTCGCGGCCTTGAGGTCCACGTTGTCCACCCCGACCCCAGCGCGGGCGACGACCCGGAGCTGGGGGGCTTGCGACAGGAGGGCGTCGGTCACCTTGGTCCGACTCCGGACGACGAGCCCCCACGCCGCTCCCACCTGGGCCGGAAGCGTTGCAGGATCGCCCGACGCGTCGACGACGCGACACGGACCCTTCGCGAGGACCTGGAGAGCGCCCGGATCCACCGGGTCGGCGATCAGAACGAGAGGTGGTTCGGACACGCGCCGCCGACCGGGAAGGCGTTCAAAGAGCTTTGCCAAGGAGCGACGGCTAGGGCACTTTGGGAACGGGAACTCGGTCGAGCGCCTCGCGGACCACCTGGCCGCCGCGAACGCCTCGAATCCACGGCTCCGGCTTGATTATGATGCGATGGGCGAGCCCCGGCACCGCGACGCCCTTGAGGTCGTCGGGCACCGTGAAGTCCCGCCCGCTCAGGAGGGCCCGGGCCCGGCCCAGCTTGAGCAGCGCGAGGATCCCCTCGGCGAAGCGCCCACCTCGACCCGCGGGTCCAGCCGCGTGGCGTTCACGAGCTCGACGGCATACTGCTCGAGCGCCGGGTCGAGCTCCACGTCCTCGACGGCTCTCTGCACCTCCCGGAAGCGCGGCAGGTCCAGCACGGCCGGCACGTCCATCCGGTCGTCCTTCCTCGCCTGGCGTCGCGCGAGAATCTCTCGTTCCTCCGTGGGAGTAGGATATCCCACCGAGAGTCGCATCAGAAATCGGTCGACCTGAGCTTCGGGCAACGGGTACGTGCCCTCGAGCTCGATGGGGTTCTGGGTGGCGAGAACCAGAAACGGCCGCTCGAGCGGGTGGGTCGCGCGTTCGCTGGTGACCTGGTACTCCTGCATCGCCTCGAGGAGGGCCGACTGCACCTTCGGGGGCGCCCGGTTGATCTCGTCGGCGAGCACCAGGTTGGCGAAGAGCGGGCCCGGCCGGAACTCGAACTGGGCGTGTTCCGCGTCCCATACCTCTCCGCCGGTGATGTCCTGTGGGAGAAGGTCGGCGGTGAACTGGATCCGAGCGAAGGCGAGACCGAGCGCGCTTGAGAAGGACTTGGCGATCAGCGTCTTTCCGAGGCCCGGGAGGTCTTCCAGCAACAGATGCCCATCCGCCAACAGCCCGGTCGCGACGAGTTCAAGCGCGCTGTCCCGGCCGACCACCGCCTTGTGCACGGCGGCAATGACGTCGGCCATGGCCTGCCTCGCTTGGGCTGCCTGCACGGTGCTCCCTCGGAACGAGCGCCATGCCCTCCGCTCGTATATGGCGGCGGGGGTGGCGCCGGGTCGTCGTCTGTGCCCCGGCCGTAACGGATTCGCGTCACGGGAGGCCGTTCGGCCCTCTCGGCGTCCTGACCCCGGCCGGGGGTGTCGGATACCGAGGTTGTCCTCTCTTCATACTCCGCGGACGACTCGCCCGCTGTGGTCAGGAGGGACCCTTCGACGGCACCCGGAAGCCGCCCCGGAGGGCGTCTCCACTCCAACGAACGACGACCGGGCACATCAGGATGTCGGGTGCGCGTCCGTGACCTCGGCGGCGCTTCGCACGTAGAGCCAGGCGGACAG
The DNA here is from genome assembly GCA_963787975.1 of uncultured Thermoplasmata archaeon. Taxonomy (GTDB): domain Archaea; phylum Thermoplasmatota; class Thermoplasmata; order Lutacidiplasmatales; family UBA184; genus JAKIWV01. The sequence goes on from CAWBEU010000004.1 coordinate 4,967, forward strand.
CGCCAACACCGCGACCAGCACCAGCGCAGCGAAGCCGACCTGCCCCCCCGACCCTCCCGGGAGGAAGAGCATCACCACGACCGCCACGCCCACGGCCAGCGTCGGCACCACCGCCGGCTCCAGCCGCTGCCCCAGCGTGACCCCGCTCGTCGGTTCCGCTCCGGCCCACAGGAGTAGCCCGACACCCGCCATCGCTGCCAGGAGAAGACTGTCCACCGTTAGCGGGACGGTCGAGAGCTCGACGAGCAGGATGAGCGCCGGCGGAACGAGCGCGAGATCCTCGAAACTCGTGGGCAGCAGGTGCCTCAGGACGAGCCCGACCGCGACCGCTGCGACCACGAGAATCACCTCGGCGAACGTCCGGGCGCCGGGCAGGAACGTCCGCAATATCATCGGCGTCGCGAGAACCATGAGGGGAACGATATCGTCCCATCCTTTCTTCCACCGACGCCACCCCGCCATCGTCACGTCCTCCGGTTGCCGAAGGCAGGATTCTGGAGAAACCGGATAAATGGCGCGAGGGACCAGTAGTCATCCCAATCGATCACGGGAGCCTGACGCCAGACGTCCCCGAGCCGTTGGCGTCGCACGATGCGGACCAAGCGCGTCGCGACCCGGTCCTCTTCCGTACTATCCGAGAGGCCCAGCACCGCGAGCGGGGATGGACTCAGGACCACGGTAGGGAACCCCCGGCGTCGAAGGTGGGGAAGGACCAAGATCGAATCCTCCTCGACGAGGGGGGAGATCAGGATCGTGAAGGCTCCGGGCGGGAAAAACCGACGGACCGAGATGGCGAAGCGCTCCGGCGGGCCGCCCTCTGCCGGCATCGTCGCATCGCGAAGCAGCGCACGGATACGGAACCGCTGGAGCCGGCCTGTGCCGAGGCGGACCGCCGCCAACTGATCGGTGAAGACCCCGACTCCGACGCGGGACTTCTGCGCCAGGAAAGCGTCGGCGATCCCGAATGCCGCCGCCCGCGCGACGTTGAGCATCTGGTCGTCCCGGGCAGGCCCCAGTCCGGTGGGTCGCAGGTCGAGAAGGAGAAGGAGATCTCCGGTGCGTTCGAGGTGATAGTCGTTGGCTAGGAGTTTCCCGGCGCGCGCCGTCGCCCGCCAGTTGATCTGGCGGCGCGTGTCCCCCGACACCGAGGGGCGCACGGCGAAATATTCCCCCGCCGAGCCGACCATCCGGGAGCGCATCTCTCCGGGCGACGGGGTGGTCCTCTCGAGCCGGATCCGGTCGAGCCGGTGGATCTCGGGGGGAAATCGCTCGATGGAAAGGGGCCCTCCCACGACCGGCACCTCGTGTTCCACCAGGCCCCATGCGTCGTGCCAGACCAGACGCGGGCATGGAATTTCCATCAGGCTGGGGCCGGGAATCCGGTACGTCAGCGCGAAATGGAGCTGCGCCGGGTCACCCTCGCGCTCCGGGGGAGCGGCCTCCCGGAGCGACGGGGGTGGGGCGAAAATCGGGATCATCCGACCGTTGCGGATGGGGGAGTTCCAACGGAACGTCCCCGTTACCCTGACCTGATCCCGGCTCCCTTCAAGGTCCCACTGGAGCGTAGACGAGGTGACGCTGCGCGGGAATCCGAAGGTTGCGGCGATCGGCCCGAGGAGAAGGGGCACGGCCACGAACAGCGGCGCCGGGTTCCGAAGCACCACGGCCGCGAAAACGAAGGTGGCGGCCACGGCGTACAGCACGTAGGCGCGCGGGCTCCACCGGAACCATCCCGGCGGAGCGTCGGTGGCGTTCACGTGGCGGCCTCGATTCTTTGCAATCGGTCGTCGACCCACATCCGGAACTGCTCCCGAGGAAGATCGAGGACGGCCCGTTCAGCCTCGAGGCTCAACGACGTCCGTTCCGCGGGACTCAGGCCACGCTCGAGCGCCCAGACCGTTGCCAGGATCGACGAACGGCCGAATTCCCCGGTCTCGAACGACCGACGCAGCCGGAGCAGCGAGTCCGACTCGACGCGTCCGGGCGTGGGCTGCCGGCCCATCCCCCGTCGAACCGGGACCAGGCGGGAAGACCGAGATTGCAGCTCCGCGACGCCGACGATGGAGACGAGGATCACGCCCGCCGCCGCGGCCGGCACCGCCGTCCCGAGGTTGTTTCCGGCGTCGATGGCGAAGGCCGCAGCGGCGATCGCCCCTCCAACGAGCACCCAGGACAGGAGGTTCACGCGGGCACTCCCGCGCTTTGCGCCAGGTCAGAGATCGCCTCGGCCAGCGCCGCGCGGGCCCGGTCCACTGCTTCGGCCGTCATCGGGTGGGTCGAGTACCGGGCCTCCTCGAAGGTTTCCGTCAAGTCTTGAGCTACGCGTGGTCGCAGTCCAAGGGAGGCGATCGACTCGCGTTGGATCTCCCCCGGTGTGAGGCTCTCGACAGTCCCGAGTCGCGGCCCGACCAGGAGGAGCAGCCGGGCGTAGAGCGCCAGGATCGCCGCGCGGGCGTCGGTTCCGTCGGTGGACTTCAGCCGCTCGAGCGCCTCCTGAAGGACCTTCTGAGCCTCCTGGGTCGGTCCCTCGGCCACGCTGCGTGCCCGTCGGCGATCCTCGGCGCGGGCGAGCATGTAGGGTACGAGCAGCGCTCCGGCCAGGATCGCGACGCCCACGATGGCCGCGACCCCGGCCCAGGCGGGCAGGGTGATGCCCGGCGTACCGAAGATTGTGGTCGTGTTGTTCCCTAATCCGCCGTTACCCAGGCCCCCCGGAGGGTTCGATTGTCCCGTCGAGTTCGTAGGAGGCTGCGCCGGGGCGACGTGCACGAGGCCGGCGAACTCAACGAATAGCACCCCCAGCAGTACAACCACCAATATCGTCGCGATGACTTGACCGGGAATAGGGGCCCGGCCCGAGACATTCCGCAGCGTATAGAACAGCCAGAATCCAACGCCGACCAATACGAGAATGAGGAAAAGCTCGCTCAGCTGGTTCAACGTCAGCGTCCATAGGACAGGCGTGGACGGACTTACGGGGCCGACCGGACGGGAGAGGAAGGCAGCGGCGACGCCGACCAGTACCGCGAGGAGCAGGATCCAGGCCGCGGCCGGCGGTCCGCGCCGCCGACCGGAGGGTAGAGGTGCGGCCACAGCCCCCTAGCGGGTCCCCTGCTTATGCCGTTTTGCGGCGGAACTCCCGATGGCGGCGGAGATGCCTCCGGTAAATCGACTCGATGACGTCCACCCCAATCCCCCGGCCGGAAGGCACCGAGAGCGTGCTGCCGGGGCCGAGCTCGAAGGCGGGCTCGACGAGGTCGGGCTGGTAGTACCGGTTGCTCGCCGACAGGTCAGCCGGGAACGTGAACGGAGTCAGGCTCGCGAGCGCGACGTTGTGGGCTCGGCCGATGCCGGTCTCCAACATGCCGCCGACCCACGCGGGCAGCCGGGCCTTGGCCGCCCGTTGGCCGAGTTCACGGCCGGCCCCCAGACCGCCGACCCGGCCGGCTTTCACATTCAGGCTCGTCAGGGCCCGCATTCCGACGGCCGCTTCAAGCGTCGCGAGGTCCGTGATGGATTCGTCGAGGCACACCCGGAACCGGGCTCCCCGGACGAGTTGGGCGTGCGTCGCGAGAGCGTGCTCCGGAAACGGCTGTTCGACCTGCTCCACCGCGTACCTCGTGGCCCACCGTCGGATGGCCGCGACCGCGGAGGCCGGATACGCCTGATTCGCATCGACCCACAGCCGGATATCGGGAAACTCCCTCCGGAGCGCCGCCACGGGACGCTCGTCCCATCCCGGCCGGACCTTGATCTTGATGCGTCGGTATCCATCCGCAAGATAGTCCCCGACCCTCCGGACGAGGGTCGGTACGCTCGGCTGGATTCCTACGCTGACACCGACCTCGACGCGCCGGCGACGGCCGCCCAGCGCGCGGGCCAACGACTCCCGATGCCGACGGGCCCAAAGATCCCAGAGGGCCATTTCGACGGCGGCCTTGGCCATGGGATGGCCACGCCAGGCCCGTGCCCGCTCGCGGAAGACCGGCGGCGCCAGCGCTCCCTCGCGCCAGAGGAGGGGCAGCAGGTAGGTCTCGATCATCCAGCGCGCGGTCGCGACCGACTCGCTCGAGTAGAGCGGGTCCTGGGTCGCGACGCATTCGCCGAGCCCCGCTTCCCCGTCCTCGGACTCGATCCGGAGGACAAGGAAGCGTCGCCGTCGCTCGACTCCGAAGCTCGTCTCGAACGGCTCGACCAGGGGAATCTCCAGCTCGTCCAGCTGGACGCGACGTACCCGGACCATCGTGTCACGCGGTAGGCGGAGAGGGTGGGGCCGAGAGCAGGTAGAAACTCCGCCGCTCCTTCTCGAGTTTCAGCACTGCGAAATCATCGATCCGGTACCCCAGGTCAAAGGCGGCCCGGAAAGCGTCCCGGACCGCGTGGCGCCACGTCCGCAGGGTCGCGGACTCGTGGCTCCGAATGGCCTGCAGGTCGAACGGAATCTCGAGGTGAGCCCGGGGTCTGGACGGTTCGCTCACCGTGGTCGGGACCCGAAGGCCCGTATCTCCAATCGAGGTCTCCACGAGCGCCTGGGACTCCTTCCAGCGCGCGAGGTCCTGCTCCGGAGCCGGCAACTGACCGGCCATCCGCGCCTCCACGTCGGGGTCGGCGAGCGCCCACGTCACCCGCACCCGGTCGCTCTCGAGCCCCCGGTTCAGCTCGGAGCCCATCGTTCCGTAGTAGTGTACATGGTACTGGTCCGGTCGAGCCCCTAGGAGCCGCACATTGAGCCGGGCATTCTTGCTCTGGAGCGGGTCGAAGGTCCACCTCGCTAGCGCGAGGCCCTGCTTCAGCACCTCTTCTCGCTGGAAGGCCTTGAGCCGGAACCCGACGTGATGGTTCTGGTACTGCGGTCGGACCGCCGTCATGTGGGAGTAGTGGTACAGCTGGGCACCGTCCCAGCCGAGGAACCCGATCGTGAGCCCTGCCAGGTAGATGTCGGCGAACGCGCCGAGCACGAGGCCGCCGTTGTCCTGGATGGCGCGCTGGATCGTGCTCGAGGTGGGAGGCTCCTCGGTGAGTCCCCACGCCTCGCGCTGGAGCTCCTCCGAGTTTCGGAACTCCTCCGGTTTCGAGAGCCTCCGAAACGCGAAGTCGTGCGGGCCGCTGGATGCGACCGGCGCCGCCATCGGAGCCGTGGGACCGGTCCGCCCTACTTAAGCCGCGCCGACCGACCGCCGTCTCAGCGGAGCCGGAATTCCGCCCGCTTGTCGAGGTACCGCTGCTCGTCGGCGGGGGTCAGGTCCCAGAGCAACTCTTCGATCTTGTCCAGGTTCCGGAGAAATTCCGCCTTGCTCTTGGTCTGCATCAGATGCTCGAACCGGCGGCGCGACAGGAGGTAGCCTCCCACGAGCACGGCGCCGATGATCGAAACGATCGGACCAATGACCACGAACGCGAGGTTGTAGTTCGCTCCATTGGGCGCCGCGGTCACCATGTTGATCGCGAGGAACGGCTGGACGGTGTTGAGGGGAGTCAGGTCGCCCGCGGCGAGCACGGTGAGAAAGATCCCCACCGCGAGGACGATCACGGACACGACGAACCGGTGCCGCCGGAACCAGTCCCGGACCCGCCGGTCATAGGTCTGCTTCGGCGGGCGTGGGGGCATCGGCGCCCGCACGAAGGGGCACGTTTATGAGCCTATGGAGTCGTCGTGCGCCCCTCGATGGACATCTTCCGCGCCAAAGCACCGTTGCGGATTTCCTTCGCCGGGGGAGGCACGGACGTCTCCCCGTTTCCGGAGGAGCGCGGAGGCGCCGTCCTCAACTGCACGATCGACAAGTACGCGTACGCTACGCTTACCACCCGCCCGGGGAAGGGCCGGGTCCGCGTCCAATCCCTGGACTTTGACGTCGCAGCCGAGTATCGTACGCCACGGGATTTCGTCTACGACGGCGAACTCGACCTGGTCAAGGCTACATTGAAGGAATTTCACCAGGCGGACCGGGACTGGGAGATCTTCCTGCACTCCGACGCGCCGCCCCGTACCGGCCTCGGAAGCTCGTCGACGATGGTCGTGGCGCTCGTCGCCCTCTTCGCTCGGTACCTCAAGATTCCGCTCACTACGTACGAGCTCGCGGAGCGCGCGTTCAAGATCGAGCGGCTGGACCTGGGGGACCCGGGCGGTCGCCAGGACCAGTACGCCGCGGCCTTCGGGGGGTTCAACTTCATCGAGTTCCTCGGGTTGACCACCGTAGTCAATCCTCTCCGCATCGACCCCGAGGTCCTGAACGAGCTGAGCTACCGCCTGATGCTCTGCTATACCGGGGTCACCCGGTTCTCGGGCGACCTCATCGAACGGCAGACCCGGTCGTTCCGCGAGCGCCGGCGCGACACCGTCGAGGCGCTCGAGGAGACGAAGCGCCTGGCCTTCAGCATGAAGAAGGAGCTCCTGACCGGGAACCTGGACGAGATGGGACACCTCCTCCACGAGGGGTGGGAAGCGAAGAAGCGCTTCACGAGGGGTATCTCTAACCCGAAGATCGACCGATTCTACACCCGGGCCCGGGCGGCCGGCGCGTTGGGGGGAAAACTGACCGGCGCGGGGGGCGGCGGGTTTCTTCTCCTGTTCTGCGACTTCCGCCGGCGCCAGGACGTGGCGAAATCGGTCGTCGCCTCCGGCGGACGCGTCATGGACTTTGACTTCTCGCCGGGGGGCGCCCAAAGCTGGGCGGTCCGGACCGGGCAGAACGGGCCCCGGTAGCCCCCAAGCGCCCCCGGGTTCTCGCCGGAGAGGGGCCCGTTCAGCCCCCTCCGACATGCGAAGCTTTAAGTACCGCGTCCCGCGGAAAACGTCGGCATGTCCGGCCCAATGACCCAAGGCCCTCCGCCACCGTACGGCGCTCCGGCGCCGGCCCCCGCGCAGCCCCCGCCTCCGATGTGGGCGCCCGCCGGTGGCTCCTATCTGCCGAATATGCGACACGACCCATGGGGAATGATCTCGTTCGCCTCCCGGGCGGTCGGGTTCCTCCTGCTGTTCATCTCGGCGCTCGTGCTGGTCGCCGCGGTCTCGATCCCGGGATCTTGCTACACCACTCCGACGAGTTGCGGCACCACCTGGCTCTCGAATGCCGCGACCGCGACCCTGATCGCGAAGCTGATCGCCGTGCTCGGCCTGGCTGCGCTCGGATTCGGCGCCGCGGTGAAGCTCCACTACGGGCTGCGGATGACCGCCGCGACCTCGGCCGACGAAGGCCGCGCCATCGCGTCGGACCGCCGGGTGAATGGCGCGCTATTCATCGCGAGCATCGTCCTGCTCGTCGTGATCTCGATCACGGTGAACGTGTTCCCCACGTTCGGGTTGTCGGGCCTATAGTTCACGCGCCTCCGAACCCTTTCCTTCCCTTCCCCTTTCTCAGGGGAATTCCCTTCTCACGAGCGTTTCCGCTTGCCATCTCCCGAGGGGAGTCGGTCGAAACGGCTCGCGGCCGCCGGGGTTGCGGCCGCCGCCGCGCGCGGACGGGTCGGGGCGAGCACCGTGGGCCGTGCGTCCCAGTACAGGAAGGCCGCGCCCGCGATCGCCAGGGCCGCTCCGACCAGCCCATAGAGGGTCCCGTAATACTCGCCCAATGCGGTGAGCAGGTAGAGGACCACCACGAGGAACAGCGAGGCCAACCGCTGCCGGGGGACTGAGGAGGCCGTCGGGACCGGCAGCAAGTCCCGGAGACCCCCCGTCACTTGGATCAGCACGAGGGCTACCGACTGGGTCGCGGCGAGGGCGATGCCGAGAGGGGTCACGGTCCCCCCCAGGTACTCGGCGACCGTGCCCAGCGTGAGCAGTCCTCCGATCCCCGCCCGCATGGCGAGGGCATAGAACGGGTCGGCCGGGGTGAACCCAAAGAAGTGGGTCCGGAGAAGCACCGTCTGGGCCAATTGCCCGCCGACCGCGAGCAACACCACGTCTATGATCGCAGAGATGGCATTGCCACCGGCCACGGAGACTTCGAAGAAGATCCAGACCAGGGCCAGGGGGATGCCCACGAACAGCCCCACGATGTAGGCCGCGAGCGCCTTGCTCTCGTTGAACCGGGAGGTAGGAACCTGGGGAGTGGCGAACTTGCCTATCTCGAGGTAGACATACCCGGCGGACAGCAGTACGCCGAGGAAGCCGCCGACCTCGAGCCCGAGTGTGAACACCACGTCAATTCACCCGTCGGGCCCCGGTGAGAAACGCGGTGTGACCCAGCATGTCGAACTCCGGCCGGGTCCCGCCCTCGCCCACGTGGAGCGCCCGTTCCAGGAGTTCGACGCTCCGTATCTCTTCGAACCCGAGGGTGCGCAGCGTTCGGACCGTCCGCTCGAGCTGGTTGTAGGTCGGCGTGTAGGTGGCCACGGCGCCACCGATGGCAAGCGCCGAGCGCGCCGCCTCCAACACCGCCCACGGTTCCGGAACGTCCAGTACGATCCCGTCGAGACCCGACTCATCCAAGCCGTCGACGGTCACGTCCCGCTCCACGAACCGGACCCGGTCCGAGAATCCGGCGTGGGCAACGTTGCGACGCGCTACCTCCAAGAAATCGGCTCGACGATCGTAGGAGACCACGTGACCGGTGGGGCCCACGGCATGGGCCAGGACGATCGTCAGCGCACCGCTACCGGCGCCCGCCTCGGCGACCCGAGCCCCCGGACCCACCTGGGCAAGATAGAGCAGCTGCTGCGCGTCCTTGGGGGTGATGATCTGCGCTCGTCGCCGCAATTGCCGCAGAACATCTGCGAGCGACGGCCGAAGGATCCGGTAGGTCGCTCCCGCCCACTCGATGGTTCCCCCGGGGGCCGTGCCGATCTGGCCGGATAAATCGATCACTCCGACACCCTCGACCGATTGGGGGCCGACCCGAAGGGGAAGGAGGTACGCTTCTCCCTCACGCCGCCGTACGAGGACCGGCTCCCCCTCGACGAGCAGTCGCTCCGCGCTCACCTAACTCAGTGCTCCCCAATCTCCGCCGACTCCAAGGTAGGCGTCGACCTCGGAGCTTCGGAGCGCGAGTCGATTGTTCATATTAACGCCGCCCCGGCGGACCGTGCCCGCGGGGTCGGCCCGCAGACCTCGCTCCGGACGCGGGGTGCGCGCGGAGGCCGGACGCGGGGTGCCGCGGAGGAGCCGTTTTAGATAGAACGGCTCATGGCCCCGAGCACTGCGGGCATCGTGTGGACTGGGGGGCATTTTGCTAGGCCCATACTTGCTCGTAACGCGGCCTGGCTTCGAAGGGCCTGAGCCCAGGCGAATCTTCACGAAGCCCGGTTGGGCCGTCTAGGTGTAATCGGCGTTATCAGAGGAAATTCCGGTGCACTGACGATCAGATAGATGAGGAGAAGGACAAGAATGAGGGACCCCAGGGAGACCAACCGCCCGCCGAGAATATCGAGGATCCAGAGAGCTCCGACCACAATGATGGCCAACACCAAGGCCCAGAGCTCAAGATTCCAAAGACCGAAGGCCACTGCCAAAACCACAATGGCAGCAATGATTAAGATCGCTGCGCCCTCGAGTCCGGTGCCGAAAATCGCAAAACCACTGGCGGCACCGACCGCAACCCCGACCAGGAGGAGGATGCCGACAATGAGGAGGACGAACCCTACAATGCCGATCAGAACCGCAAGGATTGCAACCCCGATTGGTAGGTGTTGCCCGGGCGCCGAAACGGACGTCATAGGCTCACGCACGGCGACCGTACACAGGGGCTTAGCTCTTGCGGAAAATCTAATTCCAGCTCAGAAACGAGTCGACGTCGATCCGCCGAAAACTAGGCGGTAGCACGGATGCAACTCCGTCCGCGGCGTCGCGGGGGGGCGGTACCAGAGACCCTCGAAATGATACCCCCCTGCTCCCCGGGGTCTGACCCGTCCACGGATTCCACCGGGATGTGACGTTTCGTGCCCGAAGTGCGCGCAGAGCAGCCGTTTTAGGTAGAACGACTCATGGCTCCGCGCTCTGCGGGCATAGTGTAGACTTGGGCCCATTATGCTAGGCCCATATTGTCCTCCGACGGGTCGGCATCCGGCGTGCCGTGGTCGACCTCGAATGAGTGGGCGGCACTTCGGACCCCTCCCACTACACAACTCCGTGGTTAGAAATCGATTCGAATGATTTACTGAGGGACCTCCCGTGGGAAAAAAACGTGGGCTCTACAGGGGGTAGGTGCCGGCCATGGTGTCGATGGACATCTACATATACTGTGTCGACTTGCATCAACATGATGTCGTCCAAGCTCGAAAGTGGCCTGGTTGATCGCTTGGGAAGGCTGACTGGGTCAGACGGAGATTCCTGCTTGCCGCGCTACCAAGGGATGGGCAAGCAGGTTACGAAGGCAAAGCAGTTCGCCGCGTCCCTCGCACGCGCCCGAGCACTTGCGGATGAACAACGGCTGACCGCTGTCGCGATTCTCCGTCGGGAAGGAGAACTCTGTGGGTGCGAGATTCAAGCCGCCCTCGGGCTCTCGCACGCGACCGTAAGCCATCACATGTCCATACTCACCTCGGTCGGCATCGTGAACGCCCGCCGAAAGGGGAAGTGGATGTACTACGCGCTGGCCACATCGGCGGGGGTCGATCTTCCATGACAGCGACTGAGGGTTCGCCCGCGGTTATCGAATCTCGCCGGGAACAGGTACGAGGTCGGTACGGGGCGATTGCCACTCAAGGCACTTGCTGCTCGCCGGGGGCAGATTCTCAGGGATGCTGCAGTCCTGGGACAGCGAGTGCGAAGCGCACAGATTCCCAGGCGTTAACCCAGATTGGGTACGCGCCCGAGGAGCTCTCCGGCCTGCCAGATGGCGCAAACCTTGGACTCGGCTGCGGGAACCCCACGGCGCTGCTCGCGCTGCGACCCGGGGAGACGGTCCTCGATCTTGGAAGTGGAGCGGGCATCGACTGCTTCCTGGCGTCCCGAAAGGTGGGACCTCAGGGCCATGTGATCGGGGTTGACATGACCGCCGAGATGATCGCCAAGGCTCGCGAAAACGCTCGGAAGGGAGACTACTCCAACGTAGAGTTCCGACTGGGAGAAATCGAACACCTTCCGGCGGCGGACCGGTCGGTCGACGTGGTGATCTCCAACTGCGTCATCAACCTGTCTCCCGAGAAGGATCGGGTCTATCGCGAAGCGTTCCGAATCCTCCGTCCGGGCGGGCGATTCGCGGTCTCGGACGTGGTCGCGACTCGACCGATCACGGCCGAGGAGCGAGCGGACCCGGCCCTCTGGTGCGCCTGCTCTTCGGGGGCTCTCGAAATCGACCGAGTTCGTGAACTCTTGGGAGCGGCTGGCTTCGATGCGGTGGACATCCAGCTACGGACCGAGACGTCAAACCCAGATTCCCTCAGTGGGCAGGCGTCGCTCGGAGTGGTTTCGGCCGACATCAGGGCGACGAAGCCCTCTGGAGCGTGATCCCGATGTCTCAGAAGACAGTCCTGTTCATCTGCATCGAGAACTCCTGCCGGTCACTAATGGCCGAGGCGATGTTCAACTCGAATCCTCCGGTGGGATGGACGGCCATTTCGGCCGGTACAGATTCCGGCAACCTCGGCAAACCCACGGACAGCCTCGATGCTTCGAGAACTCGGTCTCGACGTTCCCGCACATCCGCCTCAGCTGTTGACCTCAGAGATGATGGAACAAGCCCGAATCCGAGTAACAATGGGTTGCCTCGATGATGCGAGTTGCCCTGCGCGCCTGAAGACACTCGAGCTGCGAGACTGGGCGCTCCCCGACCCGTCGCGGCTTGACGACGAGGGCTTCCGGCAAGTCCGCGACCGGCTCTTAGGACTGGTGAAGGGCCTCCGAACCGAGCTCGCCTTGTCGGATCGACGCCGGCAAGCGCTTGTCGAAAGCCGACCCACGAGCTCCACACGATGACCTGCCGAGAAGCCCCACTGGACGTCGGCGCCCTCTGGCAGACCCCTCCGATGGTTCTCGCAATCACCGGCGGTGCTCAGCATTCTCGAGGCAACGTTTCTGCGCGAACGCCCCCGCGCTTGTTCGATGTCGGACCGGCGTCGCGAGCTTGAGGGGAGCTTGACCACGGTTTCGCCGGCGGAGAGCTTCCCTCGACCCCTCCCGCGGCCGGCCGACTCGACGTCGTGGACCGGTACCTCCCCGTATGGGTCCTTTCGGCCATGGCGGTCGGCCTAGGAGTGGGCCGGTTGTGGCCGGGAATCGGCGCGGCGCTCGGGCTTTGGCAGATCCAGTCGGTCTCGGTACCAATCGCCATCGGTCTTCTGCTGATGATGTACCCGATTCTAGCACGAGTGAGGTATGGCCGTATCCGGGAGGTCACACGAGGATGGCGTTCGACCGTATTCCCTCTCGTTCTGAACTGGGTCGTCGGACCCGCCTTCATGTTCGCTCTTGCCTGGACGCTTCTCCCCGATGATCCCCTCCTAAGGACCGGAGTGATTCTGGTCGGCCTGGCCCGATGCATCGCGATGGTACTGGTCTGGAACCAGCTCGCGGGCGGGGACGCGGAGTATGCCACGGTACTGGTCGCCCTCAACGCGGTGTTCCAGATCGTGGCGTATGCTGGGTTGGCGGTCTTCTACTTGGTCATCCTCCCCGGTTGGCTCCGCCTCCCCTCGCAGGCGATTTCGGTCAACGCTTCCACGGTGGCGCTGAGTGTGCTGGTCTTCCTTGGCGTTCCCCTCGCCGCCGCGTTGGCCAGCCGGTTCGGTCTCGCCCGGTGGAAAGGACGAACGTGGTACGACGGTCGGTTCGCCCCTGCGGTGAGCCGCCTGACCCTATGGGGTCTTCTCTTCACCATCGTGGTCATGTTCGCCATTCAAGGCCTTTCAATCACCACACTTCCCTTCACCGTCCTCCGAGTGGTAGCACCCCTCCTAGCCTGACTTCCTAGGTATGTGGGCACTAGGATTCCTCGGTAGCCGATGGCTCAACTTCGGTTACGAGAAGTCCGTCACGGTCGCGTTCACGGCGGCGAGCAACGATTTCGAACTTGCGATCGCCGTGGCGGTGGTCGTCTTCGGGATTGCCTCTCAGGAAGCCTTCGCCTCGGTCATTGGTCCTCTGGTTGAGGTTCCGGTCCTGCTCTCACTCGTGTATGTTGCCCTCTGGAGTCGGTCGTGGTTCGATCGCCATCCCACACCCGTTATTGAACGTAAGACGATCGGGTCCGATAGCCCTGGATCCACTTTCGCACCCGAGGCCGATGATCCCAGCTCACCCTAGCGGCCTTGGACGAGGACGCGAATCGGCGGCAACTCGTCCATTTACCAGGAGCGGTTTCCCCAAAGGACTGGGCCATCCCGAGCTCCTGGGATCGTCTACCAAACCTGGCCTAAGGCCATGCCCACAGGGATGGGCCCCTATGGTGCGCGCCGGCGGAAGCCCCCATCATCTGGACTGAAGCCAGAGGGTTAGGGGCAGGAGATTACGGTACAGGGAGCGTCCCGAATCAGTCAACGCGTATGCATTGACTGGACCAGTCCTTCCACGCATCGGTACTCGGTGGATTAGCCGGGCGCGCTCCAGGGCGCGCAATGATGTGGTTAAGGTTGCGGGGCTGATTCCCGATAGGCTCCTCTGCATCGGTCCGAAACGCGCCGTACTGGAGCTACCCAGTAGAGAAACGATGCAGATGGTCCACTTCTTCCCGACCAGGTCGATCAGCCCGGCTAGCGGAAAAGGACACTCGAGATTCTCTGGAGCAGCGCCCACAGCTGGTCGGTACGTAGCGCCGTCCCATAACCCATTGTGTGAGCGACTCTTCGAACTTCTTTGCATTCATCGGATTGGGGCGAACCGTGGGGCCGCAATCTGGAGAGCGGATTGCAGCGCACCAGAGTTTGCTGTAGTCTGTAGTTCGGGGGCCTAGGTCGTCTCTCTCATCATGCCAAAGGCAGATGGGCCAATCAGTCCCCCACCTTTCTCAACCGGGAAGTAATCGAGCTACCCTCTTCCGGGGGGGAAGTTGAGGTGCCGAGTGATTCCAATGATTATTGCCTGAGATGACTCAACGCCCTTTTGCACCGCCCCGCCCGGGAAGTTCGAGAAGAGGAGGCGTTTTAGACAGTACCGATTCATGGCCGACCTACTGCGGGCATAGTGTAGTCTGGTTATCACATAGGCTTGCCAAGCCTATAACTCGGGTTCAAATCCCGGTGCCCGCACTGGCTCCCATCTCGCGCCGCCGTTAGAGATTGCCCGACCGCCTCTTGAGTCGAATCCCCAGGGCAATCCGTGCAACGAGAATCGCGCCGACACCGGTTAGCACCAGAGCGAGAAAGTACGGGGTCGGAATGTGGAAACGTGACCACGCCACGGCCAGCCCCACCACCAGAACCAGCACGCTCGTGTCTAGGACGGCGAGGAGCACCAGTACCCGGCGGAGCTGGCGACGCGCCGTCGTCCGGGCCCTTTCCGCGGACTGGGAACCCCCCACCGTTTCCCCTCGCGACCTCTTGTTACGAATGGGAGGACGCGAGTGGGTCCCTACCGGGTCGCTGACTTAGAACTTGGGCGGACGCGCTCCGTGATTCGATCGGCGAACCACGAGGGGTAGGACATCGATCCGAGGGCGAACGTCCGTCGGACCTTCGTGACACCGGGCAGGCCTACGAACTTCCTCAGCATCCGTTCAAGCACCGTCGGCGCATCGGCCGGGACGAGTCCCGCGATCAGCGTCGACGCGGTCCCCGGTTCGAGGCCAAGGCCATCGCTCGCGACCGGCATCCACGTGGGAGCCTCCTCAACGATCTTGCCGGCCGCAGCGTCTCGATCCGCCGGACTGCTGAAATACACCGACACGAGCGCGAGGGGGAACTCCTCCAGGTCCGGTCCGGGGGTCCACCAACAGGCCTTGGAGTCGATCAACTGGTGGAATCGACGCGCGGTGGTCTTGAGGCTGATTCCGACGGTGCTGCCGATCTCGGCGATCGACGCGTCCGGCTCACGCCACACGGCCTCGAGGACCCGCCAGTCCAGCGGGGAGAGCTCGTGCTCACAGGCAGGGATCCAGTATCGTTGGGGGGCCCGGAGCTGCCCCGTGGGCGAGAGGCGGCGCAATAGGGCGGCTCGCCGGGTGGTCGCCGAATCGGTGTCTGAAACGAAGTGGACGCGAATCTTGCGCTCGTCCTCGTCCATGACGTCCCGGGCGAAAATCACGCCCTCGACGAGGGGCAGGTCGTGGAGTACCCGTTCCACCTCTCCGGCTTCCTTGACCGGAAGTTCCGCGACGAAGACCCGTGTGCCGAAGAGCGAAGGATTGGGGGTAACTGACTTCGGCCCGAGGAACCCCCGCTCGGTGAGGCTCCGCAGTCGGGCGCGTACCCCGTTCTCGCTAACCCCGACCCGCTCGGCAATCTCCCGGGCCGGAATTGTGGGGTCGATCACCCGGCGCCCCGCCCAGAACCTCGCCTCGCCACCGGGGGATTGGTAACGATAGATCGCAAAGTCGAGCGGGTCCATGTCTTAACCAACGGCGACCGGACGGAGCTGTTCCCTAAAGTCTGTTGGGAAAGACCCCGCTCCCGAGACCTCGGGTCACCCCCACTCGCTCGGAAGAGGTTCAGCGTCGTCCCCACCTACGAGCGGAAGGGGTTGTGATGGCGGATCGATGGCAGCTCCTCGATCCTCGGCGCTATGCTCGACCGATGGTCGGCATGGCCGAGAGGGGAGAGGCGCCGCCTCCTCTTCGGGACCCGATTTCGATCGCGGGAAGCGCGGCGAGACTGGTCCCCGAGGGGGACTGCGCCTGGGTAACGCTTCCCGCGATGCTCTCGATCACCTTGGCCCGAACGGCGGACCCCATTGCTGGCTGCCCGGCGTCCTCGCGTCGGAAAAGCCTTAGGGCCCGGCCAAAGAAGTGGCGGGTTGCGTCACGCTTCGACGGTATCGCCTCGAACTTGTTGCGCAGCGTCACTGCGACTCGAGGAGCCTCCGCGAGGGAGTACTCCAACCGAGTGTACTCGACTAGATCCCTGTGACGAGCGGTCGCCGCCATCACCAGCAGCGATTCCGGTCCCATTTGCGTCATGTTTGTCCCGTGGCGGGTCTCACCAATGCACAGAACCATTCCGTCGGAGTAATACCCAGCCGAGAGATCGTCGCCGAAATCCGTCTGTTCCTCCCGCGCGATTCACTTCTCCACCGGATTGGTGGGAAAACCGGAAGGGGACGGACGGTGCCCTCTAGCATCGGATGGCTCTCATAGCCGTCAAGGGTGAGGTTTAAGCCCGCCGACCGATGCCGCTCCCATGCCGCCGGCCGGGTTCGTCAAGGTCTCCGGGAATCGCCGGTTCGAGTACGTCTCCCGGGGCACCGGGCCCGCCACGTTGCTCGTCCACCCGGGCGGCCCAGGATCTACCTATCATTATCTTCGGACGATTCTGACACTGGCCGATTCGCACCTGCGCGTGATCCTGTTCAACCCGCGGGGCGTCGGACGATCGTGGAAGCCCGCACGTCCGAGCTCGTACACCATCGAGAACCAGGCCGACGATGTCGAGGCGATCCGTCGGGCCTTCGACATAAAGGAACTGCACCTCCTCGGATACTCAGCGGGCGGGTTCACGGCCCTCGAATACGCCCACCGGTTCCCCGACAAGCTCACCTCGCTGCTCATGTGCGCGACGGCGGGCGGCGCCGCCGACCTCCGCGCGGCGCTCAAGTACGTCCTCGAGCACACCTCGCCGGTCCTTCGCCTGCGCTTGCGCGAGCTCTCCAACGCTGGCGACTTCAAGAGCAAGGAATACCGCGATCTCGCGGCCCGCATCATGGCGCCCTTCTCCGAACGGTTCTCGGCATCGCCTCCGCCGGACCTGCGGGCCACCAAGCTCAGCGAGGACGTCTACCGCGCGATGATGACCCGGACCGGGGACGAGTTCGTCGTGGACGGCACGATTGCCCGATGGGACGGCCGGAAGTACTACTCGAAGATCTTCCTCCCTATGCTGGTGCTGGTGGGCCGATACGATTACTTCCTCGACGCCTCGATCGACATGGCGAACCGGATCCGGACGGCCCATCTGCGGATTCTGCCCCGGAGCAGCCACTACCCGGTACTCGAGCAACCGGTGGAGTTCCTCGGCCAACTCTCCGAGTTCCTCGAGGACGTCACCGGCGACTGAGCGAGCTGGCCCGGGCCGTCACCGGCCCTGGTCGACTCCGAACCAGCGGCGGAACCGCGTCGTATTCTCGGTCTGCTCTAGCCCCAGGAGCGCGTCCCCCATCAGACCGTCTCTGTCCGACGTGTTCGCAACTCAGACACTCCGGAGGCGCGCGACGATCGCCGAGACCACACGGTCCACGGATTGGGCCGCGTCGATTCCGAGGCCCGCTTCGAACTCGGTGGACTTCGCATAGACCCTCTCCGTCGCCGTCCGACCATGCGGGGGGTGTCGGTGGCCATCTCTCTCGACGCAGACCTCTAACGGTGCCTTCAGGGTGAAAATGTGATGGGGAAAGTTCAACCGATCGATCAAGTCCGCGATCTGGGGTTTCCAGTAGAAATTCCCATCGAAGATTACGGGGGTTCCCCGGGTGAGAAAGTCCTTGGCAGTCCGGGAGGCGAGTTCGTTCGCGCGGAGGAAGCTTCGCTCGGAAATGTAGCCCCCCTCCCATTCCTCCAGGTTCGACTCATCGAGTATCCTGTCGATGGACACGTACTCGGCCCGGAGGATCTTCGCCAGCCGTTCGGAGACGGTGGACTTGCCGGAGCCCAACGGTCCCCGGATGAGTACGTAGTAGCTCATGGGTCGGCCTCAGTTTGATTCGTTGGACGGAGCGCCCGTCGTCTTTACTCGTTCGGGCTCGCTCTGGCAAAGGGTATATAGCGACCCTTAACTGGCCGCTGCCCTTGGCTTTTGCGACAATGGCTCCGTCCACGTCCCATCCAGGCGGTCGTGGCCGAGCGGCGGGAACGCAGATCCGCTCGGAAGATTTCACCCGCTTCGAACGGGCCCGGATCCTCGGCGCGCGGGCCCTTCAAATTTCGCTCGGAGCGCCTCTTCTGGTCGACACGCCCTCGGGGCTCATCGATCCGGTCGAGATCGCCGAACTCGAGTTCGGTGCCGGCGTGATCCCGATCACGGTCCGCCGGACACCCAGAGACGAGTAAGAACCCTCGGGCCTCGCCGGGGCTCAGACCCCGGCCGTGTCGAGCGCGTGGGCGCACTCACAGGTCCGGGGCGCATCCAGTCGGGGCAGCAGGGCGCCCACGACGCTCTGCATGCGGGCGACATTCGCTTGCAGGACGCGGACGATCTCGTGCGCGTCCACGGGATGGTCGGCCCACACGTCGTAGTCGGTCACCATCGCGAGCAAGCCGTAACAGAGCGCCCGCTCCCGGGCGAGGGTGACCTCCGGCACGAGCGTCATGCCGATGATGTCCGCGAAGCCCCGGAAGAATCGCGATTCCGCGCGCGTGGAGAAGCGGGGGCCCTCCACGCAGACGTAGGTCTTGCCGGCGTGGAACGGCGCATCGACGCTCTTGCCGGCCGCCGCCGCCTCGCTCAGGAGCTGGGGGCAGAACGGGTCGGCCATCGAGACGTGGTACGTCTTCCCGCCGTCGTAGAATGTGGTCGGCCGTTGTTTCGTGAAATCGACGAACTGGGTCGGGAGCACGAACTCCCCCGGCTTGAGTTCGTGCTGGAGGGAGCCCACCGAACTCACCGACAGGATCGTGTCGGCCCCAAGCTGGGCCAGGGCATCGACGTTGGCCCGATAGTTCACCCGGTGCGCCGGGATGGTATGGCCGGGTCCATGTCGGGGAAGGAAGAGCACTCGCAGGGCGCCGACCCGGCCCTCCTGGATCGCCGCGGAGGGCGGTCCCCAGGGAGTCGATACCTTGTGGGTCGCCGTGGGCGTGAACAGCCCCGGGTCGTAGATCCCCGACCCTCCAATGAGCCCCACGACCCGGTGTCCGCCGCTCATTCGTCCTCGGGCGGCGAGGGCGGAAGGCGGGCCCGTGCCAGGAGCCGGGCGAGCGTCAGGTCGCCCCGAGTCCGCTCGACGAGGGCACGTGCGGTGTCCTGCTTGGGTTTCAGGGACACGATGCTGCGAGGGGCTTCGAATCGCATGAGGGCGTGTGTGAGCTCCTCCATCAAGGCCAGCAATCGCTCGGCTTCGGGAAGATCCCCGGCCGAGAGCTCCTCGAGCACCCTACGCCGAAGCTCCCCTATCAGGTCGCCCAGTCCGAGGAGGTACGGTTCCGGCTCGACCCCGATGTCGGCGGGGCCCGGAAGTTCTCCCCCCTGGTACGTTGCGTCCAGCAGCGTGGCCTCCACGCACTCCTGCAGGGCGGCGAGCACGGGGCCGGCATCGACCCCGGCCTCCTCGCGGAGGGTCTCCGTGAGTTCCCGGGCGCCGGTCCGGACGTCCTGGATCGCCCCTTCCAGACGGCGACCCTGATGCAACTGGTGCATCACGAACTGGGATTGCCGACGAAGCTGCCGGGCCCGCTCGATGAGCTCGTCCCGGCGGGTTTCTCGACGTTTCAGGTGGGTTTCGATCTCGACGAGCGTCTTCTCGGAGATCGCTGGCGGGGGAGCGGCCTTCCGGCGGTCACTGGAAGAGCGTGAACCGGGCATCGTCCTCCCCTCCATCGAGCAGTCCGAGACGAACGCCGGCGTCGAGCCATCCGTGGGCGTAGCTCACGGCCGCCAAGGCCCGCTCGAGGTCGCCGCGCTCCTTGAAGTGCTGCGCGTCGACGAGATAGGCTCGGGCCATCGTAAGGAAATCCTGCGCGGCGCCTTGGAGGAACGACCGGTTCGGCACCGACGCTTTCACCCGGTCGAGCGCCTCGGTCGTCAGGCGCAGGTACTTGTCGAGGAGCTCCGTCGACGTCACCGGTCCGACGAGGGAACGCGCACGGGCTTGGGGACCTTCTCCCAGTCCTTGAGGAACCGGGCCAGGCCGATATCGGTCAGGGGGTGGTGGGCCAGCTTCTCCATCACGGAGTATGGAAGGGTCGCGATGTCGGCGCCGGCCTTGGCGGCGTCCAGCACGTGGACGGGGTGGCGGATGCTGGCCGCCAGCACCTGCGTCGGGAAGCGGTAGTTCCGGTAGATCTGCACAATATCTCGTATCAACGCCATGCCGTCCTCCCCGTGGTCGTCGAGCCGACCGATGAACGGGCTCACGTACGTCGCTCCGACTTTGGCGGCGAGGAGCGCCTGGTTGGCCGAGAAGACGAGCGTCATGTTGACGCGGATCCCCTCCGCCGCGAGGACCTTGGTCGCCGAGAGGCCGGGCGGCGTCATGGGGCACTTCACGTAGATCGACGGGTGGAGGGCGGCGAGGTAGCGTCCTTCCTTGAGCATCCCTTCCTTCTCCGTCGCGACGACCTCCGCGGAGACGGACGGCACGCCGAGGGCGCAGATCTCCTTGAGCACGTCCTCGAAGACCCGACCCTCCTTCGCCACGAGGCTGGGGTTGGTGGTCACCCCGTCGAGGATGCCGATCTCCCACATGGTGCGGATCTCGTCCAGGTTCGCGGTATCGAGGAAGAGCTTCATCGGACCTCTGACGGCGTCGCGTCCCAGGACCCTCGCACTACGAAACCTTTCCGCGCACCTGCAGGAGCGCCCAGGCCTCGTCGAGCGCGTGCTTGGTGGAGAGGCCGTAGTGGTCGAGGAGCTTCCAGGGGTCGCCGCTCTCTCCGAACAGGTCGGGAACACCAACCTGTCGAACCGGCACGGGGGACGTGGTCGCGGTCACCGACGCGACGAGGGTGCCCAACCCGGTCAGGACGTTGTGGTCCTCCATCGTCAGGATCGCTCCGGTGTCCCGGGCCGCCGCGATAAGGGCCTTTTCGTCCGCGGGTTTGATGCTCGCAAAGTCGAGCACCCGCGCCTCGACGCCGGCATGGTGGAGTTCCTCCGCCACGTCGAGCGCTCGCGCGAGCATCGCGCCGATCGCCACGATCGTGAGGTCGGAGCCCTCGCGGAGCTGGGCCGCGCGGCCCACCGTGAAGGAGCCGTCGGTAAGGATGGGCAGATTCTCCTTCGTCAGGCGAACGTACGCCGGGCCCTCGAAGGAGGCGATGGCGAGCGTGGCGGCACGGGTCGTCGGCCCATCTCCCGGCACGATCACCGTCATACCGGGAAGGCTCCGCATTAACGCGATGTCCTCCAGCATCTGGTACGGGCCGCCGTCGCCCCCCACGAGCAGACCTCCGTGGGTCGCGACAATCTTCACGTTCGCGCGATTGTAACAGACCGACTGACGAACGGCATTGTACGCCTGCCCGGCCGCGAAGACAGCGAAACTGCTCGCGTAGACCGTCCGTCCCCCGAGCGCGAGCCCCGACGCGATGGCCATCATCGTCGAATCCATCCCGCTGACGGTGAAGAACCGGTCCGGGAATCGCTTCCCAAAGTGTGCTGTCCGCACTGAGCTGAAGGGGTCCGCGTCGAGCACGACCAGGAAAGGGTCGCGCTCGCCCAGCTCCACCAGCGCCTGACCGTAGGCCTCCCCGAGGCTCGCGGACTTCCGCTCGGTCATGGACTGCCCTTAGAGGCTCCCGCCGAGCTCGGCCAAGGCCCGCTCCGCTTCTTCCCGGGTGGGGGGCTTGCCGTGCCAGGCGTCCTGGTTCTCCATGAACGAGACACCCTTCCCCGTGACCGTCCGGGCGATGATCGCCGTCGGATGACCCTTCGTCGCTCGGGCACGAGCGAGTGCCTCGAAAATGGCTGGGAAGTTGTGGCCGTCGATCTCAAGAGCGTCGTACCCGAAGGCACGGAACTTGTCGGCGATGGGCTCGATGCTCATGCGGTTCTCGCCCCGGTAGTCGGTGTCAGGGTCGTTCCGGTCGAGGAGAACGACAAGGTTGTCGAGCGCGTAGTGACCCCCGGCCAACAGTGCCTCCCAAGTGAGCCCCGCCCGGCATTCGCCGTCTCCGATGATCGCGTACACGCGACTGGGCCGCTTCGCCAGCCGCGCATCGAGGGCCATTCCCACGGCCACGCCCAGCCCCTGTCCTGGTGCGCCCGTGGACACCTCGATGGCCGGAAGCGTTCGGTGATTCACGCTCCCTTGCAGCGGACTGCCGATCTCGCTCAATGTAGGGAGAATCTTAGGGTCGAAGAACCCGCGGTGCGCCAGCGCCGAGTAGAGGGCCGGCGCCGCGTGGCCCTTGGACAAGACGAGTCGGTCGCGGTCGGGCCAATCGGGATGGTCCGTATCGATACGGAGTTCGTGAAACACCAGCGCCGTGACGATGTCCGTGACGGAGAGACTGCCTCCGGGGTGGCCGCTACCGGCGTGGTACGTCATCCGGATGATGTCCTGCCGTATCTGACGCGCCGTAACCGAGAGCTGGTCCACGGTCGCCGGCGGGACCCCGGATGCGCTCACCGGAGGCGTTCCATCGAGCGGCCCATATTAAAGTGCCGAGGACGGGGCGCGGCGACGCGAGGTTCGTCGGCCTCCGGGCGCGGGTGGGGGCATGTTGCTGAGCAGCGATCGAAGCGTTTTCAGGTCCTGCTGGTACGCGCCATAACCGTCGTCTCCCATGGGTGTTTCGAGGTACCCGGCGTCGAGTCCCACTGACGATCGTTTACGAGACGCCGGAATCCTTCGAGGCCCAGCTCTCCCTTGCCGATGTTCTCGTGCCGGTCCAGCTTGGCGCCCAGCGGTGCCTTGGAATCGTTCAGGTGAAACGCGAGGACGTCCCGCAGGCCCACGGTGGCGTCGAGGTGCGCGATCATCGTGGCGTATTGTTCGTCCGTCCGGAAGTCGACGCCGGAGGCGAACAGGTGGCATGTGTCGATCGCGACCCCGACTCGCTTTCGGTCGGAGACGTGGTCGAGTACCCAGGCCAGCTCTTCGAACGTCGACCCCAGGGTCGAGCCCTGTCCGGCGGCGTTCTCGAGCAGGGCGCGGCACGCGATGCCCGGCGTTTCACCGATGCCCCAATCGATGCTCTCGACGATCCGCCGGAGGCCCGCTTCCACCCCCTCGCCGATATGGGCCCCCGGGTGGAAGATGAGGGCGGGAACCGCCAGCTGCTCGGCGCGGCGGAGCTCGTCCACGAAGGTCTTGCGCGATCGGGTGAGCAGGGCCTTCTTCGGCGAGGCCAGGTTCGGAAGATAGCTCTGGTGGACCGCGCAGCTCCGAAGCCCCTCTCGCACCACGGCCTCCCGGAACGCGAGCGCGTTCGCGGGGTCGATCGGGGCCGAACCCCACATTTGGGGGCTCTTAGAAAAGATCTGGATCGCCTCGCAGCCGATCTCGTGGCCGGTGACGACCGCTTCGGGCAACCCCTCGGCGATTCCGATGTGCGCGCCCAGCCACATGATCCGGTCCGACCTCGGGGCGTGGTTTAATCGCTTGCGGGAAGCCCGGAGGTGCGCTCGCGCCTCGAATATCGGGGGCGGAGGCCGACAGCTTTCCGCGTTTCCCGTAGACTCGCGTACTTCAGTACCGCGCGGATCGCCAGTGGGCTTAACTTCCGGGTTCGGAATGAGACCGGGTGTTGCCCCACCGCTATGGCCGTCGGCCAACCGAGCGAGCAGGACCGGCGTATTTAACGTTCTCAGGGGAGCGGCGCGCCGCGTCTACTTCCGGTCTTTGAGGAGGCGGTCGGCGGTCTTCTCCGCCCAGTCGAACCCCTCGCGTCCGAACCGCTCCGCGAGCCGAAGACTGATCCGCGCCGCGGCGAGCGCGTCTCGTGCGACGTCTTTCGCGAGGGACTGAACTTCGCCCGCGATGTCGGGAGGACCCGCCGGCGGCTTGGAAGCGGCCATGCTGACGCAGGCGCGCAGGAGGTCAAATCGCTTGCCCGTACACGCCGCTCGGCGAGGCCGACCATCTCGGCGGGAACTGGAGTTGGATACGCTCCCACGGATGGCGAATATCCCCAATCGAGGTGACGACACCCGCCAGGAGTCCGATTCCCGGCGGGATCAGGAACAGCTCGAGGATGCGGGAGTAGGTGAGGGTGATCATGAATCCGTGGATGGTGGTCGCGTAGACCGGGTTCTGCAACAGATAGAAAACGTAGATCAGGTCGAACCCGGCGGACATCACGCGCACCGGTCCCCAGGCCCTCGTCGGCTTCGTCGCGACCGAGAGGCCCGCCAGGACCGCTACGATTGCACCCGCGACCAACAGGAAATCGGGCTCGATCGGGGCCGACAGGCCGTACTTCGCGGCATACTGCTCTAGGTAGTACGGCAGGAGTGCGACAAGGCCGAAGTAGAGGAACGTCAGGCTGACCGCACCCGCGATCCGTGCTCCCGAAACACCCGGGGGCTGGTAAGGGATGACGCGACGGGCCCCCGGTGCTCCGGCCGGGTAGGG
The DNA here is from genome assembly GCA_963787975.1 of uncultured Thermoplasmata archaeon. Taxonomy (GTDB): domain Archaea; phylum Thermoplasmatota; class Thermoplasmata; order Lutacidiplasmatales; family UBA184; genus JAKIWV01. The sequence continues at coordinate 29,217 of CAWBEU010000004.1, forward strand.
GCTCCCGGGTTGACTGAACTGCGCGCCGCTCACGGGATGGTCTCCGTCGGGAGGTTGACGCTAAAGGGCGGGAGGACCCGGGGAAGTGAACACCGAGGTGACGGTGTCGCCGACCAGAGAACACGTGTCGGGCGCGTAGAACGTTTCCATCAGGGTGACCGGGCCATCGTGGGTCTCGACCGGGAACGTCTGCCGCGTGCACAGCGTGCCGTTGGGGTCGCTCACGACGACGGCTATCTGGCCCGCGATCGCCAGTCCGGGCGTGTGGTTTTCAAAGTGTATCGTGACCGGGATTGCCACGGTTCCGTTCTTCTCGAGGGTCGGCGTCCCAGTGCCATAACTGAGGTTCGCGAATGGCGCGCCCCAATGGTAGTTGAACGCTACCTCGAGGTTGACCGGAACCACGGCCGCGTAGGAGGCGTTGAGGAAGAGTGTTCCCTGGATCTCCGCGTCGTTCAGGAGGAGGAAAGGTCCGGCCGGATTGGCCATGTCGAAGGACGTGAGGAGGCTCACGTTCCCCTCTCCATGACCGGGGATGTTGGCCGGCCCGCCGGTGGTCACGGCGAGTGGACTCGACTGGATGGTCTGGTTGGTGAAAATCGCGACGAGCGTCAGGTCGCGGACGTTGTAGTACCCCTGATTCGGGATGGGAAACGTCACGTTGACCAGAACGTCGGTCCCGACGATCGCCGCCGCGACCGAGTGATGCAGCGATCCCGATTGCTTCGCGATCCCCTCCCCTAACTGGACAGCCGAGAACGCCACCGTGCCGAGGAAGAGCACGAGGAACACGAGGGCCAGGATCGCGAGCACCCGCAGAACCTGGGCGAGGCGGTACAGTGCCGAGGGGCTCGATGGCATCATCGGGGCCGCGCCCGAGCCGGTCGCCGTTCATCGGCGGACCAGATGTACCAGGTCCCGTGCGCCTGGGCGAACTGGTTTCCCTGTCCGTCGTCGAGCTTCCCTTCGACGAACGCCAGATGGCGACCCCGCCGAAGGATCTCCCCCCGAGCCACGAGCTCCACGCCGGCCCGCGCCGACCGCAGGAACTCCACGTAGAGCGACGTGGTCGCGGTCGATTCGCCCTCGGAGAGCATGCTGACCACGGCGCCTCCCATCGCCGTGTCGAGCGCCGTGGCATAGACCCCGCCGTGCACGACGCCGTTGATGTTGAGATGCCTCGCCTGAACCTTCCCCCGGACGGTGCAGACCCCCGGCCCCGACCCCTCCGGGTCGATGGAGAAGCCGATCGTCCGGTTGAATCCGGGCATCCGGGCCACCGCCGCCCAGCTGCGCGGTAGTCGCAAGGGCCGCGGCTCTGACGGGCGGGCCGGCCGCTTCATCGTCGTAACATTCCTTGGTCAAGAATAAAGAGCCCTCGGTTGGGCCCGCCGTCGGCTCCCCTATGTAGGCCGGGAGGTACGCGACAGCCGAGCCCCACGTGTCGCAACGTCCCTCTCCTCGGAGGTCGGCGGGCTTCGAAGCGGCCCCCAACATCGCCCTCGTCAAGTATTGGGGCATGCGCGACGACCGGCTCGTCCTACCGAACAATTCCTCCTTGTCGATGACGGTCAGCCAGCTACGGACCCGCACCTGGGTCCGCTTCGACCCATCCCTGCCCGCGGACCGGTTCTGGCTGAACGACCGGCCAGCGGCCGCAGGACCGCTGCAGGGCGCCGTGGACTTCCTCAACCTGGTCCGGGAAGAGGCCGACCTTTCCGTGTTCGCCGAGGTCCGCTCCCGGAACAACTTCCCAACGGCGAGCGGACTCGCGAGCTCGGCGAGCGGCTTCGCCGCGCTGGCCGGCGCCGCGAGCACCGCGGCGGGACTCCGGCTGACGCCTCGCGGACTGTCCCGGCTCGCTCGACGGGGGTCCGGCAGCGCGAGCCGCTCGATTTTCGGTGGCTTCGTGGAGTGGCAAGCCGGCCATCGGGCCGACGGCCGGGACTGCTATGCCCGACCCTTGTTCCCGCCCGACCACTGGCCAGAGCTGCGCGACGTGGTGGTCCTCGTCGCCGACGCGTCGGAGAAGCACGTCCGGTCGTCCCGCGCGATGCAGGACACAGTCCGAACATCTCCCGCCTATGCCGAGCGGCTGCGAACCGTACCGACGCGGCTCGCGGCACTTCGGAGCGCCCTCCGAACGCGCGCGGCCGATCGGTTCCTCGAATTGATCATGGAGGAATGCGACGACTTCCGGCGGGTCTGCGAGACAACGGTCCCCTCGCTGGACTACCTTACGCCGGCGTCCCGGGGGGTCCTCGCTGCGGTGCTCGATCTCAACCGGGCGGCCGGTCATCCTATCGCCGGATACACCCACGACGCGGGCGCCCACGTCCACGTGTTCACGTTCCGCCCGTACGTCCCCCAGGTCCGTGGCCGTCTGCGGCGGATCGCCGGGGTGGCGGACACCCGGGTGCTGGCTCCCGGACCGGCGGCGCGAGAGCTCCGGCGGCGCGGCGGCTGAGCCCTACGAGATCCGTCGGTCGAAGTCCGACGAAGGCACCTCGAGGCCCATCCGCTCCAGGATGGGAGAGGCCTCGACGATGAACCGCTGCCGGGCTTCCTCGTTGGTCCAGCGTTTGAGGCCGTACTCGATCGCCTTCCGGCTGGTTTCGGAATTCGAATGGCCGAACATGTCGAGCGCCCTCGGGTACCACCGGCGGACGGCGGTCTGGGCCTCCTCCGGCGTGCCGGCGTACTTGGGTCCCTCCCGCATCATGCGGCGGAGCACGTTCGCGCCGAAGTTGAGATGGAGCTGTTCCTCCGAGAGCATCAACGGCATGGCGCGGGCCAGGGGGCCGTACGAGCATTCCTGGAAGGCTCGGAGCTGGTAGACGCCCACCCGGTCGATGAGACAGGTGAAGGCGCCGACGTCGGCCCACGCATCGAACTTCATGTTGAAAGCGTCGAGCTTGTGCTCGCCTTCCTTCTTGGCGAGGAGCTCGTCGATCCAGACCTGCCCCTCCTCGCCGAAGTCCTTGAGGATCCGGCAGGCCTGCAACCCGTGCCGGGCCTCGTCGGCGACGATCCGCGCCTCGATCCAGCGGTCCTCGAGCGTGGGCGCGTGGTCGAGCCAGGGCCGATGCTGCTGGATGGAGGCGAACTCGGTGTCGGCCTGAACCACCATCAGCTTGACGATGAGTTTCCGGAGCTCCGCGGGCAGCTCGTCCGGTGTCTCGTACTTCCGGACGCCGACCGAGGATCCCCAGAGGATCTCGCGGACGGGCTCGATCGTGCCTCCCTCTCGGAGGTTCTTGGCGGGGAGAGCAGGAGCCGGGGTCGAAGGAGAACTCGGGCCGGCATGGGGGGAGTTCTGCATCGTCCTACCTTCGCACGAGATACGATTCAACGGCCCTTAAAGTTGGGCTTGCGTTTCTCGATGAACGCGGAGATGCCTTCCTTAGCGTCCTCGGTGACGAAGAGCTGATTCTGGAGTTCCCGTTCGAGGGCGAGTCCCGAGAGAAGCGGCTCTTCGATCCCTTCGACCACCGATCGCTTGATCAAGCTCACCGCCCGGGCGGGGCCCTGGGCCAGGGTCTTCGCGTATTGATGGACGTCCTCGGCGAAGCTGCCCTTGGGATACACGTGGTTGACGAGGCCGATCTGGAGCGCCTCGTCGGGGGTCAACAGCCGGCCGGTGATCATCATGTCGAGCGCTCGGGAAGTGCCCACGAGCCGTGGGAGCCGCTGGGTTCCCCCCGTGCCGGGGAGCACACCGAGGGTGACCTCCGGGAGGCCGATCTTGCCTCCGTCCTTCGCCATCATCCGGAGGTCGCACGCGAGAGCGATCTCGAGCCCACCCCCGACGCAGTGGCCGTTGATCGCCGCGATCACGACCTTCGGGGTCGAGGCGAACCGGTTGAGCGTCTCCTGACAATGGAGACAGAACATGGCCTTGTACTCGGGCGTGCTCCGCTTGAGCATCTCGATGTCCGCGCCGGCACTGAAGAATCCTTCGAGGCGGCTCGCCAGGACGATGACACGGGCCTCGTGATTGAACCGCATCTCCTCGAGGGCGTCGTCGATCTCTCGCATCATGTCGAGGTCGTACGTGTTCGCCTTCGGCTTCTGAATCTCGATGTAGCCGACCCCGTCGCTCACCCGGGTGTGAATGTACTTCCCGTCCATCGATTGCGTCCCCGTCCCGGACCGAGCAGCAGGGCCCGGGATAAAGCGGATACCTAGCGCGGTGACGCCGGATTCGACCGCCCGATGTTCACGCGGTGGTAACATCGGGGCGAAGGATTTCCTGTACGGTCCCGTCCGGAAGGCCGACGTATATCCGGCTGGCCAACCCCACGAAGAGCCCCGTCTCGATCACGCCCGGCATCTGGCGGAGCTCGTGTTCGAGGCGCGACGGGTCGTGCACCCCGTTCTCGGGAAAGAGATCCAGCAGCTCGTTCCCGTTGTCGGTCAGGATGGGGGCGCCGGTGGTCCGGTCCGAACGGAGGCGAGGAGAAAGCGCCCGCTCGGAGAGCTGATGGATCAGCTTGACCCGAGCGAAGGGAACGATCTCGATGGGTATCGGAGCGCGGGTTCCTAGGCGAGGAACGAGCTTCGTGTGATCCACGGCAATCACGAGCTCCGAACTCAGTCGGGCGAGGAACTTTTCCCGGAACAACGCGGCGCCGCCTCCCTTCGTGAGTGCCAGCGTCGGAGCCACCTCATCGGCCCCGTCGAGCATCACCTCAAAATGGTCGTTCGGTTCGAGGGCGCGGACGGGTAAGCCGAGCGAAATAGCGAGCCGTTCCGTGGCGAAAGAGCTCGCGACGAGCTGCAAATGGTCGCCCCCCGGAAAGTTCTCCGCCAGCGCTCGGATCGCGAACGACGTCGTCGAGCCGGTTCCCAGCGCCACTCGTTGGCCGGCGCGGACACGGCCCGCTGCGGCCCGGGCGGCGAGTGCCTTCTCCTCGTCGATCTCCACGCCGGTGACCTTTCGCCGGCGAGGGGGGGCCCGGAGAGATAAGTCCTGCGCGGGTCCGGAACGGTAGCAAAGAGACTTGACCGAACGGCCCCTGCGTTTCGAGATGCCCGAACGCGCGGGAGCGGGGGTGGGCCCGGTCGTGCTCTCGATGGGGGGATCCGTCCTCGTCACCGGCGACGAGGACGAACGGTTCCTTCCCGACTTGGCCGCCCTGCTCCGGAAGCTCTCCTCCGACTTTCCGCTTCTCGTCACCGCGGGGGGTGGCCGCGTGGCCCGCGATTACATCCGGTTGGGCCGGGCACTGGGTCTCACGGAGACTGAACTGGATGAGCTGGGGATTGACGTGAGCCGGCTCAACGCCCGGCTCCTCGCGGCTGTCATCGGTCCCCCGTGCCCTTCGCATCCGCCGACGTCGCTCGCGGAGGCGGTCCGCGAGGCGCATCGCTCGAGGATCGTTGTCCTCGGCGGAACCGAACCCGGCCACACCACCGACGGCGTCGCCGGACTTCTGGCCGAGCGCCTCCGGGCGCAGCGGCTCGTGAACGCGACGCGGGTTCCCGGACTCTTCGAACGCGATCCCCGGAAGGATCCGTCGGCGCAACGGATCGATCGGCTGGACTACGCCGGTTTCCGGAGGATGGTCGATGCGTCCGTCGCGGGGACCGCCGGTCAGCAATTCGTTTTCGACCGTCTCGGCCTCGACTCGCTCGCCCGGGCCAAGATCCCCTTGCGCATCGTACAGGGCCGCGACCTTCCCAACCTGGAGCGGGCGCTCCGGGGAGAGGATTTCGTCGGCACCGAAATTCGGTGAGCTCCGCCCTGGCCAACGCTATACGGTCGCCTCCGTCCCGGCCGCCGATGCGTCGCGTCGTGCTCCTCGGACCGCCCGGTGCGGGGAAGGGGACGCAGGCCAAGCGCCTCGCGACGGAATTAGGGATTGCCCACCTCTCCACCGGCGACATGCTCCGGGCCGCCGCCGCCCAGGGCACGCCACTGGGTCGCGAGGCCGGCGGGTACATGAACCGGGGACTCCTCGTCCCGGACGCGCTCGTGTTGAGCATCCTCCGGGAACGCCTCGCGACTCCCGATGCCCAGCGCGGCTTCGTCCTCGACGGCTATCCCCGGAACGTGGCCCAGGCGCAGAGCCTCGCCGAGATCACTCCGGTCGATCACGTACTCTACTTCGAAATCCCAGAATCGGTCCTGGTCGAGCGCCTCTCGCAGCGACGCATCTGCCCTACCTGTGGAACCGTGTACAACCTCGTCACCCAGCCGCCCCGGACGCCGGGCCGCTGCGACAACGAGGGGACCCCGCTCGTCCAACGCCCCGACGACGCGGAGGAGGCGGTGCGCACCCGGCTCGTGGTGTATCGAGAGGTAACCCTGCCGCTCCTCGATCTGTACCGCACCCAGGGACTCCTACGAACCGTCGCCGCGGGGGGCACGGTCGAGGAAGTCGACGCTCGGTTGCGGGCAGCGCTGCGGTAAGCCCCAGGTTCTGTTCAACCCTGGGTGTCGAATTCATTCGTTTTCTCTGAGATCATTTTCGGGTGGTCCCGCGATTGTGTCTTTCCGTCCATCCTAAGGTATCGTATGGGGTGCGGGGCGAGTACGGGCCCGCCAAATCCAGATACACAGGATTAGCGCGAAACCGCCTACGAATAGGGCGGCCGAGATGTAGATGTCAATCAATAGAGGGCGGCTACAGCTTTCCGATCCTCCTAATATGCTACAAATTGGTCTATCGAAGAGAATCGACAGCAGGAGCCAGATGCCCCCGAGGAATGTGACAGCCCCTGCTGGAGCATAGAACGCACCGCCCGGTCTCATCGAACCGTTCCTCAATTCGGAATCAGAACCTAGGCCCCACGAGTTTTATACCCTGAGGGCGGGTCCTCTGTTCCAACCCGGCTTAGCTCAGTGGTAGAGCGGGGGACTGTAGTCGAGACCGCCGGCTGCCGGCGGCCCCCATGGACATCCTCAGGTCGCCTGTTCGAGTCAGGCAGCCGGGACTCACTCGGCGTGCTGGCCGCCGCCGGCCCGATGGGCAAAGCTCGTATCTCCGCGGACCTGCCCCGTCCTCGATGCCCAAAGACCATCCCCCGAACCCGCGGCGGGAACGATACGATTTCCATTCCCACACGTTCCTCACCGATGGCCGAGCGTCCGCCACCGACATGTGGCGCGAAGCCGATGTGCTCGGTCACGTGGCGCTGGCCGTAACGGATCACGTGGCCCTAGAGGACCCGAAACCTCTCCTCGATCGCCTGCGCCAAGAAGCGACGGCGTGGGAAGGAGAGGCCCTCACTACCCTCGTCGGTGTCGAGGTGACGATGATCCCTCCTAGGAAGATTCCCGATGTCGTTCGTGCGGCTCGCCGGGCGGGGGCGGAGATCGTGATCGTCCACGGGGAGACCCCCGCCAATCCGGTGCCGATAGGAACGAACCGCGCCGCGGTCGAACTCAACGACGTCGACGTGCTAGCCCATCCAGGATTCCTGACGACGGAGGAGGCCGAACTGGCGAAGGCGCACGACGTCATCCTGGAGCTTACCGCCCGGGCGCTCCACATGGTCACGAACGGCCACGTGGCCCGCGTGGCGCTAGAGGTCGGAAATGACCTCGTGGTAGATTCCGACGCGCATACCACCGATCAACTCGTCTCCGCGCACCATGCGCGACAGGTGGCTCGAGGGGCTGGGGTGCCAGAATCTACGCTAGCCCGCGTCCTCCGGGAGACCCCGCAACGGTTACTGCGACGCTGCGGGAAGACCTGAATCGCGGAGCTCACGCCCCGCGTTCCGAAGCGGGCTCGCGCCGCGCGTCGACCACCAGATGCATCGAGATCTGTTCGATCCAATCGCGCCGTACACGGACACCCACGTACTCCGGCGAGGGCGACGGCTCTTCCAGATCGCAGCCCTTCTATGCCACGGCGGGGGATCTGACCCGCCCGGGAATGCGGTTGCCGGGATTCGAACCCGGGTAGGTAGCTTGGGAAGCTACCGTCCTAACCACTAGACCACAACCGCGTTGCCGGCCGCTCAAGGGTCGGTACCTATCAGCTTTTGCGCGGGAACCCGGGCCGGGTCGGGTCAGAGAAGCATTCCGACCGATTCCGACGAGATGGACGGCGTGACACCCAACAGATCCGCGTTGGTAAGGCGCCGGGCGCTTTCGTGCGAGAGGAATCCCCCCTCCGTGAGGAGGCGGCGTCCTTTGGGAAGATTGTTCACCGACAGCGCCACGAGCACCCGGGCGCGCTCCCGGGTCACCAAGAGGGTGATACTGAGAATGTTCACCCGGCCCTTGGCGAGGACGTCCAGCGCCTGGAGGAGGCTTCCAGGTCGGTCCTCGAGGGAGATGGTGATCAGCTCCCTGGTCTCGACCGGAAACTCGGCGTCCCGCAGGACCTCCAACGCGCGGACCGGGTCGCTCACGACGAGCCGGACGCGTCCTTGGGACCGCGTCGAGTCCACCGAAACCGCCGCGATGTTGACCCGCTCCTGGGCAAGCCGACGCAGGACGGAGGCCAACTGCCCCGGGCGGTTCGGCAGTCGAAGCGAAAGCTCCTGGATTGTCACTTCGGACCACTCGACGCGTCCCAAGGAGCCCGGAGCTAAAGGCTAGCCCCGGAACGGAGTGTTACGACAGGCAGAGCGGACGCGCGTATTTATACAGGAACAAGGGTAAATTTAGGGTGCTCAGGGCCATCGGGCCGGGGCGAGTCCAGGGCCAATGGGGGTTTCCGTTCATCACCGCGGGCAACGTGCTCGCCATCGACGGTTCCGGAGGAACCGTCGCGGGCTCGTCGCCGTCGTAGGGACCCTGCTCTCCCTGCTCGTGTTCCTCTCCCTGTTCGGGACCTTCCTCACCTTCTATCTCCCGCTCTGGATGTCCGACAATGAAGCGAATTTCACGGGCGGCGTAGCCACCTCGTTGGCGGAACTCCAATCCAACATGGTGCTGCAGGCCGGGACGGGCGAGCCGCCGATACTGTCCACGCCGTTCACCATGAGCTCCGACTCGGTGCCGCTCCTTTCCGTCCCCACGACGGGAACGCTGGCGTTCTTGCCGAGAACCCCCGGGGCTTCGGTCAGTCTCTCGATCCCCAACTTCCTCACAGGGAATACCCCCTACAAACAGACCTTCGGGGGTCTGAGCCTCGGGACGCTGCTCCTGACACTCCCGAACCGGTACTTCAGCCCTGAGACCTTCGATCTGGAGGACGGAGCGGTCATTCAATCGGAAGGGGATACGAACCAACTGATCGCGTACCCGCCGATCTTCGAGCTCCAGAAGACGGGCCCCTCGCTGGACCTCACTCTGATGCTGACCCAGATGTACGGGAACGCCACCCGCCTCACGTCCCCCGGAACCATCGAAGTCTATTCGCAGCTCCTCGGGGACACCCAAACGCTCCGGAACAACGTCACGGGGGCGGTCGCTTCCCTCTTCCTCAACGTGACGACCCACTATCCCTGCGCCTGGTCGACCTTCTTCACGCAGAGCCGCACCGTGGCCAACGTGAGCGCGGCCCAGATGACCGTGACCTACTCGAGCGGCTACACACCCTGCACGGCGACTAGCGGACTCGCCAAGAACGTTAACGTCCTCATCACGAACATCGCGTCCGTGACGCTCATCCTGGCCAACTTCCAGGTCTCCGCCGGCATTGGGGTGGTCTGACCGTGGCAAGCCTCGCGTCCTATCGGGTCAAGATTCCCCGCCACGCGGACGGCGACACGAGCGCGATCCCCCCGGGCGCCGGGGAAGCCGGAATGCCCGAGCTGGGCAAGCCGGTGGAGGTGGATCTTCCGGGAACGTTCATCACCGCGATGCCGGCCCTGCCCGACGAGGCGGCGAAGGTCATCGAGATCCGTCCCGTCAATCCCCCGTACACCTACTCCCGGATAACCTACAACGACCGGACGAAGGAGTACATCTACGAGGCCATCGAGCCCCAACTCTCCACCCACGAACGGGAGCTGCTCGACCACCTCAAGGACTCGATGAGCAAGATCATCGGCGCGGAGGTCGCTACGCTCAACTCGGGCGACAAGAAGGCCTACCTCCGCGGCGTCGTCGAGGAGTTCCTGAAGACCCGGGGCATCCAGACCAGCCCGCTGTCGACGGAACGGCTGGTCTACTACATCCAACGCGATTTCGTCGGCTACGGCCCGGTCGACACCCTGATCCTCGACCCGTTTATCGAGGATATTTCCTGCGACGGCGTGGACGTGCCGCTCTTCGTCTTCCACGGCAAGTTTGAGTCGGTCAAGACCAACATCGTGTTCCCGGACGAGGACCAACTGAACTCGTTCATCGTCCAGTTGGGCCAGCGCTGCTCCAAGTCGGTCTCCGTCTCGAGCCCGATCCTCGACGGCACCACGCCCGAGGGGCACCGCGTGCAGGCCAGCTACGCGCGCGAGGTCACCACCCGGGGCGGTACCTTCACGATCCGACGCTTCAAGGAACGGCCCTGGACCCCCGTCGACCTGATCGTGGCGGGCAGCGCCAATGAGGAGATGGTGGCCTACTTCTGGCTCGCGGCCGAGCAGGGCGAGTCGATGATGATCTGCGGCGGCCCCGCCGCCGGTAAGACGAGCACCCTCAACGCCATCGCACTCTTCATTCCCCCCACGGCGAAGATCGTCTCCATCGAAGATACGCGGGAGGTCAACCTGCCCCACGAGAACTGGATCCCGGGCGCCACCCGGAGCGGCACCGGCGACCGGGGTTCGGACGGGAAGGCGGCCGGTGAGGTCGATATGTTCGACCTCGTGCGCGCGGCCCTGCGGCAGCGGCCGAACTACATCATCGTGGGCGAGGTTCGGGGCAAGGAGACCTACACCATGTTCCAGGCCATGGCCACCGGCCACACGACCTACTCGACCATGCACGCCGACAGCGTCAAGTCGATGGTCAACCGGCTCGAGAACCCGCCGATCAACACGCCCCGGATCCTTCTGTCCGCCCTCAACAACGTCGTGATCCAGATCCAGGCGCGTACGGAGAAAGGGGTCGTGCGCCGGCTCAAGCAGGTCCTCGAGATCGTGGGTTTCGAGCCCGAGACCAACGAGCTGATCACCAACACGGTCTACGAGTGGGACCCCGCGACCGACAAATTCGTGTTCAAGGGTCACTCGTTCCTGTTCGACAAAATCATGGAACTCAAGAACTACACTCACGAGGAGATGGAGGCGGAGTTCCAGCGCCGCGTCCAGGTCGTGAAGTACCTCGTCCACCAGAAGATGGACGATTACCGGGCGCTCTGGAAGATGGTCACCGACTACTACAAGGACCCCACCGCCGTGATGGAGAAGGTCCAACCCGCGGGCCCGACGGAGGCGGCGAGCTGATGCCGGCGACCGATACGGCCTCTCCGACCGCCCGGGTCCGGTCGGCTCGGTCCCGAGGGACCTCCCCCGACGATGCGTTCGAGACGCGGACGGTCCGGGTGAAGCGCGGCGAGCAACCGTCCCGCGCGCCCCTCACCCCGTTCCAGCAGTGGGCCTGGACCCGGTTCAAGGACCGGATCAAGATGGGTCCGTCGGAAGCGCTCCTCGAGGAGAACCTCCTCAAGGCACACATGCGGCTGCGTGCCGAGGAATACCTCGCGTGGGTCATGGCCGTCACGTTCGTGGTGGCGGCGGCTCTCAGCGTCGCGGGCGTCGTCCTCGGCGTGCTCATCTACATCTCGGGCACCGGGATCGGGAATCTGATCTTCGCCGTCGTGGTCGCCGTGATGATCCCGGTCGGGGTACCGGGCTCGCGAACCTGCTTCTCAAGTCCATGCCGTCCTCTACCGCGAAGCGCCGCGGTGCCGAGATCGACCGTAAGATCGGCCCCGCGATGAGCTTCGTGAGCGCCATGGCGTCCGCGGACGTGAACATCGACCAGATCTTCCGCGACCTAGCTCAGGAGAAGATCTACGGCGCGGTCGCCGACGAAGCCGCGTGGATCACCCGGGACACGGAGCTGCTCGGCGTCGACATCTTGAGCGCGATACGGGCCGGTGCGAATCGGACCCCCTCGAAGCGATTCCAGGACTTCTTGCAGGGCGTCGTGACGACGGCGACCTCGGGGGGCCAGTTGAAGCCCTACTTCCTGCTCAAGGCCGAACAGTACCAGCGAGAGAACAAGCTCGACGTGCTGCGACGCACCGAGACGATGGGTCTCCTCGCCGAGACGTTCGTGACGGTCGTCGTGGCCTTCCCGCTGTTCCTCGTGATCATCATCGCGATCTTTGCCATCATCGGGAGCGGAGGCAGCGGCCTGATGGAGATCCTCTGGGGGATCATCGGGGGGATGATCCCGGCCTTCCAATTCGTCTTCATCCTCTACATGCAAGGTCTCGCTTCGGAGAGCTAAGATGGCAACCGCTACCGCCTCCAGCAATGTCACGGCGCCCCGTTCGCTGAACACCTCCCTCGACCTGGACATCGACAAGGCGCGCCCGACGATCGCTCCCGAGCGGATCGCGCTCTACGCCGGCGTGGCGGTCGGCGCCGTGATGTTCGCTATCGGCTTCCTCAACTATTTCGGCATCGCCAACATCCTCATCCGGCCGGGGGAGCCGACCGGCGCGAACCCGGCGATCGACTTCTTCGTCCTCGGCGTGCTCGCCATCGTCGGACCGTACGGCTTCCTCGCGAGCGCCCATTACCGCAAGATCAGTCGGATCGAGAGCCGGTTGCCCGACTTCCTCCGCGACGTCGCGGAGGCCGGACGCTTCGGCATGACCCTCCCGGATGCCATCGTCGTGGCGAGCAAGGGACGGTACGACTTGCTCACGGGCGAGATCAAGAAGATGGCCAGCCAGCTCGAGTGGGGCGTCCCCGTCGCGACGGCGCTCTCCCTGTTCAAGGAGCGGGTCAACACGCCGCTCGTGAACCGGACCGTGTCCATCATCATCAAGGCGAACGAGGCCGGCGGCAACGTGGCCGACGTGCTGTCGATGGTCGCCCGCGACACCCGGGACGTTCAGATCACGACCCAGGAGCGGCAGATCACGATGCTGACCTACCTGACGGTCATCTACATCTCGTTCTACGTGTTCCTCGTCACGATCTACATCATGGCGGCGGTCTTCCTGCCGCAGATGATCACCGCGGGGAGCGGCATCGCGAGCTCCGGTACCAGCGTCGGGGGCGCGTCGGCGATCTCGCTCAACTTCAGCTCCATCCCGGAGCTGTTCCTCGCGTTCATGGTGGCCGTGATCGTCCACGCGATCGGGGACGGGATCATGTCGGGCGTCATCATCAACGGCCGCCTCTCCGAAGGGTTCCAGCACGCCACGATCATGCTGGCCTCCGGCTGGCTCTTCATGCGGTTCGCCGTGCCGAACCTGGTGATACCGAGCGTGACCTCGTAGGACCTCATCGATGGCGGACGCGAGCATACAGGAGCAGGACTGGAACGAGGCGGACACCGCGCCGGCCCGGAGGGGTAAACCGAAGCCCAAGGGCAAGGCGGCGTCGAAGAGCGGGTTCTCCCCCTTCCTCCGGCTCGGCGCCCGCATGCGCCGCGGGAAGGAGGAACCGCGCTCGGTCAAGCTGGCCCGGCTCGGCATCTCGGGCCAGGGCGCCGTCGGCGACGTCACGCCCGTCCCGCCGCTGGACGACCCGAACCTGACCGAGCTCGAGATCACCCCGATCAAGGAAGGGTTCTGCTACGTCCGGATCACGTTCAACAACCTGTACAACGAGCATCTGTACGAGATCATCGAGCCGCCGATCTCCTCCCTCGAGCGGGACCTCCTCGACAAGCTCCGGGTGAGCCTGATCAACCAGTTCCAGCCGCTTCCCGACATCGAGAACGAGGGCCGACGGCGGGAATTGCGTCGGATGGTCGACGAGCAGCTCCAGACCTGGGAGGTCTCCCCGAGCCCGGCCACGAAGGGCCGGCTCGTCTACTACCTCGAGCGGGACTTCCTCGGCTACGGCGTCGTCGACGTGCCGATGACCGACAGCCAGGTGGAGGACATTTCGTGCGACGGCGTGGGCGTTCCGATCTACATCTACCACCGCGTCTACGGTTCAATCCGCTCGAACATCAAGTTCACCACCTCGACGGAGCTCGACAACTACGTCGTCTGGCTGGCCCAGCGTTCCGGTAAGGCGATCTCGGTGGCGAGCCCGGTGCTGGACGCCACGGTGCCGGACGGCTCGCGGCTGCAGGCCACCCTCGGCATGCACGTCACGAAGCGGGGCAGCACGTTCACGGTCCGGCGGTTCCGGGACAATCCCTTCACGCCGGTCGACCTGATCAAGTTCCGCACGATGAGCCCGGAGATGATGTCGTATCTCTGGATCGCCATCGAGAACGGCCAATCGATGATGGTCTGCGGGGGCACGGCCTCCGGCAAGACCACGACCCTCAACGCGACGCTCCTGTTCATCCCGCCGCAGATGAAGATCGTCTCCATCGAGGACACGCGGGAGCTCAACCTGCCGCACGAGAACTGGATCCCGGCCCTCACGCGGAGCGGCTTCGGCGCGAAGAACCAGCTCACCGGGAAGGCCCCCGGTGAGATCGACATGTTCGACCTGCTCGCCGCCGCGCTGCGGCAACGCCCCCAGTACCTGATGGTCGGAGAGGTGCGAGGCGCGGAGGCGTTCATCGTCTTCCAGGCGATGGCGACGGGCAAGACCTGCTACACGACGTTCCACGCGGAATCGGTGGCGGCGATGGTCCACCGGATGGAGAACCCCCCGATCTCCCTGCCCCGGTCGCTCGTGAGCGCGCTCAACCTCGTGCTGCTCCAGCGCCAGGTGAAGGTCGGGAACAAAATGACGCGGCGCGTCCAGTCGCTGACGGAGATCGTCGGGCTGGACCCGGAGACGAACGAGTTGATCACCAACTCCGTCTACTCGTGGAACCCCTCCGACGACACGTTCCTCTACAGCGGCCACTCGTACGTCTACGAACGCGTCGCGGTCTCCAAGAACTGGACGATGAAGGAGATGGAGCGCGAGGTCCGGCGCCGGTCGGAGATGCTCGAGTTCCTCAAGTGGAAAGACACGCTCGCGACCCGGCAGCAGCCGTTCACGCACCGGGACGTGGGCCGCCTCGTCGCTTCCTACTACAAAGACCCCGCGAACGCGGTCGCGGAGGCTCGGGCCGAGCTGGAACGGGCCAAAGCCTCGCAGAAGAGCCCGGCCCCGGCGGCGTAAAGCGCCCGGTCGTCTCGCCTCCTCACCCGGAGGCTTCCCCACGTCCCCTCAGCGACCGGAACCGCTCGCCACCCTCGCCGGCGCTCGAGGGAGCCGCCTCGAGCTATGGGCCGAGGACTGCCTCGAGGGCCTGCCGCGGCGGGTCGGCGCCAGCCGGGCCGACGTGGTCGTGACCTCGCCGCCGTACAACCGGGGCGTGGCGTACGGGCGGTACAACGACCGGCGGCCGCGGGCGGAGTACCTCGCCTGGATCGGACACGTCGCGGACGCGGTCCGCGACGCCCTCTCCCCCAACGGCTCGTTCTTCCTGAACGTAGGCGGCTCCCCGACCGACCCGTGGCTGCCGTTGGACGTCGCCCAAGAGGTGCGACAGCGGCTCGTCCTGCAGAACGTGATCCATTGGGTGAAATCGATCGCCATCGAGCGCGCGCTCGCCGGCCACACCCCCCACCTAACGGGGGACATCGCCGTGGGTCACTACAAACCCGTCCCCTCTCGCCGCTTCCTCCACGGCGCCCAGGAGTACGTGTTCCACTTCACGCACCGCGGCGATGTCGCCCTCGACCGGCTCGCCGTAGGCGTCCCGTACCAGGACAAGAGCAACGTCGCCCGATGGCGAGGCGGTGGCCGGGACCTCCGCTGCCGTGGGAACACCTGGTTCCTGCCGTACCCCACGATACGTCGCCGGGCGACCGACCGTCCCCATCCGGCTACGTTCCCGCCCGAGCTGCCCGAACGGTGCTACCGCCTCCATGGCATCGGCCGGATCCATCTCGCCGTCGACCCCTTCGTCGGTCTCGGCGCGTCGGCAGTGGCCGCCGCCCGGCTGGGACTGCCGTTCATCGGTTTCGATGTTGACCAGGAGTACCTTTCCACCGCGACCCGGCGCGTCGAGGCGGCGCTCTCGGCTCCCGAGCCCCGGCCCGCTCGCTTCCGCCGCAAGTCTCATCCCACCCGCTCGCGCCTCTGATACAGATGGAAACTCCGTCGCCCGGTCGCAGCGCACCGTCGGAGGGGGCCTCCGCCCCAGAGTCGCCGCCGGAGCGGGGGGACCGGGAAGTGGTCGCCTTCCTCCGGAGCGACCTGCTCCCCACGTTGGGGAACCGGGCCCCCCGCGCCCTGCGGGATGCGGTCCGGAGTGCCGTCCGGGAACAACGGCTCGCCCCCTTGGAACGCCTGAGCGGCCGCCACCGTCACGAGCTGCTCCTGCTCCTCGAACAGATGACCGAGGCCGGCCGGCGGCCGGCGCCCTGGGTCCTAGTCCGGCTGACGACGATGATCTCCGCGACCTCGGCCGCGCCCGAGCCGATCGGGGTCTCCGCGGCGCGCCCCGCGCGGTAGCCCGTCCTCAGGCCCGTTCGAGCGTGGCGGTGAGGCAGTGCGCGCCACCGAACGCCCCGGTGAGGTTCTCGAGACCGACCCGCACGGATTGAAGGCCGGCGTCCCGGGCTTCCCGAGACCGGGGAAAGAACCGATCCTCGGCACGCAGTTCGGTGAACTCCCGGGCGGCTCGAAGGTAGAGCCGATGGTAGCGGCCGGGGTCGTGTTCTGCCACCTGTCGGAGGTTCGTGAGCACGCGCTCCGCGTTCCGGGCGACGTCGGGCACGACGATCACCCGGTCCCGGATGGTGAGGAAGTTGGTCGCGTAGCAAAGCTGCTCGAGGGTCGAGATCGGGATGACCCGGAAACCGTGGTCGACCTCGAGATAGGGGAGCAGCGTCGTCTCTCGGAGGAGATGATAGGCCTGGCCGTCCCGGACGTACACCTCCACGCGGGCCGTGGAGAGCATCTCCCGGTGCCCGACGGCAATCCCCTCGCCCGGGAAGTTGAGGTACGTGTCTAGGTGCATGTTCACCATCGGGTCGGGTCGGTCTAGCAGCGGATGCCGTGGTTGGTGCACCACGGCGACCTCGGAAAAGCCGAGACCCTTCTCCATGAGCTCTCGCACGCCCGTGGCGTTCGACCGGTCGCCGGTGCCGACGAGGGCAAAGCTGCCCGCCGGCAGGAAATCGCCTCCCTCGAATGTGCCGCGCTCGATCTGTGCGATGGGGGGCTCCCCGGACGCCCGCCAGACGAACGATGTGATTTCGGTCTCGCGGCGGCGCTGGGGCTTCGCTAGGCGTCCCACGACGATCCCCCGGTCCGTCACTGCCTGCTGGTCCCGCATGAAGAACAGGTTGGTCAGCGGTACCCGGAGGGTGGTGTACGAGGCGACCGACCGAGAGCCTCGTCCGCGTTCGAAGCGGAGCGAGGGCGCGAGCGCCAGGATCTGGATGAGCTGCTCTCCATCGAGCCTTTTCACCGTGTCGAGGAAACGGGTCCGGGCTTTGGCGGCCCCCGGTCCGATGAAGCCGACGGTCTCGACGACCCGGTCCTGCAGCTCCGCTGCTATGTTGGGGTTCCGGCCGGCCGCGTGGAGCAGCAGTTGGTCGAGGTCGTCGACGTGAACGCCGAACCCCGACCGCAATGTGTCGACGAGCTCTTCGTGCTCGTGGCGGGCCTTCGAGAGGCTGAAGACGCGCTCGTAGAGGCTGGCGTACGGTTCGAGCAGGCCAAAGAAGGCCTCCATGCGCGGGGGGCGCACAACGACCCGTCGAAGCGGGTTCCACTCAGCTACGGCACGGGCCGGAATCTCAGTCCCCCTCCGGAGGGAGAGGGAGGCTCCCTAGGGGTGGATAAAGGCCACGGGACAGGGTCGTCCGCTAGGGGGGAGGGTCGTCCGACCCCGGCTTGGACCATTCCTTCAGCGGGGTCCGGCGGACGCCGGCCATCGACGCGAAGGCGTTCTTTGTACCTTCTTTGGTGGCATGTCCGGCCGCCTGGAGCGCGCCTGCGGTGGCGGCACCGGCACGGGCCGCTCCCGAGGCGATCGCGCTGCCGGCGCTCGTGAGGCCTCCGGCGACCTGTCCTGGCAGCCGGCGCATCTCGCTGCCGATCGACCGGCCGAGCGCCGAGAAGTCGTCCTCGATGTCCTCTACGGCGTGCTTGGCCTCCTTGGCCGTCAAGGTACCCAGCCGGGCGATCTTGTCGTCCAAGGTCTCGAACTCGATAGCGAAGTCGCGGCCGAGGCCGCGCGTCGCGCGTCGAAGTTCCTTCATGTGTTCGCGCAGTTGGGTTTGCTGAGGAGTCTCCATGGACCGCTCCGGTCGGTCGTTTGTACGACTCCCTCGGATAAATGTACAGGTCTCCACTCGAAGGCTGCGACGCCCGGAAGACCCTAGCCGCCCATCCGTCGATCCCGGCGCCGTCGTTTCGCTCCCTTCGGCCCCGGCGCCGGCGTCATCGCCAACGGAGCTTGCCCCGGCTCCGGCGGGGCCCTCCGGGTCTGTTCCTTCCCGCTGGCCCAGCGTACGAGCAGCTCGATCCCGAGGCGCTGCGGCTCAGTGACCACGAGTTCCCCGTTCAACTGATGGGTCAGCAGGCGGGCCGCCTTCTCGTAGTCCGGGTTCGCCGATTTGATCAGCACCATCGTGCAGCGGAACGGCTTCACGGACGTCAATTCCTGGGCTCGGCCCAGCGCGTACTCCATCGCCTTGTCGAGATTCCCGCTCCGGATCCGGCCGTCCGGGTCGGTGTAGGCTTCGGGAAGCCCATCGGTGATGAGGAACAGCTCCTTCCGGTTCGCCCGGGAAGGCCGGAAGAGCAGGAAGGCCGTGCGTAGCGCCTCTCCCGTGTTCGTGAAAGATCCGGGAGGGGTCTCCCACAGCTGGACGAGGTCGAGAAGCCGCACCTCGTTGTCGAAGGCGATCACGTCGATCGTGGCGTCGGGATACCGGCGACGCACCGCCACGTAGAGGGCCAGGAGGGCCTTCTTGGCGGCTGGGAGTTTCTCTCCCTCTCCCATGCTTCCTGACTTGTCGAGGGCCAGGACGACGTGGACCCGCTCCGCGAGGATCTCCCGGAAGACGTAGCTCGTGGACTCGTCGATATGCCGCGACCCCGCCTGGCGCGCGGCCAGGATCGAGGACGGGATGTCCAAGTGAGCGACCTCGTCGGAGATCCGCAATCGGGCCTTCTCGTAGACTCCCGTCGAGGCACCCCCCTTGAGGCTCATCCGGACATCGCCCGGCAGAGACCGGCTTTCGGCCTCGAGGACGAGTTTCGCGAATCGTTCCACGAGGGAGTACGTGATCGTGAGCTGGCCGCCCTTCTCGTTGACGAGGCCGCGTTCCGAGAGCTCCCGGCGGAGTCGCTGCTCCTCCGCTTGCCGAGCCCACTGGTCCGCTTCCCGCTGGGCTCGGCGTTCCGCCTCCTTGCGCTCCTCTTCCAGCCGTCGACGCTGGGCCTCGGCTTCCTTCCGTTTCGCTTCGGCCTCCCGGGCCAGCGCACGCTCCCGCTCGGAGATGTCGCGAGTCACGCTGGTCTCGAGCTCTTCCTGCTGGCGCGGATTGAGCCGGGCCAGTGCTTCGGAGAGCTCCGAGGGGGTCAGGGCGCGACCGACCGGTAGGAGCGTCGCAATGGACACGGTGCGTTCTTTCCGGGGTTCCTGTTTGGATTTTGATCCCCGGCGAAAGAGTCCGCGGAAGAACGCCGCGATGCGCGCGAAGAAGGCCCGGATCCGTTCCCAAACGGTCGGGGGCGGCGGAGGCTGCATCCACGAGGCCGTCGGGAGCAGCAGGGCATGCTCGACGTCCTCGAGGAGAGCTCCGTCGAGGACCGAACCTAGGTGGATCTTGCGGGCCTCCGCGAGACGAGCCTCAAGGGCCTCCATCTCGCGATTGAGCTCGTCGGCCCGCGCCGCCCGGTCCAGCTCGAGCTGCTGGCTGCGTCGGTCGTACTCCTCGAGGATCCGGGACACCCGAGAGGAGGCCTGGCGCTTGAGCAGCTCCCGGAGGCGAGCGATCCGACGGGCGAGCTCGGAGTTCTCCCCGGCTTCCCGGTCGACGAGGCTCCGGACGCCGCCGGGGCCGTGCTCTGCGAGCGCCTCGATGACCGCCGCGCTGTCGATGACGGACAGCAGGTCGTCGCTCTCGACGTCCTCTACGACCTGGGAGCAGTCCGGGAGCGGGACGGCGACGTCAGCCGGAGGCGACGTCATCGGTCGGTTCCTCGGCGCAGCTGAACAGCGAGTACTTCTCGACGAGGCCGAACTCGGTGACCGCGGCCGGCCACGAGCCGAGCGCCGCCGGCGGATGCTCGCGCTCCTGGACGTACGTCACGAAGGTGTGGAACCGAGGGAACATCTCGGACTTGCCCTTCGCCTCGGCCTGGAGCGGCGCATCGGGGAGCAACCGGCGGCCCTCCCCGATGAGCCCCTGGGCCTCGTCGTTCTTCGACTTCAGGATATCCCGGAAGTACCGGCACCAGTAGACCTTCGAGCTGTCCTTCAACGACGTTTCGAGATATTGATCGAGGAACTCCTGGACCCGCTTGGAGTTCTGCTGGAACGAGTCTCCGCTCCGTGCCCGGATCCGACCGCGCATCGCGTGCATCAGTCCGGCCCGCAGATCGTCGAGGGTGGGGACCAGATGGGAGCCCAGGGTGCTATACGCCTCCGCCCGGGCGATCACGTCGAGCAGCGTCCGGTTCGACCCCACCTCGCCCATGTCCGGGTCCTCCTCGGACATCCGGAGGCGCCAGGCCTCGATCATTCGAACCCCGGCGTCGAGGAGTATCTCCGGCACGTAGCCGGCGGCGGTCTCCGCTCGCGACCGATCAACGATCTGGCGGTTCGCGGAGTGCCGCTTGTTGAATCCCACATGGAGGCTGGTCAATCGGTCGGAGAGCGGGTCGTTGATGTTGTCGAGGTCGGAGAGGTTCGAGGTGCATACCGCGACGAAGAGGGCCGGAAAACTCTCGCGCGATTTGGAGGGAGTGACGGTTCCCTCCTGCAACGATTGGAGGAGTACGTTCTGCGTGCCCAGCGGCAGCTTCCCGATCTCGTCGACGAGGAGCAGGCCCCGGTTCGCCTGGAGGAGCTTCCCGGGCTCCAGCACGAGGGGGCTCATCGGGTCGCCGATCTCCTCGAGCTTCCGGATATTGACGTTGCCCGTCAGATGGTCGGGAAAGACCTCGCTCGAGCCCTGCAGGCGCGCGAAGCCGTACCCCTCCCGACGACGGGCGCGGACTGCGGGCACCTTGTTCGCATCGACGAGGGCCGGGTCGAAGGCCGCGACCTCGCCGCTGGGGGAGAATCGACGACGGCAGATGGGACAGGGCGGCTGCCGTTCGGCCGCTTCCTTGCTCACGAGGCTCATAGGGTCGTCCCCGACCGGGCAGCCGTCCACGACCCACAGGTCCTTGGGGAACAGGCCCCAGAGTTCCTTCGCCAGGGAGGTCTTGCCGGCCCCCGAAGGCCCGAAGAAGAGGAGGTGCGCGCCGGAGACGAGCGCCGCGACCAGATCCTCGTACGTCTCCGAGGGGAGAACGGTGTGCGGGAACAGCGCCGCCACGGCCTCCGCATGAGAGAAACCGTGCGTCCGGGTCTCGGCGATCCGTCGGAGGATCTCCGCCCGGAACAACTCGGTGGGAGTTTGTACCACAGCCCCCTGCGCCCGGAGCTGGGCGGCGGTAGTACGCGCGCCGACGGACGGAGCGGGCCGGGCGCCAGCGGAGGGCACGTCGACCACGAGGCGGCCGAGCCCGGGCGGCTCTAATTAGCTTTGGGGCGGCGACACAATCCGGCGGGACCGGTCGCCGGAGGATGGCAGGTGTGGCCGGCAGATTTAAGTACGAATCCTCAGTGGGCGGCCCCACCCCGATGGCCGACAAGGAGTCTACGACCAAGAAGCCGGCACTGGCCCGGACCGTCAAGGACAAGTGGCGGTCCAAGCGCTGGTACAAGCTCAAGGCCCCCGGGATCTTCCAACACGTGGATTTGGGCGAGACCGTCGCCACGGAGCCCGAGCAGCTCGCCGGCCGCACGATCGAGGTTACGCTCTCCGAACTCGGCGGCGGCGCGGACATCTCGAAGGCCCACATCAAGCTCCGATTCCAGATCGAGCGGATCAGCGGCGAGAACATCGCCGAGACCCGTTTCATCGGTCACGACCTCACCTCCGACTACGTCCGCCGCCTCGCTCGCCGGAAGCGCTCCAAGATTGACGCGTCGCTGCTCGTCACCACCAAGGACGGGGTCCAGATGCGGCTCAAGCCCGTCGCTGTGGGGGAGCATCGCCTCCAGTCCCGTCTCCGCAGCGAGCTGAGGAACACCCTACGCCAGCTCCTGGTCGACGAAGCGGCAAAGCGAACGGCGGCCGACTTCGTTCGCGAGATGCTCCAGGGGGACCTGGGGAAGACGCTCTCGCAGGGTCTCCGGACGCTCTATCCTCTCAAGAAAATCGAGATCCGCCGGTCCGAGATACTCGGCCCGATCGCCGACGAGGCCGCTCCCGCGGGTGCGGAGGTTCCGCCCACCGAGCCGGGACCGTCCGGACCCACCGCTCCCGAGGCACCCCCCGCCGCGGAGAGCGAGGTCCCGGCGGCGTGAGCCCCTTCATCGATCGCGGCGGAGGTCCCGACCGTGCGGGGCACCGTCGGAGTGGCTCAGCCGGGTAGAGCACGGGACTCATAGAGCGGCCGAGCCTCCGCTCGGTCGCTGGAGAGATCCTGGGGTCGGGGGTTCAAATCCCCCCTCCGACACTGCCACTTTAGTTCATATCCCCTACATGCTTCACGTCAGTGGATGAAAAACGGCCGGAACCGCCCGAAGGACCCCTTCGCGGACATCCACGAGGTCTCCGGCATGATTGACCGTTACATCGCTTTCCTCGGGTCCCGTGCGCCGCTCGTCGGGGGAACCGCCGCTCTCCAGCCGATGCCCGGAGGCCAATCTTCGACTTCGTGAACAGCCAGCGCGCCCACGTTGGCGACCTGCGGTTACGGACCTACCTTGCGTGGCTCCCCCACGTCGCTGCGCGCCTTGGCGATGAGTTCCTGACGCCCACCCGAGAGACCCCGACCCACTTCTTGGAACGATTCCCCTCCAGCGAGTACGCGATGTG
>CAWBEU010000005.1:0-35008 GCA_963787975.1 uncultured Thermoplasmata archaeon
GCGGTCTGGCGAACCCACCTCGAGGAGCGGGTCAAGGCGGCGGGGCTCGAGAACCGCGTGGTCTTCACGGGTCATCTGCTCCAGGACGACCTCGATTGCCTGTACGAGCGGTGCCTTTTCACGATCCTTCCCTCGGTTCGAGAGGGGTTCGGGCTCGTCGCCGTGGAGAGCTGGCTGCACGGCAAACCCGCGATCGTCACCGAGCGCTCCGGGATTGCGGAGTTCGATCCAGGACGGGATGAACGGCCTCTTGTTCGACCCGGACGCCCCGGGGGCCCTCGCGACGCAGATGAGGCTTTTGTTGAGCGCTCGCTCGGCCGAGCTCCGTGCTCAGATGGCCCGTAACGGACGCACGACGTCCAAGATGTGCTCCCTCGACGTCGCCGAAAAGGCGGAAGGGGAGTTGCTCGCCGAGGTCACGGAACCGTAGATGGCCGGCTTCGATACGGTATGGAACCTGTTCGCCCCCTACCTCCCGGCCCTTGTGATCGTCGTCTTCACGATCATCTTCGCCTGGCTCGTGAACCTGGTCATCGGTCGCCTTGTGCAGCAGAGTTCGACCCAGATGGCTGGCGCCGCCCGGTGACTGGGCGTGGTCGTCGTCGCGCTCATCGGCGGTACCCTTGCCCTCCAGGCACTGGGAGTGAGCCCGGGCATCCTGCTGCTGGTGATCGCGCTCCTCGGCGTCACGATCCTCGTGGCGCTGTGGGCCCCTCTCGGCAACTACGGGGCGAAGTACTTCTCCGACATCTACACCCCGTTCAAGGTCGGGGACACGATCAAGGTCCAAGGCTACTCCGGGAAGGTCATCGAGATCAACGCGATGACGACGATCCTACTCTCGGACGAAGAGCAGCTCATCTCGGTTCCCAACATGTCGTTGATCCGGGACGTGGTCGTCAACACCTCCCCGCAGGCATGGAAAGAGGTGGTCATCCCTATCTCGCTCAGTGGCAACGTTGACCTTCCCGCCTTCGAGAGCGAACTCCGCAAATCGCTCTCGAAGCTCCGGATGCGTCTCGACCGCCGGTTCCCTCCGGTGCTCACGACCAAGGCGCGGACGCCTCAATCGACGGACCTCGTCCTGATTGTGATGCTTCGACGGCCCGAGGACCGGGACACGGTCACCGTCGACGTGAACAAGCGAGTGGCCGAGGTCATCGAACAGGTGCGCGGAGCCAAGCGCTGAGCCCGGAGCCTCCGATTAGATGACCGGAGATGGGTCTGTTCCGTCCGTGGACACGGCGCGCACGCCAGCGTCGCCGGGGTCCGTCGCGCCGGTCGATGCCTCCGAGCCCGGCGAACCCTGGCTGCCGCTGACCGACTATGGACTCATCGGCAACGAGAAGACGGGGGCGCTCGTCTCCCGGCACGGTTCGATCGATTGGGCCTGCCTGCCACGCTTCGATAGCCCCAGCGTGTTCGCCCGTCTTCTGGATCGCCGGGGGGGCGGGTCGCATCGGCTCGCGCCCACCGAGCGGTACATCTCACATCACCAGTACGTCACGGGGACGAACCTCCTCACGACCTTCTTCGAAATTCGAAGGGGTGTCGCCCTCACCGTGACCGATTTCATGCCGATGGGACCGCACGGCTCCGCCCTCGGAGGGGACCCACGGATCGTCCGTCGGTTGAGGGCGCGGGGGGCACCCATCCAGGTCTCCATTGTGGCGGACCCCCGATTCGAATACGGTCGCTGGGCCCCCACGTGGACGATTGGGAAGGAGCTCGCCGTGGCCCAGAGCGGCACGGCCCAGATGTCGTTCACGAGCCCCTGGCCCTGGCGGTCGGAAGCCTCGGGCGCGGTCTCCACCGGGATCGTCGAGCCCAATGCGCCGGTGTTCGCCCAGGCGTGGTGGGGAGAGCCCCCTCGGTACTGAGCCGTCCCCGGCCACCTTGCTCGAGGTCACCGATGCCTATTGGCGCGGATGGGTCTCCCCTCCGGACGCGCCGCTGCGCCGGGTCGCCGCCCGATGGCAACCCTGGGTCGAACGCTCGGAACTCGTCCTCAAGCTACTCGCCTATACGGACCAGGGCGTGTTCGTCGCCGCTCCCACCACGTCCCTCCCCGAGTGGCCCGGAGGGTCCCGCAACTGGGACTATCGATACGTCTGGATCCGGGATGCGGCGTTCACCGCCCACGTCTTCTTCCTCCTCGGGCACGTCACCGAGGCGCGCGCCTACCTCGAATGGGCGTTCGACCGGGCGGGCCAGCTGGGACCCGAGGAGGAGCTCCGGCCGGTGTACACGGTCGACGGCGGAGTACCTCGGGCGGAGGTCGATCTGCGGCATCTCGAAGGATACCGGGGCTCTCGACCCGTGCGGATCGGCAACGACGCGCGCACCCAGCGACAGCTCGACATCTACGGGGAGATACTCGATTCCGCCCTGATTCTCGAGCGACTCGACCCGGCCTTCGTCCGCGACCGTTGGTCGACCATCGAACGACTCGCCCAGCGCGTCACCGCGCTGTGGGCCCTGCCGGACAATGGAATGTGGGAGGACCGGGCGGGTCTCGCCCATCATGTCCATTCGAAGCTGATGTGCTGGGTCGCGCTCGACCGCGCGATCCAGTTGGCGCGGAGGTTCGGCAAGCTCGAGCCGGTGGACCGATGGACCCGGGTGGCGGAAGAGATCCGAGCCGCGATCCTCTCCCGGGGGTACGACGACAAGCTCGGCTCCTTCATCCAGGCCTTCGACCGCCCCGTCCTGGACGCCAGCACCCTCCGCATCGGACTCTCCGGTTTCCTTCCCCCGACCGACCCCCGCGTCGTCGGCACGATCGCCGCGGTCGAGCGCACCCTCGGCCGGGGGGCCTTCCTTCAGAGATACGAGGGAAGCGATGGACTCGCCGACCCCGAAGGGGCGTTCCTGCTCTGCTCGTTCTGGCTCGTGGAATCGCTCGCGAAGAGCGGGCAGATGGACCGAGCGCTGGGCCACTGGCGTTCCCTCCTCGACATCGCGGGCCCCCTTCTGCTCTTCTCGGAGCAGTTCGACCCGGTCTCCAACCAACCGCTCGGAAACTATCCGCAGGCGTTCACTCACATCGGCGTCCTTCGCGCGGCCTTCGCGCTGGGCCTGCTGGCGCCCCACGGGTGACGCCCGTCCCACCCATCAGGAACGCGCGGTCGGCCGGGTGACTCCTGTCCGAAGGAGCGCCCGCGGGAGACCGCGCCATCGTCCAACCCCCGTTCTGGGGGGTTCCCGGGGGTGCCGGGCTACGTCCCCGCACGCGGGGCGGCTCCCGGGCAGAAAGAGAGCCGCCCCGACACCCCAAGTTGGCCCCGGGTACCGACTATTCTGGAGGAATCTCCTTGAACGCCAAGTCGAGCGGCCGGCCCTGGGCCCTCCGCCAGTACTTGGCGATGAAGTAGATCGCCGCGAAGACGAGGATGAAGGCAATCACGGCCTCGACCGCGAGGGGCGTGTTCGCCGCATAGATCGAGTTGGTGAGCTCGAGGTAGATCACAAGCCCCGAAAACACGATCGTGCCGAGCCCGGTGAGGGAGATCACGGGGATCCCAAATATCCGGTAGTTGGCCGGACTCGCGTCGTGGATCTTCTTGAGCCGGTACGGGAAGATCACGGCGGCAATCCCGACGAGCATCAGCGGGGTGAGACAGGCGTACCACGTGAGCACGGTGGAGAACAGGTAGATCTTCGCCGCCGTGTACGGGATGTTCAGCAGGATCAGGGACACCTCGCTCAGCACGACCAGCACGATGATCGCATTGATCGGCGTGTGGAAGCGGGGGCTGACGTTGGAGAGCGACCGGGGCAGGATACCGTCGAAGCTCCACGCCAGCATGCTTCGAGCGCCCATGTAGTAGAATCCCGGGATGTAGATGCACATCTGGAGCACCCCCATCATCGCGACGAACCCGATGATGATCGAGTTGTTGGTCAGCATCAGGGAAAGGAAGTTGGCGTACGGCAGCACCGGGAAGGCGGTCAAGGGGATCTGGTTGTAGATCAGGAAGTCCGTGGCCGACACGAATGGCTCGCCCACCGTGCGGTACAGCGCGAAGAAGAATAGGGCCGTGAGACCCATGGCCGCGAACATGGCGCCGAACATGCCGTAGAGCGAGTTCCGGGCCGGCCGACGGATCTCGCCACCGAGATAGGTCGAGGCGATGAAGTTGAATCCATAGAGGGACAGAACGGGGAAGATCAGGAGGGTGTCCCAGCCCGACGACTGACTCGGGTTGACCCATCCCAGCCCTTGGGCGGTCGTGAAGACCTTCTGGTAGTAGTTCGCGCCGTAGCCCTGCGACTGTGAGAAGCTGTTGAAGTCGTTGACGAAGGTCGCGTGGCTGGCGGTGACCAGGAGCCCGATCATCGTCAGGACCGCGATGAAGACCAGGACGTAGACAACGTTCTGGATCCGGAAGTAGACCCGCTTCCCCAGCATCGTGGGGATCGCCAGCAGGACGATCTCGAGAGTGCCGAGGACGAGGGTTCCCGTGGTGGTGGAGACCTGAGAGGAGAGGGTGACGAGGCCGCTACTGTGTGTTAGCACCCCGATCAGGAGGAATCCAACCGACAGGCCGGTGGTCTGAATGGTGACGCCGGTGATGCCGTTGTAGATCAGGAGCGTCAGGATGTAGCTCGCGTTCCCGATGAAGCCCAGTGACGGGAGGAGACTCCGCGAGACGAACACGTAGTCGCCCCCGCTGCGGGGCATCGCCACGTGGAACGCGTAGTACGTGTAGAGCAGCAGACTCGACATGGCAGCGGTGAAAAGGAACGCGAGCCAGACGTTCCCCCCGACGAGAGGAACCAGCGAGACGACGAAGTAGAGCTCGAAAAGGAATCCCAGGATCGCGAAGTTGAACAGTGCGACGTCCCAGGTCGACAGTTCGCGGACGAGGCCGGTAGCCTCACGTTCGAACGCCCTGACAGGGGGACCCGCCGGGGGAGCGCCAGAATCGGCCGTCTATATCACCTAAGACGGGAGCGGTCCATGAGGTTCTGCAGTATAAACCTGTGCTAGTGTGTAGCAGTCCGTATTCGACAATTGTCGCGGAGACCTTTTGGCCCTATGGACGGCCTCCTTCTTGCCTTACCCCAGACCTCGATTGAAATCGGAGACCGCAGTCTAATACGGGTGGGGACCTTCCGCTCGACCCGATGGCCACGCGGTCAATCTTCTTCGTTGCCGACCTCCACGGATCCGAACCGGTCCTCAACAAGGTGATCAACTCCGCCAAGTTCTACGGCGTGGACACCATCGTCATCGGCGGCGACATCACCGGCAAGCTGCTGATCCCGATCGTCGACATCGGTGGGGGACGCTACTCCCTCGAGCTCTACGGCGTACCGAAGACGATCGAGGCGAAGGAGCTCGAGGAGACCCAGAAGAAGATCCGCGGAACGGGCTCGTACTGGACGTTGGTCAGTCGCTCGGAATACGACGCGATGGTCGCGAACCCTGCGGAGGTCAAGCGGCACTTCCTCGAGAAGATGCTCGAGCACCTCGAGTCGGTCTACAAGAAGGCCGAGGATCGGCTGAGGGCCAACGGCGTCAAGCTTTACATCATTCCGGGAAACGACGACTACGTCGAGGTCGCGGATTTCCTGAAATCTCGGTCGAGCGACGTGGTCATCAATTTCGAGGAACAGATCGTGGAACTGGGAGAGTACCAGCTGGTGGGCTACGGCAAGTCCAATCCGACCCCGTGGCACACCCCGCGCGAGACGGCGGACGCGATCGTCGGGCAGGAACTCCGACGGCTCACGGCGAAGGCCGACCCGGCCCGGACCCTCCTCATCGCCCACGCCCCGCCGGTCGACACGACCATCGACAAGGCGCCGAGGCTGACCGCCGACATGAAGCAGGTCTTGAGCGGGGGCCACATGGAGATGGTCTCGGTCGGGAGCGCCGAGGTTCGCAAGGTCATCGAGGAATTCGAACCGGTCGTGGCCTTCCACGGGCACATCCACGAGTCGCCGGGGGTCGACACTGTCATTGGCCAGCACGGAAAGAAAGTGCCGGTGATGAACCCGGGCAGCCTGTACAGCACGGGCGTGCTGCAGGGAATTATCGTTCAGCTGGCCAACGGCAAGGTCAAGGGGTACAACTTCACGACGGGGTGACCCTCAGCCGGCGGCCGGGGCCGAGAGCCGGGCCGTGAGCTTGGACTCGAAGTCGGCGGGGTACTCTTTCATCGACTTGGCCACCAGGTTGTTGATGATGTACCGCAGCGGGCCCTGTCCCTCGTAGCTCAGGTTGAGGCCCACCTCGGTGTGGGACGCATCCGTCGCGTGCAGTTGGAGAGTCCCTTCGATCCGGACCTCCTTGGCCACCGCCACGAAGGCCACCTTCTCTGGGGGCGTGGGGGTGTGGGTCACTTCGAAGGTCAACTCGCGGTGGATCAGTCCTTGCTTGACCTCTACCTTCCAGATCGACTGCGTCGGAGAGACATTCTGCATCGAAATGACGCCGGGGATCGTCGCGGCGAGGAAGTCGGGGTCCGTCAGCACCTGGAACACCTGAGCGAGGCTCCCGGGTGCGTTCAGGGTCGCGGTCACGTTCGGCATGTTATTCTGAGCTCCGAGGCCGCGGCCAGTTCTGCCCGGCTAATAACTCCGCCTGGGGCCGGTTGCCACGGATGCGGCGTCCCCGACTCCGAAGTCGATTTACCCTAGAGGGACTCCCGACGCTTTCCGGATAACCGATGACACCCAACCGCGCTCCGCGATCGGGCCACACGATCGACGACCCCCGCGTGAGCCAACGGGTACAGGGCTTCCCGGAATCCGTCATCCGCGAGATGACACGGATCGCGGCGCTCCATCCCGGCACGGTCAATCTGGCGCAAGGCTTCCCGGACTTCGATCCGCCGCCCGAGCTCATCGAAGCGGTGAAGCGGGCCGTGGAGAAGGGCGGAAACCAGTACTCGATCACCTGGGGCGACCCGGGGCTCCGCGCCGCCATCTCTCGAAAGGCGAAGGAGTTCAACGGGATCGATTCCGACCCGGAGAAGAACCTGGTCGTGACCTGCGGGGCGACCGAGGCGATGATGGCGAGCATGCTCTCGCTCATCGACCCCGGGGACGAGGTCGTCCTCTTCGAGCCGTTCTATGAGAACTATGGTCCCGACGCCCGGGTGAGCGGCGCTACGCCGCGTCACGTCCGGCTGCAATGGCCGGACTGGCGTTTCGACGAAGAGGCGCTCAAGGCCGCCTTCAATCCGAAGACCAAGGTCTTGATTCTCAACACTCCGAACAACCCGACGGGGAAGGTGTTCTCCCGGGGGGAACTGAAGGTACTGGCCGACCTCTGCACGGACCACGACGTTGTGGCTGTCACCGACGAGATCTACGAACACATGGTCTACGACGGGGGCCGCCACGTCTCGCTGGCGACCCTCGGCAGCATGGCCGAGCGAACGGTCACCATCAATGGCCTCTCCAAGACCTACTCTGCCACCGGCTGGCGCGTGGGTTGGGCCATCGCGCCCCCGACCCTTGCGACGGCGATCCGCAGGGCCCACGACTTCCTCACTGTCTGCGCGCCGCATGCCTTCCAACTTGCGGGAGTGGCCGCGCTCGCCCTCCCGCCGTCCTATTACGACGAGCTCCAGAGAACGTACCAAGCGAAGCGAGACCGATTGGTCGGCGCCCTTCAGGGGGCGGGAATCGATTGCCGGCCGCCGGCCGGAACGTACTACGTAATGACCGATTTCTCCGAGTACCCGTTCACGGACGATTGGGCCTTCGCCATGCATCTCATTGATACCTGCGGCATCGCCACGGTTCCGGGCAGCAGCTTCTACGCGAACCCCCGGTCGGGTCACACGCAGGTCCGGTTCGTGTTCTGTAAGAAGGAGAGCACCCTCGACGAAGCGGTGGCTCGGCTCGGGAAGCTCCCGCCCCCCGCGACCTGACCTCCCGCGGGCCGGATTGGGCCCCCCTCGCTAAATATTAGGATATCCTAACATACGTTCGGAGAACCAGCCGTGAGACTCCACACCTCGCTCGAGGAAGTCCTTGCTACCCGGACGGGTCTCCGCGTCCTCCGGGTACTCATCGCGTCTCCGGACCGGAGCTGGACCGGGACCGAACTAGCCACGGCAGCCGCCTCCTCTCCCCCGCAGGCCCTCGAGGCCCTCAAGGAGCTCGAGCGAATGGGGCTGGTACGACGGACCACCGTGGGGAGGGCCCACCTCTGGCGCTTGACGGCCGAGCATGTCTTCGTGAATCCCCTCCGATCGCTCTTTTCATTCGAGTCCGGCCTACCCGGCCTCTTCCTCGATGAGCTTCGGGCGGAACTGAAGTCCCTTCCCCTTCAGAGGGCCCTCCTCTTCGGTTCCGTCGCCCGGGGAACCGAGACGAGCGATAGCGACGCGGACCTCTACCTCGAGCTCAGCGACTCCGCCTCGGAAGAGGCGGTGCAGGCGGCTCTGACTCCGATCGTGGTGAGGCTCATCCGCCGCTACGGGGTCGTCCTCGCTCCGATTCTCTACTCGAGACGCGTCGCCGCCAACCCTCCGAATCCGGTGCTGATGAAAACGATCGAGCGAGAGGGCGTCCCCCTCCTGGAGGAGCCCGCGTGAGCCCCGAACGAGTCTCTCCCGTCCCGAAAGGTAAGGCGGCGATCTACCTCAGGAAGGCATCTGACTTCGCACGAAGCATGGAGGCCGCCGGGACGGATCGAAACTTCGATGCCGTGGGATTGAGCGGCATTCACGCCGTGATCTCCGCGTGCGATGCCCTGACCGTCTCCCGCCTCGGTTTACGGTCCACCGCTCAAGACCACTCCCAAGTGCTGAAGCTTCTAATCCAGTGCGGCGCCCCGACCCCCTTTCTGACCCAGGTTCGGGAGACCCTTGGGTTGAAGAACCAGATCGAGTACGAGGCGAGGCCGCTCTCCGAGGAAGAGGGAACCCGTCTTCGCCTTCGCGTCCGACGCGTTCTCGACTTTGTTCGGAAATCAATCGGCACGGGCTAGACTGGAACTCGCACCACCCCCGAGGGCCACCAAGCCGCATCGGACCCTTCGGGTGGGCGAGCCCAGTGCACCTCCCCGTACGTTCCCCTGCCCTCGTGGATCGCCAGAGGGGACTTACCGACGGGTCACGGCGCCGCGGCCGCCTTCCGCATAAATATGACTCCGTACGTCTTCCTTGGGAGGACCGAACCATTCTCGCTCCCACCCAACGGCTCGCAATCCGTGCGGTCCCCGTCGCCCTGCTGCTCCTCGTCGTGACCCTCATTCCTGGCGGGCTGGGAACGGGGAGCATCGCCCACGCGACCTCCGTAGCCAGTCCGGTCGTTACCCCCACGCAGCCCCCGGCCCAAGCCCCTACCGATCAGAACAACTCGTCCGGATTGGAATGCGACGGAGTCTACTGGGCGAGCTGGGTCTGGGCGAACTACACCCCCTCGTGGTGCTACGGCCACGACGAGGCCACCGTCAGTTACGTATCGGACGCCGCGGGCTCGGGAGAGGACGCCAACTTCTCGTTCACGCTGCCGGCCGATGGGACGTACACCCAGGGTGACTTCTACGCGACGATCTGGCTCGGAGGGGTCGTCTACGACGCGGCCTCGTACGGTGGCCAGGCCTTCCTCGAGTTCCAGTTCTATCCCGCCCCGCCGGAGCACTCCGGCTCGAGAAGCGGGACCCAGGATTGCCTTCCAGACGGGTCGTTCTTCCCGAACTACACCCCGGGCTCCAACGAGTGGTTCGCTTGCGCGGTGGTCTGGCAGCTCGTGGGGGGCAGCGAGGACGCGGCCTTCGCCGGACCCCTCGACCTCGAGGGCACGTCCTCCATCTTCATTCTGCACAGCAATGACCAGGTGTACGTCAACGAGAGCGGGGTGGCCCAGAGCACCAGCCTACCGTGGCACCTCGCCGTGGCGGACGGCACGACCCATGCCGCGGGATTGGTTTCGCTGCAGAACGGTTCGCTCGTTCTCCCGCCGTTCTATTCCACCGCCGCCACAGGGCACGACCTCGCGTGGGGTGCCGACCTGCCCGGAGCGATCTCCCTCGCCTACGAGATCGGACACTCCCTCAACCCGGCGATCCCGGAGAGCGGCTACTACAACGCCTGCTACCCCGGGGATGCAGAGTGCGACAGCTACTGGCCGGGCCGCTGGGCGGAGAGCGGCCAGGTGCAGCTCTCCCTCCCCGTGATGGGCTCGGTGGGGAGCCAGACGTACCCGTACGAGATCGGCTTCGGATCCTCCGTCGAGGGGGAGGCATGGATCAACGGCACGGTGGCCCACGACCAGTCGACCTGTACCGCGCCCTCCCGGTCGACGTTGACGAACTGCCTCTACCCCTGGTACACCTACCGGGCCCAGAACTATTCGTTCACCTTCGGCGCCAACAACCAGACGAACGACACGCACGACTACGGCAACTGGTACCAGTTCCCGGCCGCCGCCGGGTCGGTGCGATTCCACGCCGCCCCGTGGGGCGTCCTCAACTCGACGGTGAGCCCGTCGTTCGCCCGGGTCGAGTTTAACCGCCTCGGCGCCACGAACCGGGTCCCGGTCCTCCCCAACGGGACCGTCTATCGACAGTTCATGGAAGGCCCGTATTGGCTCAACGTCAGCTATCCCGGCTGCCCGAGCCAATCGACCCTCGTTTACCTCACGACCGGTGGGGTCTACAACGGCCCGATCCGTCTGACCTGCCCGGGCCTCTACAACGTAACGTTCACCGAGTCCGGTCTACCCGTCGGAACCCTCTGGTCGGTCACACTCAACGGGAGCACCCTTCAGGCCACAGGCTCGTCAATCATCTTCTTCGCGCCGAACGGAACCGAATCGTACACGGTGCTGTCTCCCGTGTCGGGAGCTCCCGGTGTCCGGTACGTGGCCTCTCCGAACAACGGGAGCGTCGACGTGATGGCCGCGCCGGTCTCGCGGAGCGTGTCGTACTCGCTGCAGTATCAATTCTCGGCCGTGGCCGTCCCGGCGTCTGCCGCCGCCCTCATCACCCCGGATCTCGCTTGGGGCGCGCCCGGTAGTTCCCTCCAGTTCACCGTGGTTCCCTTCCCCTCGTGGGCCTTTGCATCCTGGACCGGCATCGGGAACGGCAGCTACTCCGGACCCGCCAACCCGGCGACGGTCACGATGAACGGCCCAATCCTCGAGACCTCGTTCTTCGAGCACCTGTTCACCGTAGCCTTCACCGAGGGAGGGCTGCCGTCGAGCACGCGCTGGAGCGTGGACCTCAACGGGATGTACCAGGCCGGATCGGCGCCCACGATCAGTTTCGCGATCCCGAACGGCTCGTACGACTACAACGTCTCGGGGCCTTCCGGGTACTCCGTCAGCCCCCAGACAGGATCCGGCACGATCCACGGGGGCAACGCGACCGTCGCGGTCCAGTTCTCGCAGATCGTGTTCCTCGGCCTTACCGCGCTTGAGCTGGACATCCTGGTCCTCGTGACCGTGGCGATCGCCATCGCCGTGGGTGTCAACGTCGCGTTCTGGCTCTCACGGCGGAAACGGCCCCCGGCGCCTACGCCGCCCTCGGTGCCTCCTCCTCGGTGGTAGGAGGTCCGCCTCCGGGCGGGCCGTAGCGTCGAACCACACCCCGGCCTAGTCTGCGCACGGCATTCCCGCCAGTCGCAAGACGTCGTCTTGGGAACGCACGAACTCCCGAGCCGGCGTCTTGGAAACCTCGACGAACCGGAGCTCGGTCCAGGCCGGGTGTCGGGGAGGTCCTTCGGGGTATCCATCCAGTAGGTACGCGAACCCAATGTCCCAATGGAGGTCGCCCTCGGCCGCCCCGGGCCGCCGTTCGCTGTCGGACATCAACAGCGGCGGCGGCAGCTCCGTAAGCTCGAGACCCAGCTGCTCGCGCGCAATCCGTCGGGCCGACTGGTCCGGAGACTCGTAGTATACGAGCTGCGAGGATGGGAGCATCCACCCTTTCGACCAGAGCGCGGCGCGTCGAGCGTCCAGCGCCCCGATGTGAGCCCATCGGGCGTCCGGGTTGAGGTGCCCCAACAGAACGCGATCGGGGTAGCCTCGCGATCGGAGCACAAGGAACGTCGAGAGGCACAGCCCATCTTCCGGTACCGCGAACACCATCCGCTCGGCATCGGCTTGGGGACGGAACCGTGCGAACTTACGGTCGTCCGCCATCCTGTGAGCCCCTCTACGCAGGGCGAAGGCACAGAGGTATTTCTCGCGGTCCCTGGTTCCGATTCCACCTCGGTGTCAAGTAGGGGAGGCTGACTGCAGCCTCGATATCATGGGCACCTTCTCGGACTCCTGGCGGCTCACCAAGATCTCCTTCGGGCTCATCTTCCAGGACAGCGCGCTGCTCGTCTTCCCGCTCGTGGCGGGCCTCTCCGCCATCGCCGTGCTCGCCCTGTTCGCGCTGGGCACCTTCTTCCTGGCCCCGCTCCTCCTGGTCGGCGGTAACCTGACGACCTCCTACGAGGTCATTGGCCTCGTACTGTTCCTGGTGGCGTACTTCTCCACGACCTCTATCACCGTCTACGCGACCGCAGCCTTGGTCGGCGCCGCCACTCTGAAGCTGGAGGGCCAGCAGCCCACCGCCTCGGACGGCTGGAAGATCGCCCGCGCGAATCTCTCCCGGCTCCTCGTCTGGTCGCTCATCTCCGCGACCGTGGGACTGCTCATCCAGTTCCTGGCGTCCCGGCTCAGGGGCGCGGCGGGGCTGGTCATCGGCGGGATCGCCGGAGCCACCTGGGCCATCGCCACCTACTTCGTGATCCCGGTGATCCTCTACCAGAAGTCGACCCCCTGGCAATCCCTGGGCCGATCGGCGAAGATGTTCCTCAACACGTTCGGCCGGACGCTGGTCACGAACATCGTGCTGACGCTGATTATTGCCGCGGGGATCATTGCCGCGGCGTTCCTCGGAATCTATGGCTTGTTCCTGATCTTCCTGACTTCCGGCGGCCGCACCTTCGTCGGGGTGCTGTTCATAGTGACGGGCCTCGGGATCGGAGTGCTCGTGGGGATTATCGGCGCGTCCGCCGAGGGCGTACTTCGCGCGGCGCTCTATCGCTACGCAACGACCGGCAAGATCGACCCCGACCTGATGCCGCAGGCGTACAAGGTTTCCGTCCGAGGACCGCTGCAGTAGGTTACGCCGCGGCCCGGACGATGTCCGGAAATCGCTGCCGGACCACGTCGCAGACGTATTCTCCAATCGCGAGCGAGGCGGTCGCCGCCGGCGAGGGCGCGTTCAGGACGTGGACGGCGCCCGGAGAATCCATGATGAGGAAGTCGTCGACGAGCTTCCCGTCGGGCGTCACCGCTTGGGCCCGAACGCCGCTACCTCCCGGAACGAGGTCGTCCTCGGTGAGGCTCGGGACCATGCGTTGGAGGTCCCGGACGAACGCGGCACGGCTCAGCGACCGATGGACCTCCGCGACCTCGGTCCAACCGTAGCGCCGAAGCAAGCGGGGGGTTCCCCGATACGTCAAGGTCTCCGCGACATCGCGCCAATGAAATTCCTTCCACGTGTAGCCCTCTCGGGCCAGGGCGGGAACGGCGTTGGGTCCGGCCTCGACCTCTCCGTGGATGGTTCGCGTGAAGTGAACTCCCAGGAACGGCAGCTCGGGGTCCGGAACAGGATACACCAATCCCCGCACGATCGACCGACGATCGGCTCGAAGCAGGAAATACTCTCCTCGAAACGGAACGATCCGCGCCGGGGGCTCGATCCCGCTCCAGCGGGCGACCCGGTCCGAAAAGAGTCCCGCGCAGTTCACGACGGCCCGCGCGCGGAGCGAACCTTCCGCCG
This sequence comes from uncultured Thermoplasmata archaeon, assembly GCA_963787975.1. GTDB lineage: Archaea > Thermoplasmatota > Thermoplasmata > Lutacidiplasmatales > UBA184 > JAKIWV01. The sequence continues at coordinate 13,748 of CAWBEU010000005.1, forward strand.
TTTGCACGTGGAGTCGGCCGCCCTCGCTCCGGAGGCCGGTGACCGCGGTACGGGTACGGATCTCCCCGCCGTGGGCAGCTATCTCCTGCGCGTAGCCTTGGGAGACGACGCGGTAATCGACGATGCCGGTGACCGGCACGTGGAGTCCTTCCAGGGAGCGAACGCTGGGCTCAATGTCGTGCACCTCGGTGGGGGAGAGTCGGCGCACGCCCGGAATTCCGTTGGCTGCCGCCCGACGCTCCAGCTCGGCGAGGCGCGGACGCTCGGAGTCGCGGGTCGCGACGATGAGCTTGCCACACAACTCGTACGGGATCCGATGGGCATCGCAGAACTCGATGAGCCACCGCCGACCCTCCACGCAGAGTCGGGTCTTGAGAGAGCCGGGCCGGTAGTAGATGCCCGAATGGATCACGCCGCTGTTGTGACCGGTCTGGTGTAGCGAGACTTCGGGTTCCTTCTCGAGCACTACCAGCGGCGGGTCGGAGCGCTTCAAGAGCGCGAAGGCCGAGGCGAGCCCGACGATACCGCCCCCGATGACCACGACGGGGTCGATCTCTGCCACAGCTTACTTCCCATCGTAGTGGTTAGGGCGCTGGGTGGGCGCCCCGCTCCCATTCCCGCCGGAGGCGCGCAATGTCGCGGTCCGGGTAGCCGAGGCCCTTCAGAATCTCGTCGGTGTGCTCGCCGAGGTCGGGGGCCGGACGATGGACGACCGGCCCTCGTCGATGAGTTCCTAAGGGAATGCCGCCGACGAGCACGGTTCCGCCTCCCGGCGCCGGCATCTCCGACACGGCCGCGTTGTGCCGAACCTGAGGGTCTCGGAGGACCTCCGGGATCGTTTGGTACGGGCCGCACGGAACCCCGCCGGCGCTGAGGTCGTGGACGAGCTCCGCCGTGGGACGGCTTCGGAACAAAGGGTCGAGAATTTCGATGAGCTCCGCACGGTGCGCGACGCGGTCGTCGTTGGTCTGGAACCGGGGGTCGCGCGCGAGGTCCTCCCGGTGGAGGACGCGACACATCCGCTGGAACTGCAAGTCGGTACCGACGGCGAGAGCGAGGTACCCGTCCTGGGTTGGCAGTAGCTGGTACGGAACGATGAGGGGATGCCCGGCCCCGGTGGGCTGCGGGGTCGCGTGGGTCAGGGAGTAGCCGGTAATCCAGTACCCCAAGAGACTCATCGCGGTGTCCAGCAGGTTGACCTCGACAGCTCGGGGCGTCCCTCCGTCGTTTCGCGTGCGCAACTCGAGGAGGATTCCGATGACCGCATAGAGGCCGCCGACCAGGTCGAAGAAAGCGACCGGGGTCCGCATCGGCTCCCCGGATTTTCCGGTGAGGCTCATCAGGCCCGCCCGCGCCTGGATGACGAAATCGAAGGACGGGTCGTCCCGGCTCGGTCCGTCCGGACCGTAGCCGGTCACGGAGGCATGGATCAATCCCGGACGTAGCGCCTGCAGGGTGGATTCGTCGAGCCCTAAGCGATTGAGGGCGCCGGGGCGGAAGTTCTCCACGAGGATGTCCGATTCTGCGAGCAGCTTCCGAAGCGCTTCCTTTCCGGAGGGGCTCTTCAGGTCCACGACGATCGAGCGCTTGTTCCGGTTGACCGAGAGAAAGTACCCCGAATTGTGGGGACTGGCGAAGGGCGGACCCCATCCCCGAGACAGGTCTCCAGAGCCGGGCTTCTCCACCTTGATGACGTCGGCTCCCAGATCCCCGAGGACCATCGCGCAGAACGGGCCCGCGACCCCCTGGGACAGGTCGAGAACCCTCACGGCGGCCAGCGGGAGCGGCGGAGGGTCCATTGCCCCGCCCGAGGCGATGCGTCCCTTAACTGTGTGGAGTGATGCGGCTGTGCGCTGGGCTTCCCGGCCTCCCAAGGACTATTGGAGTCGGTCCGATTCCGGAATCAGCTTCGCGGACTCGGCGGACGGAAAAGCGGTGCAGGGAATCCAAGTCGGGCGCTGGCTGTTCTGGGCCGGCGTTCTAGTTCTGGTGGCGACCATCGTGGTCTCCGCGCTCTACGGTCAGCAGCTCAGCCCGCCGTTCGGCACGGGTTACAACGTCTTGCCGGCCCTTGTCCTTGCGGCACTCGTCCTGCTGCTGGCCAGTGCAGCGCCCGGAATCTGGCGCGCCCCGGACGCCCGAGAGGACCCGGCCGACTCCCCGGCTGGGAGCCAATGAACGACGCCGCCCCGGACTCCTCGGTCCCAAGGAGAGTCACCGGAGCCCGTGAGCAACGCCGTCGACGACGCGCTCTAAAAGTGGACGTCGCATTGTTGGTCGGTTGCGCGGTGGTCGTCTCGGTCAGTATGCTGCTTTGGGCCGGCATTGTGCCTTCCGGCCTTTATCCAACCAGTCCGGTGCGATGGACGTTCGAGGCTACTACCTGTACTCACTACGGCGAGGCGTCGCCGTCGGTCCAGCACGCTTTCCCGCTGTGGGCGACGGTCCATGTCCGCTGGACTTCCGAGGGCGGCAACGTTCTGTACAGCGTCAACAACCTCGCCTACGATCGAGCCTCCACCCCGATATTCCAGTTCGGGATAAGCGGCGGCGGGTCGTTCGTGTCGGACGCAACGCCCTATGCGTTCTGGGTCATCGCCGTACCGAACGGGAGCCAATGTGCGCTGGTTGACGTCATGACTACGGTAACGTACACGCTCTGAGCAGGAAACTGTTTTTGCGCCGGGTCGTGTCCGGCGCCCGTGAAGATTCGGGCGGTCCTACCGGCCTTCCTGCCCGTGGACGAGATCCGTCGCCGGCTGCTGCAGCTGATGCCCGACCTGGACATCGTCTCCGAGCCCACCGCCTCGGGGCGGTATCCCGTCGGGGAGATCGAGGCGATCGTTCTCACGACCTTCAACGACCTCACCGCCGACGTTATCGGCAAGATGTCGGCCCTCCGGTTCGTGCAGGTCTCCAGCACCGGCTACGACCGGGTCGACGTGGCCGCCTGCCGGGCCCGCGGGATCATGGTCTCGAACATTCCCGTCGCGAACTCGAAGACCGTCGCGGAGCACGTGGTCATGCTCGCTCTGGCGTCGCTGCGCGACCTGATTCCCGTCGACCGGGAGCTCCGGAATGGCCGCTGGACGATGATGATGGGTGCCCAGGAGCTCGGCGGAAAGATCTTCGGAATCGTCGGCGCAGGACGAATCGGCCGAGAGCTGGCCACCCGTCTGGTACCGTTCGAGGTGTCGGCGATCTATTCTGACAAGGTGCCGCTACCCGAAGAGCAGGAGAGAGCCCTGGGACTCACTCGCGTGTCGCTCGAGGAGCTCATCGCGCAGTCCGACATCGTCTCTCTGCACCTTCCTCTCTCCGAGGAAACGCGGGGTATCTTGGGCGAAGCCCAGCTCGCGAAGATGAAGTCCGGCGCCCTCCTCATCAACACCGCGCGGGCCGAGCTCGTGGACACGGCCGCCCTCGCTCGGGCGGTCGGAGAGGGACGGATTCGCGCCGCGCTCGATGTGTATCCCACGGAGCCTCCGGACTTCAAGGACCCGATCTTCCGCGCGGAGCACACGGTGTTCACCCCCCACATGGCCGGGGTAACCCAGGAGGCCCAAATGCGGTTCCTCCAGGAGACGGTCAAGAACGTGATGCGATTCGCCCAGGGGAAGGAGCCTCAGTTCCGGGTGGACACCCCGGGCGCCTAACCTCCCGAATCGCGCTCGGGAACCGAGGTGGGGACGACGAAGGTCCCCGAACAGATCTCTGAGCTGCTCGCCCGGCGGGGGGTAAACGAGATCTTCGGGAATCCGGGAACGACGGAGCTCCCGTTCCTCGAAGGCGTACATCAGCGCTACTACCTGACGCTCCACGACTCGATCGCCGCCGGGGCCGCCGACGGACTCGCTCAGGTCACCGGCTCCGTAGCGGTGGCGAACCTGCACGCCGCGCCGGGGCTCGGCAATTCGATCGCTTTCATCGACACCGCGCGGCGAAACCGCTCGCCGGTGCTCCTCACCGTCGGCCAGCAGGACCTGCGCCACGCGGAGTACGAACCGCTCCTCCACGGGAACATCGAGTCGATGGTCGCCGGGCTCGTCAAGTATTCGCACGAGATCCGCTCGCCCTCGGAGGTCGCGCCGGCGATCGACCTCGCGTTCCGCCATGCGATGGAGCCCCCTCGGGGCCCAGTCCTTTTGAGCCTCCCCATGGACGTGATGGAGGCCGTTGGACTCCCCTCCGAGGCACCCCACACTCCCCCCACCCCCCTCGCCGAGCCGGTGGACGCAATCGCGGACCGGCTGACGGGCGCGTCCAACCCTGCGATCGTCGCGGGCTACGAGGTCGACGTCGACGACGCGTTCGCCGAACTCGCCGAGCTGGCCAAGCGACTCGGGGCGCCCGTCTACGCAGAACCGCTCTGCTCCCGTGCTCCGGTGTCGCTACCGTTCGCGAACTTCGCGGGGGACCTCCTGCCGGCCTCGGCGTTGATCGACTCGGTGCTCGGGGACCACGACCTGGTCCTCCTCGTCGGGGCCGACCTCACGCTCTACCCGTACACTCCGGCGCCCCTCCTCCCGGGGAAGGACCTGGCCTACGTCGGCTCCGATCCCTCGGTGGCGCGCAAGCTCCACGCGGTCCATGCGTGGGGGGACGTGAAGGAACAACTGGGCCGGCTCTTGCCCTTGGTTCCGGCGAGCGCGAGAACATTCCGGCGGCCTCCGGATTTCGGACGCGCCAACCGGGTCGCGCGCGCGGCGCCGAAATTAGGGGGCGCCTTCGTGCTCGACGCCGCCGCGCGCCTCTTCGCCGACCACACCATCGTGGACGAGGCGGTGTCGCTCACTCCCACTCTCAAGTCGATGGGCGTGTACCATGGCCACAACAGCTACTTCGCCTCCCGCAGCGGACAGCTCGGGTGGGGGTTGGCTGCCTCGATCGGACTCGGCCTCCGGCTCCCCAAGGTCCTTGTCGTCATCGGCGACGGGGCGCTCCAGTACGCCATCCAGAGCCTATCGACCCTCGCCCGATACCAGATCCCCGTCAAGGTCCTGGTGGTGAACAATCAGAGCTACGCCATCCTCCGGAGCTACTCCAAGGCCTTCCACGCGACGCTGATCGACGCGGAATATCTCCGGATGCCCGGCATCGATGTGGACGCGTTAGCGAAGGGCTATGGAATCCCGGCCCAATCCATCGACACGCCGAACCGGCTCGAGGGAGGGCTCGGCTGGCTCCGGAACGAGCCGGGGCCCGCGTTGCTCAACGTGGCCATCGACCCGACCGTGCCCGACCTCTTCGCGTGAGCGGCGTCCTTTTCAGCGACTTGCGTCGCATCAGGGATCGAAGGCCCCCCGCCGCGCCCCTCGACCCTTCCCGCTGAGCCGGAGCTGACAGTTCTTATCCGAACCCGTGCATCCCCCTCGGGCATGAAGCTCTCGCCGTACTCGGTCGCCGTCCTCGTATCGAACGGGAAGAAAGCCGTGGCATTCTACCACGGGAAGCTAGGGCTCGATGTCCTGGAGAAGGGAAACCACTGGATCGTCGTCGGTCGCAAGAGCGGTGGCCTCGCCATCCACCTGTGCGAGTACGGCAAGGCCACGCCGAAGTCCGAGAAGGGCAACACCGGGATCATGTTCTACACCGACGAGCCGATGGAAAAGACCTACCAGAAGCTCAAGAAGAAGGACGTCAAGTTCAGCGTCCCTCCCCAGAAGCTCGAGTGGGGCTGGCACTGCCGGTTCCTCGACCCCGACGGGAACGAGATCTGGCTCGCGCCCGCCGACTAGGCCCTCCGGCGCCTCCGGAGCTCCTCGGTCGAGCAGTGCCCGTCCACCATCGGACCACATATACAGGCTGGGCTAGTCCGCGAGAGAGGTCGGACCTCATGCCCGGATTCGGTCCCCTGATCCCGATCCGCGCCCGCCAGGCCGGCGCCGTGCTCCTGGTCGGCTCCCTGCAGTTCATCTTCGCGATGATCGCGGTCCAGCTCAAGTATCCGGGCTACAGCGACCTCAACAACCACATCAGCGATCTCGGGGGCCCGAACTCGTCCTGGGCGGTGGTCTTCAACGCCTCCGTCATCGTCCTGGGTCTGCTGACGCTCCTCGCGGCGTACCTTCTTCTCGCCGCCTTCAACCGCCGGTTCAGCCGGACCCTGGGCCTCGGCTTCTTGGCCATCGCCGGGATCGGAGCCATCCTGGTCGGGGTCTTCCCCGAGAACTCGACGGCGCTCGGCGGCCATATGCACGTCGTCGCCGCCGACCTCGCATTCATCGCGTCCGGTCTGGCGCTCATCAACTTGCCGGGCGCCATGTTCCGGGACACCCGCTGGGAGGGCTATCGGGCGTTCACCTTCCTCATGGGCGTCATCACGCTCGTTGCGATCGTGCTCTACGCGACCAGTCACTGGGGCGCGCTCGGCGCGGGCGGAATGGAACGGCTCGTCGTCGCACCGATCCTCCTCTGGTCGATCGTGGTCGGCATCCACCTGCTGTCGCTCCCCACCTATCAGCGGATCCCGATTGCGCATTCCACCTCGACCTGAGCGGCCGCGGGCGGGATCGCCCTCAGATTTAAGCGCCGAACGCCGCTGGTCGGCGCCCGGGGGCGGAGTCGGAATGGCCTTCGTTCAGGTCTACGTCTACCGAGTCCCGTCGAAGCGGTCGGCCGAGTTCCTCCGCGTAGCCGAGGCGGCGCGCGACATCTACCGGCGGCATGGGGCCGCCGGAGAGGAGTTCTTCCGCCTGCACAGCTCGGACCGGAAGTACCCCGAGAATCCCCGGCCTCTGGGAAATCGTTCCGCCGGGGGAGGACGAGGAACTATGGATCGGCATCGACCGCTACCGGTCGGCGAAGAAGTGCGCCGAAGTGGCGGCGGCGGTCGACCGGGACCCGGAGATCCTGGCGCTCTACGAGCGCATCGTCGACCTCGTCGGCGGGGCCGCGCGGATGGTCCACGCGTCGTTCGAGGAGCCCCCGTAGCGTCCCGGACCGGGGGCGCGCGGATGGACGGTAACCTCTCCGCCAAGAGGAGGTTAAGCGGCCCGGGGGCCTCCCGCTCTCATCCCCGTCGCTGCGATAAGTTCTCGGGCCGGACCAACCATGCAGAGCACCTCTTCGAAGCCCCAGATTCCCCAGGCTGTGATCCTCGGCGCGGGGTACGCTGGACTCTCGGTGGCGAAGACGATCCATCGCCACGCGGGGTCGCGAATCCAAGTCGTGCTGGTCGACCGCTCCCCCGAGCACGTGCTCCGGACGGAGCTGTACCAGGTCGATGAGATGGCCATTGCCGGCAAGAATCGGCGGCAGTGGGCGCTCCCGATGGTCGAAGTGCTCGGGGGGAAGATCGCCCGGTTCGTGCAGGGTTCGGTGACCGGCATCGACCTCTCGTCGAAGACGGTGCGGCTCGAGACCGGAACGGTTCCGTTCGATTACCTGGTGATCTGCCTCGGTTCGGTTCCTAGCTACTTTGGGATTCCGGGCGCCAAGGAACTCGCTCAGGAGGTCTACTCGCTCGAGGGGGCCGAGCAGCTCGCGGCCCGACTCGTCGAGGTGGAGCGGGGCGCCGCGAAAGCACCCGGAACTCCGCGACCTCGAGTGGTCGTTGTAGGCGGTGGCTCGACTGGCACCGAGGTGGCCGCGGAAGTGGCCACCGCGGATTGGAAGACCATCGCGGACCCGGCCGCGCCGGCTCCTAGGGTCACCCTGCTGACCGGCCCGATGCCTCTGCTGCTCGGTTTTCCCGACCCGATCATACGACACTCGCGCAATCTCCTGGAGAGGTCTGGGATCGAGATCCGGGAGGATACTCCCGTCGCTCGCGTCGACCAAGGACGACTTACCCTCAAGGATAACTCGACCGTCGAATTCGATGTCTGCGTCTGGTGCGCCGGTCTGGAGGCTCCGCCGGTCGTGGCCCAGCTTCCCGCTGAGCACGGACATGGCAAGCGCCTCAAGGTCACTCCAAATCTCGAACTGCCCGACCATCCCGGCGTCTTCGCGGTCGGCGACGTCATCGACTACGCCAACCCCGGTACCGGGGTCCTGGTCCCCGGCACCGCTCAGGCGGCGCTCTCGGGAGCGCCGATCGCAGGGTACAACGTGGTCGCCCGTCACCTGGGCAAACGGCTCAAGCGATTCTCCTACCACGAGAAGGGCGTGATCATCTCCCTCGGCCTCGGCAAGGGAGTCGGTCGCGCGGGTCCTCTCAGCCTCTGGGGTCGGCCCGCCTACGTTCTCAAGAGCCTCGTCGAGGCCGAATATTCGCTGGCGGTCGAGCGCGGCTGAAGTGAACTAATCTCGTCCGGTCGTCGAGGGCGGGAGCACCTTCCACATTGACGACTGCTCATGAGGGGTTTATGAGCCCCGCGAGCCCATGAACATTCAGTGCTGCCCCGTCTGAACCACGCCCATAGTGGGTGGCAGCTGCCCCTCGCGGTCCTCGTGCTTGCCGCACTGCTCCTAGGATCGGTCACGGGGCTGGCTGCGGCGACCCCTGAACCGCCCGGACCGACGGCGACTCCTTCGGCGGCGGCTACGGTCGCAACCCCGACTTCAAACCAGGCTCCCGTGCCGCAAGGCATGCCCTCCGCAGGTCAGTTCCCCCGGCTCCTCTTCGACCCTACCCACCAACTTCCGGCTGGCGCAGATCGACCTGCCCGGGCCCCACCCGGCGGCGTGGGGAAAGAGTGGAATGCCTCCCGGCTGGATCATTCCTGGTTCGACGGTGAAGAACCGAACCACACCGGCGTACGGCCCTCAAGATCCGGTCATCGAGTTCTACTCGACTCAGACCGGGAAGCGGAGGGAACGTGACCTGGGACGTGACGCTCCCGGTCGACCGCAACGCGACCGCGAACCAGTCGGACCTCTACGACGCCGTGGAGTTCGGCATGACCGTGACCGCCCCCTCGGCGTGGATGGACCAGTGCTTCCTGCAGCTCCAACTGTACCCCGACGAGAGCTGGTCCGTCGCCGGAAGTGTCAGCGGGAACTGGATCGGCGCGGTCGTCGGGTGGCAGATCCAGGCCGCGACCGGCGTTGAAGATCCGTGCTTTTACACACCGCTCTACGCGGGGAGCGATGTTCCCGGCTCGGGCTTTCTGAACTTGACCCAAGGCGACCGGCTCAACGTCACGATGACCGGCTGGCCCGGGGATCCGTCGGGCGAACTTCTGACGATAAAGGACCTCACGCACACCGACCCCGCGAACCAGTCGTATGCGTACGCTTTCAACTCGACGGGCGACTACCCCCTCGACCCGGCGTACACCGCCAACGATGTCCAAGACGCTCTCCAATGGAGCACGGGAGGAGATCTCCCTGTGATGTTCGACATCCTGACCGGAAGAGCTGGGAACCCCAGTGCGCCCGACAACAACAGCTACGGTGGATGCAGTCCCGGGCCCCCGCCCTCTACGGCATCAAATCCGGCTGTTCCGTGTCCGAGCTACGACCCGGGGAGCTGGGTCAATGACACATTGCACCCGTGGGAAATCGACGCGCCCACGTTCTTCAACGCTACGACACGGTCGGCCCCCTCGGCCCAAGTATCCTTCTCCCAGGCGTTTGGTGGCGTCGACGAAGTCGCCGCCCTGGCCGGGACGGCCTGCGCCGGACGTCTCGGATCCGCGTACTGCAGCTATCCCTGGTTCAGTTACTCGTGCGCCCTCGGCGCGTTCGAGTTCGGGGCGACGGACTTCCCCGGAGTCTCGGCAGACTTTGGTAAGTTCGACCAGTATTCCCAGACCCTGGAGCACAACGCCGCGCAGATTCCATTCTACCCCGCGATGAGTTACTCGGTGCCGACCTGTGGCGGTCCATCGTACACGTTGAATTTGGGTCCGGAGACGGCCGGAGCCACGGTCGAGTTCCTGAACCAGGCTTACGGAGCCGTCACGTCGGTTTCAGGCATTGCCCCGGGCGAGTATCAGCTGGAATCTACGTACCCTACGGGCGGGTACTTTGGTCACTGGTCCTGGACCGGCGGGGTCGTGCCGGGCTCTCCCAATGGCTCGTGGACGACGGTAACAGTGACGGGAAGCGGATCGATATTCGCAGTCTACAACTCCGGCGTGGCGGTCGCCGACGTGACCTTCAAGGATCTTCCGAGCGGTGAGATCGCAATAACTCCCGGATTGTTCTCCACTTCCGGCGGAACGACGGAAACCGTCGCCGCCAACACCGTCGTCGATCTGAAGCCCGGAATCTATTCCATTCTGGCGTACCCCCCTCAGGGTTTTGAATTCTCGAGTTGGAACTCGTCGGGCACCGGAGTCGCCATCGCGGCTCCATCCTTGCCTTTCACATGGCTGGTCGTAACGGGCTCGCAATGGGTGGGCTCCATTTCAGCGCTCTATGTCAGAACAGTGCTGCTTGACCGAGTCGGCATCGCCGCATACGACCCGGCGAATTCGACCTTCCGAGGCGGAACAGTCTCCTTCGGCGGTTTCCTGACCACTGAATCCAAGGCAGCTTCCGGATGGATCGCGATTGGAACGTACAACCTTTCGGCATCCCCCTCACCTGGATTCCGATTCGGAGGTTGGTACTACACTGCGAGCTCGGTAATGCTGAACTTCAGTTCCAACACGAACATCACGCTGGAGAACGGAACGCTCAATCCCTCGATCCCCGCGGGCGTTGTGCGCGCGATATTCCTTCCAAATCCGGTCGAGATCACCTTCGTTGCTGTTCCTAGCAGCGGCGGCGTGGTCGTCGCAGGGTTTGGGTACGTCCCTTCTGGGGGCTCACTCTCGCTCGTCCCGGGCGCAAATTACACCGCGAGTGCGTCCCCAGGTAGTGGTCTTGGGTTCGACTCGTGGTGGACTCCGGATACGACCACAGTGGTATGGAACCGCGCTCCGGGAACCTGGACGGAGTTCCTAGTGGTGAATCAAACCGGGACTGTCCAAGTGAACTACTCCGCCGGGGCTTCGAAGACGCTTACGTTCCAGGTTAACCCCGTCGGGGCCGGTCAAATTGGTTTCAACGGGGACAACTTCTACACGAACGGTGATACGAACTCAACGGTGGTTGCGGGCGAAGCCTATCTGGACAGTGCCATCGCGTCGACCGGCTCCACTTTCCTGGCGTGGAGCGCGTCCGGCTCGGTCACCGTTACGCACCCGTCCTCCCCTAACTCGACCGTCAGGGTATCTGGCATTGGAACATTGATCGCAATGTTCGCCGCCACGACGTTCCCGGTCACAATCCTTGCAGTCCCTCCCCAGCCCGCGACATTCGAGGTGGACGGCTCAGGCATCGCTGAAGGTTCGACAATCCTTCTGACGCCAGGAACCCATACCATCTCGGTCGCCGCAGCCGGTGAGACGTTCGATTCTTGGAGCACGACGGTCGGCCTGGCGGTCACGAGCACCAACTCCAGCTCGACGACGTTCACGGTCTCGGGGCCTGGCGCCCTGACCGCACTGATCACCCCATTCACAGTCGCTGTCCCCTCTGTCTCCCCGACTCCCGTCGACGTAGGTGTCCCGGTCAACTTCCTTTCGACGGCGCCAGGCGGCGGGAGTTACGCTGGATACACGCCGGAGTGGAGCGGACTTCCCGACGGTTGCCCGACAGGAACGATGGCAGATGGGCTCACCTGCGCTCCCAGTACAGCCGGCCGGTACCTCGTTACAATCACGTTCACCGATGCGTGGGGAGAACCGGCGACCTCTCCAGCCGCGATCCTACAGGTCAACCCGCTCCCGACGCTCACTGGCCCCACTCTCTCCCTCGCTACGATCGACGCGGGGGTGCCAACGAAGCTGAGTGCGGTCGTTAACGGTGGAACCGGGCCCTTTGAATGGAGCTACGAGGGGTTGCCGGGCGGCTGCTCCACCCTCAACGACAGCCTCCTCACCTGCTCGCCCACCCAGACCGGGGCGTTCAATGTGACCGTCAACGTCTCGGACAGATTCGGCGAAACGGCCGAGGGGATAGTCCACCTCGTCGTGAACCCGCTGCCGTCCGTTCAGATTTCTGCGTCCTCGACCAGTATCTCACGGGGGAGCCAGGTCACTATCACCACGATTGTCTCGGGTGGGACCGGACCCATCTCTCTCAGCTACGCCGGCCTGCCCTCGGGCTGTCCTGCCACGGTTGCCGCTTCCTTCAGCTGCCTCCCCACGGCGGCCGGAACGTACCACATCAGTGTCACGGCGAGGGATGCGTTTGGAAAGACCGCCAGCCAAGTCCTGACCCTCGTCGTCAGCAAACCTTCCACCTCGATCTGGGGACTCCTCTCGACCGAAGTTACGATTGGCTTGGCACTCCTCGTTGTCATCGCCCTCGTCGCGTTTGTTGCTCTTCGGCGTCGCCCGAAGAAGCCCACGATCGTCGCAACACCGGCGGCCGCCCCGGCGCCGAGGATAACGCGACCCTCCTCGCCAGCGGCCCGTCCAGAGTGGTCCGAGGATGAGGCACCACCCAAAGAGTGGCAAGAGGGGCAATAGTACCGCACGACCCTCGCCCCGTTTCGGGACCCGCGCCCTAGGTATATCTGGGGGAGAGCTCCATCGCTGCCCGCTACGGGAGGGTGTCGATGCCTCAAGTGAAACTCGACGGAATGCTCCGTCAGTTCGTTCCTCGCCTCTCCGTTGAAGCGCGGGCGGAGTCGGTCGGCGGACTGCTCGACGAGCTCGAGGGAGAGTTCCCGAAGCTCCGACGACGACTCCGTGATGAATCCGGCGCGGTGCGCCCTTTCGTCCGGGTGTTCGTGAACGGAGAGGACATGCGCGGTCTGGACGGGCTCCAAACTCGCCTCGGCGCGAAGGACCAAGTCGATATTCTCCATTCGATTCAGGGAGGTTAGAAAGAAATGGCAGATCGGGGAGTCCGTCTATTCGTTGGAACGCGGAAAGGGGCCTATGTCCTCGACGGGGACGTTGCCCGCAAGAAATGGAAGGTCCGGGGGCCCTACCACGAGGGTGGCGAGACCTACATGGTCCGCGCCGATCCGCGGGAGCCGGGCGCCGTCTACGCCGCCGTGAATAGCACGTTCTTCGGCCCGACGCTGTTCCGGTCCACGGACTGGGGACGGAAGTGGAAGGAGATCTCCGCTCCGCAGATGCCGCGGACGAAGGACCGCAAGGTGAGCTTCGATGCACCGCCCCCTAAATGGCCCATCGTAAACCTCTGGCAGATAGTGCCCGGCCGGGAGAACGAACCGGGCCGCCTATGGCTCGGGGTCGACCCCGCCTCGCTCTGGCGCTCGGACGACCGGGGCGACAGCTGGGAACCCATCCCCGGCATCAACGAGCACGAGACGCGCTCCAAGTGGAACCCCGGGGCCGGGGGGATGTGCCTCCACACGTTCATACAGGACCCGACGAATCCGAGCCGGATGTATGTCGGGATTTCCGCTGCTGGCGTGTTCCGGACGGAAGACGGCGGCGAGCACTGGACCCCCCGTAATCAAGGGGTCCGGGTGAGCTTCCTGCCCGAGAAGGCCCCACCGTTCGGCCAGTGCGTACACAAAATCATCCTCGACCCCGCCACTCCGAGCACCATCTACCGCCAGGACCACGATGGGATCTTTGTCAGCCGCAACCGCGGGGACCACTGGAGCCGGATCGGGCGTTCCCTCGACCACGACTTTGGCTTCGTGGTCGGGGCTCCCTCCGCCCGTCCGGGCGAGGCGTACTTTGTGCCGCTGAACCCGACGCCCCGGCTCACCTTGGGGAACCAACTCCAGGTATACCGCTGGTCCGAGAAGGGCCGCTCGTGGTCTCCGCTCATCGCGAAGGGGCAGTTCCCCGGAGGCTTCGGCAACCACCGCGACGCGCTGGCCACCGACGACTTCGACCCCCCGGGGATCTACTTCGGGACCAACAACGGCAGTCTGTTCTGGAGCGCGAACGGCGGACAGAAGTGGGCGGCCGTTCCCTACCAGTTCCCCGGAATCCATTCGGTGACCGTATCGGCCCCACCCTCGGCGCGATAGGAACGTTGTAGCGGCGTCGCGCGCGTCATTGGGCGCCGGCGTTCGCTCGCGTTCAAATGGGGAGAGGGGGTCCGTCGGTCGTCCATGAAGGCCCAGGAGTACGTCCTCCTGTTCGTCCTCGGAGCGATCTGGGGCCTCTCCTACGTCTTCATCCGGGTCGCCTCGCCGTTGTTCGGCCCGGCGCTCCTCATGGGACTGCGGGTCGCCATCGCCTCCGGCGTGACGCTCGTGTACATCGCGGTGACGGGGCAATGGAAGACCGCGCTCCCTTCGTTCCGCACCCGGGGCCGCCAATACCTCGTGATGGGCCTCGTCAACGCCGCGATCCCGTTCACGCTGATCGCGGCCTCCGAGCTCGTGATCAACGCTTCCTACGCCGCGATCCTGAACGCCACGACCCCGGTGTTCTCGGCGCTCGTGGCGATGACCTGGGGGGCACGCCCGGTCACGGCTCGTGTGGCCGGAGGAATTGCCATCGGGATCGCCGGGGTAACGATCGCAGTGGGGGCCGCGCCCTTCTCTCTGACCCCCCTCGTGTTGGGCGCGATCGCCCTTTCGATCGGTGGGGCACTTTCGTACGGCGTGGGGGCCTTCTATGCCCACCGGCACACGGCCGATGTGGCTCCTGTGACCGCCTCGTTGGGACAGACGCTGGCCGCTACCCTGATCCTGTTCCCGTTCGCTCTCGCGGAGGCGCCGACCGCCCACTGGACCGTTCCCGGAGACGTTTCCCTGCTCGGGCTGGCGGTCCTCTGCACGTTCTTCGCCTACCTGCTCTACTTCCGGATCCTGCAGAAATCTGGTCCGACGGAAACGCTCACCGTCACCTTCCTCATCCCCATCTTCGGAGTACTGTGGGGGCATTTGCTCCTGGGAGAGTCGATCGGCCTCGGAACGCTGGTCGGACTGGCGGTCGTCCTGGTCGGAATCTCGCTCGTGACCGGGTACCGACCGCGGCTCTCCTCCTCCCCGAAACCGGTCACTCTGCCGCCTTCGGGGGCGCTGCAGGGCCCCCCAATCGTCCCCGAAGCACCGACCGACCGGAAGACATAACTCCGCGAACGACGCCGCCCTAGGCCGGAGACCATCGTGGCCACTTCCGCCGACACCGTCCTCCTGTTGATCCTGCTCTCCGCCGTTCTCAGTTTCTTCGCGTTCTGGGCGTGGCGGCTCGGCAAGGGCATTCGCGTCCGCCTGTGGTGGGTAGCACTCTTCGCCCTGTTCTACGAGTTCCTGTTCCTCCTTGTCCTCGAGGAGGTCCTCCGGCTACCGTTCGGCCGGATCGTTCTTGGCGCTGCCCTCCTAGATCTCGTCCTCTTCGCCATCGGCGTCATTCCGGGGTTCCGGTACACGCTGCGCACGACCACGTTCGGGCGCAACGCCTCTGGCAAGTGGGTGTACCGAGGTCGAATCGCCATCCCGGCGGCGTGGCTTGCCCTCTTCCTATTCCGGTACGCCGTGGAATTGGCCCTTCTGGGCCGTGTGTACCTGTTCACGCCGACCTATTCGCAGACGGTCGCGATTCCGACCTTCGCGGTCGCCCTGATCGCCGTGGACGCCCTCTTCGCGGCCAGCACCGGCCTCGTGATGGGCGAGACGGTGGCGATCTGGTGGGCCTACCACGTACAGAAGGCTCGAGCCACGGTGCCCCGTGGAGCGCTCGAGCCCGCGGAACCGACGGCGCCCTCCGCCCCGCCCCCCGCCGGGGAGAACACGCGCTGAACGGAGGGGCGGCCTTTTATGGACGGCCGCGTCCGAGAGGCTGCGTGTGAACGTCCAAGCCTACTACCTCGACCTGAAGGTTGACTATCGGACGCTCGCTTTTCGGGGCCATCTCCGAATCGATTGCACTCCGGACGGCGACGAACTCTACCTCAATTCCGTCGGCCTCCACGTGCTTCACGCGTGGGCCGGAACGACCGAGTTGACGGTCCGTTCGGATCCGGACCACCAGGAGGTCGTGCTGACCGGCCTTCCGCCCGGCACTTCGAGCGTCGAGCTCGATTACGAGGGCACGGTGCTGACCGACAAGCTGGTCGGTTTCTACCGCTCCCGCTACGGCGACGGCTACCTCTTGACCACGCAGTTCGCCGCGAGCGAGGCGCGTCGGATGCTGCCCTGCATCGACCGTCCCGACCGGAAGGCCGTGTTCCATGTGTCGGTTACAGTTCCCCAAGACCTGCAAGTGATCTTCAACACCCCGGCGCGATCGAGCACCGAGGCGGATGGGACCCGGACCACCTACTTCGACCCGACGCCGCGAATGGCGACCTATCTCCTCTACCTCGGGATCGGACATTTCGACAGCGTCCGAAGCCGTGCGGGCGCGGTGGCACTGGCGACCTACACCCCGCCGGGCCGGGGAGCCGCTGGAGCCTTCGCCCTCGGCGTCGCCGAGAAGTTGCTCCCGGAATACGAGCGATACTATGGGATTCCCTACCCCTTGTCGAAGCTCGACCTCGTCGCCGTCCCCGAGTTCTGGGCCGGCGCGATGGAGAACTGGGGAGCCATTGCCTTCTCCGAAATGGCGCTCCTCGCCGACTCCAGCACGAGCACGCTCCGACGCCGGGGCATCGCCGAGACCACGGCCCACGAGATGGCCCACATGTGGTTCGGCAACCTGGTGACCATGAACTGGTGGAGTGACATCTGGCTCAACGAGTCCTTCGCGACGTTCATGAGTTACCGGATCCTCGACAAGGCCTACCCAGATTTCGAGAGCTGGAGCGATTTCCTCCCGCGGTGGAGCGCCTCCGCCTTCCGCGAAGATTCCCTGCAGAGCACGCACCCGATCTTCCAGCCGGTCGAGAACGCGGACGAGATCAACCAGATCTTCGACGAGATCAGCTACGGCAAGGGAGCCAGTGTGCTCCGGATGATCGAGCGCTACCTCGGCGAAGAGACGTTCCGGAAGGGAATCAACGCCTACCTCGAGCGATTCCAGTACGCCAACGCCTCCCACGACGACCTCTGGACCGCGCTCGAGGAAGTTTCCCAGAGCCCGGTGCGGCGGATCATGAATGAATGGATCTCCCGGCCCGGACTCCCCATGCTAGTCGCGCGGGTGATCGGGCGCCGGCTCACGATCGACCAGCGTCGGTTCTTCTACAGCGGCCAGCACACCGCCGAGTCCTGGCCGGTCCCGGTCGTGGCCCGGATCGATGGCGTTGAACGCCGGCTGCTGCTCGAAGAACCCCACACCGAGATCGAACTCACCACCGATGAGCCTCCGTTCCTGAACGTCGATGCGAGCGGGTTCTACCGGGTGCTCTATGACATGCACACCCTCGACCAGCTCCGAGAGCGCTTCTCCACGCTCTCCAAGCTCGACCAGTGGTCCGTGGTCCACGACCTGGCGCCCCTCGTGGAGGCCGGCGACCTCGACATCAACCAGTACCTCGAGTTCCTGCGCGTCGGGGAGTCCGCGACCCACTTCGCGGCCGTCGTACAGTTCGGCCGCAGCGGCGCGACGCTCCATACACTGATCTACGACCATCCGGCCTTCCTGGAAGGCTACCGCAGTTTCCTCCGGGCCCAGACCGACCGCCTCGGCGTGGAGCCGGTCCTGGGCGAGCCGGCGACGAACGGCGCCTTGCGCGAGGGACTGCTCGCCCAGCGGGTCTGGGTCGATTCGGACTTCGCCCGGCGTCTCGCGACGCGCTACGACGAGTACGATCGCGTGAACCCGGAGGCACGCGACGCGATCGCCACCGCCTTCGTTCGCACCGGAGGGGCGGCCGAGTTCGAGATTGTTCTGCAGCGGTTCCGTTCGGCTCCCTCCGAAGGAGAGATGTTCCGACTGTTGGGCGCTCTGACCGCCTCCCCCGACCCCTCCTTGGTGGAGCGGGTTCTATCGATGGCCGAGCACCGAGAGATACTGCTCTCCCTCGTACCGGCGGCGGTCACCGGAGCCTCGCGGAACCTCGAAGCACGCGCGGTGACGTGGGCGTGGCTGCAACGGAACCTCGACGCGGTCGCAGAAAGTTACCGAGGCACCGGCCGGACGAGCGACCTCCTGGAGGTGGCCCTCCAGCGGCTGGGGCTCGGTCGCGAGACGGAGGTGCGAGAGTTCTTCCGGAACCGGACCGTTACGGAAGGAAGCCAGGGAATCGCCAAAGGGCTGGAGCTCCTCGCCGCCGGGTCGGCCTTCCGGAAGCGGCTGCGGTTGGAGTCTCCCCAGCGGCAGACGTAATATGGGCCGAGGGTCCGCGGGGGCCATCACCTGGAGATTCTCCCCCGCTGCACTATGTCCGACCTCTCGATCGAGACCTCGCATCTGACCAAGAACTTCGGCGACTTCACCGCGGTCAATGACCTGACCCTCGACGTACACGGAACGAAGTGCGTCGGTTTCCTGGGCCCCAATGGCGCGGGGAAGACGACCACGCTCAAGATCCTCACCGCGATGGTCCACCCGACATCCGGGACCGCCCTCATCAACGGAGTGGACGTCCAAGCCGAAAAGCGAAAGGCCCTCTACCCCTGCGGCGCGCTCATCGAGTCTCCGGAGATTTATCCGGCGCTCACGCCCCGGGAGGCACTATCCTATCTCGCCGAGCTGCGGGGCATACCCGCGTCAGAACGGACCGGACGGATCAAGGCCGTCCTCGAACAGGTCCGGATGAGCGACTGGATCGACAAGCGCACGGGGAAGTTTTCGAAGGGAATGAAGCAGCGCGTGAACATCGCCGCGGCGCTTCTTCCCGACCCAGATATCCTGATTCTGGACGAACCCTCTACCGGACTCGACCCGCGCGGAATGGCCGAGGTCCGGGACATTGTCCTTGACCTCAAGAAGCAACAGAAGCTGATTTTCATGAGCTCGCATCTGCTGAGCGAGGTGGCCGACTTCTGCGACGAAGTCGCCATGATCGACCAGGGCAAGCTCCTGATCTACGACACGCTCGAGCGCGTCATCCAGCGGGTGAGTGGACAGGGAGCCGCCGTCGAGGTCGATCTCGCGCCCGGGGACCTTACGGGTATCCAGGACAAGATTCGGGCGATGCCGGGCGTGGACCACGTCGAGCTGGTCGATAGCCGAACGTTCCTTATCCGATTCAGTGGAGGACTGCCGACCCAGGAGCGACTACTCACTGAACTCGTCGGGGCCCACATCGGTATCGTGAGTTTCAAGCCCTCCTCCGGGACGGCGCGACTCGAGGACGCCTACCTCAACCTGATCAAGGGAGGATACTGACGACATGGCCGGCGCCACTCCCACCGCCGGCGCGACCTCCCTGGCAGGGGAGGCTCGACCCCCCCTTCCGACCGATTTCACCCAGATGAACCGTGTCGTGCAGTACGAGCTTCTCAATTACATTCGGGGGCGTCGCTTCATCGTCCTCCTCATCCTCGCGCTGATCATCGTTACCATCTTTTCCGGGGTCACTGCGTACTATCGCCCCGCCGCCCTGCTAGTGTCGGGACTCGCGTTCTACGGCACGTGGTGGGCGGTGATCACCCCGCTCATCGCGCTCTGTGCCGCGCTCTTCGGTGGGGACGCGATCGCGGGCGAGTTCCAGAACAAGACGGGATACTTCCTCTTCGCGCACCCGGTCCGGCGGTCCTCGGTCTTCCTCGGAAAAATGATCGCCGCGTTCCTCGCCTCGGCGGCCATCATCACGATTTATGCGGCGGTCACGGTCGGGAACGGCTGGTACTACACCGGTGCTCCACCGATCCAGTTCTGGGAGTCCTTCGCCTTCACGCTGGTCTATCTCATCGGCGTGCTCGGATTCACGTTCCTGTTCAGCTCGCTGTTCAAGAGCGGCGCGATGCCGATCATCGTGACCCTTGTCCTGCTGCTCTTCGGGTTCACCCTCATCTCGGACCTGATAGTGGACGTCGCCCACGTGGAACCGTGGTTCATCATCACCTACGGCGGCGGGATAGTCGCGGATGTGCTCACGGTGCCGTACCCGGCTCACTTCTCCTCGACGACCGTACGTATGGGCCGGTTCATGGTGACCCTGACATCGTACCACGCCTCGATTCCCGAGGGGATCGTCATCATCCTGATCTACGCCGTTCTCGGCACTATCGGCGGGTACCTTCTGTTCCGTCGAGAAGATTTCACCTAAGTCGCCGCGACCCGTCTCAGCTCGGGAAGAGATGGACGTGGAGCCACGCACGGCCCAAGTTCGCCAGGACCCCGAAGGGAATCTGGAAGGCGAGCGGGACGAGGTACCCCAGCACGTAGTGGAACCACCGCGGGGTGATGGCGCCCCGGTGGGTGGGAAGAGAATAGGCCGGCAGGTAGACCATCAGTCCGTAGACAAAGAACCAGAACCCCCCGATGAGCGCGGAGGGATTCAGTGATGCTTCCCCGGTCGTGCCGAGTAGTCCGAACAATAGGAAGACCTCGAGCGGCGTGAAATCGTACCGTCGCAGGAGAATACCCCACCCGATGAAGGCCGGCGCGATCACCACCACACTGCTGAACCCAATGACGAGAAGGTAGTTCGTCGAGGCCGTGATGTACGCCACGCCGCTCTGAGAGCCGAACTCGGGCGCGAGGTTCGTCATCGTCGTCGTGATGGCCTCTTCGATGAGCACGAGGGCGGTGGCCCACAGCACGAACTTGAGGGGACCGCTGCCCGGCTGTCGCAACATCCAGGCCCGGACCCGGTTGCGGAAGCGCCAGGTCAGGAGCCCTCCGAGAACGACCCAGAGGAGAATCAGGCCCATGGCCATGAGGAAGATCGCGTGTTCCTTGGAGTTGGTCGGGCCGATGGTCTGACTGACGGCGAACAGTGTGAGGAAGCCGGCGGAATAGATCGCAAGACCCCATAGGATCCAGCGGGGGATCCGCTCCCGCCATGAGCCCGGAGGGGCGGACGGCGGACCGTCGACGGCGGGCGACGGTGCGGGCCCGCTCGCCATCTCAGCGGGAACTTACGCGCCGGACAGGATCTGAGCGAAGGTCTGGGCCATCGCCTGGTAGAGCTCGTGGAGATCGCTGACGACGTCCCTTGCTTCGGGCGTGTCGAGGCCGTCCAATGTTTCCAGCGACTCGAGGCTGAAAGCGCGGAGGCACCTCACGGAGCAGAAGCTCCGATCCGGAACAATTCTGCCGCGGACTCGGGTAGGCTCTCGACTCGGACCATTGCTCCTCCGGCAGGGATTCGAGTCCCGCACCGGCACACCAGAGGCCCGGGGCTGGGGGACTCTTGGACGCGAGGACCGGACAGTCTCTCCGGTGGGTCTTGCAAGTGGCCGAGGACCGCATCCAAGACGAGTGGCACCCGCCTCGTTAGACGGCGGAACCCCTATTTGAGGCTGGGCAGTAATCTTGACCTCTGGAGCAAATCTCCGCTGGCGTGATTCTTCCGAACACGTTCGGATATCGGATGGGGATGGGC
>CAWBEU010000006.1:0-24400 GCA_963787975.1 uncultured Thermoplasmata archaeon
GACACCATCCCGGATGAAACGGCGATGGAACGTCCCATGGTACTGCCGTCGCACCATCCGTTGGCGAGCCACCTCCGGGCCTCCATCGTCCTGCTCGTCCTCGCGATCTTCCTGCTCGGCCTGGCGTACCCGGGCGTCATCACGGCCTTCGCGCAAGAAGTCGAGCCCTTCTCGGCCAACGGGAGTATTCTCCACGACAACGGCACCGCCGTCGGGTCGAGCCTGATCGCGCAGAACCTGTCGGCGCCGTGGCTGTTCTGGGAACGGCCGTCCCCGGAGGACTACAACTCGTTCATCGGCTCGCCGACGTTACTAGGATACTCCGATCCCGCGCTGGTCAACGAGACCAGGTCCTACATGGCACAGTATGGACCCTACGCCGTGAACGCGAGCGTCCCAGAGATTCTCGTCACGGTCTCCGGCTCCGGACTCGACCCGGACCTTACGCCGGAGGCCGTCCTCGTTCAGATCCCCCGCATCGCGGCGGCGACGAACCTGTCGATGGCGTTCCTGCAGGGGCTCGTGAACGCGCACATCACCCTGCCGCTCCTCAACTTCATCGGGCCGAAGTACGTCGATGTGCTCAAGCTCGATCTCGCGCTGCTCCCCTACGAGCACCGGAGTGTCTGAGAATGTACCACCGTCTCCTCATTCCGGTCAACCAAGCCGCCGAGGTCGAGCCCCTGATCCGCTTCGCGGCGCAGCTCCTCGACGCGGACGGCGAGATCCGGCTCCTCCACGTGATCCCCCACGTGAGCCTGCCGGAGATCGACCAAGGCCTGGCGCGAGTCGGTCCACATCGTCGTACCGGCTCACGAGACGGCCGCGGCCCTCGACGTGCTCGTCGATCCCGAAGTCCGGGTGGCCCCCGACGTCGCCGGCGAGATCGTCGAGAGCGCCACCAGCCACGCGGTCGACGGGATCCTGATGACGCTCCGGGGTAGTCCTCGAAGCCCGAATCCGTTCGTCGGCCACACGGCGAGCACCATCCTGCAGCACGCAACCCCCGACGTCCTGCTCGTGAACCGCCTCGCGCTGGCCACCCAGTCGTTCACCCAGATCCTCGTGCCCTCGTTCATGGGGGGAGGCCCATCGCCGAAGGCCATGCAGCTCGCCGAGGCGCTCTCGCTCAAGCACGACAGCGTCCCGATCGTCTCGCTCACGATCTCGAGCGAACCGCTCACGCATGAGGAAACGCCTCAGACGAGCCGTACGCCCCGGGGGCTCGAGCTGCGGCACCGGCATACGCTCCTTCCGGAGTCGCTCCTGGGCCGGCGTCACCGGATCCCGGACCTGATCCTCTCCGCGGCGGCTCGGGAGCGGTACGGGTTTCTGATGGTCGTCGAGGACCGACAGAACGTCCGAGGTCCCCTCATCACCCGACGCTTCGTGGAAGACCTGTTCCGCAGTGCCCCCTGCCCCGTTATGGCGGTCCGCGGATAGGCCTCCCGCCGAGGGCGGGGGTCGCGGGACCATGGGGGAGCTCGCCTTCATCGGGCTGGGTCTCGGCGACGACCGCGATCTGTCGCCGCGGGCCCGCGAACGGCTCCGCCGTTGCGACGCAATCTTTTCCGAGACCTACACCTCGGTCCTGGCCTCGGGCAGCCTCGAGCGGCTGGCGCACGAGCTGGGCCGTCCGATCGTGACCCTTCCCCGGAACCAGGTCGAGGCGGAAGGCCCGGTGCTCGAGGCGCTCGAGCATCACGCTCACGTGGGCTTCCTCGTGGCGGGAGACCCGTTCGCCGCCACGACCCATGTGGCCTTACGGCTGGCCGCCGAGAAGGCCGGACATTCCTGGACTTACCTTCCGAACGCCAGCGTACTGACCGCCGCGCCGAGCTTCCTCGGCCTGCAGCACTACCGGTTCGGTCGGACCGTCTCCATCCCTTTCCCAGCGCCCGGCTTCGCTCCCCGTTCTCCCCTGGACGGGATAGCGCAGAATCGAGCGCAAGACCTCCACACCCTCGTTCTGCTCGACCTGCGGCCCGAGGAGGGCCGGTTCATGGCCGCGAACGAGGCGCTCCGGATCCTGGCGGAGCGTGACGCGGATTCGCCGGATCCTGTCTTCCCCCCTGAATTGATGATCGCGGTAGTGGCACGCGTCGGGAGCGACTCGGCACGCGGCTGGTATGGCCCCCGGAGCCACCTGGAGGGCGCCGACTTTGGCCCGCCCCTGCATGCTCTGGTCGTGCCAGCCCGCACGCTCCACTTCGAGGAACAGGCCGCGCTGGAGCGCGTCCGGCTCATTGGGCCGGGTGGCCCCCTCTAACTTGTACGGTGGGGCGCCTTGCCCTGAAGGGCCCCGAGGAAATCGGCCAGGCGGAACGGCCGGGTGACGGTCGCGTCCGGCCCATCCGCTCCCTTCGGCGTGCCGTCGCCGGGACGCACCGGCGCTCGGCGTGACGAGAACGACCCGCATCTCCGGCCGGAGCAATCGGGCCTCCCGAATCAGCACCGGGAAGCTACCTTCTGCAAGGGCGGCGTCCACGACCATGACGCTGGGAGGATGGGTGCGCAGCAGTTCGGTTCCCTCCGTCGAGCCTTCCGCCTCGCCGATGACGCGATAGTGGTGGAGGCGCAACAGCCCGCGAAGAAGGACCCGCGTTTCCTCGTCCCCGGCGACGACGATGGCGGAGGCTCCCTCCGTCCGCGCCGGGCATACTGGACGAGCTCATGGAGTAGGTTTCCGTGGTCATGGACCCGGAGGCCCTCGTTCCCCCTTTACGGGTTCTTCTAAATCCGTTTTTCCTACACTCCCGTCGACCTCGAAAAACGGAGGGACGGGGGGAGGCGATGTGTGAATTTTCATCTTCGACACTGCGCCAAGAAGTTCTCGAAGAGCTCCCGACCCCTCTCGGTGTGCTCGACCTCGGGGTGAAATTGGACGCCCCAGATCGGTCGGCTCGGATGCGCCATCGCCTCGACCTGGCAGGTAGGAGAGTGGCCCAGCTTCCGCCAGCCGGGCGGAGGACGGACGACCTCGTCGTTGTGGCTCTCCCAGACCTGCAGCGAGGTCGGGAATGCGCCCAGCAGCCGATCGCCCTCGGCCTCGAGCGTCACGGTGACCCGGCCGAATTCCGGCGTTTGGGCCAGGGAGACAACCCCCCCGAAATGTCGTGCCAAATACTGGTGGCCGACGCAGATCCCCAGCACGGGCACCTCGACGCGGTCGATCCACTCTCCGACCTTGCCCAGGGGCGCGTCGCTGCCTTCGAGACTGAGAGCCCCGCCCGACAGGACGACTCCGTCCGCGTTGAGTTCGGAGAACGGCGTCGTATTGGGAACGATCCGGGCGTCGGCGCCCAGGTCGCGCAGGACCCGGTACTCCCGGTGGGTCCATTGGCCGCCGTTGTCGATGACCGGGATGTTCATGGTCGGCGCTCCGGGGAATCCGGGTCGCTGGGTGGGGGGACCGGGGCGGTTCCCTTCGGGCCGCCCGGGCGCGCGAGGAGGTCCTGCATCTCGCGCTGGATATCCGTGACGTCGGCGCGCATCTTCAGCATCTCTTCCTCGAAAGGCGAAAATCCCCGGGGAGAGAGCAGACGTTGCGAGACGTAGATCCCGATGAAGATGGCCCCGACCAGGGCGACGATCGTCACGAAGATCAGGGCCAGGGCGAAGGTGACCGGGTCCGAGACCGCGGCGAGAAACGGGATGGTGAAGAGGCGGGTCAGCTCCGCGACCTCGACGAAGAGCAACGCCGCGATGACCACCGCCCAGAAGACGGGGAAGCGCGGGAACTTCATTGGGTCGGCCCCGAGGCCGTCTGGATCGCGAGCAACAGGAAGATCGGCAGGTCCGCGAGCGGCGTGGACGGGGGCGGCGCGCTGGCGCCGGGGAGGAGGTTCACGGACTGCAACCGGAGGGTCGTTTCATTGAGATCAAAACCGTACACCCCGACGTACTCCGTAGTGACCCCCGACGGGTTGGTGTACTTCACGGTGACGTTAAGGGCCACGGGATTCGTCGCGCTCGTCGCGATCAGCGCGAGGGTCTCGGTGGCGTTGGTCCATGCCCACCCGCGGAGCTCGCTCGAGGTGCCGGTGTACGGCCAGCCGGGCAAGGGCGCGAGCCCCACCGCGATCGACTGGTAGAGGGTCGACGTCCCGATGCTCTCCACGTAGAAGCTCGTGTTTCCGTCAGGCGCGGCCCTCTCTACGATGAGCTGGGCCCTGGTCTGGAGACCCGCGCTCCCCGAGGAGAAGAGGTTCGGGGTCAAGATGATCAGGAGCACGAGCAGCACGACCACGCCGATGAACGGCCATTGGAGCTGACGAGAGGAGGCCCCCCCCGCGTTCGGGCTTGAAGTGCCACCTAGACTCATGCTCCCTCTTCTCGCCACCCGCGATACAAGTGGTGGGGGATCCCCAGGTGGTCCAGCGTCTTGCCGGCCAAGTAGTCGACCAGGTCCCCGACACCCTTCGGATGCAGGTAGTAGGGGGGCGAGGCCGGCAGGATCACCACGCCGAGCTCTGCGAGCCGGGTCATGTGCCCGAGCTCGATCGCACTGAGGGGCGTTTCCCGCGGCACGAGGACCAGCCGTCGATGCTCCTTGAGGTGCACGTGGGCCGCCCGCGTGATGAGGGTATCCGCCAGGCCGAGGGCGATCTTCGCGAGGGTGTTGGTGGAGCAGGGCACCACGGCCATGCCCCGCGTACGACGCGAGCCGCTCGCGATGGGAGCGCCCAGGTCGGTGTCCGCATAGACCGTGGGGGTGCCCTTCAGGAGCGCTTCCGGCTCCATTCCGAGCTCTTCGCGTATCACGGCCGCCGCGCCGGGCGACAGGATGACGACGTGCTCCACGTCCGACGTGCGGAGCGTCTGCAGCACCCGGGCCGCGATCGGCGCTCCGCTCGCGCCCGTGACGCCGATGACGTAGGGACCCTCCTCTGTCAGTTCCGATTCCCCCGGCTTTATAGCGCGCAAGAGTTCGCGTGATAAGAGGATTGGTTCACGACGCCCACGCAGGGTCGCGCCCCACGGGCCGCCATCGTGGGCGCCGGCCACACCCGCTTCGGAGCGCTCGCGGAGGGCCCGCGCCGGCTCGTCCGGGACGCCGTCGACAAAGCCGTCGCCAGCGTGGACCGGGGACTGGAGCGCGACGCGATCGAGGAGCTCTATCTCTCGACGTTGGGTTTTTCCGGCTGGCAGCTCGGGAACGCTTCCGCGGTCGCCGCCGAGGAGACGGGACGACCCGGTCTTCCCGCCGTTCGCGTGGAGAATGCCTGCGCCTCCGGCGGGTTCGCGCTCCGCCTGGCCGTCGATGCGGTCGCGTCGGGCCGGCGGGACCTCGTCCTGGTCGTCGGGCTCGAAAAGATGACTGACGTGACGAACGCTCGACGTCGGTACTGGCTGGGGGTTTCGGGAGACACCGAGTGGGAGCGTCTTGCCGGGCTCACCTTCGCGGGCGTCTACGGCCTTATGGCCTCTCGGTATGAGGCCGAGCACGGCCCGGTGCGAGACGCGCTATCGGCGGTGGCGGTCAAGAACCACGCCAACGGAGCGCTCAACCCGAACGCGCACTTTCAGAAACCGGTGACCCGGGAGCAGGCCAACAGCGCGCCGCCGGTCGCCGCGCCGTTACGCCTGTATGACTGCTGCCCTGTCTCCGACGGGGCGGCGGCGCTCCTGGTCGCCCGGCCCGAGGCGGCCCGCCGATTTACCGATACCCCGGTCTACGTGGTCGGCAGCGGAGCGGGATCCGACCATCTTGCCGTCCAGCAACGACGATTCATCACGCGACTCGAAGCGTCCCGGATCGCCGCCCAGGACGCGTTCCGGAACGCTCCCGTGGACCGGAAGAGTCTCGACTTTCTCGAAGTGCACGACTGCTTCACGATCGCCGAGCTCCTCGCCCTGGAGGATCTGGGATTTGCTCCGCGGGGCGGCGCCGGGAAGATGACGCTCTCGGGTGCGACGCGCCTCGGCGGCCGGCTCCCGGTCAATCCCGACGGGGGCCTCAAGGCGAAGGGACACCCGATCGGCGCGACGGGAGTCAGTCAGGCCTACGAGGTGTTCCTTCAACTGCGAGGGCAGGCCGGAGCCCGGCAGGTCGGAGGGGCGGAACGCGCGCTGACCCACAACGTCGGTGGCTCCGGCGCCACGGCGGCGGTGCACCTTTTCTCCATCGGGTGATCATGGCGCGTTCAATCCTTTCCGCGAGCCTGGTGCGCCCGGTGTGGCAACACGGGACTTTCCGGGTCGAGGGGCCCGACGAGGATGCTTTCACGCTCGGATTGATGGCACTTAGCCGGCTCGGCCGCCAGGTCCAGCCGGAGGATCCCGGGCGCTGCAGCGCCTTCATCTCGTCGGGTCTTTCTCTCCGGAAACCGACTGGGCCTTTGGAGAAGCCATCGGCGTTCCGAAACTCGAGGTTCGTCGTCATCTTCCGAACGCGCCAGGCCTTTGGGGCGCTCTGGCTGCGGCGGCCCACGACGAGGGGTCGACCGGCCGGGAAGTGGTCGTGGCCGCCGACCCTGCCTCGATTGGGCGCGATGCTACCGGCGGACTCGAACCTAGACACGGGGCGGGCGCGGCCGCCTTCCTGTTCGGAAAGGAACCGGGGCTGGCTGTGCTCCGTCACGGATTCCGCGGCCATGCCCCGGGGCGAGCGCCGTCCATGAAGGCGTCGGTCACGAGCTGGCTCGATGCCCTTGGCCTAGCTCCGGGCGGAGGGACGGGCGAGGTGGTCCTCGCGGTGGAGGAGGAGTCGGCCAGATGGCAGGCGGCCTGGGAAGAGACGGCGCCCGGAATCACGGTCACCGTGGTCGAAGCATCCCCCGACCCGGTCGGGGCCGCTCCCACGCTGCGGCCGGCCATTCTGCTGTGGGAGCTCGGACGGCGGCTACGGACCGGGGACACGGGAATCGTCGGTGAATCGGTGCGCGGGAGGAGCGGGTTCGCCGGTTTCCGGCTTGATGGCCCGGTTCGCTGGCTCGGAAGTTGGGGGGCCGCGGAATCGGGCGTCGACCCTCCCAGCGAGAAATTCCTCGAACGGGAGGCCGAACTGAACGTCGTTTCACAAGGGGCGTACGTGCCGCATCCACGCTACTTGGAGAACCTCGCCAGCCGCTGGAGACTCATGGGGGATCGGTGCCCTCACTGCGGGACCCTCACGTTTCCTGTCGCCGGACGATGCCGGTCGTGCCGCCGATCCGATGGGTTGCGGGCGGAGGCGCTCCCCCGCAACGGCCTCGAGGTGGAAGCCGTCACCACGATCAGCCCGGGCGCCCAGCCGACCGAGTTCGACCCGGTCGTCGAGGCCGCGGGGGAATACGACGTGGCGGTCGTGGCCCTCGGCTCAGCCACTCGGGCAACGGTTCAGGTCACGGACACGCTGCCGGGTCGCCTTCACGTCGGCGATCGGGTGGCGCTGATGCTTCGACGCCTGTACCCGATGGAGGGAGAATGGCGGTACGGTCTTAAGGCGGTTCCCGAAGGGGCCGAGATCCGGGGCTCTGGCCCCACCGGGAAGCTCAGCCCGTCGGCGCCGCGCTCGGCCCGGAGGGTTTCTTCCGCGCCTCCCAGGGCACGCCGAGCCACCCTTCGTGCACGCGGCGGGCGAGCGGCGCCGCGTCCTCGACGGGGACGATAAGAAGCTTCTCGGGCGGCACCTTACCGGTCTCGACCGACACGCTGGTGAGGAATCCGCGGCGGAAGACCGTGACCTCTACGGAACTGCCCGGCGGGAACCGCTGGAGCGCCTTCGGCACGTCGGCGAACGCCACCCGCTGACCATCGAGAGCCACGACCTCGTCGTCCGGTGACAACCCGGCCCGTCGGCCCGGCCCATCGTCGAAGACCGAGGTGATCCGGGCCCGCCCCGCGTCGTCTTTCAGCGTCACGCCGAGCCAACCGGCCGGAGGCTCGTCCTCCTTGCCCGGCGGGTGTTCCTGCGGCTCCAGCTTGAGTCCGGCATGACCGAGGAAGACGCCGAAGTCGATCTCGAAGGTTCCTCCTATGTACCGCTGGAAGAAGTCGGAGAGGTCGAGCCCGGTCGCTCGGTTTGCCACGGTCAGGATCTCGTTCTCCTCGAGGCCCCGGTCCCGCTGGCCATACTCCTCCCAGAGCGTCCGGAAGACGGTCTCCACGGAGGTCCGCCCCTCGGTGCGGTGCCGGATCTCGAGGTCGAGGCACATGGTGGCCAGGCCGCCTTTGAGGTAGTACGAGACCGACTGGTTCGGGGTCTCCTCGTACGGCTTGTACAGGTCGATCCAGGAGTTGAACGAAAGTTCCTCGAGGCTCGCCACTTTCCGGCCGGGCGTGTTCACGTACTTCTGGATCTTCTTGCCCTGCGCGTCGAGATACTTGGGCGCCGGGAGCAAGCCGGCGCGCAGCAAGATCAGGTCTTGGAAGTAGTCCGTCGAGCCTTCCATGGCCCAGAGGAGGTGCGTGTAGTTCTCCTTCGTGTAGTCGAAGGGCCCCAGGACTCGGGGCCGGATCCGCTTCACGTTGTAGAGGTGGAAGTACTCGTGGGCGGTGATGCCGAGGACACTGCGGTAGTCCTCCTCGGGCCGGAACGCCGTCCGCCCCAGCACGATCGAAGTCGAGTTCTTGTGCTCGAGGCCGCCCTGGACCGGCCACCGTCCGTCGGCGAGATGGTAGAAGAACGTGTAGTGCTGGAGCGGCGACCCCCCCATCAGACGGATTGCTGCCTCGACGATCTTCGCCACGTCCGTCTCGACCTGATGGGCCTCGAAGTTTCCCCCCCGACCGCACAGCAGGATCCGGTGGGGAATGCCGGCGGGGCGTACCGTGAGCTCGACGGGGGTCCCGCAGTCGATCGGCTCATCCACGAGCTCGTCGTAGTCGCGTGCCCGGAACCGGGCCGGGCTCCGGCCGATCTCCGGGAGCTCGGTGTAGACTCGCCACGCGGATGGGACGTGCACCGCGATCACGAGCGATTCGTGCTCTCGGCCGTCGATGTAGGGGAGGACCTTTCCGGCGTTGAGGTACAGGTGATCGGCCGTCACGTCGACTCCGTCATCGCGGAGGTCGTGGCCATAGACTTCGTACCGGACTTCTACGTGGGCGGCTCCCTCCGTAGTTACGCGCCACCGGGCCTTGTCCTGCCTGACGATGGGGAGTGATGCTCCGGTGTTGGCCTGACTTGCGCGGACGTCTCGGACGTTCCGTGCCGGGTCCTGGATGATGTACGAGCCCGGAACCCACGAGGGTAGCACGAGGTCGATGGTGTTACCGCTGACTTCGGGGATATCGACGACGACCTGGAGCCGATGGGACTTCGGGTCTTCTACGCTGACGTCGTACCGGACCGGCATGGCTCTGCGCTGCCCCTAGGACGAAGGTCGCGCGAGGAGGGTACGGGGCTTAACGTTTGGCGCGCCGGATCGGGGGTAGCGGGACGCTCCGGCTTGCCGCAGGGTCGCCGAGGCCCTACGCGAAGCCCGGAATGTCAGAGCCCTTCGCCCGGTCGCCTGACGAGTCGCCCTTCCGGTACGGCTCGGCCGCGATTCCCAGATGCATGGCCAAGGAACGGAACGTCCTCACGAGCTCCTCGATGGCCTGCTTCATCTCTTGTTGCTCGGCCCGGAGTTCCGTGAGGTGCTGGCGGATCGACGCGAGCTCGAGTTCGACCGGGTCGGCCGAAGAATTTCCGGGCATGGTTTCGCCTTCCATGCGCCACCTCCCGGGCCCAGATATCGGATTCGGAAGAGGCGGACGCCCCGGTGCCGTCCCCCGGAGGCCCGGGGGGCGGGTGGGTTTAGCGGGTGCCGGTCGGACCGAACGGACTGTCGGCTCGGCCCCGGTCCTGGAACGGCATCCAGTCGTGCGCCGATGAGGAGAAGTCGACGCGCTGGAGCTCGACGATGAAGGTCTTGAGCAGCTCTTCCGGGCCCGGCCGGACCCGGAAAGCGTAGACATAGATGCCGAAGCCCATGAAGTCGCAGACCCGGCGCAGCACCTCGACCAGACTGTCCCGGGGGACCGTTACTTGGATCTGCGTTTGACCAAGAAGCTGCGCGAACTCGTCGACATCGAAGGGTTTCTCCAGGCTGATCAGGAGCTTCGGCGGGCCGACCGGGGCTCCCGCGGCGGAGGAGAGCGCGGCTGGCGTGGGCCCGGGGGCACTCGGGGGAGTCAGGGTCGGCAGGGCCGCGGAAGGAGCCGGCTTGGGAGGTGGCGGCAAGGAAGCGACCACCTCACCGACCGCCGCGTCCATGGACTTAGGAGTGTATCTCTCGAGCACCGGGGAGCCGGCCCGGCCCACGAAATGTGGCGGTGAGGCTCGCTTAGGCGTCTTCGACCCGCGGGTGCGGGCCCGCGGAGGCTTCGACTTCTTGCTGGTCGTTTTCCCGAGGGTCCTCCGGCGCGCCATATGCGCCCCCTCCAATCGGGGGGACGTTATTAGGGCACCCGCGGTGGCGCGTTGTCCACTGCCCGGAATGTAGCGATTCGGACCATGCGAGTCTCCGTCACGGCGGTGGAGAATTGTAGCGGGCTACACGACAGATTGATTATGTAGCCCGCGGGGGCTTGGCCCGCTAAGCCAGGTGCCCAGCGGCGCCAGGCGAAGCAAGGGAATCCAATGCCAGCAAGAGTAATGCGTGAGTTCCAGGCACCCCGCGGACTGCCCCGAAAGACCGCGTCGGTCTGCCCGGAGTGCATCAAGGTGATCCCGGCCGTCGTTCGTGAGAAGGACAACCGTGTGATCATGGAGAAGACCTGCCGTACCCACGGGTACTTCTGGGACATCATCTCCAACGACGTCGATTTCTACCTCCGGATGGAGGTCTACGCCCATGACGGAGTCGGCTACGAGAACCCGTACTACGACAAGTTCCGCGGCTGCCCGACCACCTGCGGGATGTGCAGCCACCACAAGTCCCACACGGGACTCGCCCTCATCGACTTGACCAACCGATGCAACCTGAAGTGCCCCGTCTGTTTCGCGAACGCCAACGCCGCCGGCTACGTTTACGAGCCGACCCGCGAGCAGATCTACTTCATGCTGAAGACCCTGCGGGAGCAGAAGCCCGTTGGGACGGTCGCGGTCCAGTTCTCGGGCGGCGAACCCACACTCTCCCCGCTCTTCCTGGAAGCCTGCGGAATGGCCCGCGAACTGGGCTTCAAGCAGGTCCAGGTCGCCACCAACGGCATCCGGTTCGCCAACGAGGCCGGATTCGCCCAGCAGGCCCGGAACTCGGGGCTGCACACTCTGTACCTCCAGTTCGATGGACTGGACGATGAGATCTACCGGAAGGTGCGGGGCGTCCCGCTCCTGAAGGTCAAGGAGAAGGCCATCCAGGCGGCCCGGTCGACCCACTCCTCCGCCGAGGAGCTCGCCGCCGGCAAGCCGGACAAGCCGCTCTCCGTGGTCCTCGTCCCGACCCTGGTCGGCGGATTCAACGAGAAGGAGATCTGGCCCACGGTCAAGTTCGCGATCGACAACATCGACGTCGTTCGTGGCGTCAACTTCCAGCCGGTCGCGCTCACGGCGCGGATTCCCGACAAGGACCGCTTCCAGATGCGGTTCACCCAGTCCGACCTGGTCCGCATCCTGTGCACCGAGGGACCGTTCGAGAAGTCGGACTTCTTCCCCGTGCCGTCCGTCGCCCCGATCTCGGAGCTCGTCTCGATCATCCACGGTGAGGAGAAGATGACCCTGACCACGCATCCCGGCTGTGGCTGCGCCACCTTCGCCTTCGTCTCCAAGGACGGCCAGAAGCTCACCCCGCTGCCCCGGTTCATGGACGTCGACGGCTTCTTCGAGAACGTTGAGACGCTCATCGAGAAGTACCGGGACGCCCGGTTCGCCCGCGTTCGGGGCGCCGTGGCCGGTGCGAAGCTGCTCCACGAGGTGTCGAAGTACTTCGACTTCTCGAAGGCCCCGGAAGGGCTGAGCGAGAAGAACTGCGTCCGCGTCATCGCGGCGATCTTCACCGAGGGCAACAAGGAAGCCCTGGCGAAGTTCACCTGGCGGACGTTGTACCTGGGGAACATGCACTTCCAGGACGCGTACGACTACGATATCCAGCGCCTGATGCGCTGCGATATCCACTACGCGGTCCCGGATGGGCGCGTCATCCCGTTCTGCTCGTACAATTCGGGCCCGATCTACCGGACGGAAGTCGAGAAGAAGTTCTCGATCCCGATTCCGGACTGGCAGAAGGCGAAGTCCTCGTCCGGCATGACCCTGAAGACCATCGAGACGATGGGCGTCAACGGCGAGGTCATCGTCGACCCCGAGTACTACAAAATCAAGGCGCTCAAGGCCGCGCCCGGGATGTCGAGCTAAACCCCCGACCCGCCCGCCGGCTCGACCGAACCCTTTCCCCCCTCCCCCTTTCTTGCGCCCCCCGAACGCGGGGCCGCCCGCTTCTCGAACAGGTACACGCCCCGGCGCTCGTAGGCGGATCGATTCCGGGCGGTGAGCCGCTCCGGACTCCTTCCGGGCGGCGTCGATCGCTCGCCACACGCTCGCGACCCCTTGCCGGGAAGCGGCCGGACGGGTGACGTCCGGATGGGACTCGAGCCACGCAGTCGCCGCTTCGACGTGCTTGCAGGTGCCGATTCCCTTACGGGAGAAGTCCACGCAGCTGCAGAATCGGGCCTCCCCCGACGGATATTCGGGCAGGAACACCTGGTAATGGGTGTGATGGACCGGATTGCGCACGGCGAGGACCCAGAACGGCTGGCCGGGGACCGGACGCACCCGGAGTCGCTCCGTGACGGCGCGGGCCATCCGGTCGTATCGGAGCCACGGTAGGCGTTCCGGTGGCTCGCGGGTCGTAGACCGCCGTTTCTTGCCGGGTCCACGAGGATCGGACATACCTCCGGACCGAAGGCTCGAGGGCTTGTCAGCTCTGCGATGTGCCGGGGCCGAGCCGCGACCTATCGCGTCCTCTTGGGTTCCCGGCGGTCCAGCGCTACGGCCCGGCGTACGAGACGGCCCAGCTTGGGGGAGGATGCTTCCTCCAAGGTTCGGAGTTTCACGAGGCGCAGGTTCTTCCCGGTGCCCTCGAGAAGGTGATCCGGATCCGGTATGGTGCTGCCGCGCCAGAACTCGACGCTGACGTGCCGGGAAAACGCTCCGACCAGGCAGACCATGTCGGTCCCGACGAACCACGGCTGTCCCCAGTGCCTCTCCATCTTCAGAGAGGGAGCCTCGCGGCGGACGAGTTCCCCGGCGCGTTGGGCGACCTGTCTCATCGAAATTCGCTTGGAAGCGGCCGCGCGTTTCCGCTTCGACGTCTTCGCGGGCATCTCGAGGCGGAGCAACCGGACCGGCTCAATCTACCCCCGCTTTCGTTCGTTCTGGCAAGGCTTGGCGGGCAGTCGGTCGTCTTCCGCGCAGGCTGGTAACCTCCTCGTGACCCGACGGTTAACCACCCCAAGACTGTCCCGTGTCGAAAGAGTGAGACCCGTGGGAGAGCAGATCCGATCCGTTCATCGAAAATTCGTAGAGCTCCCCGCACGAGCGCCTTCGACCATTCGACCGGTGGCGCGGAGATTCGAGGGGACGGAGACCATGGAAGGCGCGGGAGTCCGGCTTCGCCGGATGTTTTCCGGCAACGAGGTTCCCCTGCTCGACCCGTTCCTGCTTCTCGATAACTTCGGCTCGTCGAACCCCGCCGACTACCTAGCCGGCTTTCCATGGCACCCCCACCGAGGGATCGAGACCGTGACGTACATGCTGAACGGACAGGTCGCCCACGAGGACTCTCTCGGGAACGCCGGTCGGATCGATTCGGGCGACGTCCAGTGGATGAGCGCCGGAAGCGGGATTCTCCATCAGGAGATGCCCCAGCGGACCGAGGGCCGGTTGGCCGGTTTCCAGCTCTGGGTCAACCTGCCTCGCCGGCTGAAGATGGAAGTGCCCGCCTATCGAGGCCTGCGTGCGAACGGGATCCCCGTAGTCCGGACCCCGGATGGAGGGGTCGTGAAGGTAGTCGCCGGGAGTTTCCAGGGTGTTGAGGGGCCCGTTCGGGAAATCCCCGTGGACCCGACGTACCTGGATGTGACGCTCCCCCAGGAGTCCGAGTTCTCGCTACCGGTTCGGCCGGGACACACCGTGTTCGCCCAGGCGGTCGAAGGGGCCGGGACGTTCGATCCCCATGGCACGCCGGGACGAGCCGGCGGTGACGCCCTCAGGGGGTCGCGCACCGCCACCCCCGGCTTGTCTACCGCCCGGGCGGGCGAGACCGTCCTCTTCGGCGAGGGAGACCGCGTTCAGATCCGGGCCAGCGACGAGGGGCTCCGATTCCTTCTGGTCGCCGGCCAGCCGCTCCACGAGCCCGTGGCCTGGTACGGCCCGATCGTGATGAACACGCAGAACGAGATCCTCGAAGCGGCGCGCGACCTCGAACGGGGCACGTTCATCCGGTCGAAGCAGGTCGTGAACGAAGAGTAACGTCGCGCGGCAATCGGCCCGCGCCCCGCCGGCTACTTCTCAGCGCCGGCGATCGACCCGAGCAGGGACGCCAGATACGCGTTCGTTTCCCGGGCGCACAGCTTGGCGCGTTCCGCCAGGAAGTCACGGTACCTCTCCGGTTCCCAGAGCGCCCGGTCGAGCGCCACCATCTGTAGCTCGAGCGCATGGTTGTAGACGGACGCCTCTTGGATGTACTTGGACGGCGGCGTCGTGACCCAGCTTCGGTCGGGCGGCTTCTGGTTCAGGAAGACCACGTTCGCCAGCGAGCCGATCTCGTCCTCGGAGTAGTCGAAACGGACGGCCCGCAGCACGCTGCGGCCGATCGGGAAGAAGCGGTGCCAGTACGGAACGAAACCGTACTCGAGCGCGCCCTCCGCGCGGGGGAATCCGATGCGACGACGAGTGACCCAGTCCGTGGCCTTTCGGTTGAAGAGGGTCAGGTAGAGGAGCAAAGCCATCGGTCGGCTCCAGGTCTCGCGTTCAAGGAACTCGTCCGCCGACACCTTGACGTCGACCTCCAGGCGCTGACGGAGAGCCTCGAGCGCTTCGGGGAACTCGTCGGCGGCGCGGATCGCTCGGACGTCCTCGTCGAGGGCGCTGGTCGACCCGCCGCTGTACCGTCCATCGCGCGTCGCCGACAGAAGCCAATGCAGCGCTCGGGGAAAGTGGAAGCCTTCGGCCCCGTACTTGGCGTGGAGTACCGTGATGGGGACCAGGACGGTGTGCGAGGGAAGCAGGGTAGAGGACAACAGCCCCACCCCGGCGAGTCCGCTGACCACCGCCGAGAGCGATTCTTTCGTCTGGGCCCAGTGCTTCTCGAACGCGCCGCTGGCCCAGAAATCCGGTGACACGCCACCCAGCCGGACCCGGCCGTCGCCGATCGCGGTGAGCGACCGAAGGACGACCCCGGGCTCTAACTCGTATCCGGACTCGGAGAGGTTTTTGAGGAATGGGAGGAACTCCTCTCGAATCCAGCCCGGGCGCATCCCCGCAGCCACCGCGAGGCTCACGTCCGACTCGACGACGGCGGTACCCTGTTGGTTGAGTCGAGTGAAGATCTCGGTGACGTCCTCGATCTCGTGGTGAACCTCGGAGAGCGCGACCGGTCGGTCGCGAATTGCTCGGATAGACACCAGCCGCTGAACGACCGTCTCCTTGGACGCGGAGGTGGCGAGCTTGGGCGGCAGCCTCTCGATTACGGCCAACCCGGTGGCTTCTAGATAGGCCTCAGCGGACTCGCCATTGGCTCTGTCTTCGTGGGAGACCACCTCGCGAACGGGGATCCATCGGGGGTCCGCCGCCCGAACAGGGTTGGTCAACCGAAACTCCGGGTCCGGGCCGGGGGCCAGGAGGTCTGCGACGACGTTCGTCGAGGCGAGCCGGCGTTCCCAGTCCCGGCCTTCGGGCCACCAGTACGGTTTCTTTCCGAAGACGAGACAGAGCGCGGTCGTCCGCTGCTGTCCATCGACGAGCCAGACCCGGGGCGTCTGAGTTCCCGAGGGGCCGCGCGGCGCGGTGTACGAGGGGTTGGTCCAGGTCAGGATCTGGCCGATCGGGTAGTCCCGATACAGCGAGTCCACGAGAGACCGGACCTGGTCCGGGCGCCAGACGAAGTCGCGCTGGAATTCCGGGATGTCCAGGTGGCCTAGGACGGCCTGGTCAACCAATTCCCGAACGGGAACCGTAGTGAAGCTCATTCGTCATCTGAACCAACCTTTCGATGCTCATCCGCATTAAACGTTCCGAATTCCGCCTCGCGGAAGGGAGCACAGGCCGGAGCGCGCCCCGGGCAACGCTTTGGGTCGCATTCCCTGGACTACGCGACACGATGGAATCCACACCTCGGTTTCGGGCACTCTCGCTGGACCTCGGAGAGACGGTCTGGTGGGACACACCGGAGCACGGAACGCGCCACGATGAGACTCGGGCCCGGATCCTCTCCGATTCCCTGATCGGCCCGGGCGGAGGTCGCGTCGAGCCGCAGAAAATCTCCGCGACGTGGAAGGTTTTCCGGGAGGAACTCCGGCGCGCCGGACGCTCGCCTAGAACCATTTCCACCCCGCACAAGATCGAAGAGCTGGCCCGTCGAACGGGGTCGCACCTGACTCTACCACTTGAGGCGGTCACCGAACAGTTTGCCTTCGCCGGGCTCGACACCGACCCACCCGTGGTGAATCCGCAGGCGGCCCGCCTCGTGGCCGCGTTGAACCATCGGGGCGTCCCGGTGGTCGCGATCTCGAACACCCAACGAACCGGGGAAGCCTGGCGTCGCTTCTTGCTTCTACAAACGATGACCTTCGAGTTCGTGATTACCTCGAGCGACCGGGAGGTCGCGAAGCCGGATCCGCGCCTGTTCCGGGAGGCATCGGAGCGGCTCGGAATTCCTGCCGCCGGGATACTGCACGTCGGGGACCGTTGGTCGACGGATGTCATCGGAGCGCTCTCGGTCGGGATGGGAGCGGCCCTCTACCGAGGTCTCTGGAGCCGGCACTGGGACCGGGACGAGGGGATGGCCACCGACCCGGGCACGCACCCCGAGATTCCTCGCTGGGACGATCTGGAGCAAGCGGAGGGTTGTTTCTCTGGCAAGCCAGTTGGTTAGCGGAGGGCTAGAGGACTGACGGAACGCGCGGGCTTCTCCGGTTCACGTGGGGAGGGGGCAGGTCTCGCAGCAGGTGCCGCCGGTGGAGCAGCACGCGCAGCAACGGCAACACGCCGTGCAGTCGCAACATGAGCAGGCCATCGGGGAACCCCTAGAGGCCTGTTCGGATCCCGCCATCGGTTCACCTGGGGTTGCTCGACGAAAGCCCCAAGGGCGGGGCCCCTACATCAAGTCTAGGAGGGCCCGCCTCGTTACTCCGGTCGAGGCGGGTCGCCGGCGACGAATTCGTCGGCCTGTTCCAGGTCGAAGAGGTGACCCATGCGCTTTCGCTTGGTCTCGAGGTAGGGCAAGTTGTACCGGTTGGGCGGCACGATCACCGGGACGCGCCGCACGATCTTCACCCCATAGCGCTGAAGGCCGGCGACCTTCGATGGGTTGTTCGTGAGGATCTGAATCGACTTCACGTGGAGCGAGCCCAGCATGTGCGCCGCGACGCCGTAGTCGCGCTCGTCGGGCCGGAAGCCGAGAATCTCGTTGGCCTGGACGGTGTCGAAGCCGGCATCCTGGAGCTGGTAGGCCTTGATCTTGTTCGAGAACCCGATCCCCCGGCCCTCCTGCCGGAGATACAGGACGACCCCGTTCTCCATCGAGCCTATTCGCTCGAGCGACTCGATCAGTTGGTCCCGGCAATCACAGCGGAGGGAGCCAATCGCGTCGCCGGTCAGGCACTCGGAGTGCAACCGGACCGGCACGTCTTCTTTCTCGAATATATCGCCGTGGATGAACGCCGCGGGCTCTTTCCCGTCCACGATATTCCGGAATGCGACCACTTGGTACTCGCCGAAACGTGTGGGCAGCTCCGCGATCGCGATGGCGCGAACGCAGATGTCCGCATCCTCCGGGCACGCGTGATTCTCGTTCTCCTCGAGAATCTGGTCCACGATGGGCTTCGGTAACCCCATTGCTCCCGCGCACCTGTGGGGGGGCATAAGACGGTTCGGAGGCGCCGGAGTTACCCCCGGAATCAGCCTCCGGCGACATGGTCCCCCAGAGGCTACCGGACTTCCCACTTCCATGGTTATGTATCAACAAAGGCTTGAGGTTCTTCTCGCAGGCGGGCCGGGGGAATAGTCCGATGCAATGCACTAGCCCGACGAGCCGCTCTCGGCGCTCACCCCCCACGGGGAACCAAACTAGGCTCCATTTTTCCTGGTTCGCTCGGTGATCGCATGAATTCGAATGCGAAGACCGGCCCGAAGCCCGTGCGGGGGGCCCGGACGGAGGGGAAGGACTCGTCCAGCGGGCCGGACGCCTACGCACTCTACCGGATCGTGGCGCCACTCGGCAAGGATTCTTGGGGGTACCGTTTCTCCCGAGCCCATCCCGGAGTCCGGCTGGAGCTGCTGGACCGCCTCGAAGTCGGGCCCGATCTGATCCTCGTGGAGGTGCGCATGATGGGGCCGGGTGCCTTCGACTGGGCCCAAGAGTCCCAGCAAGAGGAGGGGGTCGTGCACGTCGAGTCGCATGTCGAGGACGCCAGAACGGTGCTGTATCGCGTGACGTTCCGGTCACCATCGATCCACATCATCACCCGGCAGCACCGGGTCCTGATCCACTATCCGATCATCATCCAGAACGGCATCAGCCAGTTCGAGACCTTCGGGTCCGGCCCTCAGATGCGGGCCTACCTCGAGGAGCTGCGGAAGCGAATCGGCCCGAGTCGCGTGACGGCAGTCCGTCGAGCGAACCTGCCCGCCCAGACGCTCGGGCTGACCCAGACCCAGGGTACGATCTTCCGAGACGCGGTGGCTCTGGGATACTTCCAGTCGCCCCGCGCCATCACGGTCACCGGCCTAGCGGAGCGGATCGGCCGGAGCAAGTCCACCGTTTCCACGGCGCTCGTCAAGATCCAACGGCGCCTCGCGGAGTCGGCGCTTCGGGTCGACCTTGCGACGTTCAAAACCACGTCGTGAGGGGTCCGGCGGCGGCGCGTGGCCCTGCGAACCTGTTCGCTTGTTCGAACCTGTTCGATGTAGGGTCAACTAGGCCCCGGCCGATACGTCATGTAGGCCCCGACGGGGCCCATGGAGTAGATCGATGCCAGAGTTGCCCAGTGCCTACCGAATCCCGCAGCCCAGCCCACGCGTCGTCGCGACCCTCCGGCAACGGACCGCCGCCGGACCGAGGTCCGGAGGCGGCCGGAACCGCGACCCTCCCATTCGGCCGGCTCGCGGGGGCGGCCCCACGACGGTCTTCGTCAGCGGGCCCTCGCGTTCGGTGGTCAACGGCGTGGCCTTCGCCCTCGCCGAGATGATTGACCTGACGCCCTTCTGGCTCGACGTGCGGGACGGAAAGGAAAGCTCCGACAGTCCCGACCCGGCGAGTACCGGCTGGATCCCACCGGACCGGCTGTTCATCTCCGAAGGCGGTCGTGGACTAGAAGCCGAGGCGCCCGGGACCGAGGCGGCCCTCTGGACCATCGTCCGGTCCGACGAGCCGGCATCCGTCCTCTCCCACCTTACCGACTTCCTCCGTCTGCCGGAGCTCATTCAGGAGATTCTGAGCACGACCGGAACGAACGGAGGCCCGAAGGCCCTGGTTACGGCGAACTCGGACCGGGTAACTCATCTATTTCCGCGGACGGCCGAGGGACTCCAACGGTTCCTCCGAACGCTGGCCGCCTCGTCCCTCTCCATCGTCGCGGCGCACACGGGAACCGGCGGCCCGGGGCGCTTCGGTTTCGAGACGGTGTTCCGCCTAGACGTCGAATCCCCATCGAGCTGGACGGAGGGGACCATCGTCTGTGAACAGGGAATCGCCCAAGGACCGTTCGCGGTGAGCCGTGCGAACCGGCTGTCGGACATCCCCGGCATCGCGCGGGTCCTCTCTGGCCTCTTCCCAGCCAAATCCTAGGGTCCGGACCCCCGGCCCCCGGGGGGTCTCGACAGACCGATCGTCGAGTGACCGGGGGCTTATCTGACCCGGCGTTGCCCCACCCTGGCGCTCGATGGCCACGACGGGTTCACCGGTCTCAGGCGGCGGAAGCGATGGACCAGGCCCATCGCCGCCTTCCGTGGAGTCGGATTCCCGCCGGCGTCGATCGCAGCTCACGGTGATGGTGGGCCTCTTCGTGACGTTCGGCGGACTGTTCGGGTATGCCCTCCAGGTCCCGACTCAGCCGGCCACCCTCACCAGCATCGTGCCCTGGCTCGCGGTGGGATTCATCACCGCCTGGTCGGGCGGCATCCTCGCGGGAAACTCGCTGGTTGCACCGCCTCCGGGAGTCTCCCCGGCATTCATCGGACAGCCCGGAGTCGCGGGGGTGGCGACGCTGGCCGGCGTCCTCTCAGCCACGGTCGTCGTTCTTCGAGTGGGGGCGTCGGCCTCGCCCTCCCCCGGAGCACCGGTGGAGCTCGTCATCGCGGTCCTGGCCGCGACGCTCGTCTGGATGGGCGGCTTCCTGATGGGCCACAGTATGCGACGATTCGTCCGGCGACGCCGACGCGCGGTGCACGTCTGAACCCCGGTGCCCGCTCGACCGCCGAAAAGTGAACGATGACGCGGCTCATCTAAGATTTCTTATACAGATTCCAGCCTCTTTCCCGTGCCGATGGAGTACGTCGTCCTGAAGGCGGTGAGGCCGACCTGGCTCAACCTCCAGCTCCCGACCGAGGTGGCGGCCCTCATCCGCTACGCGCCGAACGAGACGCGGGGGCTACGGGCCCCCGGTCGTGGGATCGCTTTCCTGGCCCGGGGGCCCGGGATCGTTCGTGTGGTCGCGGCGCATCGGGCCGGCGACGTGCTCGGGATCGAGACACTTCACAACCGATTCATCGCTCCCGCCCATCTCACGGAAAAACTAGTGTTCAATCTGCCCGAGGCCGTCGAAGAGCATCTCCGACTCAAGATTCAGCGCCGGGGGGCCAACTCGCTCAAGTCCACCGACGACGGGCTCATCTGGTTCGTGCCGGCGCCCGAGTATTACGAGTTCCGCGCTCACGAGTGGACTGAACGCGAGTGGACCGGCCCGGCAGGAGGCTCGATGGCCCATGTCTACCTGGCCAAGTCCGTCGTACCCATCGCAGAGGAGCTCGCGGATCTGGAGGGTCGGATCGAGTCCGCCGAATGGCGGCCGCGGCTCGACGCCCTTCAGCGGGTCGAGCGAGTGCGAAGATGACCGGCTCGAAGGAGCCGGGAAGGCGGTCTTCTGACGAGGAATAACTCGCGTCGTGTTGCTGATATAACCATCGCATCACGATGAGTTCAAATACCGCACCATGGACTAATTGGGTGTATGCTGCGTCCCGGGGGCACAGAACGGCGTTCCGCCAAGAAGGGCTACACGCTTCGCAACCCGCTTCCCCTTCGTTCCTCGGAGGACCTCCGGACCACCCGGACGGGCCTTCCCGAAGACCCGATCCTCGCCTCCACCGGCCCGGTGGACGTCGATTCCCTCGCGAAGGCCATCCGTCGGTCCGTGGGCCATGAGGGCATGCGTCCGGAGGACGCTCGCACCATCGCCGCCCACGTCCTGAACTTCTTCGGCTTCAACGAGCGAATCATCGACAACGTCCTGGAGCCCGACGACCGCGACACGTTCTACATGCTCGAGGACACGGGCATCCTGCAGACGGAGCGCGACGAGACCACGCTCTACGACGGTCGCGAGTGGCGCATCCATTACTGGATGTTCCGCAAGGACCGAATCTTCGACCTGGCCCGTCAGGAAGCGCAGGCCATGGCCGAAGCCGGCGAGCAGGACATCGTCTACTCGTCGCGGAACGCCCGATCCGGCGCCTTCCGGATGCCCCATGGCGAGGTCGCCAGCAGCCCGGAGGCCCGCGCCGTTTACCACGAGCTCGGGGACGAAATCTGGCTCGAACGGACCGGACCGGCCAAGTCGGCCAAGCCCCCCCGCCCGGATCCCGCCACCCCGCTCTCGGCGGGCACGACTCGACGGCCTAATGGGCCGGGCCGGTTCGCCTCGGTAGTGAGGCGCCGTTTCCTACTCTTGGCCCATCGAGTCCCCGTCTCGGGGAGCTTCTCCCTCAACGACCTGGCAGGCGCCGGGGGACGCATGGACGAGGTCGCTCGGGCCGTCTCCACGGCGTTCACGATCTCGAACGGGCTTCGACGGGACACGGAACTCACGATCCTCTTCGGGGCGGAGCCTCCCCCTCGGGCGCGACGCATTCGCCTCGTGGGGACCGGCCTGCGCTACCTGAACCCGGACGAGCGGTCGACGGCGGCGCTGCTCAAGAACGCCCTCGTCCGTTCGAGCACCCTGGAGCGGGAGGTCGAGGCGTCTCCCGGGTTGGTCGTGGGGCCCGCCGACCCCCTGACGGTCCTCGCTGAATTCGCTCGGGAGCCGGGCACCATCTGGCTGACCGAGGCCGGCCTCCCCTACCAGCCCGGCGGCGGCTCCTTCCTCCGGGGTGGGAGCCGTCCTGAGCGACCCCGAGGACCCGACGCCGGAGGAACGGGAGATTCTCGAGCGGCTGGCCATTCCGCCGGTCTCCCTGGGTCCGGTCTCCCTCCGAGCCTCTCAATGCATCGACGTCCTTCACAACCGCTGGGACCTGCTCGCCGCCGCGTCGACCTAGGCGCGACGCCCATCGGCGACTGCCAGGGTCCGCGGTCTAGTGGACCATCGGAAGCGGGACAGCGGGCGGCGGCGCCGTCGAGAGCGCCTGCCGCGCGGCCCGGCGACGCAGCCCGCCGATCACCGCCGTCATCCGAATCACCTCGCGGGTCTCCGGATGCGTCCGGGTGCCGAACATCAACCGTTGAGGGCGCCCCAAGCGGTGCTGGACGGCGTGCAAGACCCGGTCCAGGGTACGGAGCGTCATGTTCGATCCGCCGTCGAGGTGGATCAACGCCGAGGGAGACTGGGTCTCGTCGAGGTCGAAATCGAGCAGCGTCTCCGTGAGGGCTTGGTGGATCAGCCGCTCCGGCTCCGACACATGCTG
Source organism: uncultured Thermoplasmata archaeon (assembly GCA_963787975.1). Classification (GTDB taxonomy): domain Archaea; phylum Thermoplasmatota; class Thermoplasmata; order Lutacidiplasmatales; family UBA184; genus JAKIWV01. The sequence continues at coordinate 22,967 of CAWBEU010000006.1, forward strand.
TTCGGCATACAACAGCGTCGACAGACCAGCGTCGCGGAGGTGGCGCTTGAGGCTCGCCAGGTCGACGTTGAGCTGCGAGGGGTTCTCGACCATGTCCACGAGGCTGCTGACCAGCCGGTGAAGGTACGTGTTCCGGACGTGGAAGACCCGCTGCAGCGGCAAGCTCTCGAACCGCCGGAGCTTCTCGTTCGACAAGGCGAGGAGCAATCCGTCGAGGTGCTCGAGCTCCTCGAGGGCCTGGAGGGAATTGGACCGGCGTACCGGGTTGCTGTCGAGCTCGATGTGGAACGGAAGGAAGGCGACCGGGATCGCGAGCGAGTGGCTCTTGCGCAGCAGTCCGGCCAGGTAGGGAAGTAAGGCACTGCCCGTCCCGCCGCCGAGCCCCGCCACGAGGAACACGATCTCGAATTCTTCGAGGTGGGCCTGAAGGTCGGACTTCCCCTCCTCGATGGCCGCGAGGACCGCCTCCCGGTCTCCACCGCTTCCACCACCCTTGAGATGGCGCTGGCCGATCAGGACCTTCCGGTCCGCATGAACACGGTCTAGACTCCTGGCATCCGTGTTGATGACGCAGGTCTCGACGCCGGTGATGCCGAGCTCAACGAGGTCCTGGGCGGCCTCGCTGCCGGCACCGCCGAGCCCCACCACCGCGAAGGTGCTTTTCAGATTCGCCGAGGCCCAAGCCTCAAGGGAATCGGGCTCCATCGACCGCCGCCTCTCCCGACGGCTACGGAGATGGGCTCTCCCCCGAAGCGGCGACCGTCTCCCCTTCCCGCCGGGGGCGGGAGGGGGCTTGGCTCAACTGCTCGACGCGCGTGCGGATGTACCTCTCGCACCGCGGAACGCACGGCGTCGTCGACCGAAACGGACCCGCCTTCTCGGACGAACTCCTCGAGTTGGCGGTTATCCTGGCGCGAAAGGTCTACGACGACCTTGGTGATGTTCGGGGGTGGGAGATTCACTTCCACGTACCGTTCTAGCGCCTCTCGGATGGTGTCCGAGATCGTCGCGGTGCTCTTCGATTCCTGGATCTGTCGAAGCTTTTCGATGAGATCCTGCGGGATCCGGACCGTGACACGCTCGGAAGTTTCGGCCATGGCTTGTCAGACGCATCCTGCTGTTTTGTCTGACATTTGACTGATATGCCAAATTCTGCTCTTAAATGTTCCTGCTCACCGAGCTGTGGGATTTTATTCAGGGCTCTCGCACGGAGTCGGCGAATTCTGTCACAGGCTCCACAATAAAATCACGGGAACGCCTTTCTCCTGTCCGGGCTCGACTGGCTTATGGAGCTTCGGCCGAGGGGCCGGCTTTGCGCTTTTCCGGCTACGCCAGGGTCCAAGCCGTGCTCGTAGATCTCGTGGACAATCACTCCGATGTTATACGCCAGGAGCTTGGCGAGCAGTTCGTTCAACCGCGCAGTGGGGTTCTTCG
>CAWBEU010000007.1:0-500241 GCA_963787975.1 uncultured Thermoplasmata archaeon
GCAAGACCATCCTGGACGCCAGGGACCGCTTCCGGGTGCGCGCCCGCGCCGCCCGCGCCACCTGACCGGCGCCCGGACCCGGATTACCGGTCCCGGTCGCGGCGCAGCCGGTCGAGGACCTGGTTGGGATGCTCGGCCGTGACCCGGATCATGGCCCGCACCGCGTCGGCCAGCGAAACCCGCGGCACGCCCAGCGTGATCGCGGCCGAGTCCGCCCACACGGTCAGCTCCCGGTATAGCTCGGGGCTCAGGTCCAGGGTGATCCGGACCGGCTTGGACCGGATCGCGGTCCGGCCCGCCGGACGCGCGTCGGGTTCGGCGCGCCGGGCCGCCGCCGCCGCCATCTGCGCCTTGCGGGCCTCCCGCTCCCTCATGGGCGCTCCCTCATGGCCGGTACCGCGCACAGCGGAGCGCAGCGGTCGACCAGATCGCGCGCCACCTGGCGCCACACGTCGCAGCCCACCTGCTTGATCGGCATGCCGAAGCTCTGGGCGTAGACCTCGCGCCGCGGCACCACCGTGTCCAGCACGTCGTAGCCCAGGTCGACCAGGGCCTCCCGGGCGTCGACCGTGGAATGCGCCCGGGCCACGCACCGGTTCAGCAGCACCACCGAGCGGGCCGGCCGGTCCCGGACGTCCCGCACCTCGGCGATCTCGTCCCGCACCGGCGTGGTGCGGTTGATCTCTATCGGGCTCGGCGCGCAGGGGATCACGATCTCGTCGGCGTACCGCAGCGCCGACCGGGCGATCCCGGCGTGGTCCTCGATCTGCGGCGTGTCGATGATCACCACGTCGTCGTGGCGGGCGATCTCGGGCAGCCGGCGGTGCAGTTCGCGCGAGGGCAGCGCCACGATCCGGAACGGGAAGGCCGCCTGCTGCGGTGCGAGCCCCGGGTACATGGCGGCCAGGTCGGACCATTCCAGGGCGCTGCCGGACGGGTCCGCGTCCACCAGGAGCACGCTGTTTCCGGCCTGGGCGAAAACGTGCGCCAGCCAGACCGCGGATGTGGTCTTGCCCGTGCCCGGCTTCAAGTTGGCCAGGGCGAGGCTCAGCCCTGTCATCCAGGCATTATCGCAGCGACCATGAGGTTACGGTAGCCGGTCCGCGGCGACCTCGCCCGCTGGATCGGCGATATGCCCGCGACCAGCGGAAAGCCAGTAATGCAGTATGTACTGCATTACGGCAGGCACGTAGAATCGGCGTCCGCCGAGGCCAGCCGCGGGTTTTATCCAGTGCGCTGCATACTTATCCACAACATGTGGACGCCTGTGCGTGCTTGATCACGGGTCAGCTGATGGTGGACCGGCTCGCGGCGAAGAGCCGGTGCCGGGCGTGATCCTGCTGGCCAAGGAAGGCCCGGAAGCGACCCAGCCGGTAGGCCGGGCCGTCCCGGCCCTCGGCCATCTCCAGCTCGAAGTCCCGGCTGAGGTGGCGCAGGTGATCGAGCACCGCGCCCGGGCTCAGCCGTCCCGGCGCCGGGCCGCCCGCGGTCGGAACCGCGGCGGCGACCAGGTTGGCGATCTGCCGGGCGGTCAGGAAGTCGTCCCGCGACCGGAGCACGCGGAACACCGGGTCCTGCACGTGCGCCGCCGGCCCTCTCCACTCCTGCGGCCCGGAGCGCCCGCTCCACCCCGCCCAGCCAGCCGGCGCGGCCTCGCCCAGCAGGTCGGCGTGCTCGAGAGCGCGGCGGATGGCCGTCCCGACCGCCTCCGCCACCGGCGGCGGGAACGCGTTTCCGATCTGCCGGTACCGCGAGGTCTTGCGTCCGCTGAACCGCCAGCCCCACTCGTCCCGCCAGCCCTGCAGCCTGGTCACCATCTCGCAGGTCAGCCGGGGCCGCAGGGCCGGGTCCGCGTGCCGGTCCGGGGCCGCGTCGGCGATGCCGAGGCCGTCGACGCCCAGCTCGGCCCAGGCCTGCTTGGCCCGGGTCGGGCCGAGGTCGGCGCCGCCGTGCTTCTTGGAGCCGCCCACGATGGTCGGCGCGATCCGGTTGGCCTGCCGCGCCCAGGCGGCGGCGCCGGGCCAGCCCCGCGCGCCCATCAGGTCGCCGACGGTCTGGCCCACCGTGGCCGGCCCCGGCCCGACGGCGACGGCCACCGGAACCAGGGCGCGTCCTCCGGGCGCAGCGCCACCAGCAGGGTCCGCGGCCGCAGCTGCGGCACGCCGAAGTCCGCCGCGTGCAGCAGCCGCCACCCCGGCACGTACCCGAGCCCGGTCAGCCGGTCCAGGACGTGCTGGCGGTACGCGCTGAACCGCCGCGTGCTCAGCCCCCGCACGTTCTCCAGCAGCAGGGCCCGCGGCTGGACGGTCGCGCACAGCTCCACGGCCCACGCGAACAGGTCCCGCTCGTCGGTCGCGCCGAGCTGCCGGCCCGCCACCGTGAACGGCGGGCACGGGACCCCGCCGGCCAGCAGGGCCACCTCCCGGTAGTCGCTGGGCCGCCAGAGCGCCGGGTCGGCCACGTCGCCCTCGGCGACCTTCCAGCCCGGCCGGTTGGCCCGGAGCGTGGCGCAGGCCGCCGCGTCCAGTTCGACGGCCAGGGCGTGCTCGAAGCCGGCCCGTTCAAGCCCGAGGGCCTGACCGCCCGCCCCGGCACAGATCTCGACCACCTCAAGATCTGTCACCCCGGCCTCCTTCTCTCGACCAGCTCCCATCCGAAGAACCGAAACTCCCGGCCGGCCATTTTACGCAGTCCAGGCGCATTGTGCCGGAAGGCGCGAGCATCGCCGTAACGTTTCGGAAGTCCCCCCGGTGACACCATTGCTGCCGGGACTCTAACGCGGCCCCCCGACATTCTCGTCGGCCCGCGCACGCCGCGGGACCGGCCGCGGCACGCTGGGCGGGCGCGGGAGGCTGCTGGCGGGCCAGTTCCTCGGGCAGCGGCAGCAGCGGGTTCGACGCGCTGTCCACCACGGTCTCGGCGATGTCCAGGACCTTACGGCCGCCGGACCTGGCCACGTTCCGCAGCAGATCGAACGCCTGGCGGGGCCGGAGCCTGTGCCGCTCGGCCAGGACGCCGATGGCCTGCTCGACCCGCACCCGGGCGGCCAGCGCGCGGGTGAGCTGGGCCACCGTCACCGCCAGCCGCGCGGCCTCGTCGGCCTCGCTGACCGGCCCCCGGGCCGGACCCGCAGCCCCGGCAGGCGGCGGCGCCGGCGACCCGAGGTCGGCCGCGAGCAGGTCGGCGAGCACCATCGCGCTGGTCAGGTCGGCGGTCTCCTGGCCGCCGACCTGCCAGCCCTGCCCCGACCGGCGGATGACGACTCCGTTGCCGGACTCGTCCGGCACCCCGTACCGCGTCGTCTCTGCGTCCATCTGTGTCCTGTCCCGAGGCTTGCATCACCATCCGTTAGGGCTGTGCTGGCCCGGGGGGGGCGACCCCCGGAACCCCCCGGTGCGGAGCTTCACTCCGTCCGAAGATCTTTTTGACCTAACGGATCTTGGTATCAGTGCCGAGCCAGCGATTCCTACCCAGCGCTGACGTCGGCCAACCGGGCGCAGACCTGCGCCGCCGACGGGTTGACCAGGGCGGTGCCGTCCGGGAACAAGATGGTGGGCACGGTCTGGTTGCCGCCGTTGACCGACATCACGTAGTCCGCCGCGGCCTGGTCGTGCTCGATGTCGACCTCGGAGATCTCGATGCCGGCCTTGTTGAGCTGCCTCTTCAGGTTGCGGCAGAAGCCGCACCACGAGGTGGTGTACATGATCAGCTGGCCGGACACCCGCCGCCTCCTCCAGGTCGGTGAGAATGACTGGATCGTGTAACACCGGCGGGCCGGGTTGCGTTCCCGGGCCCCGCCGCGGATGCGGCAGGATGGGCCAGGGGGAACGGGGGCGGGAGCCCCCGTGCGAGGAGGCGGGAGGACAGGTTGACTGATGCGGTGCCGGGGACGTCAGCCGACGCGCTGCTGGCCGGGCTGGACCCCGAGCAGCGCGAGGTGGCCCTGGCCGCCCGGGGACCGGTCTGCGTGCTGGCCGGCGCGGGGACCGGCAAGACCCGCGCGATCACGCACCGCATCGCGTACGCGGCCGCCGCCGGCCTGGTCAACCCGGCGCACGTGCTGGCGGTCACCTTCACCGTGCGGGCCGCCGGAGAGATGCGCGGCCGGCTCAGGCAGCTGGGCGTCGGCCAGGTGCGCGCCTCGACCTTCCACGCCGCCGCGCTGCGCCAGCTCAATTACTTCTGGCCGCGCGTCGTCGGCGGACGGCCGCCGCGGCTGATCGACACGAAGATGAGCCTGATGCGGGACGCGGCCAAGCAGGCCGGGGTCCGGCTCGACGGCCCGGGGCTGGCCGACGCCGCCGCGGAGATCGAGTGGGCCAAGGCGACCCAGGTCCGCCCGGACGGCTACGCGCCCGCCGCGGCCGCGGCGGGCCGCTCGCCCTCGGCCTCGGCGGAGGCCACGGCCGCGGTGTACGACGGCTACGAGCGGCTGCGACGCGAGCGGCACCTGATCGACTTCGAGTCGATCCTCGAGCTGACCGCCGCCATCGTGCTCGAGCACCGCGCCGCCGCGGACCAGGTCCGCGACACGTTCCGGTATTTCGTGGTGGACGAGTACCAGGACGTGAACCCGCTGCAGAAGCTGCTGCTCGACGCCTGGCTGGGCGACCGCGACGACCTGTGCGTGGTTGGCGACCCGCATCAGGTCATCTACTCCTTCACCGGCGCCACGCCGGACTACCTGACCGGCTTCACCGCGGAGTTCCCCGGCGCCGCGGTGGTCCGGCTGGTCCGCGATTACCGGTCCACGCCCCAGGTGGTGGCGGTGGCCAACGAGCTGATCTTGGTCTCGGGATCCGGCCCGGCGCTGAACGCCCCGCGGTCCTCCGTGCCGCTCGTGGCACCGCAGGCCCCCGGCCCAGCACTCATCGCCCAGCGCCCGGCCGGGCCCGCACCGGTGCTCACCGAGTACGCCGACGACCCGGCCGAGGCCGCCGGGCTGGCGATACAGGTGCGGGCGCTGATGGCGGCGGGCGTTCCGGCGCGGGAGATCGCGATCTTGGTCCGGGTCAACGCCGACACCGAACGCTTCGAGCTCGCCCTGACCGAAGCCGGGGTGCCCTACGTGGTGCGCGGCGCCGAGCGGTTCTACGAGCGGCCGATCGTCCGCCAGGCCCTGGTCCTGCTCCGCGGCGCCGCCGTAGCCGCCGGACGAGGCGTCAGCGCCGCGGGCCGCGTTGCCGCCCGCCCAGCAACGACATCGTTGTCACAACGACGTGCACCTGACGACGTGGTTGCCACAACGACGTGGTTGGGGGAAGGCGCAGTCGACGACGGTGCCCCCTTGGACCCCTTGGACCCCGTGGCCCCCGTGGACCCGCTGCCGGCCGCGGTCCGGCACGTGCTGACGGGGATCGGCTTCACCGGGTCGCCGCCCGCGGGCGGCGCGGCGGCCCGGGAGCGCTGGGAGTCGCTGGCCGCGATCGCCCAGCTCGCCGACGACATGCACGCGGCGCGGCCGCAGGCCGGCCTGGGCGACTTCTCCGCCGAGCTGGCCCTGCGCGCCGAGCTCGGCCACGCGCCGCCCGTCGAGGGGGTGACGCTCGCCTCGATGCACGCGGCCAAGGGACTGGAGTGGGACGCGGTGCTGCTGCCCGGCCTGGTCGAGGGGCTGATGCCGATCGTGCACGCCCGGACCGCCGAAGCGATCGAGGAGGAAAGACGGCTACTGTATGTCGCGGTGACCAGGGCGCGCGAGCACCTGTACCTGTCCTGGTCCCCGGCCCGGGCGCCGGGAGTCCGGCGGCGCGGCGCGCGTCGCGGTCCCGGTTCCTCGACGACCTGCGCCTGGGCCGGCGACACGGACGGTGCGCGGGGTGAAGAGGCGGTGGGCCATGGGTGAGGCGCTGGACAGGCTGCTCGACCTGCTCGACCTGGAGCAGATCGAGGTGAACATCTTCCGCGGCCGCAGCCCCGACGAGCGGCGGCAGCGGGTGTTCGGCGGCCAGGTGGCCGGGCAGGCGCTGGTCGCCGCGGGGCGGACGGTGCCCGCGGAACGGCCGGTGCACTCGCTGCACGCCTACTTCATCAGGCCCGGCGACCCGTCCGTGCCGATCGTGTACACGGTCGACCGGGTGCGCGACGGGCGCTCCTTCACCACCCGCCGGGTGTCCGCGATCCAGCACGGCGAGATCATCTTCACCATGTCGGCGTCCTTCCACCACGCCGAGCCCGGCGTCGAGCACGCCGACCCGATGCCCGACGCGCCGCCGCCCGAGCAGGTCGAGCGGAACTCGGACCGGTGGGCCAGGATCCTGGGCGAGGACCATCCCCGGGCGTTCGACAGCCCCTTCGACCTGCGGTCGGTCGGCCCGCTGTCGGTCGAGGCCGAACGCGACCCGTCCCTTCGCACCACGAGAAGCCTGGTCTGGCTGCGGGTGGACGGGGAACTGCCCGACGACGAGCTGCTGCACGTGTGCCTGATGACCTACGCCTCGGACATGACGCTGCTCGACTCGGTGCTGCTCGGGCACGGCCTGTCCTGGCTGGACGGCCGCACCACGGGCGCGAGCCTGGACCACGCCATGTGGTTCCACCGGCCGTTCCGGGCCGACCGCTGGCTGTTGTACGCGCAGTCCTCGCCCGTGGCCTACGGCGCCCGGGGCCTGGCCCACGGCGAGGTGTTCACCGCCGACGGGCGAGCTGGTGGTCTCGGTCATGCAAGAGGGCCTTATCCGTACCACCCCCGCGGCCGACTGAAACCTCGGCCCGGGCCGACTGAAACCCCAGGTCGGCTCGCCCCAGAAAATCGCAGGTCAGCTGTGCTAGCCCGGGGAACCCCCGGAACCCCCGGGCGGGTGGCTGGCCGCCGTAGCTCCCGCTCTCCTTGGGAATCGCAGGTCAGCTGTGCTAGCCCGGGAGACCCGGAACCCCCGGGCGTGGCGGCGAGCCCGCTCCGGGGAAATCGCAGGTCAAAAAGTGTTGCCCCTTTAGGGGGCAGCATTTAGGCTGCCTACATGTCCGTGGGCTAGTTGTCGACGCTCCTGGAGGGAGGTGCCCAACGTGACGAACATCAACTCCGGCGCTCTGCTGGTCGTTCAGTGGCGTTCGCGTCCGGGTGCCTTCAGCCCGCGTTCCAGCTTCCCGGGGACAGGTGTGCTCGGTGTCGGTTACGGCGCTGAGCCGTGCGCCGCCGTCGTGCGTCCGGTTCCGCGTGTCCGGATCAAGGCCGCACTGGCGATCCGGCCACGCAGCTCGGGCAGACGAATAACTACAACCACATGACCAGCGTTTACGCCGTTGGCGACGGCACATCGGGTCCGCCTCCATATAGGGAACCGGCCTAGAACAGGCCGGCCAAGATCCCCTTGAGGCCGCGGACCCGCACACAGGGTCCGCGGCCTAGTTATTTGGGCCTAGGTCCCAGGACGGGCGAGAAATCGCGTGGACGAGTAGCTAGGACCGGCAAGCGAGAGGGGATGGCACCGATGCAGTGGCGCGATGCCACCGTCGGCGGACGGGACACGGCGGGGTTCGAGGCGTCCGGGTCCGTAGCGCAGCAGGAGCGCTCGGACATCAGGCAGGTCCAGGTGGGTTACGTCGGCCAGGTCACTTCGGTTCGGCAGGTGACCGGACCGGCCGTCAGCGAGGTCAGCGTGGCGACTCAGTTCGTGGTGGGCGGCACGGCCACCGCACTCCCGGTCGGCCTGGATCTTCCGTGCACGGAGGATCCGGAGCTGTTCTTCGCCGAGTCTCCGCAGGATGTGGAGCAGGCGAAGGCCATGTGCCGGGGATGCCGCGCGAGGCTGGCCTGCCTGGCCGGCGCGCTCGAGCGCAGGGAGCCCTGGGGTGTCTGGGGCGGCGAGCTGCTGATGCGCGGCGCGATCGTGCCCCGCAAGCGCCCCCGCGGACGTCCTCGCAAGGACGAGGTGGCCGCTTAGCCGGCCATCAGATGACGGGTGGCCGCTCACGCGGCCACCCGGACAGCACGGCTGGCGGCGTCTTCATTCGGCCGGCCAGCCACGGGGAAGACAGGGTGACCGCCCGGCGGTCACCAGAACACACGGGGGCCGTGCAGTCGCGGTCCCGAGAACCAGCAGGGCCGCGCGGTCACCGAGGGCCGCGCGGATGGTCCGGCACACAATGCACACAACGGAGTGGTCAGCATGTATTTGGTGGAAGAGCTAGCGAGTGAGCGATCTCGCAGCAGGATCGAACAGGCCGAGCAACTGCGATATTGGCGCCGGGTGCGAATGCTTCGCCGCGCCCGGCGCGCGGAGCGAAAGGCGGAGCGCCGCATGATCGCAGCGTGGCGCCGCGCCGAGCAGCTCCGCGAAGTACTCGAACCCGCGGAGTACTGAGCCCAAGCCCACGGCGAGCCGCCTCCCGCTCGCCGAGGGCCGTGCTCCGCCCGAATTTGCGTGGAAGATTCAGGCTTGGTGGAAGTTCCGGTGGATCATGATCCCCCGGAATTTCCGCGGAACCCGGATCTTCCACTATCTCTGGCAACAATCGTCCCTAGCGCCACAGCTCCACTCATTAGGCGAGCCCTCGGACGGCCGACGCGGGCGGGATATCGCCGCGGATCGCCGAGACCATGCTCAGCACGCGCCGGGTCTCCCGCACGCGATGAACCCGGAACACCCGGGCTCCCACCCACGCGCACACCGCCGTCGCGGCCAGGTCCCCGGCCAGCCGTTCCCCGGCCGCCGCGTTCACGGCCTCACCCATAACGTCCCCGCCCGGCGCCGACACCAGCACGGGCCACCCCATGGCGACCAGTTCCTCCAGTCGCCGGGTCACCTCCGGTGAGAGCCACGTCGCCTCGCTCCCGCCGTGCAACAGGTCGACGATGATCCGCGCCCGATCCAGCCCCGCCGCCACCGCTCGGTCGGCCACGGCGAGCGAGCCGATCAGGCCCGCGCCATACTTCTCCGCGACCTCGGCCAGCCCGGCATCCCGCCTATCCCGCAGCAGATCGGCGCCCGCGGCGCACGCCTCATGGGCCACCTCGCGCCGCCCGGTGTCCACGCCGATGACAAGCTCCGGGTACGCGTCCCGGACCGCGGCGATGAACGGCACGGTCCTCCTGATCTCCTCCCGCTCGTCCACGTCGCCCGCACCCGCGCAAACCTCGACGATGTCCGCGCCCTCAGCCACCACCACGTGGACCCGCTCCATGGCCGCCGCGGGATCCCCGGGCCAGGACGCGACATCAGCCATGATCAGCAGCTCGTGCGGCTCGAAGATCCGCCGCCCGAGCCGCAGGGCGCCAACCGTTCCGCGCACCCCTATGCGCGGCCGTACACCGGGATGGCCGCGCCGGAGATCAGGGTCGCGTCGTCCGAGACCAGGAACGACAGCACCGCGGCGATCTCGGACGGCTTGGGCCACCGGTGATGCTTCGCGTCGGGCATCGCCGCGCGGTTGGCTGGCGTGTCGATGATGCTCGGCATGATGCAGTTGACCCGCACGCCGTCCTCGCGGCCCTCCTCGGCCGCGGCCTCGACCAGGCGCACCACGCCGAGCTTGCTCACGCTGTAGGCGAAGCCGTTGTCGCCCTTCTGGGTGGCGACCCGGCTGGAGACGTGCACGATCGGACCGCCGTCGCGCGCGGCCAGCACCGGCATCGCGTACTTGGTGACGATCGCGGCGGTGACCAGGTTCAGCTCGAGCTGCATGCGCAGCACGCCGATGTCCAGCATGGACAGGGTGTGCGGCGGGGTGTACCCGCCGATGAGGTTGATCACCGCCGCGGGCGGGGGCACCGCCGCGAACGCCGCCGCGACGCTGGCTTCGTCGAGCGCGTCCACCGCGAGGTACTCCACCTGATCCTGCCGGTCCGCCTCGGCCGGGATCCGGGAGTCGGCCGCCATCACCGTGGCGCCGTCGGCGCGGAGCCGCTCGGTGACCGGGCGTCCGAGGCCGCCCGTCGCGCCCAGCACCATGATCCTGCGGCCGGACAAGGCCCGTTCCGACATTTCTGCCCCTCTCGGCGAACCCCTTCACTGACCGCTCATTGTGCCCGATCGCAGCGCCACGCCGGCCACCGGCCGGTGATCCGCCCGGCGCCGGCGGTGTACATGGCTAACTGAACCTGCCAGTGTCGAGAGTGAACAGTGTCGTGAGTGAACAGTGTCGAGAGTGAACAGTGTCGAGAGTGAGTGGTCGGCATGCGGATCGCGGTGCTCGGCGCCGGGTCGTGGGGCACGACGGTGGCGTCCCTCCTGGCAGGCAGGCACGACTGCACCATCTGGGCCCGTGATCCCGAGCTGGCCCGGGAGATCAGTGAGCGCGACGCGAACTCGCGCTACCTGGCCGGCTTCGCGCTGCCGACCGCGCTGAAGGCCACCGCCGACCTGGAGAAGGCCGTCTACGACGCCGACCTGCTGGTGGTCGGCGTGCCGACGCAGGGGTTCCGGGCCATCCTGGTCGACGCGAGGCCCTACCTGCGGCCGTGGATCCCGGTCGTCAGCCTGGCCAAGGGCTTCGAGCGCGGCTCGCTGCTGCGGATGACCCAGCTCATCCGCGACGAGCTGCCCGGTCACACGGCCGCCGCCCTCACCGGGCCCAACCTGGCCAAGGAGATCATGGCCGGGCAGGCGGCGGCCAGCGTCATCGCGACCGAGGACCTGGCCGTGGCGCGCGCGCTGCAGTCGGTCATGCAGCGCGGGCTGTTCCGGATCTACACCAACCACGACGTGATCGGGTGCGAGCTCGGCGGCGCGCTGAAGAACGTGGTGGCCATCGCGACGGGCGTCGCGCAGGGGCTGGGCGTGGGGGACAACACCAGGGCGGCGGTGGTGTGCCGCGGGCTGGCCGAGATCACCCGGCTGGGCGTGGCCATGGGCGGCGAAGCGGCGACCTTCTCCGGCCTGGCGGGCATGGGCGACCTGATCGCCACCTGCATGAGCCCGCTGAGCCGCAACCGGACCCTCGGCGAGCAGCTCGGCGCGGGTCGGACGCTGGCGGAGATCACCGCGGCGACCCGCACGGTGGCCGAGGGCGTCGGCACCGCCCACACCGTGCACGAGCTAGCCGAACGCCACGGGATCGAGATGCCCGTCTGCAACGAGGTCTACCGGGTCCTGGCCGGCGAGATCCCCGCGTCCGAGGCCTACCGCGGGCTGACGCCGTACCGCCAGGCCGGCCACGAACGCGAGCCCGGCTGACCGCCGCGAGCGAGCCCGGCTGACCGCCGCGAGCGAGCCCGGCTGACCGCCGGCGAGCGAAGCCCGTTTGCCGGGCCCGGTGCGCCGTGTCAGCATGAGGCATGGCTGACTGGTGGCCCTTCGACCGTTCGTGGGCCGAGGAATGGCGGCGGAACTGGACCGAGGTCCTGTCCCTGTCCTCGGCCGCGGCCGCGTCGCTCGGGCTGCCGCAGCCTGCCGCCCTGGCCGGTGACGCGTTCACCGCGCTCGTGGACGCCGCGCGCACCCGCCTGGTCGGCAAGCAGCGGACGTTCAGCTTCGACGGGCGTGACCTGACGCTGGTCCTGGAGGACCTGTCCGTGGAGGGACCGGATCTGGCCCGGGCCGTCGGCCAGTACGGCGAGGTCCGCATCTGCGCGCGGGACGTCGAGTGGGACGGCTACCGGTTCGGGCGGACCGAGATCCGGGCCAGGAACGTGCACCTGCGGCCCGGCACGAAGCCGACGCTGATCGCCGCGCCGGTGCTCTGGGAGGCGTTCATGCCGGTCGCGGCCGCCTCCCGCTGGCTGGCCGCCGTGTCGCCGCGGCTGGAGCTGGTCATGCAAGAGGGCGTCCCCCAGGTCAGCATGGCCGGGGCGCCGTGGGTCCGCCTGGAGATCGAGGCGGGGGCGGAGGGAAAGTCGATCCGGGTCGCGCCGCGCGCCCTGCACCTGCTCGACCGGCGCGTGTCGCTGCCGGCCCCGGCCTTCCACGTGCCGCGTGCCGGTCCTGCCGCTGGACGGCATGCTCACCTCCGTCGAACCCGCTCCCGGCGGCTTCCTCATGAAGGGCGTGCTCACCGAGTGGCAGCGGTCGCTGTCCCGGGCCGACATCGAGCGGCTGCTGGCCACCATCCGCGCGGCCAAGGACGACCCCGACCCTAAAACGGAATCGAGCAAACGAAATCAGCGCGGGCCCATCCTGATCGCGCCGTCGAGCCGGATCGTCTCGCCGTTGAGCATGGGGTTCTCGACGATGTGAGCGACCAGCGCCGCGTACTCCCTTGGGTCGCCGAGCCGGGCGGGATGCGGCACCTGCTCGGCCAGGGACTTGATCGCTTCCTCGGACAGCGACTCGAACAGCGGCGTGTCGAACAGGCCCGGCGCGATCGTCACCACCCGGATCTTCAGCCGCGCCAGGTCGCGGGCGATCGGGAGTGTCATGCCCACGATGCCGCCCTTGGACGCGGAGTAGGCCGCCTGGCCGATCTGCCCGTCGAAGGCCGCGACCGACGCGGTGTTGACGATCACGCCCCGCTCGCCGTCGGCCTCGCCGGCCTGGCTCATCCGGTACGCGGCCAGCCGGATGACGTTGAACGTCCCGATGAGGTTGATCTGGACCACCCGGGTGAACGCGTCCAGCGGGAACGGGCCGTCCTTGCTCGTGGTCCTGGCGGCGGTGCCGATGCCCGCGCAGTTGACCACGATCCGGGGCACGCCCCCGGCCAGGGCGCCCGCGGCGTCCAGCGCGGCGTCCACGTCGGCCGAGTTCGTCACGTCGCCGGCCGAGAACGCGACCCGGGCGCCGAGTTCCCGCGCGACCGCCAGGCCGTTCGAGCCGGGCAGGTCGAGGATGACCACCGAGGCGCCGGCCGCGTGCAGGTTCCTGACCGTGGCCAGGCCCAGACCGGACGCTCCGCCGGTGACCAGGGCGATGTTTCCACCGATGTTCATCAAGCCTCCTGTGCGCCGAGCACCCCGCCCATCGAATCATGCCGGAAACGCGCCGAGCCGCAACCGGCCCACCACGGCCGCATGCGCCAATGCTGTACTAGTCGGCATGACAGGTAGCGCCATCAGCGAACCCGGACCAGGACCCGAAGGCCGGCCTGCAGGCGGGCCGCTGGCCGGCGGCCGCGCCGGCCGGCCTCGAACCGGCCCGCTGACCGGCGTAGCCCCAGAAACGACAGGTGGCGTCCATTCTCTCCTGTAACAGTTTAAGAATCTCCCCTGCACCACACCCAACTTCACAAATAGTAGTCGGGTGTAACTGATTCTTTTCCAGCATTTGCAGAATCTGCTTAACTTTAAAAGGAGACTCGTCTGTATGCCAGAGCGGATTTTTTTCGAAGTAAGCGCCGTCCACATAGATATTGCGATCCAGGGCTTGACCGGTGGTTTTCAGTAATGCCAATTTAGATTCTCTTTCGGATTTGCAGCAGTTCCGAACCCATGCAATCGCAAACCTAGAATCCCCGTTTCACCAGCAAATAGGGAAACAAAGTAACTTCAGCCAATCCGGGAAGCGGATCCTCGAGGCTGAACACAGCTTCTTCATGGCTTCGGAAAAGGGAACGAACATAGGTGGGCAGGTCCAGATGACCCCCAAGAATCCCCAGGATTCCACTAGGCAGGTCTGTGATCAGGCGAATCCAGCGAACTCCAGCCTTACCGCCGGATCCGTTCGTATTTCATCGCCTTCGCGAAAGGCTATATCCGGAACCCTATCGGGCTCTTTTTCACGCTGGTCTTCCCGATCATCCTGATCCTGATCTTCGGGGCCGTCTTCGCCAACACAGGGTCGTCGGCCGTCACCCTGCAGGTGGAGAATCTGGATCACAATTCGCCCGCCAGCGTGGCCTTCCTCGGCGCATTGAACGGTACCGGGGCCGTTCAAGTTCACGTCATCCCCGCGGACTCGGGCAACCTATCGGCCTATCTCGCCCGTAACAGCGAGACGGCCGGTCTCGTGATCCCGGCCGGATTCCAAGCCGCTCTCGTCAGCAAGACGCTCGTCAAGGTAATCGTGTTCACGAACCCGGCCGCCGCGTCCCAGACGGGGATCGTGATCGGTGCGCTGAACGGCGTCGAGAGCGCGTTCGACCTGAAAGAGGCCGGGGGGTCCGTCGTCATCTCTTCCTCCTACCTGAACGTGGGGAGTCAGATCTTCACCTACATCGACTACCTGATCCCGGGCCTCATCGGATTCTCGATCCTGACCAGTCCGATGTTCTCGATGGTCAACATCAGCTCCACCTGGAAGCGGGACAAGCTGTTCCGCCAGCTCTCCCTCACCCCGCTCACCCGGTCCGAATGGCTAACGGCGGCGATGATCTGGTACATTCTGCTCGCCATCATCGCGGCCTTTGTGATGATCCTCGTGGGTCGATCGGTGTTCGGCGCCCACGTCTCCGTGGTCCCGTGGATGTTCCCCTTCCTCATCGCCGGACCGGTCCTCTTCGTGTCGGTGGGCCTCATCGCCGGGTCCGTTTCGAAGACCCCGGAGACCGCCGCGGTGATCGGCAATGTGATTCTCTTCCCGATGATGTTCCTCTCGGGAACGTTCTTCCCGGTCTCCAGCTTCCCGCTCTACTTGCAGACGGTGGCCCATGTCCTACCGCTCTACTACGTGATCGATGGGCTCAACGACGGGATCCTCTTCAACAACGGCGCGGGAGCCCTACGGGACCTCATCATCGTGGCGGGAATCGCTATCGTCCTTTTCGTCGCGGCGGTCTCGGTCTTCAGCTGGCGCGAGGACTGACGCCGCGCCCCGTGTTCTCGCAGGGTTTGGGCGAACGTTTAAGGTCGGGGGGTTTGTCCCTCCTGGAGGTTACCCATGACCGTTGATTTCGGTTACAAGCGCGCGCCGTCCTTCCGAGTGGCCACCCTCTCGCGTACGGGCGCCTGGGACGAGAAGAAGCTCCGGGGACAGTTCAAGACCCTCGTGGAGTGGGCCAGGAAGAACCACCTCCGAACGGGGCACTGGCTGTTCTTCGAGCCGGACATGAGGACCTTCATCGCCGGAGTCGAGGTCCGGGGCAAGGCGAAGGGCAGCGGACGGATCCGGCTCCGGACGGTCCCCGCCTCGACGGTCGCGAGCGTGATCTTCGACCCCGACGTGGTCTCTCCGCGGGTGGTCTACCACGGGTTGAACGACTGGCTGCGATGGCAGAAGAAAGAGAAGGCTATCAAGAAGGCCCTCTCTTACCGCGAAGTGTACTCCGGCGATCCGTGGTCCGGACCCAAGGTCTGGGCCCATACGGAGATCCAGGTCGTCGTCAAGAAGTAAGCCGCCGGAGCCTCGCCGCGGGCGCGACCACCGGGCGGCTCAGAGGGGAGTGGCCGGAACTCCTCCTAGGCGAACAGCTCTTCGAGAGGGTTCTCCATCTCTTTGACCTCGCGGATGCGGACTCCCTTCGCCATGAGCTCGGCCACGAGCTTCGGAACCTCCTCGGGCCCGGCCAGCTCCTGAAGGTAGTAGTCCCCCTTCCGGGCGGAACTGGAGAGCACCCCCTCGGCCCCCTCCGCGCGGATCCCGATGATGTACTTCGTCGGTCGGAGGTCGCTCAGGAGACCGAAGTATCCGACCCTCCCATCCCGGAGCGCCAGCACGTACTTCCCGATCTCCTTCGCTTCGAACAGGTTGTGCGAGGAGTAGAGCACGAGGTCGTCCTTGCTCAATCCGAGCACGAGATCCCGGATCTCCCGGGCCAGCTTCGGGTCGAGATTGGTCGTCGGTTCGTCGAGCAGGTAGATGCTCCGTTCCTGCAGAAACACGCGGGCAATGGAGACCCGTTTCTTCTGGCCCTGACTCAGCTCGGAAAAGAAGCGAGACCGGAGCTCCCCGATTCCGAGCAGCCCGATGACCTTCTCGACCGCCTGATCCGTCGCGCCTTCCACCGTGGCGTAGAACCGCAAGGCCTCCTCCACCCGGAGTCCATCGGGGATCCCGTCGATGTGAGACAGGTACTGGAGCCGGGTGCGCGCCTCGTGGCGCGCGATGTCGATCCCGTCGATCTCCACGGTCCCGGAGTACGGCTCGAGGATCCCGGCGACGGTCCGGAACAGGGTCGTCTTGCCGGCCCCGTTGGGCCCGAGCACCACGTAGATCGCTGGCTCCTCGACGACGAACGAGACGTCCTCGAGGACCTTGTGGCCGTGGTATCCCGAACTCACGCCGCGAAGCTCGATCCGATGACCCCCGCGTCGGTCAGGAGCCTCCGCGGAGGGCGACAGGGGCCCAGAGCTCGACAGCATCGATGACCTCAGTTCACAGCGGAGACAGGAAGCGTTCTCGTCCCATGAGTCGCGCCGACATTGCCAGCAGAGCCACCACTGCCGCGATGATCGCGAGGGAAGCGCCCACGGTGATGTAGTAGTAGTCAACGGTAGGAGCGCTCTCGGCCGCGATCAGGACGAATATCGTCGGCGCAACGCCAAACATGGGCGCAATGCCCAGCGGGCTGTTGATTCCGGTCCGAGGGGTGGAGATCGAGGACCAGATCATGCCCACCGTGGACGTGAAGAGCGCCCCGGCAAAGCTCATCGGCACGGTGTAGAGCGCAATCGCCTTCAGCAGGTCCGTGCTCAAGGGTACTCCCCTGGCCGAGGCGGCGCCCAGTCCCACGAGCAACGCCAGCCCGAGGATGATGGCTGACATCGCGGCGGTGGCGAGCAGGCCATTCGTGAAGAGACCCCGAGGACGGACCCCGTAGGCAATCAGGTACTCGAACACGCCCTTGGTCCGGTCGCTTGTAAAAGTCATGAGGCCCCCCATCGACCCGAGCACGGCGAACAGGGGAATCTCCAACGGGAACGTCATCGAGAACGCCGTCCCGCCGTGCTTGGTTGCCACGAGAAGGATGAGGGAGAGCAGCAGCGCCAGGCCCGTCCCGATGGCGAGGTAACGCCAGCCGATTACGATGGTGCGTCGGATGGTCGTTCCCGCGAGCGCGAAAGTCTCTGAAGTTGCACTGCGCGCGGACTCTGCCGGCATCGACCGAGACCTACTTGTCGGCGTCTTTAAGGGGTTCCCCCGGACGCCGCGTCGCATTGTGATCTTAGCCTACCGAGGGGAACAAACTTGAACTGGAGGAACGTGCCCTTCCCTGACGCCCCGTGAGCGCTACTGCGCCCTCTCCAGTCACGCACGCCGTTCAGGGACTAGTCCGGTCCCTGCACCGGAAACCGGAAACTCGATCCGAGCATGGTCTGCCGAAGCCCGTTGTCCCGGAGATACGCATCGTTCCGGGCGGTGTCGAGGGGGACTTCAACCGGTTCCGTCACGAGGAGCAGCACGACGAGCCGAACCAGGCGGTCCTCCTCATGCCGGTGGAGACGATCCGCAGCCTCAATGCCGAGGGGTGGCCGATCCACGAGGGAGACCTCGGCGAGAACATCACCACCGAGGGGATTCCATACAAGGAGTTCCACCCCGGGGACAAATTTCGGGTGGGGGGAGCGACTCTCGAGGTGTCCAAGCCGTGCGACCCGTGCACCAATCTCTACCTGCTGCCGTACGTCGGCGAGACAAAGGGCCCCGGATTCCTGAAGACGATGCTCCACCGCCGCGGCTGGTACGCCTCCGTGGCCAGGGAAGGCAGGATCCACACCGGCGATGCGATCGAGCGAGTCTGAACCGTTCCCGCATGCCCAAGGCCCGCCCCCGCTCCAGCGGGAGGTTTTTGAACCGCGCCGTACGCAGTAGTGTTCATGGCGCCCAACCTGCGGCTCAGCCTGACGATCTTCACCATCGGGTTCGTCATCGAAGCGGGCGTCAACGCGTACGACATTCTGACCGGTTCTTCCAAAGGGACTACGGGTGAGGTGCTGTTTATCATCGGCGTCATCGCCACCCTGATGGGAATGCTCTTCCTGACGCTCGGCCGGCATGAGTGGAACGAGATTCATCGACAGCGGGTCCACCATGCCCACCTCACCTTTCTGGTGACCGTCCTCCTCGCCATTGCGGCCGCCGGCCCCGTCGCTTACTACGCGTACATGTCCGGGCTGGCCATCCCTAGCTGGCTGGCGTACGAGGTCGGCGCGGCGGTCGCCGGGTCCTTGTTCTTCTCGTTCGTCCTATACGCAATCATTGTCTACCATCTGCTCGGCACGACTGGCCGAGTGATCCTCGTCCTGGCCCTCGTCGCCGCGGTTCCGGTCGTCGGGGTCGTGGGCTATCACATCGCCGGCGGCCTCCCTACCTATCTGGTGACCGTCCGGGCGAGCCCCACGAAGCTCGTGGCCCTCATCGAGCCGGTCGCGACCTACCTCTCGTACATGTTCCTCGCGTACGCGCTTTTCGCCGTCGCCTTCCTCGACGCGCACCGACGCGTCGCACGGGGACTGGAGCCCCCTACCGTCGGCGGACTACCTCCCTCAGTCCCGCCTCGCCCATCCTGAGGAAAGGGCGGGCGCCGGCGGGCAGTCAGCTTTTACCACGTGGCGCCTGCGGGCCGGGATGCGCGTCGACGAGATCAGCAAGTCTCCGATTCTCTCCCTGATCGACCGCATTTTCGAGCAACGCCAACGCGGCGCCACCATCCTCGGTTTGCACATCGGGGAGCCCGACTTCGACACCCCCGCGGGGATTCGGGCCGCCGCCGCCCGTGCGATGGACGAGGGCCTGACCCACTACGGACCGGCCCAGGGAATGCTCGACCTCCGTGAGGCGATCGCCGCGAGACTCCATCGGGTGCATGCGATCCCTGCCACCGCCAGCGACGTCGTGGTGATGCCGGGCAAGCTCGCAATCTACGCGAGTCTTCTCTCCACCACCGACCCGGGCGATGAGGTCCTGCTTCCGGACCCGACGTACCTGTTCGAGCAACCGGTGCAGCTCGTCGGCGCGCGCCCGGTCTACTTTCCGCTGCGGGAGGACTTCTCCTT
Source organism: uncultured Thermoplasmata archaeon (assembly GCA_963787975.1). GTDB lineage: Archaea > Thermoplasmatota > Thermoplasmata > Lutacidiplasmatales > UBA184 > JAKIWV01. The sequence continues at coordinate 18,746 of CAWBEU010000007.1, forward strand.
CGACCCGAAGGCGCTCGAGCAAGCGATCACCCCGCGGAGCCGGGTGCTGATCCTCACCTCCCCTTCGAACCCCACCGGTCGGCTACTTTCCCGGGACGAGGTTCGTACCGCGCTGGGGATCGCCCAGGACCACGACCTCACCGTCTTGAGCGACGAAACGTACGAGTCCCTCATCTACGAAGGACCGCACGTCGCTCCGGCCAGCCTCCCCGAGGGCGCTGGGCGCGTCGTGACGATCGGAAGCTTCTCCAAGATGTTCGCGATGACCGGCTGGCGAGCCGGCTACGCCGTCGCTCCACCGGCCCTCCGGACTCGCCTCGTAAAGGTCGTCGAACACACCCTGACCTGTGTCCCTCCCTTCATCCAGCGCGCCTGCCTCTGGGGGCTTGAGAACGCCGAACCGGACGTCGCACGGTTCCGGGAGGAGTTCCGCCGGCGGCGTGACGGCTTGTTCGACCTCCTCCGTCAGATTCCGGGCCTCGACGTCGCCCGCCCGGCCGGCGCCTTCTACATGTTCCCGCGGTATGACCTACCGATCCCGTCGGTCGAGTTCTGCAACCGGGTCCTCGACGAGGAGCAGCTCGCCCTCGTGCCCGGCGTCTCCTTCGGGCCCCGGGGCGAGGGACATTTCCGCATCTCGTTCACCGCTCCCATAGCCTCCCTGGAAGAAGGGGCGCGGCGGCTACAGCACTTCCTTTCGCACGCGACGGCGAAGTAGCGTCCGCACCGCTTTTAGTAGCGGAGAGTCTCGGTGCGTCCGATGCCGGCTTCACACCGAGTCCACGACCTGACCGCTACCTTCCGGACGCACATGCCCGTCTGGCCGACAATCCCGTTACCCCTCGTCGAGCCGATAGGGGTGATCGCCCGGGATGGATACTCGGTCGAGCGACTGAACGCGATGACGCACAGCGGGACGCACCTCGACGCGCCCTACCATTTCATCGAGTCGGGAAAAACGGTCGACCAGATCGCGCCCAGCGACCTGATGGGCATCGGCGCGGTGCTGGACCTTCGGAAGGAGATCACCAACGATGTGATTCCCCCGGCCGCCGTCGAACGGCACTGGCCCAAGACCTTCCAGCCCGAGATCGTGCTCCTGGAGACCGGCTGGAGCCACAGCCGGTCGGCGACGAAGAAGTACCTCTACGACTTTCCGGGTATCATCCCCGCTACGGCGGACTGGCTCGTCAGCAAGAAGGTCAAAGGGGTCGGCACCGACACCCTCGGCATCGACCCCTACGCGAACAGCAAATTCGAGGCTCACAAGGTCCTGCTCGGTCACGATATCTGGATCCTCGAAGCGCTGGATCATCTCGACACCCTCAAGGAAGAGACGCCCTACACCGTCGTCGCCGCTCCCCTCAAGCTCGAGGGGGCCAGTGGGGCGATGAGCCGCGTCTTCGCGATCGAGTCGTAGGGTAGCCGATGCCACTCACGTCAGGGCTCTCGGGCCAGCGTGTCCTCGTCACGGCCGCGAGTCAGGGGATCGGATTCGCTGCGGCCCGCGCCTTCCTCGAGGAAGGGGCTCGAGTGGTCATCAATGGCTCCAATCCGGGTCGGCTCGACAAGGCGGTGGAGACGCTCCGTCCCCTCGGGGAGGTTCATGGCGTCGTGGCGGACCTCGCGCAACACGCCGGGCTCGACCGCTTGGCGACGGACACGAGGACCGCTCTCGGAGGGATCGACACGCTCGTCTACGTCACCGGTGCGCCCGCGCCGGGCACCTTCATGGAGCAGGACTTCGACACGTGGCAGGCCGCCGCGAACCTTCTCACCGTCAGCCCGGCCTACCTGGCCCAAAAGGTCGCGGAGCTCATGCTGGCTTCGCATACGCGGGGCCGCATGGTCTTCTCCGCGTCCGTCGCGATCCGGGAACCGATACCGAACATCGCGACCTCGAACGTCTGCCGGATCGCCATCGCGGGACTGGTTCGCACGTTGGCCCGAGAGCTGGGCCCCCACGGGGTCCGAGTCAACGGCGTGCTGCCGGGGTTCATCGCGACCGAACGGGTCGAGCACGTGTTCGCGGACACGGCCCGACGGCAAGGCCGCACCCCGGAGCAGGTCCGGGCGGCCGTGGTCCACGACATTCCGCTCGGCCGCATTGGGAGCCCCGAGGAGTTGGCTCGCGCTTTCGTGTTCCTCGGGAGCGAGATGTCGTCGTACGTGACCGGCGCGCTTCTGCCTGTCGACGGCGGGATCCTCCGGTCCGTCGGCTGAGGCGCGGCGGGCGATTATGGCTCGTCGGGTGCCAGCGTCTCGTTCAGGAAATCCTGGCGCTCCGGGGTGAACACGTCCAGAATGACGGAGGGAACCGACGGGTCCGTGTGGAGCTCGTGGGGCACGTCGGGCGGGACATAGTAGGCGTCGCCTGCGCGGACCTTCCAGGACTGGTCGCCGACCAGGAAGGTTCCGCCTCCCTCGAGGAACGTGCCGAACTGCGCATGAGGATGCGTGTGGCGTGGGAAGACCCGGCCGGGCTCGATCCGGTACAGGACCAGCATGGCCGACGGCGCGTGAGCCAGAATGCGACGGCGGACTCCGGGAAGTATCTCGTGCCACGCGCTTTCGGTATCGTGCCACAGCGGCATGCTGGAAGCGACCGGCCCGGGCTATTTCCTTCTATTCTTGGCAACGCTCAGCCGAGGGCCTGGCGGAGGTCGTCGACCAGGTCCTCCGCGTCCTCGATGCCCACCGAGAACCGCAGGAGCCCGCCGGAGATGCCTTTCGCCTTCTGCTCGGAGGGCGGCATCGCCCGGTGGGTCATCAGCGCCGGGTGATTGACCAGGGATTCGACGCCGCCGAGGCTCTCTCCCAGCGTGAACACCTTGAGCCGTCGGGCAACGCGCGTCGCGGCGGCCTGCCCCCCCTCGACCTCGGCCGAGACCATTCCGCCGAACCCGTCCATCTGCCGGCGCGCGATGGCGTGGCCCGGGTGCTGCGGGAGGCCCGGGTACAGCGTTCGGAGAATCTTGGGATGCCCCTCCAGGTAGTCGGCGACCCGTTGGGCATTCTCCGCGTGCTGGCGAACGCGCACCCCGAGGGTCCGGACTCCACGAATCATGAGGTAACAGTCGAAGGGACTCGGGACGCCGCCGGCCGAGTTCTGGAACCAGTAGAGCTTCTTGAGCAGAGGCCGGGAGCGCACCACCAGCGCTCCGCCAAGAACGTCGCTGTGGCCTCCGATGTACTTCGTGGTCGAATGAACCACGATATCGGCCCCGAGTTCGAGCGGCCGCTGGAAGACCGGGCTCGCGAACGTGTTGTCGACCGCGACCTTCGCTAGCCCACGACGAGCGATCGCGATGGCGCCTCTCAGGTCCGTGATCTTGAGAAGCGGGTTGGTCGGGGTCTCCAAGTACAGCAGATCCACGGCGGGTCCCTCGGCGAAGGCGCGGCGGACGTTCGCCAAGTTCGTTGTGTCCACGAAGTCCACCCTCACCCCGTGGGTTCGCGCCAGTTCGAGCAGGCGTTGGGCGCCGTGATAGAGGTCGTCCCCCGCAACGATCCGGCTACCCGACGGGTACCCCATGAACAGGGCGGAGATCGCGGCGAGCCCCGACCCGAAGGCGAGGGCACCCGCGCCTCCCTCTAATCTCGCCAGGATCCGCTCGAGGGCGGCGCGCGTCGGGTTCCCCGTGCGAGAGTAGACATAGCCTTGCGAAACCCCGGGGGAGGATTGCCGGAACGTCGTCGAAAGGTAGACGGGAACGTTCACAGCGCCGGTCAGCGGGTCCGGGGCCTGACCGTCGTGAATGAGTCGAGTGTCCCACTCCATCAAGGGCCGCCAAAGCGAGTCTTCTCTTGAATCGTTCGGCTGGTCTCCACAGTACGCCTGTTCGGCGTGCGATATTGTCGTGAAGCGCGTTTGCCAACATATTTAGACCTCCTCTTCCTGCTCGTGCTAGACCGCGTCGTGCCGCCGGAAGGCTGTGCGGGGGAACACGGAATTGACCGCTGCGATGGAAGCCGAGACGCCGGGCTTTGCGATGAACACACCCGCCGCAAGCGCGACGCAGCCGGGCCTGTACGTCCGGCAGACATCGGGCCTCGTCCGTACGGTTGGGCCGCGCACCGCCCTGTTCGCGAACCTCGTCGGCATGGGCATCATCGTGAACTATTTCTGGATCGTTTTTGCCTCCGCCGGCTACCCCAACGCGAACCTCGTTACGACGGTAGGTATTGGGGTCCTGATCAACCTCGGCGTCGGGTACGTCTACTGGATGCTGTCCAGCTCCATGCCGCGGTCCGGTGGGGACTATGTCTTTCTCGGGCGAATCTTCCACCCGAGCATCGGACTTGGCACGAACCTCTTGTTCACCGTTGTCTTCGTGACCTGGGCAGGGTACTTCGCGTACTACACCGCCATCTTTGGAATTCCAACGACGCTAGCTGCGTACAGTGTGGCCGGCGGTGGCTCCCAAGCTTTGACGATGGCGACCACCCTGGCTTCTTCGCATATCGACCAATTCCTCATCGGCTTCTTCGTCTTGCTCCTGGTGGTGCTCGTCAGCCTGCTTCCCACGAAGTGGATCTTCCGCACCATCGTCGGGATCTTCGTCCTCTCCGGCATCATCTACATCCTGATGCTTGGCGTCCTTCTCACGACGTCTCAGGCGACCTTCGCTGCCGATTGGAACGCCGCTAACACCGGGGCCTACTCGTACCAGGCCCTCGCCAGCAGTGTCGCGGGCACCACGGGCATCACGGTCGCCGGCACCTTCCTCGGCATCGTCTACACGATGCTGAGCTTCATCGGCTACGCGAACAGCTCCTACTACGGTGGCGAGATCCGAGGGAACCCGACGCGAACGCAGGGACTCGCCATCTTCGGCGCCCCGCTCATCTTCGCCGTATTGATCGCCGTGTTGTACGCCGCCACCTATGCGACGTTCGGACGGAATTTCCTCATCGGCGCCAGCCTTACGTACGTCACGGGAGGCTCGTTCGCCGCGATTCCGTCCCCTCTGTTCCTCGCCGCGTACATCCTTCACGGAGATCCGCTGCTGTCCGCCTTCCTCTCGTTCGGTCTGATCCTGACGTTCTTCGGGTTCGCCCTGGTCTACTTCATCGTCCCTACCCGGAACATCTTCTCGTGGTCGTTCGACCGCATCCTTCCGACCGCCTTCGCGAAGGTTAGTCGGCACGGCGTGCCGTGGGTCGCGGTGATCCTGCTCGCCGTCGCATCGTTCATCGTGCTCTGGGTCGGGGTCTACACCACACTCCTCTCCTACCTCTCATACTCCAACTTCGGGTTCTGGCTCGCGGTCGGCCTGGTCTGCCTCGGCGGGGCCCTGTTCCCGTTCCTGCGCCCCCAGCTCTTCCGCAGCAGCCCGCGGATCGTACAGGCCCGGGTCGGACGCGTCCCGGTGATCACCATCGTCGGGATCGTGAGCTGGATCTCCGCGTGGTTCGTCAGTTACGCCGCGTCGACGGCGCAATATGTGGAGCCGTCGGGGGCGTACAGCTACGCCTACCTTCTCTTCCTGCCGATCGTGTTCGTGATCGGCGTCGTGATCTACTGGATCTCCCGGGCGATCCAGATCTCGCGCGGCGTTCCCATGGACCTCATCAACAAGGAGCTCCCGCCTGAGTAACGGCGCTCACTAGGACGAGAGCGAGCTTTTGAGCTCCGACTCTCCTCCGGGGTTTCCGTGGACGAGCTCGTAGAGGTGATCGTCGATCCGTTCACCCAGGAGAAGCTCCCGCTTCGCCTGCCCCTCGTATTCCGGACGGAGCCGGCCAAGGCCCGGGAGGCGTTGGGACTTCCGGACTATGTCGATACCACCGACCCGGTCATGGGGCGGGCGGTCGGCCTGCTTCACGGCCTCTCGATGGAGCTGCCCGGTCACGCGATCGCTCTTCTGGGTGGGGTCGCCTACCGGTTTCGGTCGCCCTCCAGCAACTCTACGACCGGCGGCCTCCGCCGACCATTGCACGACATCGACATCTGCTGCCACCACCCCGACGCGAAGAAGCTCCACACCGCGCTGCTCACGCTCGGACAACGTCAGGGCAGCGCGCTGACCGTCGTCGAGACCCACGCCGACCGGATGTTCAACGCGCTGATGGGCGGTCGGCGCATGCGGCTGCATAACGTCAACCAGGTCGTGGAAGGCCGGTGCGTGTTGGGAACGATCGACGTGCTGGCCGATGAGTTCCGGTTCTGCCACAACCTGGACCTCAAGGCCGACATCACCCAGGCCCCGAAGGACGGGCACACCCTCGCCCTCTCCACGCTCCTCCTCACGAAGCTGCAGTTCATCCAGAGCATCCCCGCCGAACACCGGGCCCAGGTCCCCGGTCGTGTCCTCGGCCCCTTCGGCAAAAAGGAGCTCGTCATCGGACCAGAGGACAAGGACGTCCGGGACATCCTGGCGGTCCTCATCGACCGCTCGCTCGGAGAGGGCCCGGGCGAGATCTCTCCCACCCGGTTCGTGGCACCCCTGACCTCGGATTGGGGGTTCTGGACCACGGTGCGGCTCAATCTGGACCATCTGGGAAAGTCCCCCCTTTTCGAGGCGCTGCCTCCCGCATCGAGGTCCGCGGTGCTGCCGAAAATCGAGACGTTGCGGGCCGCGACCGACCGCGTGCTACCGAAACGGCGCTTTGGGTTCCTGCAACGCGAGTGGTGGGAGCCGGTCGAATCGTTCGGAGCGGCGACCCAGTCGGCGGCCTCTTCCACCTGAACGGGGTCACCCGGTCGTCAAGAGATGCGACCGGACGCGGTCCGGCTCCAGGTCCACGACGAGGCCCTGGAGGACCCCTTCGCTGTAGGCGCTGCCCGGGTTCACGCAGAGCGTTCGGCCCAGCTGGGAGAATCCTTTCGACTCGTGAATGTGGCCGTGCAGTCCGAGAAGCGGCTGGACCTGCTCAATGGCGGCGCGGACGGCCGTGCTGCCGACGTGGACCATCTCGGGCTCGCCGCCCGGACCCATCACCTTCGTGAGGTCCGCCGTGAGGCGAGGGGCAAGGTCGAGCTGGGTCCCCACTGGCGGGACATGGATATTGAAGACGGTCCGTCCGGGGTTGCTCGAGCTTCTCCACCCACGAGCGCAGCCGTTCGGCGATTTCCGCCTCGGTCAACTCGCGGTTGGTGTGCCATGGCGTGATGTTGCTGTAGGGGAGGGTGAGCAACTCGTGATGGTCGTCGAGATGGAGGAGTCGTCCGTCGGTCAGTTCCACGTAGTCGCTCTGCGAGAGGATTCCCTCCATCTCGTCGAAATCGTCGTTCCCGAGCCCGATGAGCGTCCGAATGCCCGTCCCTCGCAGCCGCGTGGCCGCGAGGTCAACCCACTGGCCTACCACCTCGAGGGCCAGCTGCTTGAACAGTCGCGTCCGCACGAGGCCGGTCCTGGGACAGCTCCTCCCATTCCTTGAGGGTGGTACGGTACGGGATCGAGCCCATGGCGCGCAAGTCCTCCTCGAGGCGGGACAGATCGGTAGCTGTCTGCACCCACCGGCGGCTTCCCAGGTAGAGGCCGGTCCATCCGCCATTCTCGGGCCAGAGGGGTGTGATCGTCTTCCCGGCGATATCGCCCCCGATCAGCAGGACCTGCGCCTCGTAGACCTTCCCGGCGTTCACAAACTTCCGGAAGCATCGCTCGGACCCGTGCAGGTCGGCCACGAAGAAGATCCGGGTGGGCTTCGCCATGCGTTCTACCCGCGGGGGGCGAGACAGGTCCGGCTAAAAGGGTTCGCCGAGCGCTCCTGAGGAGTCTCCCGAGTCCTGGGCACGATTTCGGGACGAAAGACTTTAGCAGGGACCCGGGACTGGGCCGCCGATGGCTGAAGAGCTCTACCCGATCATCATTCAGGTTACGATCCCTCTCCCGACGCATATGATCTTCTCGGCGCTGACCGAGCCCGCCGGACTGACCGGTTGGCTCTGCGCGGAGGCCCACGTCGACAAACGGGTCGGCGGGGAGTGCCGATTACGATTCGAGGGAGAGACTCCCTTCGAGACCCACGGCGCGGTGACCCACTTTACCCCGGACGTCGACTTCGGGTTTGAGTGGCGCGCCCCGAAGGCCTTCGCCGCGTTCATGAACGACCCCTCCCCCACGACCCGGGTGTACTTCCGACTCGCCGATTCCCCCGAGGGCATTGACGTCACGTTGGAGCACATCGGCTGGGGATCCGGGGACAACTGGGAAGAGGCACGGTCCTGGCACTTCCATCTCTGGGACGACAAGACGCAGCAGCTGAAGGCCTACCTGATCAAGACCGCCTACGGCTGACGGAAAACGCGGCCTAGGTTCAGCCGACGGGATGGTACCGCGGGCAGACCAGCGCTCCACAAACGGAGCAGAAGCCCTCGGGGGCCATGTGAAACCCCCCGGGCTTGCCGGGAGCGTCGGGGACGACGATCATGTGCTGCGTCGGGAAATGCCCGCAGCCGCAGCGGGCGCGGCCCGTCGGCACGGACTGTGCGACGATACCATTCCCCCCGTCGGGGAAGGGGGACCTGAGCCCAAAAAGGCTTCCAAAACCGTGAACGGGATTGGGATGCCTCCACTGCAGCGAATCGATAAACGCCCTCCCGCTACGGCCCCTCCATGGACGTTCTTGGCTGCCCCGTCCCCGACGATTGCTGGGTAGATATCGAGAACGATACGTGGACCCGAGTCGAGGGCGATGGCGTCACGTTCTCCGCCGGGGTGCTCGCCTCCCAGGCGGCCTTCGTCGGTCGGTACATTTCCGTGCGGTTCCGCGAAGTGGATGGCGTCCTCGAGCGGGAACGCAGCGTCGCGACGCTGGAGAGCCTCCGCTCCACGGCGCCGTTTCGGATCCCCGTCACGGCGCGGGTCATCGCCCGGAACGAGGCCCTCGCGACGCGCCCCAAGCTCCTCAATGATTCACCCTATGAGCAGGGGTGGGTCGTACGGATCGCTCCCTCCGACCCCCGGGACGTTCCCCGGTGGCTGGCGCGCCCGGAGGCGGTACGGGACGTCCTCGCCGCCCGCATCACCGAGCGACGGATCCACTGCTATCCCGCCGTCCCTGACCTCGAGATGTACGAGATCGGCTCGGAATGCTCCGCGACACTCGCCAAGCTCGACGAGGAGCTCGGACATCGCGAAGCCGGCGACGTGGTCCTGCTCGTCACGGACGACCCCACCAGCCCGATCGAGCTCGTCCGGTGGGCCGACCGTACCGGGCACGCCGTGCTCCACCACCGGGTCGAGGGCAATCTCCACCATTTCCTCATTCGGAAAGAGGCGGCTCCCGTGCCGCGTGTGCGCCGCGCGACGACCGGGGAGATCGGAAGCGGCTAGACGGTCTTTTCGACCGGCACGCGCACTCGGTTGCCCCACTCGGACCACGAGCCGTCGTAGTTCCGGACGTCGGGGTAGCCCAGGAGATATGTCAGCACGAACCAGGAGTGGCTCGACCGCTCGCCGATCCGGCAGTATGTGATCACCGGCTTGTTCGGCGTGACTCCCTTCGGAACGTACAGGGCCTCGATCTCCTCACGGGTCTTGAACGTCCCATCGTCCTTCACGGTCTGGGCCCACGGGATGCTCGCGGCGCCGGGGATGTGGCCTCCGCGTTGGGCGGCCTCGTTCGGGTATTCCGGAGGCGCAGTGATCTCGCCCGAGAACTCCTTCGGTCCGCGGACGTCGACCAGCGCGAGCTTGCCGGCCTCGACCTCAGGGAGCCGACCGAGCACGTCCTCGAAGTAGACGCGCAGCCTGGCGTCAGGCGGGCTCTTCGCGGTGTAGGTGCTGGGGGTGACGGTCGGAACGTCCTTCGTGAGCGGCTTGTCCTCCTCGATCCATTTCTTTCGGCCGCCGTTCAGGATCCGAACGTCGTTGACGTGATGGTACTTGAACACCCAGAAGGCGTAGGCGGCGAACCAGTTGTTGAAGTCCCCGTACAGGACCAGGGTGGTGTCCGGTTTGACCCCCTTCGCGCGGAAGAGGGCCTGCAGCTGCGCGGTGTCGATGATGTCCCGCCGGACCTGGTCGTTGATGTCCTTCTTCCAATCGAACAGGACGGCGCCCGGGATGTGGCCGGTAAAGTAGTTCGCCTGTGGGTCGTAATCGACCTCGGCGACGAGCACCTTCGGGTCCTTGGCGTGTTCGGTCAGCCAAGCGGTGTCGACCAGGACCTCGGGGTGCGCGAACGGCTTCGACATGGTTTCGTTACTCTCTCGGGACGGGCCCGTAGCCTGCCTCGGGGGACCGTGGGTAAAGGGCGCTTGGTAACGTGGAGGTAACTGCACCTCGGTCCGCCCGTTCGGCCGGGGCCGTCGGACTCAGTCCCGGCGGCCGCGTCGGGGCAGCTCGTCGGTGGAGACCTCGATGGTCCCGGGGTCGAAGCCGAGTTTCTCGAGCTCGACCCGAATGCGGGAGCGATGGTCGCCCTGGAGGTAGACCTCCCCTTCGACCACGGACCCACCGGTCGCGAGTCGGTTCTTGAGTACCCGCGTCGTCTCGGCGAGGTCGGTGCCCGTCGGGAATCCGGAGATGACGGTGGCCGGCTTGTTGTACCGCCGGGGTTCGACACGGACCCGAATGCGGGCGGTCTCTCGGTCGAGCGCCGACAGGATCTCGTCGAACTCGTTGCTACCCATGATTCAGGTGTTTCCTCTCGTCCGGGCGCCCGAGAGTCCGGTCCCCTGTCGGTCCGTCCGGCCAGAATCCTGGCCGAAAGCGGGTAGGTCGTAATGGGGGGTTTCTATTCGGAGCAGCACCGGTTTCGGAGGGTCGAAGCGGCAGGGGATTATAGAGCCTCGTACCCCGGCGATGGGCGGGTCGTCGAGGGCTTCCCGCTACCGTTCGCCCCACCGGTACAGGCTCACCGCGATGGCGGTGCCGAGCACGGCGGCCACCGCGAGCAGCCCCGCGTCGAGGGCCGACCCGAAGCCGACCGACACCCCCGCTGGTAGGAGTCCCACGCTCGACTGGACGATGACCGCCGCGTAGGTTCCGGGCAGGAAGTAGGCGATCGACTGCCAGACGTGCGGGAGCAGCCAGATGGGAAGGTAGAGCGGGCTCAGCATTCCGAGGGACGTGAACAGCAGGTTGCCCACGGGCCAGATCTCCCGCTGGCTCCGGAGCCGACTCGAAATCGCGATCCCGATCGCGGAGAAGAGGATCCACAAGAGCCCGATCGAGCCGACCAGCTCGATCCAGGCGATCCAGGGAACGTGGACCACCGAGGCGAGCAGCAGGCTCAGCACCACGTAGGCCGGCAGCGCCGCGATCATGTTGGAGACCGCGATGCCGAACAGGTAGCCCACCTTTCCCAGCGGCGAGACGATGAACAGGTCCTGGAGCGAGGATTCGAGCCGCCAGTAGGCCGAGTCCCCGAGCACCCAGTTCCCGATGTTCTGGGTGGTGAACAGCATCGCGCCAATGATCTCGAGCGGGAACAGCCCCGGCGGCGAGATCAATTTGAGGAAGTACAGGAAGATGAACGGCAACAGGATCGGCGCGATCGTCGCCGCCGGGTTCCGGCTGATCCACCGCCAGCCGATCAGGGCGAAGGCGGGGAAGACGCGGCCCCGGTGAGGCAGCTCGAACGCGGGGGCGGTGGCGCCGGCCATGTTCAGCGCTCCCGCGAGATCCGGCGCGCCCAGTAGACGGCCCCCACGAAGGCGAGACTCGCCGCGACGACCAGGCTCACCGAGGCGAGGACTATCCATCCGGTCGGGAGGGGCAGGATCCCCGCCGCATACTCCGCCACGGCGGCGCCGCCCGCGGTCGGAAGGAGGAGGACGAGGGGCTGCAGCGCCTTAGGGAACAGGAAGAGCGGATAGAAGACCGGCGGGAGGACGCCGAAGAAATTGAAGAACAGTGTCGAGTACGGCCAGATGCTCCGCATGTTCTTGAACCAGGTCGAGATCATGTAGCCGACCGATGCGGTGAAAACGAACTCCGCGCCGAGGACGGCGACCAGGACGAGGGTCGCCGGCGCGGTGAACGCGACGATGACGGCAGCGGCCGAGAACAGGACCACGATGGGGAGGCAGTACGCGATCAGGATCCCCACGGACATCCCGAGGAAGTACGCCTCGGGGGTCATCGGCGAGGCGTGGTAGAGCTCGTGCAGCTTGTGGTCGATCCGGATCCAGGCCGCCTCGTTCTGGACCCGTTGGCCGATCTGGAACGTCGAAAAGACCACCGCGCCGATGAGCGTGTACCAGAGGTACTGCCGGGCCAGGACGGCCACGAAGACGAGGAACACGGCCTGGACGATGATCGACGTCGCGATGGAAAGGACCTCATGCAACTGCACTCGGAGCTCGGTCCCGACGAAGGCCCCGAGGCCGGTCCACCGGGATCGGGTGACCGTCGGTAGCGGCGCTTCAAGATTCGTCATTGATGGACCTCCCCACGACGCGAAGGAACGCTTCTTCGAGCGTGACCGGGCCCACGGTCGCGGTGAGATTGGCGTGGGCCGCGAGCGCGAGGATCTCCTGGAGCCCTCGCGGTCCCGTGATCACGTGCACCGTGTCGCCGTCGCGCACGAGAGGTCCGAAGGTGGCAAGCTGCGGCGAAATGCCGTCTCCGGAGACCACGGAGACCCGTAACGTTCCGCCGACGCTGTGCTTCAGATCATCCGCCGTTCCTTCCGCGAGGAGGCGACCACGGTCCACGATGTACAGCCGTTGCGAGAGCGCCTCGGCCTCGTCCAAGTAGTGGGTCGTGAGCAGGATCGTCGACCCCTTGGCGGTCAGCTCCCGGAACGACTCCCAGACCCCGCGTCGGGCGAACGGATCCATTCCTATCGTGGGCTCGTCGAGGAACAAGAGCGGGGCTTCGGTCGCAATCACGGTGGCCACCATCGTCCGTTGCCGTTGTCCCCCGGAGAGGGTAATCGAGAGTCGGTCGGCGACCTCGGTGAGTCCCATCTGCTCGAGAGCGTGATCGGCCCGGCTCTTCGACGTCTCACGCGTGAATCCCCGGGCGCGGAGGTAGGTGTAGGCCTGCTCTCGCGGCGTCAGGTGCATGAACGGCTTGCCTTCTTGGGGCACGACGGCGAGGTACGGGCGGACTGATTCCGGGTCGAGCGATCGCGTCCTGACCGAAGATCTCCACGGTGCCCGAGGTCGGTGCGAGCAACGTCGAGGCGATGCGCAGGAACGTGGTCTTCCCCGCACCGTTCCGACCGAGAAGGGAAATGCGCTCCCCTCGCGAGACGTGGAGGGAGACGCCCGAGAGGGCCTCGATGTCGGGTCCGCCCCGTCCGCGGTAGATCTTGCGGACGGATTCGGCGCGGAGGGCTTGAGAATTCATGGCGCGGCCGAATCTCGTCCTCTATTTCAATCTCGACCGCGATCGGCAACCGAGGACGGAAAATCTGGGCGCTCGGGAAGCGCCTCGAGAATCCGACCGGCGGACGCCGGTGTCGCGGACCCGACCAACTAGAGCGAACTCCCTAGCGGACCGCAGGACGTGGAGGATGAGCGAGTCCGCTCAGCCGCCGCAGCCGCAGCCGCCACCGTTCGACGAGTTGCTGCCGCAGGATCCGCATCCGCCCGCGACTCCAGCTTCATCCGGCTCGGGCAGGGTGGGATTGGTAATCTTGAAGCCCGACTCCTGGAGCGTCTCAACGTAATCGACGACGGCTCCGTCCACGAATTTCTGGCTGCTCGGGTCCACGATTAAGGAGAATCCATCCACCTTGACGACGGTGTCGTCCGCGCGCGCCTTCGAGAAGGCCATGCCGAACGCGACGGCCGATCCCCCGCCACAGCCACATCCGCCTCCGCCCGGCTGGGCGTAAATGCGGACGCCGACCTCTCCCTTCTGGCCCTGCATGAGGCGGCGAATCTGCTCCTGGGCTGTGGACTTGAACTCGACTGCGACCATGATTGACCTCGTCATTCCAACGAGTGCGGTCCCTTTGATAAGCATTCTCCCATCGAGTCGCACCTGATTTCCTGTCGCTCATCACGCGACGAACTGTGAGCCACCGAGGAATCGACGGGGCTCAAGCCCGCCGAAGCGCGAGGCGCTACGCGTTCGGCGGAGTCGGGGGGCTGCCATTCAACGTGACGTCGGGGTCGGACATTTCCCTCCAACAGACGCGGGCCAGCCGATTCGCCCATCGCTCCGGTATCCCGATTGCGCCCGCGTAGATCCGGACGTCCTGGCGTGAGAGCTCTCCCACCGCGATAAGGACGATCACATAGACCGCCAGCGCGAGCGCCCCGATGGCCACGAGTTGGTACCATCGATTCACCGCGAAGTACGCGTTGACGCTCGCCAGCGCATTGAGACGGGACATGACCAGGAACTCGGCGACCGCGGCGAGTGGGATGGTCCAGAGGGGTCGCCAACGGAACGGGAGCTTCATGTTCGTATACAGGAAGTACGAATTCAGCGCGAGCGCGGCGATCGAAGACAGGAGCGCGGCAAACGCGATCGCAGCGAGGCCGGTGAATCCGAGCACGCCTCCCGATCTCAGGAAGGCGAAGATCCCGGCGAACAACACCACGACCTGCACCGACGTCAGATAGAACTCGAGTCGTTGGAGCCCGATCGAATTGAGTGCGGTCCCGATGATCTGACTTAGCGCGAGCGGGATCGCAGAGATCGCGAGGATGGCGAGCGGGATGGCGCCGCCGCCGGCGCCCGGAAGGGGTCCGAGGTAGGATTTCTGGAATAGGATGAGCAACAGGTTCACGCGATAGACGACGAACAGGACAGCCCCGGGAACCACCATCATACCGGTGTACCGGAGGGCGCGCCAGACCCGGTCCCGGAGCAACCCCATCTCCTTCCGTTCGTGGAGGCCGGCCAGGTGGGGGAAGAGTGGGACGACGACGGCGGCCGGAAGGGCCAGTAGCAGCACGCGGAACCCGTTCGCCGCGTTGAAGATGGCGACGGCCGCCGTGTCGTAGAAGGCCCGGGTGAGGAGCGGCATCGCGTTCGTTACGAGGTACATGAGCCCCATGCTGCCGAGGAGGGGCCAGGAGTAGCTCAACAGATGCCGGAGCTCCGACCACTTGGGCGCGGCGTAGTGCTTCCAGACCGCGGGGACGGCGATCGCCGACGAGGCGGCCGCCCCGGCGACATAGCCGCCCGTGAGGCCCCAGATCGCATGCGCGTTCACCGCGCCCGCAACGGTCGGAAACGTGAGAGCGACCGCGACGAGCACAGAGGTACGCACTAGGGACTCGACGAGCGTCGGCAGCTGGCCCCGGATCGAGTTCCCCAGCCCTACGTAGAGCTGACTGTAGACCACACCCGGTGTCCAGAGAAGCGGGAGCAGCATGAACACCGCCAGACAGAGGTACAGCGTGGAGGAGGGGATCGTGAGCCCGCCGGACATCGAGACGATACCGATGAACGGGGCGACCGCGAGGAGGGCGAGGCCGAAGATGACGACGAACGCTGCACGCGACGCGAAGTACGTTCCCGTGAATCTCTTCATCGACGGGTCGCGGGCGACGTAGTAGACGAAGGCCGAACCGAGCCGCAACTCCCCCAGGGCGTTGATCGACGACGCGAGGAGTAGGTTGAACTGGACGAATCCCACGAGGGCGATGCCGGCCCCCGGGGCCGCGATGTGCCGCGCGATGAAGAACGAACTGATGTAGCCGATCAGTTGAGTGATAAACGTCACGACGTAGACGAAGCTGGAACTGATGGCGAGCGGGCGTCCCTGCGGAGTGGACCCGGTCTCGACGGACGGCTGCTGGGAGGGAACGGGACCCGCCACCGGAACTCTCTCCGCCGAGCGTTCCCCGTGTTATTATAGCCCTTCGCCGAAGTGGCTCGGTCAGTCGGTGCCGGAACGGCACGTGGGCCTGGGACTCGTGCGGAAGTGAATGCTCCCTCTGTGCCCCCGCTGCCGCCTCCCCATACGCGGCTGGGCGTCGGGGGGGTTCTGCTCCGAGAGGGCCGGGTGCTGGTCAACCGGGCCGTCTACCGGACGCGGTTCACGATTCCCAGCGGCTACGTCGAGCCCGGCGAAGGATTCGAAGCGGCCCTGGCACGCGAGTTCGAAGAAGAGACCGGGGTCCGCGTGTCCGTCGGACCGTTGCTCCTGAGTCGGCACAAGGTGATCAGCACGGGCGAGAGCGACGTGTACTTCGCCTTCCTTCTGGAATATCGAGAGGGCACCCCGGAGGCGCGTCCCCCGGAGATCGCGGAGATCCGGGAGCCGACGATCCATGAAGCCTTGACGGCAGTGTGGATCTCCGAGCTCTCCCGGCTGGCGATTCGCCTGGCCGGGGAGAAGGTCTTGGGTTGGCCCCGTTCGGCATGGCCGGGTGGAGAAGTCCCCGGCCTACTCTCGGAGACGTACCACGCCCCTCCCAAGTAGTGGCCGCGACGCGGCCAGCCTGGGGTTGGCCTAGTCGCCGCCCCGCGATGCAGGGGGTTCGTCGGGGGCTTCGGCCTCCCACAGTTCGACCCAGATGCCGTCCGGGTCCGACAGGAAGACGAGGCGCTCGTCCCCTTCGCGGAAGGGAGCTATCCGGACCTTTCCTCCGAGCGCCTTGAGTCGTTCGATGGTGGCATCGAGTCCCTCCACCCGGAACCCGAGATGGTCGAGCTCATCGCCTTCTCGGAACGGGGGGGCGTCGGGGTAGAAGTTGAGTTCGAGCTGGGCCTTGCTTTCGGGGTCCTCCAGGGTCTCCCAGATTCCCCCGGCGGCCACCCGGCCGGAACTGTGACGACGGAGCCCCAGCCCCTCGCAATAGAATCGTCGGGAGCGGTCCAGGTCACGGACGCGGATCCCAACGTACTCGAGCACGTCGGCTCGGAGGAAGACCCCCGCTAAATCGGTTCCGCGAGGCACGACCGCGGAGATCGTATGGTTCGAGGGCGGATGCGCGAGGCTCGCGGTTATATCCCGATGGCGAGTTTGGCCGGCAGTGGGGCGCTTTCGCGTTTATTTCGTCAGCGACCTTCACGGCTCTGAGGTCTGTTTCCGGAAGTTCCTGAACTCCGGGCCTGTGTATTCTCCGGACCTCATGATCTACGGGGGAGACATCCTCGGTAAGACGCTCGTCCCGATCTTCCCGGACGAAGGCGGCGGGTTCCGGTGGTATCCATCCGGGCATGGGACCCAGCACGTGACCGACGCCGAGCTTCCGGCGGTTCAGAGGAAGATTGCCGACTCCGGGCGGTACTACCTGGTCACTTCCCCGGAGGAATGGGCGCGCCTCCAGCGCGCGCCCGAGGAGATGGAGAGGACGTTCGAGCGGCTAGCCCAGGAGCGCCTTCGGCATTGGCTCGCCCTCGTCCGGGAACGCCTCACCCCCAAGAAGATCCCGATCGTGATGAACGTGGGAAACGACGATACGAACGCCACCCTGGACCTGATCGAAGCGGAGGGACCTGAGAATTTCCTTGTTCCGGAAGGGCGCGTGATATCGGCAGGGCCCTACGAGATCTTCGGCTGTGGCTACGCGAACATGACGCCCTGGCACTGCCCCCGGGACCTGGAAGAGGTCGACCTCCAAAAGGAACTCGACCGGACGCGCGGGCAGATCGGCAACCCCCGGCGGACCATTCTCGACATTCACGCGCCGCCCTACGAAACCTCGTTGGACATGGCGCCGCAGCTGAGCCCGGACTTCAAGCCCCAGGTGGTCGCCGGGAACATGTTGATGCATCACGTCGGGTCGACCTCGGTGCGGGACCTGATCGAGTCGGTCCACCCCATCGCCGGCCTTCACGGTCATATTCACGAGTCCAAGGCGGTCGACAACGTCGCGGGCGTCCCGGTGTTCAACCCGGGGAGCGCGTACTTCAGCGGCCAGCTACAGGGGCTGCTCGTCGACTTCGAAGGCGACCGGGTGCTCTCCCACCTCTTCGTCCTGGGGTAGCGGGTGCCCGATAGCGTCCTCCTCGACGAAGCCCCCTTCATCGGGGAGCTCGAGCGGATCGTCCGGATGGCGGAGGAACGGGGGGTCGTCCTGAGGGCCTGCGGGTCGGTCGGTCTCTACTACCGCCTGCGCCACGACCCCGGAGCGCGCGCAGTGTACCTGTTGCGGGACGGGACGTCCCGTGCGACGCCCCTGTTCAAGGACCTCGACCTCGCCAGTCGGGAAAAACACTCCAGCAAGATCTACAAGTTGCTCGTGCAGGAACTCGGCTACACCGAGGACCGGGAGACCAACGCGCTCTTCGGGATGTATCGGAACGTGTACTTCCATCCCTCGTTCGCGATCGACATCTTCTACGACGTGCTGCGGTTCAGCCACGAGATTCCCCTCAAGGATCGCTTCCCTCCGGGCGTGACGCTGTCCCCCGAGGACCTCGTCCTCGGGAAGCTCCAGATCCACAAGACGACGCCCCGGGACCTGATGGACCTCGCCGCGGCGACCATGGCGTTCCACGTCGCCGCGCTCGACCGAAGGTACATGTCGACGATCCTGGGAGACGACTGGGGATTCTGGTACGACGCGGAGCAGAACCTCCGGCGGAGCAAGGAGCTGGTGGAGAAGCTACCGACCAACGGCGACCCCGCGAAGCTGGAGATCGCCTCCCGGGCCGAGCGCCATCTCCAGGAGTACCTCGACTTCCTGGTCGAGATTCCCAAGACCCGGAAGTGGGAGAAGCGGAGGTCGAAGGGGACCGCCGAGCCCTGGTTCGAGGACGTCGACGAGCTACACTAACCGGTGCCGGCACGTCGCCGGGCGACGGCCGACATGACCTCGAAGAGTGCGTTGGCGGCCGTGAGCGCCGTCACCTGGCCCATATGGTCGTACTGCGGGGCGACTTCCACTACGTCGAACCCGACGACCTGGAGCCGGTAGAGTTCACGAAGGAAATGTATCAGCTCCCGGCTGGTCAGCCCCGGCTCCGGCGTGCCGGTCCCGGGAGCGAACGCGGGGTCCAGCACGTCGATATCGAGTGAGACGTACACTGGGTGGTCGCTGATCTCCGAGACGAGTTGGTCCATAATCGGCGCATACCCTTGGACGTCCACGTCCTCGGTGGTGTAGGTTCGATGGACGATCGCGGCATTGTTCGGTACGTCCTCGGCGTTGTAGAGGGGGCTTCGAATTCCCACCTGGAAAACGTTCCCCTTGGTCACGAGCCCTTCTTCGTAGGCCCGCTTCACCCACGTGCCGTGGGTGTACCGCTTGGTCCCCCAGTACGCCTCCCAGGTATCGAAATGGGCGTCGAAATGGAGCAGGCTGACCGGGTTCCCGGTCGCCGCCTTCTGAGCCCGGAGGATCGGCAGGGTGATCGAGTGGTCGCCGCCGGCAACGAACGGCACCACGCCCGCCTCGAAGATCGGTCGGAGACCCTCCTCAATCCGCTGGAAGGTGTCTTCGAGGAAACCGGGGACCGGATCGATGTCGCCGTAGTCGACGATGTCGAGGATCCGGAAGGGGTAGACCTTCGCAAACATGTTGTACGAGCGGACCAGACGGGAATTGTTACGAATGGCCGATGGACCCTCCCGGGCGCCGCTCCGGAAGCTCGTCGCGTCGTCCCAGGGGATTCCGAGGAAGACCCCTTTGGCGGTGCTGAGGTCCTGCGACTGAGGTAACCTCGCAAAGCTGGCAATCTGGGCGAACCGGGGTGACCGGCCCAGGCCCTGCGGGTCGGTCATCTCGACGGATCGGCCGGCTTAGTCGGGAGGGAGTTCCTTGAAGGCCAATCCGATGTCAATGCCCCGCGTCTTCTGGTTGTACCACCGGGACGCCAGATAGAGGATCCCGGCCCCGATGAACACGGCCGCGATGATCACGGCCCCCGTTTCCTTGTTCGAGGAGGTGAACCCGGCGGCCCCGCCGAGGAGCGGCAACGTGGAGACCAGGTACGCGGCGACCAAGGTCACGACGAAGGAGGCTCCGCCCGCGACCACCTCGAGCGGTTTCTTGACCCTCAGGCCGAGGCGCGCGAGCGACAGCGACGTCAGCATCACCGTGATCATCGGCAGGAAGAACAGAAGGAACACCATCGGCGTGTACAGCGCGAGGTAGTTGTAGGCAAGGATCGGGAGTAGGATGATCCCTGCGACGCCGATCGCGACAATCCCGACCCACGGTTGGTGGGTCGAGCGCGTCACGTTGCCCATCCATTTCGGCACGAGCCGGTCGAGGGACATCGACAACATGAATCGCGAAAAGATGTAGAACCCCAGGATCAGCCAGAGGAGATACCAAGCCGCCGACCCCAGCATGATGATCGCGAGCAGGACGGAATTACCGTGCGCGGCGAACGCCGGGGCGGAGGTTAGGCCCATGGCAAACGGCAACCCCGGGATGGTCGTCGGCGGTGTCACGATCGCGGGAAAGTAATCCGTGAACGAGACCGACCCGTTCAGGAAGTTCATCCCGACGACCTGCTCGAAGGTGAACACGATCAGTACGGAGAAGACGATCGCCAGGATGAACGAGACCGCCATGCCGTACGTGATGCTCCGGGACGAGCGCTTGAACTCCCCAGCGATGTAGCTCGGCGCCGTGGCAAACATGAAGTAAAAGGCGAAGACCAGCGGCACGAAGAGAAGCGTATTCGTGAAACTCGAACCATATGCCACGAAGTTCGTGGCGCCAAAGTTGGACACGTCCTGGTAGTAGGTCGGGTCGGCGGTGAAGTTGTTCACTGCGTTGATGAATCCGGTGTGCCCCATCGCGAGGAGGAGTCCGCACGAGAGGAGAATCCCAATCAGCTCGAGAATGAGGAGGCCCGAGAAAACCTGGAAGGCGAGCTTGGGTTTCATGACAATCCAAAGCGCCATCGCGATGAGGGTGACGACGATCCCGATGATCGTGATGTAGAGGGGATTGCCGATCCCGAGGCTGATGCTGTTCCCCATGTTCTGCAGGTTGATGTTGTTGGTGAACGCGCCCCACACCGCAACGCCGGGCCCGACGCTCAGCGTCGAGAACCAGTAGGGGAGGACCGCTGCGTAGACGATGACGTTGAGAAGGCGGCCAAAGGCGGAGAGGACGCCAAAGTAGGGGTGCAACTGCCGGGAGGCGTAGACGTACTCCCCTCCGGACCTGGGCATCTCGATCCCGATCAGCGTGTAGGTCACGATCATCGGGATCGCGATCAGTGCGGCGAGCAGCGTCGACTGCATCAGGTTCGCGCCGGTGACGAACAACAGGATGATCAGGAACAGACCGAAGGCGGGGCCGGGTCCGAGCGAGATGAGGTTGATGGAGAAGGACTCGAACGCGCCGAGGTCCTTGACGAGCCCGCTGGTCTTTCGCGCGAATACGGTCTTCTCGGTGTCCGCCGTCGATGCAGCCGTGGTATCCATTGCAGCCCCCCCAGGTTACGGGATCAGTGTCCGCGAAGGCGATTCGGACACCGCAAGGGCGTGAGCCCCCACGTTCCCGAAGACCGAACCGGCCTTCCGAGCACAAAGTCCTGAGCGAGTTTTGCTATTTAATCCGACCGATTTTGTCCGCCGAAGGATTCGCGAGGACACCCGACCGACGGGGAATGCCGACCTTTTCTATTCCGTCACGTTGGCCCGCCCGATGCGAGTCGCGCTGTACCAGTTCGCCCCCGAGTTTCCCGGCAAAGACCACAACTGGGAGCGGATCCGAGCGCTTGCCGAGTCGACCGACGCGGACGTGGTCGTCTTCCCGGAACTTACGTCCTCGGGGTACATGTACAAAAGCCGCGACGAGATCGCGCCGTACACCGACTCTCGCGACGCTCTTCGGTCCCTCGAGCCGATCGCTCGCAAGCACGACCGGCTCATCATCGGGGGATTCGCGGAGCGAGCGGCGAACGGTCAACTGTTCAACAGCGCGTACGTCGTCGGTCCGGAGCGAAACTGGGTGTACCGGAAGGTCCACCTCTGGAACGTCGAGAATGAGCTCTTCGGCACCGGAAGCCAGGCGCTGACGTTCGAGTTCCAGGGCCACCGCCTCGGCGTCATCGTCTGCTACGACCTACAGTTCCCCGAGCTGGCCAGCTACTATGCACGCAAGGGAGTCGAGCTCCTGCTGGTGCCGATGGCGTGGGCGGAGGAGCCAGTCGCCCTCGGTTCCGACCTGCAGATATACAACCACCTTGCGATCTCCACGGCATTCTCCCACGGGATCTACGTCGGGGTCTCCAATCGCGTCGGCACGGAGCGGGGCGCGGTCTTTCCCGGGCAGTCCAGCTTGACCGACCCGTTCGGTCGGATCCAGCACCTGGATTCCACCGAGGG
The DNA here is from genome assembly GCA_963787975.1 of uncultured Thermoplasmata archaeon. Taxonomy (GTDB): domain Archaea; phylum Thermoplasmatota; class Thermoplasmata; order Lutacidiplasmatales; family UBA184; genus JAKIWV01. The sequence goes on from CAWBEU010000007.1 coordinate 40,850, forward strand.
AGCCCTTGTTGCGAGCCTGGACTTCTCTCTTATCGCCAAAGCGAAGCAGCCCAGTCCGCGGAACAACCTGGATACTGACCCGCGACTGAGGATATCGCTCCCGCCCGCGAGACCCTCGCGAAAGCGGAGCGAGCCGAAGAGCCGCCGAGGCCGCCCGCGACGACGTTAGGCAACTAGCTCCCCGAAGGGGGCGGGGTAGCGGGCGGCGACGCGGGGGGAGCTGCGGGGGGCAGCTGCGAAGTGCAGAAGCCGCAGCGGGTCGCCAGGAGCGGGATCGTGTTCTGGCAGAACGGGCATGTCTTGGTCGTCGGCGGGGCAGCGGCCCGCTTCGCTGCTTGATGCTCCTGGTATCGTAACAAGGGATAGACGATCAGGAAGAACAGGACCGCCGCGACGATCAGGAAGTTGAGGACATCCGACAGGAAAGCGCCCCAATGAAACGTCACGTGGCTGACGTTGGTCGACTCGTTGGCAAGATTTCCGGTTCCTCCCGCCAGGCCGATCAGGGGGGAGATGATTCCGGTGGTGAGTCCCGTGATGACGGAAGCAAAGGCCACGCCGATCACGAAAGCGATCGCGAGCTGAATGATGTTGCCCTTGGTGATGAAGTTGCGGAACTCCTGAGCGATCTTCGGTTGCTTCACAGGCGATCGGTCCCCTCCGTGCCGAGCAATCATATCGGGGTCAAAAGCGTACCGCTGAGACCGATCTCATGTTCACCACAGGGCCGCCGGGCGCGCGGTCGGTCCGACGGCGGTCGACCTGCTGAGTTGGACCGGCGCCGCGCCGCAACGCGGGCCACACGAACCGGCCAGGGTGGGGGCGCGCAGGAAGAGCAGAAAAGGGAAGGAAGCCTCGCTCTACGCCTAGGTCTCCCGCGGAGCTGGGTCCTTGATCGGTCGGGTCGGCGACACGCAGTTGGCTCGCATCTCAAGGCGGTACCCGGTCCTCCGGCGATCCCGCCCTCGGCTCTGGGTCGTAGCCATCGCGGTCGGTCTCGTCGCGCTCCTGCTCCTCGGGAGCGGGATTCAGGCTCCGGGTCTCGGGACACCCGGCTCCAACTCCGGGCCCGGCGAGACCCACAGGGCCCAACCCTCGATGAGTGCCCTATCCGCCGGAAGGGTCGCCTCGGCCACGCCCGCGCCGTTGCCGGCCCAGCTCCCCACCGCGCCGGCGGCCCCCGGCTCGCCCCAATTCGCTTGGAGCACTGCCCGGCCTGCCCCCGTCGGGAACCTGACAGGATCGGGGCTCGCGTCAGACCCGGGCCGCGCGGAAGCGGTGCTGTTCGGCGGTGCGAATTCGAGTGTGCTCCAGAATCAGACGTGGGCCTACTGGGAGGCCAACAACACCTGGACGAACGTTTCGACGCCCGCCCGCCTCACTCCTCGGAGCGACTTCGGCTTCGCCGGCGACTCGGCGTCCCAGGTCGCTGCCCTGTTCGGGGGCCTCGCGAACGAGACCACCGGACGGGTCGATGCAGACACCTGGGTCTTCAACTTCCTGGCCGGAACGTGGACCAACGTCACCAGCGGCACGGCTCCGCCGGCCCGGCAGGACCCCGCGTTCGCCGTTGCTCCGGCGCTGGGAGAGGCGCTCCTGTACGGAGGTTGGAATCGGAACTTCTCCGGGAGCGGTGCCCTCCTCTACAGCGACACGTGGCTTCTCAACCTCACCTCGTACGCCTGGACCCGTGTTCCCGTGGGGAGTGGAGCGCAGCCCCCACCGCTCCAGGGCGCCAGCCTGAGCTGGGACCCAGCCCGCGCGCAGTTCGAGCTCTTCGGCGGATGCTTCCCCTGCCTCTCGGAGGTCTGGCGTTACACCCCGTCGACCCGAATCTGGTCCCAGGCAAACGCTTCCGGCACGCTCCCGACACCCCGAGGGTCCCCCGCGTGGGCCTACGACCCAGCACAGCAGCAGGATGTGCTGTTCGGAGGAATCGGCAACGGGGGCCCATTGAACGACACGTACGCCTGGAACCCCGCCACCGGAAACTGGACCGCGCAGGCGCTCGCGGTCCATCCGTCGGGCCGCTCCGCCGCCGCCGCAACGTGGATGGACGTCCCCAGCAACGAGACGCTCCTCCTCACCGAAGGGGCGGGACTGAACGGGTCCGCAGACCTCTGGAGGCTCGCACCGATGGCGAACGTGTCGATTCTCGTGCAGAACGTGTCCAATCAGCTGCCAGTGGCGAACGCCACCGTCAGTCTCGACGGCGGAGACGCGGCGTTCACCGATGCCCACGGCTATCGCAACCTGACCCAGGTGACGCCCGTGGAGCACACGATCGCGGCGATCGCCCCGGGATATGCTCCGACGAACCTCTCGGTCTGGATTTCACCCGGACTCACGACCCACCTGGTACTGAATCTGACGCCCGTCCGGCCCGCGAACCTAACGGTCGAGGTGACCAGTACCACCGGGGTCCCGGTCGTGGGGGCCACAGTAGCCGTCTTTCTCCAAGGTATCCTGTTCCTGAGCCCTCCCCTGGTGACCGACTCTTCGGGCTTCGCCAACTACACGAACATCCCAACCTTTTCCGTGGAGGTAGCGGCCTACGATCGGTACTTCCACTCCGCCTCGGCGCTGGTGGACCTCGTGGCCGGCCAGGGAACGTTCCTCCAGCTTCAACTGACCCCGTTCGCGTTGGCCTTCGTCCATGTCCTCGGATTCCTGCCGCCGCTCGGATTCAGTCAACCGCTGTTCGGTGCCCAGGTTAGCGTCGACCCGTACGCCGTCGGCATCACGGACATCGACGGGGAGGCGACCGTGCAGATGGACCTCGACGGAATCGTCGGGTTCACCGGCTCGGCCCCGGGATTCGCCTCTTCCCAGGTGCTGGCGCAGGCCCCGTACACTGGAATCTTCCTGGTCAATCTCACTCTTACGTCACTGCCGTTCGGGGCTCTGGACATCCACGTTCTCGATGCCGGGACGCACGCGCCGATCGTGGGCGCGTCGGTCAACCTGAGCACGCTGGCCGGCACCCCCCTCATTGGACTGGTGCTCACCGCCCGGTCCGGGGCGACGGGCTACGCGAACGAGAGCTACCCTCCCACCAACTACTCGGCCACCGTGGAACATCCGGGATACGTCACGAACACCTCGCTGACCGACCTTACGGTCTTCCCCTCGGGCGTGCAGATGCTTACCGTCAACTTGACTCCCCTGCCCGCGTCCCAGAGTCCGGGGGGAACGGCTCGTTCTACCTCTTCCCGCCCGGTCATCCGGTCGCGTGGCTGTTCCTCGTCGTTCCCCTCCTCCTGGTTCTCGCGGGAGGAGCGTACTTGGGGGCGCTGCGGGGAGAGCGTACGAGGCCGTGGCCGGTTCCCGCGACCCGGCAAGTCCCGAGACCCCTTCCGCCCCCGGACCCGAGGCTCCCACCCCCGCCCCCTCCCGCCGAATGACGAAGCGGTTCTCGCTCCTCGCCGCCGCTAGCGGCGCGGTGGAAGTGGCCGGAGCATCAAGCCGATCGTGATCCCGAGAGCGACGACGACTCCGGCCGCAAGTATCACGAGGGTGATCCCCGGGCTGAAGAAGGCCACCCCGACCACCAAAGCGGCCGCGATGCCACCGCCCAGCAACGACGGAAGACCAGGGGGAAGGCCCTCGGCCGGTTCGGGGCTCGAGCGGTCCGCCAGAACAGCCGCGAGCTCCGGCCCCACATCGGAGGAGGCCCCGACGATAGGCGGAGGCGAGGGCGTTCCGCCGGCCGCCGGCAGGAGCTCCCCCCAAGCTGTCTGCGGGCGGAGCGAAGTGAACAGGAGCCCGGCCGCCGCGATCGCGGCGAGCACTACATAGTCCGGGTCGAAGAAATCCCGCAGGGGCAGCGCGCCGCCGGAGGACGCGAGCAGTCCGTACAGCCCCGAGCTTTGGGTCACGAACACGGAAATGAACTCGTGAACGAACTCGCGTCCCGTCACGATGACGCCGGCAGCCGTGAGCGCCTGGGTTGCGGCGAGCAGCCCGAGTCCTTCCGTGAGCGCGAGCGCGAACCCGAACAGACGCCACCCGGGCGCTCCGGGCCGGACCGAGTAACTCACCAGCAGGGCGGGGGAGGCGAGGATGGTTCCCGCCAGCAGCTCTACTCCGGATCCGCTCGCGAGGTACAGCGCACCCAGCATCACGCTGGTCAGCACCAGTTGGGCGACGGGCGCCCACAGACGAAGGGACTCGACCGGGAGTACCGCGAGGACCGCGAGGAGGAACAGCGCGACGAACATTCCCGAGAACAATCCGTCCGAGGCAGGGACCGACTCGAGCACTACGGCGCCCACGTACAACGTGACGGGAAAGGCCAGGAGGATCGAGGGCCAGACCTCTTTCATGCGCGCCTCCGGAACGCCCGGATTCGCACCGACAGCTCGGTCATCGCCTCCGTGGGTCCGTCGCGGTCGTAGCCGAACACCGGTATCTCGAGCGCTTCGACGGCCGCCACGACCTGGTTCCGGCGCCCCTTCTCCGGAGCGTCGACCAATGCCGCGACCCTGCGAGCGGTCGCGTCCCCGAGCTGGGGGTACATTTCAGGGAGATCCGGGAGGAAGAAGTAGAGCCGGTGTCCCTGACGAGCGAGGTTTCTGTACGCCTCCGAATCCGGTTCCCTCCAACGAGCAGGCGCCGCGAAGAGGAGCAGATGGGCGGGTTTGTTCACCTTGTCGCGGAGGAACCCCAGGGCCTCGCTGGCCTCAAAGTTGCTCGGTCCGTCGGTCGCCTCCGTGAGCCCGCGCCGGACGGCCGCCGCCAAGTCGGAGCTCCGGCCGACCGGTACGAACAGGTCCGGTCGACCCGACCACCGCAGGAGTCCCACACGGTCGGCTCGAAGGAGGGCGTACCGCACCACGAGCGCGCACGTCTCGACCGCGCGGTCGAGCGCGGACCTTCCGAACTCCCCGGCCCCCATGCGCGATCCGGTGTCGAGCACGATGAAGATGTCCTGGGGCGTTTCTCGTTCGAACTCTCGAACATACAGCCGGCCCATCGCCGAGCGCTTCCAGGCCACGGTCCGGATGTCGTCGGAGGTCTCGTAGTCCCGCAGCGATCGGAACTCGGTCCCCATTCCGCGGATGGGGAGATTGATTCCTCCCTCGATCCGACGGTCGTGCTCGAAGCTGGAGGGCCCCGCCGAGACCAGAGGCACGCGCAGCGCCACATCGACGGTCCAGGGGTTCTCGACATTCGCGACACGAAACGCGAACCCGAACGGTTCGTGCGCCACCACGACCGTCGGGCCGAGCAGAAATTCCCCTCGCCGGACCGGCCGGAACGCGTAGACCAGTCGCTTCTCCGCTTGAGAGCCCCACCACGTCACGAGACGCGGCGAGCCCGCCACGATCTCCAGAGAGTCGGGATGGGAGTCGAAGATCTCGGCAAAGAACCCCCACCGACCCTGGTACCCTAGCCGGAGTCCCATCGAGCCGACGTCGCCGACGATCACCTCGGCCGAGTTCTGGTAGCGGTCGTACACGAAATCCGCCGGCCCGAAGCCGCGGGTCGTTACGCAGAACCAGAGCAGCGCCCCGAGGACGAATCCCGAGAAGGCGGTACCGACCACGAGGATCAGCAGGTTGAGCGAGAAGAATCCGAGCAGGAGGGTCCCGAGCCCGCCGGCCAGGGCACCCCAGCCCCGGGGGGCCAGCATCGCGGACGAGCGCATCAGGGACGACCCCAGGTGTCGGCCTGGGCCGCGCGGGGCACCGCAACCGAGGCGACCTCGGCCCGGATCGTCTCGGAGATCCGGCTCAGCGAACCCCCCCATCGGTCGCGCGACGTACCGGCGGTGAGGGCGCTGGGTCGGAGTACCAGTCGGTGATTCAGTAAGGCGACCACGAGGTCCCGGGCGTCATCCGGGATGACATAGGTCCGTCCGGCGAAGAGCGCCCCGGCCTGGCTCGCGTGGAGCAGATGAATCCCGGCACGCGGGGAGGCCCCGATCTGGACCGCCGGGTCCTCCCGCGTCACCCGGATGATCGCCGCGACGTACCGGATCAGGTCTTCCGAGACGTAGACCTGGGGAACTTGCGCCCGAAGAGTGTTGATATCCTCTCGGGAGATGAGGCCCACGGGGGACTCGGGTTCCGGTCCCGACCGGCTCCGGAGGATCCGGCGCTCGTCTTCTTCACTGGGGTAGTCCATGAGCCAGCGGAACAGGAACCGGTCGAGCTCCGCTTCGGGGAGGGGATAGGTTCCTTCCTGCTCGATCGGATTCTCCGTGGCGATGACGAGGAAGGGCCGGGGGAGGGGGTAGCTCTTCCCGTCGATCGTGACCTGTCGCTCCTGCATCGCCTCCAGGAAGGCAGACTGAACCTTGGGCGGCGCCCGGTTGATCTCGTCGGCCAGGATGACGTTCGTGAAGATGGGGCCGGGTCGGAATTCGAACTGCTGCTCCCGGGGGTTCAGCACGACGGTTCCGAGGATATCTGCCGGAAGCATGTCGGGAGTGAACTGGATCCGCCGGAACGATAGGTCCAGCGCGCGGGCGAACGACCGCGCCAGGTAGGTCTTCGCCAGACCCGGGACCCCTTCCAGCAGCACGTGGCCTTCCGTCACGAGGGCGATCGCGAGGATCCGTGCGGCGTCCTGGTACCCGACGACTACAGTGGCGATCGCCTTCTGCAATCGGTTGAGAACATTGAGAGCGAGGGGGCGACCCGAGACATCGAGAGCGCCGAGCGGGCCTCGGCCGGATGCGGGGACAGCCCCGGCGGGAGGATCCTGCGCTGGCGCCGTAGGGACCGTGGCGCCGGGGAGGCCCGTAACGGGGTTCGACGGAGCCGTCATGTCCCCGAGCCTTGCGGCCGACCTCCCAACTGCGACTCCAGGGCCTCGAGGTCGACCAATGCACGAACGAAGATACGCTGCGCCCGGGCTCTCGCGCGGGGGCGCCGCCACTTGGCCAACCAGCTCGCCGGAGAGGTATCCTCCGCGTACTGGGCCTCATAGAACGCCGATTGCAGGGCCCCGACGGCCCGACGGAACCGCGGCCGGTTCGGAATCTGGTTCCGGAGGAAGTATCCCCCGAGGCGGACGAAGCGTGAAATTGGGACCCCGTACCGCCGGTAGAATTCCTGGGATAACCAGGTGTACGTGGCCTGGATCGGCGGGCCGAGTTGATCGGCGCTCAATGCCTCGTGGAGCAGACGCACGGTGTCCAGCTCCCACGGACGCCGCAGCGAGTAGGGTGCAAGCGCCGGTGGGAGGACGCTAGACTCCCAGCTCCACCAAGCAACGACGGAGCAGACCAGGAGAAGCACGGGAACTCCGAATTCCGGCTGGACGAAGAGCGCAAGAATCGCGTCCGTGGCGCTCATGCAGACATCCGCCGGGCGGAAGGCATCGGGTCCGGCGAGTTCACGGGCAATCCCCGCCTCCGGACGCCGACCGGCAGACCGGGCTCGAGTCCCTGAATGGGCAGAAGGGCGGGTTGGTCGTACAGCTGACGAAGGGTCTCGACCACGTCCCCGGCGGGGACGTTCCGCGTTTTCCCATACCGGACGGGCTCGTATACGCGATAGAGGCGGGCAAGAAGGACCGGCGCGTAGCCCATGTCAGGCCTGACCCCGAACCGGAAGATATCCGAGTAGGTCCAGTTGAGGGGCGGCTCGAAACCGAAAGTCGCCTCGAAGTCGCGAATGGCCGTCTCGAACCCGACGAGGATCGCCCTCGCTGACTCGCCGGTCTCCAGCATCCGACGAACCTCGGATATGACGGGGATCTCGGCCGGCGCAGCCACGGTCTGGTCCTTCATGGAACTACGTCCCCCGAATTGGCCGGGTTCCGCCTCGAGGATCGCGATGCGCGGGCGCGGAGGCCGACGGGCGGCCTATCGAGGTGGGGGGAATGACCGTAGGGTGCGCTAGGCGCGCGCATCGGAAGCCCGGCTGGGTCGCACCGCGTCTTCAGACAACTAGATTGCGGGGCCGGCACGGGGACCCCGGAACTTCCGGGCTCGGGTCGCCCCCCCGGACGCCCGCGACATCCTTCGAAATGATCCTGTCCGGAAGCCTACTCCGAAGTAGGTGCAAGATGCGTTGCACCCACACGGGGACCGGCGGCTCTCAGCCGTGGTCACTCGCTTTTGAACCAATCGTTTGCGTTCTTGGACCAAAAACTGGGTGACCCCAAACGCATCCTCTGAGCCTCGATGAAAGCGCGACCTGTCGGGGTGTTCGGGGGACTGCTTCTGCTGGACTTCGTACTGCTCCTTGTCATGCTGGCGACGGACAAGAACCTTCAAACCGACTTCGGCGCCGTCTCGCCATACTACCTGCACTGGTACGGTGTCCTCGCACTCGCGGTGGTAACCCTTCTCTCCGGGATCGCTGTCCTCGGGACCCTTAGCCCTTCAATGTCGAAGGAAAGCATGTTCACTCGAAACCGATACTCCTTGATTGCGGCCACCGTCTGGGCCTGGCTCGCCATCGTCGCGATGGTGGCGGTCGTGGCAACCTACCAACAGGTGGGATTCTCCTCGACCAGCCAGTTCGCCCGGTACTTGTTCGGCGTCTCGGCATATCCCGGGGCGTTGTCGTATATTCCGTGGCTCTACGACCTGCTTCTTGCTCTGTTCATCATCTCGGCCATTGTTGGTGTGATTGTCGTGGTGCAGACCCGGAAGCCTGCCCCTCCTCCCGGGTCGACCTAGGGCCGGAATCTCCCGTACAGATCGACAACGGATCCATAACGGGACCGCTTCGGATGCCCCTCTGCGCGGCGTCGCTCAGCGAGACCGCTTGGAACGACTCGAGCGGTAGTCCCGCTCCAAGGCCCTCCCGAGGTTCCGCCACATGGTATGCAGTTCCTTCTCGAGAGCGGCCTTCGTGGGGTTCTTCACGCCTAACGGAGTCGCGCGCCGTTTTCCTCGCATGGTGAACTCCGTTTGCCCGTTGGACGGCTCTCGGAGGGAATACTCGAGGTCCCAGGTCCGGTAGTTACCGACTGCGGTCGCGGTCCATCGGTTCGGCGGCCGAAGCGTCACCGTTTGCCTGCTCCACATCCATCCGTGGGGAGTTTCGTTCAAGTCTTCATAGACCACGGTGCGGGAGGTCTTCCGGATGATCTGACGGGAACCCGGGTCACCCTGGAGCTTGCGATCCCGCGTGGTGTAATCAGTGCACCAAGTATAAACGAAGCTGAGCGGGGCGCGGAACGTCCTCTTGATCACATAGATCGAAACCGGCCCAGTCATCCCAACGTGCTTCCTGCCGGGCTCCGACCGATGGTGCGAGGTAGGGCGCGTCGTCGCTCAATCCATCCCGGGCGCGGAGGGATTGTTCTGCCAAACCATCATCAGATTACCCTCGGAATCCTTGAAGAACGCGGCGGCCCCGGTCGGGTCGTAGGCGATCGGTCCAACCACTTTCGTCTCCCAGCTCATCCGATCGGGCCGCTGAAACTTGACTCCTTTGCGTTGCAGTCCGCTCACGAACCCTCTAATGTGCTTCACGACGAACGTACAGTACGCCAGGGTCCGTTTCTCCCGCTTCTGGGGGGCAATCAGCCAGACATCATCCTTCCCGAGCCTCACGGAGGCCCAAAAATTCCTCATCTCGCCCGTCCCTCGGGTAATCAGTTTCCCCCCCACGGCCTTGGTGTAGAACTTGACTGCGCGGCTCATGTTCCTGATCGGGATGAAAGTCACTACGCGTGCTCCAGACAACATCGATACCACCCACTCCGTCCCCTCGTCGTCGAGGAGACATTCAAACCGCGGCTAATCTCGGTCTACGCTATGTAGCTTCGCTAGGAGCGGTCCGTAGGAAACAGCCCTACTCGCCCTTCTCGAGCACGTCGGAGGTGCCAGCGGGTTTTCACCCGCGGGAAGGCGTTTTCCTCGCTATCCACCATTGGTCGATGTAGACCGTGCTTGTACCGAGGAGGAGAAGGGCCCCGAACACCGCGACAACCCCGACGGTGAAGGTGTCGCTTGGCAGGTTGATTCCGAGGAACCAAACGAGCCCGCCCACGAGTATTCCCGCGCCAACGATCCCGGCTGGCCAGAATCGTGGGCCCAGACGCATCATGAGAGGGATCGAACCGCCGACGATGAGAACCGCGACGAGCGTTTGGGCGTATGGCCAGAGATAAGGGCCGTATGTTACACAGTGGGAGAACGCCCCCGACGAGACGCATGCCGTAACCGTTCCCACGTTGCTTGACGCGTAGGCGTTGTCCACGACAAGCAGGACCGCCGCACCTACCAATCCAAGGGAGGCGAGCGTCACCTGCTTTCCCACTGAGTGAGTGGTGCCGTCGAATCCGACCATCATGCCAATGCTGAATCCGGCGAGGGCCCCGAGGAATAGAAGGGGCAATGCGAGCGTGTACATGTCGGCCAGAAACAAGCCCAAAGACAGCCCGAGCAGGAGCGATTGGCTCGCGACGATGGGACCCGTCAGATTGGGTCGAACGAATACCAAGAGCGGAAACCAACCGAGCGCAAGAATCAATTGCCAGTCCACCAAAGGTCCCCACGTCGGCAAACAGGTTGCGATGCCAGAACATCCGTCCAGACTTGCCGGATAAATCGCGAAGAGGGAGGCTGCCTCGAGGTTCAGGGCCACGGAAACGACGGCCCACCCTCGGATAGTTGGAGAGGCTCCGATAACTCACCCTAGAGGGTAGTATCCGTTACTAGCGTCAAGAACCTGCCTGCGGTCAGGCATTTTGCTCGGGCACCGACTCGGTTCATGGCGGTCTCTCGGCCGAACCACTCTTCCTTGACGTGAAACCGGGTCCCGAACGACCCGGAGGGGGGTTTTTCCTCGGCGGAGAGCGCGCTACTCTAAACACGCAACCGACCTTGCACCTACCGCCAATCTTCATCCTCCCTATTCATTATCGAGGACGGGATGCGTGATGGGGGTTCCCGAAGGACTTGGTCCAGAGAGCTACCGCGGCACATCGCTTCGGCGGGTGAACTGGTCGAAAGACACGGACACCGTTCGCCGGCTTTTCCAGGGTTACCGCCAGTGGCTCTCCGACCACCGAGATTCCGCACCTGCAGCCGATTCGAGAGTGAGGGTCGGATTCGGGCAGATCGACAAGCAGATCGCGGAGCTGCCTGGATCCTATGGGCCACCCCGCGGGGAGATCATTCTTGCTTTTGCAAAGAAGGCGGTGGTGGCGTGCGGCGCTCTCCGGGAACTGAAACCAAAAGTCGCGGAGATCAAGCGAATCTACGTGCGGGCCGACCACCGGGGGCTGGGGTTCGGGCCTCGCCTCACCCGCGCGCTTCTCCGCCGCGCGCGCGAACTCGGCTACGAGCGAGTACGGGTCGATACACTCCCAACAATGTACGCGGCCATTCAGTTCTATCAGGAGCTGGGGTTCGCCCCAATCCCCGCCTATTGGGACCACCCTGTTTCTGGCGCACTATTCTTTGAGTACAAGGTCGGGAAACCAACGGCTGTATCTCTCCGGCGCAGAGCTTCGGGTTGGAGCCGCTCCGGAAAGTAGTCGTGCCCCGGTGGGTGCAATGGACCTTGCGCCCACTTTCGGTCGCGCCACGGGGAGGGCAGTCGCAGGCTTATCCTCAGTCCTCTGCGCCTGATCATGGGGGAGTCATCGGCCTACGAGGGACTGTTTCAACCCCTCTAGGGCAGACCAAGATACCCCCTATCATGTTTCACAAACGGGCAAAGGTCAATGAGCTTGCATGCATCGTGCTGGAGTGGGGACGAAGTGCAGACGGATGTTGCTGCTAATGGAACCCTCGTTCGCCTAGTGACGCCGCAGGAGCTTCTCGGCCCCTTGACGGACCAAGAATTGAAGTTCGCTCCTCCGAAGCTCTACGTCACCGGGCGACTCCACCTCCCCTTGTTGCACCCCAGAGTGGCGATCGTCGGAACCCGCCGCCCTTCCGCCGAGGGCGTCCAGGTTGCCACAAAGATTGCCACCACGCTAGCTGAGAACGGGGTGATTGTAGTGAGCGGCCTCGCGAGGGGGATCGATACCGCTGCGCACACCGCAGCGATCGAGGCGGATGGTACGACGATCGCTGTCTTGGGCACCCCACTTTCCCGCTTCTACCCCGCCGAGAACGCCGACCTTCAGCGGCGAATCATGCGGGAGCATCTCGCAGTGAGTCAGTTCCCCGAAGAGGCTCCCGTCCGCCCTGGCAACTTCGTTGTCAGGAATCGGACCATGGCACTCATCGCGGACGCTTCTGTCATCGTCGAAAGCGGCGAGGGAGGCGGCTCGCTCGATCAAGGTTGGGAAACCCTCCGTCTAGGGCGACCTCTGTTCGTCCACACTCGGGAGTTCGAGAAGTCGGGCCTGGAGTGGCCGAGCAAAATGGCGCGTTACGGCGCTGTTCGCTTCAGGGAGCCGACCGACATTCTAGACCAGATTCCTACCGCCACCCCGAGCCCGGACCTTGCAGTCTCTATCTTGGACACGGCTTGAATTCGCTTCGCTCCTCGCCTATTGCCCCCGTCCTGGGGATATCGGAGAAACCCGGCGGACCGAGGCCCGGCTTTCTCGGAATCTCGTTCTATCGCTCAAGGATGGTCGACTAGTTGGACAGCCACCGGAGCCGGTTTCGCGTCGCATCGCACTCCATTTGCGGGCCTCCCCATCGATCGCCACAAAGTTCTCGGCGTTCTTGGGCCCGTCGGCGATTCTGGTACCTGTGCCGAGGAGTTCACTCCTAACAAAGGGGGGACTTTGGGTCCCTGAGCGGTTAGCCGAGGAGTTGGTTAGGTGTGGACTCGGGAACCGCGTGGCCCGGTTGCTTGAGAGAACCGAACCAATCCCTAAGGCGGCGACGAGTATTTCGGCGGAACGACCCACGGCTCTAAGAAACTACCAGACGCTACGCGTCAGAAGGGAGCTCGAACCGCCAACGACACTCACGTTAATCGACGACGTCGTGACCGCGGGTGCCACACTCATGGGATCGGCCAATCGGCTGTTAGACGCCTATCCAACCGCCTCCGTTCGGGGATTCGCCGCCGCCCGGACCATAACGGATGCTACGGACTTTCATGCGACCATCGAGCCTGTTGTTGGAACGATATCTTTGCGCCCCAACGGTCGCACCCACCGAGATCCGTAGTACTGAGTGACGGCCACGTTCCCTGGACGAGCTAGTATCCCCGCCTGTTCGACCCGCAGATCTCTCACAAGTTGGGTGGGGATGCACGGCGGAAGCAAAGTCGCCCGCCGAAGGGAAGCAGGCAGGGGGGTGCCGATTCTACTCCCACATCGAGTTAATTGTAAGAGGCATTGCACCTCCAAGGACCCCGCCTGCCTGGTACTGCTCCGTCAAGCGTCGGTCACGCCACCCAAGTCAGACAGCATGGGGTGGTCGAGAGAGACACAATTCTCTTAGGGACACGTGACCTCTTGCTTCTCGCCACGGGGGGATCGGTCGTTGAGCGAGATGGTAGTCCGCACAAGGCAATCCTTCTCTTCTTCGGCCAGCATCGTGTGGTCGCTGATTTGCAATTCGCGAATGGCCGACACATCCACCCTGTTGTTCAAGTTGGGCGTTCCTCAACCCGTGGAGTGTCGTGTGCCGGATGGCCACGGCGGGGTGGGGAGCGAACGGGAGTGTGTGTCGGACCAGGGGATTGTCCATCAGCGAATTCTCGAGTGGGTGCCGGAGAAGCGCCTATCATTCCGCATGGAAAGGACGGACTTGCACTTCCAGCGTTATGTGAGTGAAATCGTGGATACGTTTGATTTCGTTGCGACGAGCGAGGGAGTCGGGGTAACGCGCACGACCCAAGTCTGGACGAAAGGACATTTCCAGCTTCTGAAGAAATTCGCTCTCTTCCTCAGCTTGACGCAGGTACATCGCTACGTCTTTCGAAATTGGCGTCGCCTGGCGAAACGAGGGAGTCCTATCCTAAATCCACTGGGGAGCGGGTCATCCACCACACCCGTGCCTTGAACTCTCGGGTAAGTTGAGATCGACGCTGGCCGAGGCCGTCGGGCCAACGGCCACTCGAAAGGTCAGCGATTCGCTGCGAGGAGCGCCGTGAGTTTGAGCGGCTGTAAGCAGCATTGCACCCCGATGCGGTGGGTTGGCTGCAAAGGTGGTTCCCCTTGCGGCCTGTTCACCGTTCATCGGTTTCGGTAAGGTGATATAGTAGGGAGTTCCCTACTAATAGGTAGGGAAAAAGGTCGCATGCCGACCGAGATCGGGACGGTCAGCACCAAGGGACAAGTGACGGTACCGAAGGAGATCCGTGAAGCGCTCCACATCCGGGCCGGCGACAGGCTCCTCTTCGATCTCGAAGGAGGAGATCGCGCCCTGGTGCGCAAAGCAGAACCCCAACGGCTGAGCGCTATACTCGATCGGCTCGGGTCGACCGAGGAGACCGGTCTCCAGACACAGCGGAGGCTACGAGGTGAGTGGGTCAGCCGTACTCGTCGACACTAACGTCTTTGTGTCGGCGCGGAACCGGCAAGAGCGGGGGTGCTCCGCTTGCCGAGAACTCCTAGATCGCATCGATAACGGGGAGCTTCAGGCGATCGTCTCCACCGTAACGATCGCAGAGCTGCGGGTCGGCGTCCGGCCGCAGGATGTGCCTACATTCTGGCGGGCGATCCTGACCCATCTCCTCACCTCAGCGAACTTCCGCGTTGAGCCGGTGGGAGTGGACATTGCGGAAGCGGCTGGAGAGCTGCGCGCTACCTTCCGGTTGACTCTGCCCGATGCCCTCATCGTGGCCACCGGCCGGCTCGCGGGAGCATCGTGCTTGGTCACTCAGGATACTGCGCTTGCCACCCAACAGCGCGTTCTTCCGGTCCGAGCTCCCTCCGACGCGGCTTGATTTTACCCTGCACAAGCAGAGCGTCGTCCGGTGGGCGCAAGATGCATCGCACCCACCCCTAATTCATAGCCACGGGTTTGAATACCCACCATCGCATCGCCCGGCGAGGGACTCCCATGCCGACAGAGCACAAGGAACTAGTCGCGTTGCACAAGGAGCTCGACGCGCTCCACAAGGAAGTCGATACCATCCACAAGAAGATTCACTCCGAGGTGGACAAGCTCCACGAAGTCGTCGACAAGCTACACAAGGAAGTTCACCACAAGAAGAAGTAGATCGCGTGCAGGCTACGTTCTGGGTACAACAGGCATCGCAGCCTAGAGGCCTCAGTTTCCTCGCAAGACGTAGGCATCGTCAGTGGGTCTACGGGTCACGCTGACCCTGACCGGCGCCGCCGATTTCGAACCCAGACCGCCAGGGCGACGATTCCGCCCACCGTGAGCTGGAATACCGTCAATTCGCCCAACACGGGCGGTAGCCAGAGGAGAGAGGTCAGAACCGGGACCGTCCCATGGTGGAGTTGCACCAACAGGCCGGGACCCAGCTGGTAGATCGCGTAGGTCGAGAAGATCTGGTCGGTGATGGGGTCGTAGGTCGAGCTGGCCTCCGGTCCATTCCCGTAGTCGAAGGTGGTGCCCACCAGGGACAAGGTCGAGAGGTTGAGGGAGAAGAGTCCGACCGTAATGACCAAGTAAGCGTCTCCATGGGACGGGTCGACCAGGATCTCATTGACGTCGTTGGGGGAGGCACAGTCATTTTGGACGCACGAAGGGATCGTGAATCGAGCTTCGAGCGCAAATGAAGCGGCATCGAAGACGCTCACGACGCTCGCGTTGCTTTCCGGCGTACTCAGATCGACGGAGGACGCAAACAATTGGTTGGTTGCCGGATCGATCGCAAGAGTTTGGAGGGGGGCAGGCAGCGCCATCGAGGCTTCGACCGCCCCGTTCGAAGGGTTGACGGAGAGGAGACCATCCGTCGTGGAGGGAACGATCAGGCTGTTCGTGGCCGGATCGTAAGCCAGAGTGGAGGCGAACGACTGCCTGCCGTCGCTGGAATTGACCGTAGCTCCGGAGATCTGCAGCGCCCGGCCCACCACGCCCGTCGTAGCATTGATGGGGAGCAGACCATGGCCCTCTCCGGCGTATAGCGTGCCCGTCGCCGAATCGTAGGTTAGGGAGGTGGGGAGCCCGGCGCCGGAGATGTTGAGCACTACCGACTGGGTAACGTAGTTCACGGCGAGGATGGAGGCCCAGGGCTGGGTGAGGTTGTAGCACGGCAGGAAGACAATGTCCCCCGACCCCGGGAAGTACGGATTCTCCGGGAAGCAGTTGAGTTTCAGGGCGGTGCCGTACCCTGGCTGGGCGGGATTGAATTCGACGAGATCATTTCGGCTTCCGTTGCAAAAGTTCTGACACTGGCCCTCGGACAACATCACGACATTCGCCGAGGAGATGTACGAAACTCCGATGGGGTACGCGCACCAACGGAACTGAGCTTGCGAGGGGCAGTTGAAATTGTCCCAGTCTGCCGCCGCGCTGACCCGTTGCTCCGGGGTCAAGGTGTACAGGCCGTCGGCCAGATCATAACCAGATGACGACGTCGCGAGGCGCTGAGGAGCGGCGGCGGACAGGAACGCGGGAAGCGTGGGCAGGCAAAGCAGCACAGCCACCGCGACGATTTTAGCGAATCTCGACGCTCGGCCCCCCGTCGCGGGCATTTTTCTCCTCAGACGCTCGAGGGGCTTAAACTAGTGCGACAGTCGAAGTTTCCGGCGCGCGGACAGCGACAGTCGACATCCGAAAGTTGCAAACAGCATTGCGCCCACTCTTTCTGAGCAACCTCGACCGGATCCTATCCGGTCGGGGTGAGGTACCTGAGAAAATCGCGATGTTCGCGGCCGATCCGTAAGGAGCGTAGCTGGGCTCTCGGAACGAATCGCAACTCGGACCAACCTGGATCCACCCGGGGAGTTCGCGACGCTCGCACCTCGTAGACAAACCCGATGGCCCAGTGGTAGAGCTGGCGACGCCGCCGGCCGACCCCCTTCCACTGGCCGGTCGGCATCCGGCACGAGTCGACACCCACCAGGCGAGGGCGTGGGTTGGAGAGGCCGGCCCAGGTTCGCGCGATCCGCTTCGCCCCATGTTCCGGGTCCTCTCCGACGAGCAGGTGCGTTGCCGGTAGAGTCCAAGCTCCGTCGCGTGCGAGATCACGGATTCGCCACACCCCGACGCCGCCTTTCTCAGGCCAGTTGCGATGCGGTCGGGGTCGTCCGAAGAGCACGTCCCCCCGGCGATTCTGAACCAGAACGAACGCGGAGAGACACAGTCCCCCCGGCGGTACGTGGATGAGCCACTTCCGGTTCGTCGGACCAATCCGCGCCCATCGGGTGGTTGCTGGCTCCATTCCGCCCACCGATAAGTTCGCTCCGTATAGAGGGCTACTCAGAGGAGGTCAATCCGGGAAGCAGGTGCAACACGCATTGCACCCAGAACCGCGGCGAAGGTAATATCGCGCCTTACGTTCTCGCGCTCCTACGTCCTTGGGGCGAGACAATGGGTTCCTGGCCTCCTCCGCTCTACGAGATTCGCGTGACCTTTCACGCTCCCCTACCGTACGTCTTTCGTTGGCTCACGGACTATTCGCCGCAGGATCCGGCGCTGGAGAAGGGAACATACCAGCGCAAGGTCATCGAGCGGGGTCGAAAACGGGCTGTGCTCGAGGATCTGTCGGAGACGAAGAACGGCTGGGAGTGGTACCGATCGGTCGTCACCCTCCATCCACCGGACCGTTGGCACGCCGAGTTGCGGGGAAACGTCCCGGATTGGAGCCTCGACTACCGCCTGACTCCCCTCGCCGCCGGTCAGACCCGTCTCACGATCCGGTGGCACATCCGACCGCAAGCTAGGTTTCCATACCACGCGATTCCGCCGAAGGCGGTTACGGAACGAATGATGCGTCGGCTCTGGAAGCATTTCGCCGAAGCGCTCGACCGAGACTATCGCCGAGCGTAGTGGAGCCGGACCCGCGATGAGCGATCCGGCCACGGCGTCCCGCCTCCGTGCGCCATCGACGATCTGGTCCAGCAAGACGGTGAGTTGATGACCCGCTGGCCTTCTCCCCTCTACGAGATCACCACCGTTTTCCGTACCCCCCTCCCATTCGCCTTCCGCTGGTACACGGATTTTCACCCGCGGACCCGGGCCTTGCCGGATTCACTAGTCAGCGGAAGCCGGTGAAAAAAACCGCGCGTCAGATCGTCTTCGAGGATCTCTCCGACGAGCCCAAGGGTTGGGACTGGACCCGGTGGGTGGCCACCCTCCACCCTCCGGACCGATGGCACGTGGAAGGGAAGGGAAGCCGCGGTGACTGGACCATCGACTACCGTCTGACGGCGCTGGATGACGAGCGGACGGAACTCGCGATTCGAGGACGGCGAAGGCCGGCGGCCATCGGCCCGGCTAACCCGCGGAAAGCCGGATTCGAACGCGATATGGGCGTCATGTGGAGGACCTATGGCCGCGTGCTCGAACGGGACCATCGACGGCGGCCGCGTCGCCGTCGATAAGGGATAGCCCGCCCGCATCGGCCCGCGCCAGGTTCCGCCCGTTGATCCGCCCCGGAGGCGTGGGTGCAAGCCGGCTTGGGTCCTCCGAATAGGACCGAGCCCCGAGCGCGTGCTCCGGGCAAACAGGACTTACATAGGAACGCCGGGATGCGGCCCCGAGCAACCTTGGGCGCGTACTTCGTAGCCGACGTGGATTGGCACGATGAGGAAAAGTACGCCCAGTATGTGGAGACGTTCTCCGCGGTCCTCAAGAAGTATGGCGGTCGAACCCTGGCTACGGATCACGAGCCGAGGACCGTGGAAGGAAACTGGAAGCTCCACACGCTCGTCATCCTCGAGTTCAAGGACATGGAAGCCCTGAACACGTGGTACGGCTCGCCCGAGTACGCTCCCTTACAGTCGCTCCGCGAAGCAGGGGCCGTTACGAACGTCGTGACGGTACGAGGAGTCCCAGCGCCCAGCGGTTGATGGTCACCCGGGGCCTCGTTCGATTGCGCCCGGCGGAGGGACGAATGCCGTCCCGATGCCGCGCTCGAGCTGTCGTCCTCGCGGAGTAATGCCGCGGCAACCGAACGCTTAATTCCCCACGCGGTGCGGGCGGGCACGGGTCGGAAGAAGGGAGACCCGGCTCGGAGATGTCAACGCAGGCTGCGACCGACCGACACGCCGGAGTACGAACCGGGATTCCTTCGTGACCGATCTCGCCTCTTCCCCCGCCGAAGGATCGCCACCGACCGCGCCGAACGAACTCCCGGTCCAGCCCAAGCTCGAGTTCGAGCTGGTCATCACCATCGGAATTCTTCTCGCCCTGCTGATGGGCGCATTGGACCAATTCGTCGCCCTGACGGCCCTGCCGACGATCCTTGCCCAGTTCCACACGCCGACCAGCGGCACCTTCGTGATCAGTGCGTACGTCATCGCCTCCACGACCAGCATCCCGATCTTCGCCAAACTGTCGGACCTCTGGAGCCGCCGGAACGTGTTTCTGGGCGGACTCGCGGTGTTCATCGTGGGCTCGATCTTCTCCGGCCTCAGCCAGAACCTCCCTGAGCTCATCTTCTTCCGCGCCGTTCAGGGATTCGGAAGCGGCGGTTTCTTCCCGGTCGGGATCGCCATCGTGGCCGTGGTGTTCCCCCCGGAGACCCGGGCAAGGGTCATCGGCGCCCTCTCGGGAGTCTTCGGGATTGCCGTCGTGGCCGGCCCGCTCCTAGGGAGCGCGATCGTGACGTACACGAGCTGGCGCTGGGTGTTCTACGTCAACATTCCCATCGGGCTCGCGGGATTCGCTCTGATCGCTCTTACCCTCGGGCCGCTCCGTCCGGAGGTCGTGCGGAGATTCGACCTCGTGGGGGCCGCCCTGTTAGCCGGCTGGGTCGCCGCCGTGATGTTCCCCCTCTATCAGATCGCCGACAACGGGTGGACGTGGACGGAGCCTCGGGTGCTGGTACTGCTCGCCGTCGGAGGGGTTCTGATCGTCGCCTTCGTCCTCTGGGAGCTCCGACAGGAGAATCCGTTGGTCCCCCTCCAGCTCCTCGCCCATCGTGTGATGGCGGCGGGAGGGGGCTCCACGTTCTTCATCGGCATGGTGTTCTTCCCCGTCGCGACGTTCCTCTCCTTGGTGGTGGGGGTCGCCCTGGTCCCGGCGGGTACCAGCTCGGCCGACACCGTCCGGGACATCCTTTACTTCCTGGTGATCCCACTCGTGTTTGGAGCCGCCCTCGGGGGTAATCTCCTGACCCGGCTCCCCTACCGGACGGTGGCCGTCGCCGGTCTGCTCATCGGAATGGTCGGCTTGGCCGGTTTGACCCGGCTCTCCATGAGCACCCCCCTCTGGGTGTTCCGATTCGGGTTCATTCCGGTAGGAGGTATCGTTCTCCCATTGCTGCCCCTCGGCTTCGGAATTGGGTTGACCTTCCCCGTGTTCTTGCTTGCGGCCCAGAACCAGGTCAAGAAGGTCGACGTCGGCGAGGCGGGGGGACTGATTCAGTTCCTCCAATCCTTAGGCGGGGCGGTCGGGCTGTCGGTCCTCGCGTCCTTTCAGCTCACCCAATTCACGGCCCTCGACCCTTCCCCCAAGCCCTGCCTGCTCGAGCGCAGCCCCTCCCTTTCCGTTATGCGCGCACTATCTCGAGTCGTTCAAAGGCGCTTTGATCACGTCCTACGACCATACGTTCACCGTGATGTTGGGGCTTCTCGTCGTCTCCTTCGTGTTCGCCCTGTTCCTCGTGGGGCGGTTGCCCAAGGCGCCTCCACGGGTCTCCCCCGTCGCAGTCATCGAGTCGTCCCCGTCTGCTTCGACGGCACCGTAGCGGCGCCGCGCGGCGAGTCGCCGGAGTCGCTCCCGCGGATGCAAGACACGTCGCATACGTCTCGAGCGGACAGGGGCCACTTAGCTCGAGGCGCCTAGGACTGGTCGTCGAGACGGGCTCGGTCCACGACCAAGAGTCGCCACCCCGACTCGACCTGCACGTTGGCGACGACGATCCCGAACTCGGCGAGGTCGGCTCGGTAGCGGATCAGCGTCTCGGTGAGCATCGTCTCGTCCTCCCCGAGTCGGGACGAGAGGTCTTGGGTGGTGCCCATCCAACCTCCGTTGCGGACGAGGCTCTGGAGAACACGGATGTAGTGGGGAAGCGGGGGCTCCTTCCGGCCGGCTCGCATGAACCCGCCCGAGAAGGAGATCGATAGTCCCGGAAGGGACGCCGGCACCCAGGGGTCTCCAGGAATCGCTGGCTTCACCGCCGGTTCCTCGTTCTCTCCGGGAACCCGTGGGGACGGGACGCTCGGCGTTTCCATCCCCATCGGCTCAGGAACGTCATGGGGGGGAGAAGGGACGCTGGCATCCGGATCGGTAACGCGGGCGTGCACGATCCGAACGAAGTCGTCAATGTCCTTCGAGGGGGACGGACGAACGCCGCGTCGCATCCGGAATCGGTCCAGTGCCCCCATCAACTCCGGGCTCGGACAGCGGAAGCTCCTCCGGTTCTCGCCGTCGAGGAATACGAGCAGGGGCTCCCCGTCGGCGTTGCGATACAGCTTCAGTCCCGCATGGAGCACGAGTTCGTGATACAGCACGTGGGCGGGTGGACCCCCGAGGGCGCTGATGGGGGGAACCCACTCCCCGGTCTGGTGCTGAACCAGTTCGTGGATCCTTACCTCATCGCCCTCCATGGTCTCAACCGCTCGTCCGATTGTGAGGGGCGTTCTATCCTCCTCTGGGGAGGGTTCCTCGCCGTGCTCACCCCCGATGGTCGGTTGAGGTGGCTTAGTTCTTTGCTCCATCAGGAAACCGGCGGGCCGCTCTTTCCGACACGAATCCTCGAGACGGAGGGAACCACCCTTGTACCCACTCCCATGGTCGGCGGTCCCGTCCGGTGCGCACTGAAAGTGACCTACGCTCTTATTCTAGAACCTGGGTCCTCGGCCGATGAACGCCAATCGGTTCTCCGGAACGCACCCTATTCACTCCCGGGAGTTCGACCTGTTCCGCAGCGTCAGGCGGCGGGCGTTGGCGTCGATCGCCGTCGCGGTCGGCTGGCTGAGCTTGACTCTCCTCTACGTCGCTTTCTGGGCCCAGCGGTTCAGCCTGTTCCAGGACATCGTCGTGGTAGTCGTTTCCCTAGCGGTGCTCGCCGGAATTCTCCTGGGATTGTGGGTATCGTTCGGGCTGCGCTTCGTCTCCGGCTGGGTCGAGTGAGGCCGGGGTCTCGATCCCCCCTTAAGCTCAGGACACCGCCGCCGTGGGCGTCGGAAGCCCCGGTGGCCCGGCGATGCGGGCGGCGGTCCTGGCCTTCCTGATCATCGGTGCCCTGGCGCCCCCGAACGAGTGAGAGTCCCTGCTCGCGGGCGGGACGCGCGGCGGCCTTCGGACCCGCTGCTACCCGTGAACGTGGGCGATGGTAGCCGCCGCGTGGGCGGCTTTCTCGTCGTCGGTGAGATCGCGCAGGTGCACGGATACGGTTACCGTCCCCGAGAACTTCAGGGAAAGAGGGGTGCCGGGCACGCTGAGCGTCATCCCCTTGAGCTGGACATCGAGCTGGCTTTGCCGGTCCGTCAGCGCGTCGATGAGCCCTACCACTAGGTCCTTGCTGATCTCTGTTCCACCCTCGGTCATGTTTTCCGCCGCGACGGGCTAGGAAAGAGGAAGGATTTCAACTTCGCGAAAGGGACCGTCGGTGGCCTCCCTCAACGTGGGGAGGCCTCCGAGGCTCGGTCGACGCGCGAGTTCCCTCGGCCCGCGACCGCGCGCGCGAGGATCAGCCGTCCCCGAGCCTTCGTCGAGCCGTCACCGACCACATCAGTGGAATGACCCCGGCTTGCTGGGTAAGATGCCAGTACCCTTGCCGGTCCTCCGTCATAAACGGATATCGGGGCCAGTAGCTGTACGGGTATTCCTGGACTGACGCGATGTCGAGTCCATGCCGGATCAACGCGGAGAGGGTCTCCGACACAGGGTGGATCCACGAGTAGCTGACTTTGTGCTTCATCTTCACGTGGGTCGCATACGTTCCATCATACTCCTCTCGGAGCGCTCGGGAGCCGAAGTAAGGGTCCTTCGGCACGAGACTCGTGATCGGCGGGTCGTTCGGAAAGATCTCGGCCACCGGGTGGTCCTCGAGCAAGTACAGCTGCCCGCCCGGTTTCAGGAACTTTGCGACAACGTGGGCCCAGCGGTCGATGTCGGGGAGCCAGCACATCGCTCCCTTCCCGGTATACACTATGTCAAACCGATCGTCGAGGACGTCGGGTAGGTCGTAGAGATTCGACTGGACGAACCGGGCCTTGATTCCGACCCGCCGGGCGAGTCGGCGCGCGGCTCGGACCGCGGGCAAGGAAAAGTCCACCCCGGTCACCCGCGCGCCGCGTCGCGCCCAGGAGAGCGTGTCGAGCCCGAAGTGGCACTGTAGATGGAGGAGAGACTTTCCACGGACCGGTCCCATCTCGCTGACCTCGACGGGCTGCAGGGTCGAGCGACCCCGGAGGAAGGAGGGAACGTCGTACGAGGGACCGGCAACGTGCAACGGAACGCTCTCATCCCACTTGCGCCGGTTGACGGTCATCCGCCGGCGGTCGCTCGCCTTCACGCGCCCCTCACCTCGCCTACGGGTGATAACGGGACCGGCGAGCTGAGGAGGCTCCCGCGCGCGCGTCCAACAGCCATCCCCGGCGCGGACGGGCTCTTCCTCCCCGGCGCCATTTTGACCTTCCGCACGGGCATCCCGATGACCATCTAACTCGCGAACCTAGAGCGGAGCATTCTCACGCCCCGGAGTCGCTCGGCTCGGCGTTCAAGACCTTGCTCCGTGGTGGGGCGTAGTTGCAATCCTCCTTGCAACCGTAGCTGACTGTCGTCATGGACCCGCAAACCAGGGGCAATCCCGAGGTTCCCCGAGGCATCACGAGGTTCGCGGAATTAACCAAGTCCCGCAATGCGGGCAGACCCTAGCCGACTCGCCCGTTGGTCTTCCGCACTCCGGGCAGACTCCGGGTCCCCGGGTAGAGGTCGACGGGTCGATACGTCGCGCCGCCGGCCCGACACCTCGGTCCGCCGCTTCCCACACCTGTTCTTCCCAGCTCTCAGAGAAGATGCCGAGGACTCCCCCTACGATACAGAGCGCCGCGCCCGGGTAGAATGCCGAACCTCCAAAAAGTGTGAGCGATGAAAGAATAACAATAGCGATGCCGAGGCCCGTGTGAATCTCCGGGGCGAGCTTCAGAGCGATGCCCAGAAGCAGGAGGACGATGCCTACCACAGCGACCGCGACGCCCACGCCGACGATCGGCCCGGAGACTAAATTTCCCGCCACTCCACTGGCCCCTATCCCGGCGACCACCGCCCCGATGACGAATGTGACGAACCCTCCGGTGGCGGAAAGGACCGCGCCCGCGAACAGCGAGTTTTCCGACATACGGGAGGACCCTTGGCGGGATCCCTGTGGCCCGTGGAAACAGACGCTGACATATCATCGTATGGAGGAACGGAGGGTCTCTAGAGCACACGGAGCACGGAGCGATCAACCCATCCCGTTCCTCGGACGCCTCGGTCTACGGCGGAAAGGGACCAACGCCCGAGCAAGCCTCTTGGGCCCGGTGCTCGGCTCGCAGCCGGATTCAATTGAGGTTGCAACTTTTTCGCGTACCAGCGCTCTACTTGCCAGGTTCGTAGAGGTCGACCCGGCCGCACGTCGGGCAGTGGTACACCGAGAACGGCTGAAGCTGCTCGGACAGCTGGTTCCAGTTTCCGAGGAGGAACCCCGGCCCGCCTGTGG
The DNA here is from genome assembly GCA_963787975.1 of uncultured Thermoplasmata archaeon. GTDB lineage: Archaea > Thermoplasmatota > Thermoplasmata > Lutacidiplasmatales > UBA184 > JAKIWV01. Next base: position 65,467 of record CAWBEU010000007.1, read on the forward strand.
ACCCGCCCACCCGAAATTGAAGCTCACCGGCGGCGCTCATTGCGGTCTTACAGTTCGGGCACGTCACGGCGGTTCTTCCTTGGGGAACGGGTGTGCCCGGCGCCGACGCTGCCGCGGCGGGCAGGAGCGTCCCGCACTCCGGGCAAGCCGTCCAGGGGCCCGGCCCCAACTCGACGCCACATTTCGGACAGGTCGACATTTCGGTTCTCCCTCAGCCGGCCAACGTTGATAGAACCAGCGAACCCGTCCCGATCTTCAAACCCACCCGATCGCCGAACCTCGAGGGGGCCCTTCGATTCTCGAAAGAATGAAGCGCATCCACTCCCTGACCGTCCCAGGGTCCAATGGCAGCACAGGCGCCCAGCCAGTTCTGTCCTTTCTGCGGCACCTCCAACCCGCCTGGATACAACTTTTGCCTGCAGTGCCACCGCGCGTTGCCCCCGGCCGGGCCGGTCGCCCCGAGCGCCCCCGCACCGGAGCCGGATTCGTTTCAGCTCGTCACGGCCCGACGCGACGCCACCACCCTGTCGCTCAACGTGGGGCGGGGGTTCTGGGGAATCCTCTTTCTGTACCTGGGAATCCCGATGCTGCTGATCGGAATCGGCCTCCTCATCGGGTCCGTCGTCGTAGCCCAGGGGGTGGCGAACTTCAACCAAGCCTGTTCGATGAATCCCCTCTGTTCCCCTCAACCGGATCCGAGTGGCGCATTCGCCGCAGGCGGGGTGGTGGTCCTCATCCTCGGGATCGTGCTCGTGGCGTACGGGATCAGCCAGTATCGAAACCAACCATCCTAACCGACCTCCCGCTGCGTCGATGTCCCTCCAGTGCCTCCCGATGAAATGGGTGCTCCGCCGTGGGGTGTTTCGCGACCCTCCCCGAAGAGTAAGACCCCCTTCGAGCTTGGACGAGGCCGGAGGCCGTCAACATGGCCAAACACGTGAAAGCAAAACCCGACCAGTACCACACCCTGACCGCGGCGATTCCGATTAAGGGAGCCGACAAGGCGATTGACTGGTACACGAAGGTCTTCGGCGCGAAGCTCCTGAGCCGCATGGGAACCCCCGACGGCAAGGCCGTCTGGCACGCTGAGATTCGCATCGGCGACAGCGTCCTCATGCTCTCGGACGAGGACCCGACCATGGGGCCGCGGAGCCCGACGACGCTGGGCGGGGTTACCTCCACGATCCACTTCTACACGGAGGACGTCGACAAGCTGTACGCCCGCGCCCTCGCCGCCGGAGCCAAGTCGAACGCTCCTCCAACGGACATGTTCTGGGGCGACCGCTACGCGCAGATCGTGGACCCCTTCGGTCACGTCTGGGGTCTCGCAACTCACACCGAAGACGTTCCGGAGGATCAGATGGAGGCCCGGGGTCGCGAATGGGCCGCCAAGATGGGGTCCCAAAATTCGTGATGATCCTCCACAAGGAAACGACGGTATCGTCCCCCATCGAGAGAACGTGGTGGGCCTGGACCACGTCGGAGGGAATGGCCTCGTGGTGGGCGAAGAACTCCTGGATCGAGCTCCGGATTGGGGGCCCCTTCGAGCTCTACTTCCTCCTGGACCAACCGCGGGGCATGCAAGGGTCGGAGGGTTGCCGCATCCTGAGCTACCGTCCTCCCGAGATGCTCTCGTTTAGCTGGAATTTTCCGCCGTCCCTCCCAGAGATTCGGGGGGAGCATGCTTGGGTCGTGTTGAGATTCAACCGTCCCGGGCCGGAGGGGACACAGGTCAGCCTCGACCAGCTCGGATGGAAGGAGGGGCCCGCGTGGGAGGCCGGCTGGAAGTACTTTGATGATGCATGGGAAAGCGTTCTCGAGCGGTTCAAGACACGATTTCCATCCTCCGACGCCGCGAGGCGACACGACTGACCCGGGCCCGAGTTCGGAGTGATTTCTCCCCGGCCTCGGATGCGGGCAGGGCCCGCAACCTCTGCCTCCCATGGGATATGCGAAGAATCAGGGGAGGACAAGAGGGGCGCAACGTTTCATCCCGATGAAGTCGTTCCCGTGCTTGTGGACAAGGGAGTCCGGGACGCATCGCTCCTCCGGGTTAAGCGGGACCTGCGCCGGTGGGGCCTGTTGCCCTTCACCGACTCAAGATCCCCCTCCCTCGTGTCCATCGTGGCGGGGGCTCCCATCTCCGGTTCCTGGTGGGGGCATCCTGCCGGGCAAGCGATCTACCGGGTGGGAGAAGCTCTCGAGTCCGACCCCGACGCGTTGCTCGTGCGGCTTTGGCGAGGAAAGCAGACCCTCGTGCACCGTCGCCTCTGGCCCGCCCTCGAGCGCGTGGGGAGCGCGAGGGCGCCCTGGCAGATGACCGGACTCAGCGCGGTCGGCCGACGACTCCTCGCCAATGTCGATCGTGTGGGCCTCGTCCGGAGTGATCTGCTCCCGTCGGACATCTCGTCGAAACCTCCGGGGTCCCCTCTCGACCTCCGTGACCTCGGAGAACGATTGCTGGTCCTGACCCGGTCCGTGCATACGCCCAGCGGTGCCCACGCCTTGGAGGCCGAAGGGTGGTCCGCCTGGCGCACGCGGGTGGGGTCGCCGCGTTATCGCGGCTCGGTCTCGTCCGCTCAGATCCAGCTCGAGGAAGCCGCCCGCCACCTCACCCCGCGAATCGAACCCCGGCCCTTGTTTCCATGGGGACGATCCGGGGCGCGAGGGACCTCGAAGTAGGCGTGTCCCGTGTGCCGGCGGGACGTAGTCCTACTTATCCCCTTCGGCGATTTTTATATAGATGAGGAGAAAGAATGACGCAACTGACAGAACAAGAAGCCCGCCAGATGATCGCCGTTGTGAACACCCGAAATGTCGACAAGGTCTTGGAACAATACGCCGAAGACGCGACGTTCCAGGTCCCGACCCTGGACGCGCCCCTCCACGGAAAGACCGCGATTCGCGGCTTCCTCGCGGGGAGCTTCCAAGCGTTTCCGGACTGGACGCTGGACGTCAAGAACGTCTACCTCTCTGGCCACGACGTCGTCGTCCTGAACTCGGTTCACGGAACCCACACGGGTCCGCTCACCGCCCAGGACGGAAAGTCGATCGCCCCGACGAACAAGAAGTTCGTCCAGGAGCAGATGGCTCGCGTGGTCCTGAACGAGGCCGGTAAGATCCAGTCGTTCCGTGCCTACGGAATCGCCTCGGACCTCAACCAGCAGCTCGGTCTCGCCCGGCAGATCGCTCTCGCGCCGTAGGCCCATCGGGTCTACTGCCGTCGGGTCTTCGGACCCGATCACGAGCTCAACCTCTTCCCCGGCCCTCCGGGCCGGGTCCCGCCCCTCGTGAGATGGGGATGGCGCGGCGACGTCCCGAACGGAAGACCGACGCGCCCGATCCCTACACCCTCAGCCCAGCGCGTCGACGATGTTCTGGGAGGTGACGATGCCTACGAGGTGTCCCCCCTCAACGACGGGAAGGCGCCTCACCGAGAAGGCGCGGAGGAGCCGCGCCGCCTCCCCCATGGAGGCATCGGGATCGACCGTCACGACCCGCTGGGTCATCACCTCTGCGACACGGACCTTTTCCAGGCGCCGGAGACATTGGTCCAGCCGAGAGAGCGTGGTCCGCCCCTCCACCTCGAGCAACAGGTCGAGGACTCCGCGAACCGACCCCACTCCCACCGACCGGTCGAGGTCCGCGAGAATGTCGAATTCGCTGAGGACTCCGACCACTCGGTTGGTGTCATCGACGACGGGCAACCCCGAGACATGCTTGTCGCGCATCACCCGAGCGGCGTCGAGGAGCGACCAGGCGGGCCGGGCCGTGCACACCTCGAGGGTCATTATCGCGCGGACCGTGAGCGCGCGGGGACGGTCGCCCGGGGGGATCTTGGAGTATTCTTCGTGCTCGCGCGCCTTGGTTCTGTTCGCTACGGTTTGAGACGGCGTCCTCATCCTTTGCAACCCCCCGATATCGCCTGGCAAACAAGGATGGCATCGCCCGCATAGAGTCGAGGTCAATCACTGTTCACGGAATGGGTAGGCGGCATGAGCTGGACCGGGCCCGAAGTGGGCGGATCCTGGACGGAACCTCCCCTGCGTCGCCCCCGTTAGGGGAAAGCTCCTAATCGGGGATGGCCGATTCCAGAGTTCGTGCGCCGAAGGACCGACCCGCTGAGCCGGGGCCAGCACCGCAAGATCGCCGGTGACCTCTTCAATTACACCTGGTCGCTCTTGGACCAAACGAAACGAAGCGCGGAGGAGTGCGACGAAATGCTCCACGCGGCTCACGCCTCACGCTATCACTGGGGCCACGCAGGAACGCCCCTCAACCTGTCAGTCGGTGAGTGGCAGGTTTCCCGCGTCTACTCGGCCCTGGGACGGGCGGAGCCCGCCTTGTACCACGGCCGTCGCGCCCTGGAAATCGCCCGCCGGGACCGCTTGGGTCGCTTCTATCTTGCCTACGCGTACGAAGCCATGGCGCGCGCCGCCGCTGTGGCAGGGCAACGGCGCAACCGGAATCGCTATCTCCGGGAAGCGCGCCGGGTTGGGGCCCAAGTGCGTGACCGGGACGACCGGCGGATGTTGTTGGAGGACCTGGCAACTATTCCCTGACGTGGCACATCCTTCTGAGGGCCCGGGCCGGGCCCCGTGGCTCTCCGCCCTTCCGATCGTGGGTCATGGTCCGGAAGGGGTCGCCCGTCCACGGGCTTTAATCTGCAAGCGGACTGCGCGGACCGTGATCTCAGTGGAGGCGTCCTGCGTACTGTGTCGCGGTCCCTCTGGCGACCCGGAGCTTGGGCGCGTCCAGGTCTGGGAAGACGCGCACTGGCGACTGACCACGGCCACCGAAGGAGAGATTGCGGGTTTCTCGTATCTCGAACCGAAGCGCCACGTGCCGCATATCACTGACCTGGAGGGCGATGAAGCCCGCACGCTGGGCCCCGTCCTAGCTCGGGCCGCACGAGCGCTCCGGGAAGCCACGGAGGCCGAGGTGGTCTACATCTACGTTTTCGGCGGCGGAATCCCGCATCTCCACTTTCATCTCGCGCCGCACAGGAAGGGCGACGCCCTCAACCACCAGATGATTCGCGGCGAGGTCACGGAAACCCACTTGCCCAGCGGGGCGACGGCGTTCGTTAGCAAGGAGTTTCCTCCGCTGCCCACAAGCGTCCATTCTCAGGTCCGAGAACGACTCTGCCGCGTCCTCGGAAGCTCCAGCGGGACCGCCTAGGTCGCGCGAAAGGGGTAGGTTTCTACCACGGTCGTCAATTCACCTTACATCGCAACCAGCAGATGGACTAGGCCCCCTTGTTGGTACTGGGCCGCCTCATTGGCGTCCGGGGCTACCCACGTTTCCCACCGAGGCTCGGGGCTCGGTGGTCCGTCCCAAAACGAGAACGCGTAGCGCTTCCCGTTCGATTCGGTTGCGTTCCCACAAATCTCTCCTGCGGCTGGAGACGCCAGGCACCAAATATGGAAACCGAAGGTGACGCCGTGGTAAGTGAAATTGGACCAACTGGCACCGAACAGCGACTCCGCCTCGAAAGAATAGAGTCTGAGTCCGATTAGCATGGATCCAGACTGCTCTTGCGCGATGGGGATCGCGAGTAGGACGAAGGCCGTGGCCAGTACAGCCGCGCATGCCGCGATCGCGATGATTGTGAACTTCTTCTTACGAAGAGTTAGGACCACGATAGCTAAGGACCTTGAGGCTGAAGAGTCCTTCGTTGGACGGGGGTTTGAAACGGGTAGGATGTGCTCGGACTCGAGGTCATCGACGCAGCGTGCAACAGCCGTTGCACCTTCGGCCTCGATGCCCCGGCTCGGCCGCGGGCCCCTCCGGACTAGTGGGCCGGGGCGTGCTTCTTGGGCTTTTGCTTGAATTCCTTGATCGCGGCGAAGTCCTCGTTGAAGACCTTCTCGAGGTTCGCCATGACGGCCTTCTCGAGCTGCGCCTCGGGGATCATTTTGGAATGCCAGTCGCCGACCACGACGACCTCGGTCTGCTCACCCTTCGGGACGTAGTAGTTGAAGAACTTCGATCCCGCCATCGGGCCTTCCATCGGCTCGACGAAGAACCCGATGGGCGGATGGAAGGTGAGCCGGTTCGACATCGGGATCCACTTGCCGTCGATGTCCTGCTCCCAGGAGAGCATCACGGTGTTCTCGTTGACCTGTTTCCTATCGAACTTTCGGCGGCCCTTGTGGCTGTTCCCGTGATCGGTATCGGACTGCACGAACTCCCAGACCACATCGACCGGCGCGTCAAAGACGCTCCCCCAATCTCGTACGTAGACCATGCCGGCGAGAATGATTTCCGGTAGAAAGACCCTCCGAAGAGGTACCCCTGCCTCCCCCGTAGCTTTAGGCGGTTTCCGACAACGTACGTAGTTTCCGAGAACGTTCGTATCCAGCGCGTGAGAAGCGTGCAACGAGTATCGTGCTGCCTGAGTTTGGAAACCGTGCCGTCGCATCGCCCCATCAGATCTGGACACGCCTCGCCGGCGGCGCGCCTGATGAACCTTCGGGTGCATGTCTTTTATATGATACATATGTCTCTCAGATGAAACGATGAGACTCAAGGATGGGCTCGACCCGCTCCTTGGGAGCCCGACCAAGCTCCGGTTACTGCGGAAGCTTCTGGCCACCCCCGGCCGTCGCTGGACGGGACGGGAACTCGCTGCAGCGGCTCGGGTCTCTACGGCGCAGGCCGCTAGAGACCTGGACGACTTCCTCCAGGTCGGTATCCTCCTTCGCGACGTGCAGGGGCGGTCCTACGCTTGGAGCGTGAACGAGGGACACGTTCTCGCACCCACGCTGTCTCAACTGTTCCATGCGGAGGCCTCGCTCCGGGACGCGCTCGCCCGCGACGTGGGAGGCCTCCTCGCAGGAGTGCCGGTCCGCCGGGCCCGGCTATTCGGTTCCGTGGCGCGGGGGGACGAGCGGGCCGACAGTGACGTTGACCTGTTCGTCCAGGTGGGAACGGCCGACGAACGAGCCTCGGTCGACTCAGCGCTAGAGAAGATCCGCGACCGGGTGTGGATCCGCTTCGGCAACCCGCTGGCCGCGTTGGTCTATACCGACGCCGAGACCCGACACCCGAGGAACCCTTCGCTACTGGGAGCGATCGATCGAGAGGGGGTCGAAGTGACCCCGGGGGGTGCGGGTGGCGCGGATTGAAGTCGTCGCAAGAGAGCGCAGTGCGGTCTATCTGCAACGCGCCGAGGAGTTTGCCTGGCAGATGGACCACGCCGCCTCGGTCCGCGCCTGGAACTCGGTCGGGTTGCTCGGGGTTCATTGCGTGATCTCCGCGTGCGATAGCCTGACCGTCGCGCTCTCGGGCCAGCGATGGAGCGGACAGGATCATGCGGGCGTCCATGGGATGGTTCGATCGCTGAAGCTCCCGGACGCGGACGCCGCGCTGCGGCAGGTCGCCGAGGTCTTGGACAGCAAGAATCGGGTCGAGTCCGAGGCCCGTGCGTTTACGGAGAAGGAGGCTGAGGAGCTCCGCAAGCGGGCCCGACGCGTGCTGGGCTGGGTGAGGTCTCACCTTTCGGGCTGATTCCATCGGGAGGGTCACGCTCTACGCGCTGGACGGGGGTCGGCCGGACCACCGGCGACGGAGACCCAAGGAAGCCGGGTCTTCGTCACGTCCGGTCGCCGGGCGCTATGACCATTGCACCAACGAAATCGAAACGACCTCGCTGCCGTCCCTATCCCGCAGCGTGGATTCCCGAACGGAACTGTCCGGACGCAAGCTGCCGATCAGCGGGGTGGGGCTGGTGTGCTTTGGCGAAACGTATTTCGGTGCGACGCACTGTAGAGTCTCTTGATGAGCGGTATGTCCTCCCTAGGTGCCGTCGGCTCCCGCCCGAATGAACTCATGTTGTACCGTTGCCTCGTCTGTGGCTACCAGACGCTCAAGGCAGACGAGATCTCAGACCATTTGATGTCCCACGCAGAAGCGGCGAAGTACGCCTTCACGAGCGTCGTGAAGGACTAGACGCGTCGCGGTGACCCGACTTCTCCGCGCACGGCGGACGAGCGCCTAGGGTCTCAACTGGTATCGTACGACGACGACGCGGGGTCTGATTACCCCGCGGCGGAGCAGATACCGGGGGCAATCAATATTGCACCCGCGGAGTCCATACCGAGGAACTGAGCAGCTTCTCTGTCTGAATCCATGTAGAAGCCCGCCGGAGGTCCGATAGCTGACTCAGCGCCCACACCGCGGCGTTCATCGAATCATCTTCGAGTCGTTGGGGTGCAGGTCGATTTCCATTCCAAAGTGACTAATATCGAGAACAGGTTCCCCCTCCGCCGAGCCGACTGATGGTCCTTCCAAGGCGACTGAACCGGTCCCACCTCGCGTCGCGCGAGATCTCAAGCTCGCGGGCGCTCGGGAAGCCGCTCGCGGTAGTGATCCTCGCCGTGGTGTTGGTGGTATCGGGAGCCGGGACCTACGTTGCGTTTTCCCATCCCATAACCACATGCGCCCCCGCCAACGGTCCTGTCTGCAGTGCCAGTACCAACACCCACGATCTGGGTGTCCTGGTGCCGTTGCGCACTACCCAAGAGAACGTCCCGATCCCCGTGACCGCGATCGTGCCGTCTCAGTACCAGGCCTCGAGCTTCTTGTTCACCTTTGGCGACGGGACCACCAACCACACCACGTCTCCCACCGTCATCCACACCTACACGCACACGGGGGTGTACATCATCTCGGTGTCCGCGGTGGTGAACGGCGTCGTTCACGACAATGAACACGCCCTCACGACCGTTTCAGTAGCCACGGACTATGCGACGGACTCTCTCGGGACCGTTCCGACCGCGCTCGGGGCCCTCGTGTCCAATTCCACGTCAATGGTCAATCCGACGTCGCTGCTCCAAATCGGAGAGACTCTCACGTTTCAAGGCATGTATACCCTCCCCCCAACGAACCCTCTCTACACGCTCGCTACGCCGACGATCGTCTCCCCGGGCGGCACGGTCAGTGGCGCCACCAATACCTCTCAGACTGCTCAGGCGTCGTTCACCTACGCGAAGGCCGGCACGTACCAGGTCACGTTCGTGGGCGCCGGGGTCTCCACTGGAAACCCGACAGCCTACGGGAACTTCACCTGGACCGTAGAGGTCGCTCCCTCGGGTCAGAACTACGGCTTCGCGGGCTCCCCCACGACGGTGGACCCGCATCCGGGGCAGATCGTGGCCTATGAAAGCTACTCCGGCGGAGCCACCACGTTCGACCCGGCGATCGACTACGACCTGGCCGGGTACGAGGTCGTGGGCAACATCTACCAGACCCTGATCCTCTACAACGGCAGCGCGGCGGGACCCAGTCCGAACGATTATGTGCCCATGATCGCGACGTGCGTCCCCGGCAGCGCGCAGTGCGCCTCCTTGTACGGAGGAGACAACCTGCAGCAGGGAACCAACTACACCTTCGTCATCAGCAGCGCGCCCCAGTTCTATGACCCGTACGACGCCGGACACCCGTCATGGGGAGTCTACCCCTCGGACGTGATGTTCTCTGTCCTTCGCACGCTGGCGTTCTCGCTCCTACCGGCTCCCCTGTTCACGAATGGTTGGATCATCACCCAGTCGTTGCTCCCGGGCGGAAATGCCAGCTGGGACACCGGCCTCCACGCGACGTTCAACAACACCCCGCAGTGGATGTTCGCTGCGATGACCATCAATGAGTCGGGAGCCTGTCCGAGCATTGCGATCACGGACACGGCGCTCTACCACGGATGCATCACGTTCCACGCGAACGCCAGCAACAGCTATGGAAACGCGTGGCCGTTCTTCCTGGAGCTCATTTCGGACCAGCAGGGGAGCAGCGTCGTCCCCTGCGGCTGGTTCAGCATGCCCGCCCAGGGACAGGGGATCCCCGGCTGGACCGCGTCGAACGCCTCCGACCAGGGGCCGCATCCGTGCCGGGCCCCGACACCGGCTCAGATCACGACGCTCTCTTCCCCGTCGTTCTACACCGGGTTTGACAGCTGGGAGCAGAACTACTACAACGCGGTCACGGGCGTGTACGCGGGCAACACCCAGTGGCGCCCCGCCGGGTCCGGTCCCTACTACCTCTCCGGGTTCCAGCTCGGCGAGAGCTACGACCTCGCCGCCAACCCCGCGTACCACTCGAACCCGTTCTGCACCTGGTCGGCATGTCAGCCCGTGGCCGGAGACTACGTGCCGATCGTCCGCGTGGTCTGGGAGTCCGACCCAACCCTCGGGGAACAGTCGATGGCGTCCGGCGTCGCCGACTTCGCGAGCTTCCCGTCGACCGATACCGGTTTCCTGCTCCAGCTGATTCAGGCTGGGAAGACCAATGCTCAGGTGGTCCCCTCCCTGGCCATCAATACGCTCTTTTTCGCCCTCAACTTCAGCAAGTCGCGCGAGAACACCTACACGTCGAACCCGGTGACCATCCCTTCCGACTTCTTCAGCTACCTGGGCATGCGCCAGTTCTTCGTTCACGCCTACCCGTACGCGTCGGTCCAGTCCACCGTCAACACCGTCGACGGAATCCAGTATGGCTTCGACTTCGGCGGGGCGATCCCCGATTTCATGGGCAACTACTATCCCCACGACATCAACTGGCCGAGCGGCAACCCCTGCACGAACGCCAGCGACACGAGTTGCCCCGCGTACTGGTGGGCGGCCATGAACACCCATGGGCCGTACTACGACCCCGAAGCGGCCTCCTGCACGACCGCCAACCCCTGCAAATTCCCCGTCTACAATTCCCAGGGGGACACCGCGGAGGACGAGCGAATTCCGCTGTTCATCGGGTCCGTGGCCAATGTGACCGGAGGGGCGATCCAGATGAGCCTCGTGGACATCCCGGCCACCACGCTCGCCCTCGAAGGCACGGCCGGAATCGGGACGAATGCCCTTCCCATGGAAACCGGGGTGTGGTACCCCGACTACCCGGACCCGACCGACTACGCCTATCCGTTCTACTATCCCGACGCGACCTTCACTCTCCCCGAGGCCACCGCCGAGGGGCTCGGCTCCTCCTACGTGACCTCGACGCCCAACGCCTTCAACTCGACGATGCCCGGGGGCGCCGCCTGCCCCACGGACTACAACTTCTACGTGAACATCTCGGCGGCCGGATTCCCCGTGGTCCCCCAGTCCTGCCAGGGCGCGGCGTACGACGCGATGATCGGGCTCATGACCGCGGCCGGGTCCCTCCCGGCGAACTCCCTTCGGGTGCTCCAGTTCGCCCAGGCGGAAACGATCGCCAACGAGCTGGGAATCATGATCAGCGAGTTCCAGAACGACCTCGTCATCCCGTATGCCGCCTGGATCCACCCGTCCTCGGTGTCCACGAACGTGGTCTACGCCGGGTTCTACTGGTGGTGGCTCGTGAACGGGAACGGCGTTCTCTCGCCGCCTTCCTAAGCTCCGCCGTGTCCCGATGCTCGCCGGGCGGCGGAAGGGGAGCGAGTTCCCCCAGGGTATGTTAGCGCCGGAGGCGGGGGTCGAGGGCGTCGCGCAGTCCGTCGGCGAGGAAGTTCACGCTGATCGCGAACAGGAAGACCGTCAGCCCGGGGAACAGGATCTGCCACCAGGGGAACGTGCACACGATCCCGGGCGTAGCGCAGTCGAGGACGAAGGTCTCGAGGTTCTGCACCGCGATCGCGGAGAGCGTGCCCCACTCAGGGAACGGCGTGGACGGCCAGATCGGGAAGCCGAGAAAGACGATGACCCCGAGCAGCAGCGGCACGGTCCCGACGTCGAGGGAGAACTGGACCAGGACCGGATACATCACGTTCGGGAGGATGTGTTTCCGGAGGATCCGGCCCGGGCCCGCGCCGCCGGCCTTGGCGGCCTCGACGTACTTCTGCTCCCGAACGACGAGCGATTGTCCCCGGACCAGCCGGGTGTAGAACGGCCACCAGGTGACGACGAAGGCGCCCACCAAGATGCCCACGCGCCCCAGGAACGTGAGCGAGTTGCCGAGCGCCGTCGAGAGGACGGCGAGGAGCACGAGCACGAGCAGCAGGCCGGGGATGGAGAGGAAGATGTCCGTCACCCGCATGATGGTCTCGTCCACGACCCCCCCGTGGAACCCCGACACGGCGCCGAGAATCATGCCGATCAACGCGCCGCTCCCCACAATCGTCACGGAGATCCCGAGCGACCAGGGAGCCCCTTTGATGAGCCCGGTCGCCATGTTGTAGAACAGCCCGTCCGCCGGGGTCGACGAGAGAGACCCCAGAGGTAACGGGCCGATCGAGAGCGGCAACAGCGAGACCGTGGGCGGAACCAGCGACTTTTCGAACGAAGACACCAGATAGCACCCGGCCCCCGGCGAGAGCTGGGGCGCGGCGTAGGTGCAGACCTTGACGCAGTTTGTCGCCGAGGAAAGGTAGGTTCCGCAGTAGAGGGTCATCGACGTGGACGGCCCCGGGTAAAAGAACGAACCCAGCGCTACCAGGACGAAGAACAGCAGGAGCCCGAGCCCGACCATCGCGAGCGTGTTCTGCTTGAGGGTGTGCCATGTCCGCCGGAACTGGTCGATGCGCGCGCGGAAGGAACGTGCCTGAGCGCTCTCCTTCTCGGCCTCTGCGCCCTTTTGCGGGCCGGATGGGGAAGTCTCGGAGGTATCCTGCACGATCTCAGCCCAGCCTCACCCGGGGGTCCAGGTAAGCGTACAGGATGTCCACGACGATGTTCGCGATGACCACGATGACCGTGAACACGATCGTCGTTCCGAAGATGACGCCGAAATCGTACGGAGGCCGTACCGAGTAGGTGAAGAGAAGGCCAATTCCCCTCAGGCCGAAGATGAGCTCGGTCACGGGGAACCCGGCGATGAAGAAAGCGAAGGTGAGCCCCAGTACGGTGAGGCTCACGTTGAACGCATTTCGTCCCGCATGCCGGGCGATCACCTGGCGTTCCGGGACCCCGATCGCGCGAGCGTGCTTGATGTAGTCGAGGCTCAGCACCTCGAGCATGCTGTTGCGGACGAACCGGAGGATCCTGCGACAGAGCCGTACGCGACGGTGAAGGCTGGGAGAAGGAGCCGGCGAATCGTGTCGAGCGCGATCAGGGGCTGGCCATGGAACAGGGCGTCGACCGTCGGAAAGTGGGTCGGGGAGGTCTGCCCATACTGGCCGATCCAACTGGGCTGCACTCCCCCATACGGAGGACAGGCGTACCCGGTCGGGTCGGGGGGAAGCCCGTACCACAGGTCCCACGGCGTCGCGGTCCCTCCGCAGATGTGGGTGAACCCCCCGGTGAGAAGGACCGCGCCGAGCAAGGTCCCGCCCGCGAGCAGGAACGTCGGAAGCGCGAAGCCCGAGAAGGAGAGCAGCCGGGCCCCCTGGTCGAACGGCTGATTACGATGGACGGCGGCTCGGTTCCCGATCGGAAAGGAAAGAAACCAGATCATGACGAGGGAGAGGATCGCCAGCTCCAAGGTGTACGGAAGGTACCAGGACAGCACAGTAAGGACCGGAATCCCCCCAGGAATGCCGACCGTGGGCAGGAGGCTGTGCGCCGACGTGTACCCCCACTGTCCCGTCAAGAGATTGAACATGTAGTGAGCCCACTGCACCGGTACGGGCTGGTTGAGTCCCAGTTCCCGGATGCCATTCCAGTACCAGGGGTTAGGGCAGAATCGGGAGCCGTTCGGCGATGTGAAGCCAAAACGGGAGCAAAGGACGTACGGCCCGGACCCGAACTTCGATTGTCCGAATTGAGAGTCGAGCCGCTGGCCGACCGGAATGGCGCTGATCATGAGGAACGTGATCGTCATCACGCCCAGCAGGACCGGGACCAGCAGCAGGACCCTCCGGAGGACGTAGACGTAGAGCTTCAACCGGGCTCACCGCCACCCTGGCCGATCCAGGTCGTCGTGACCTCCGACGGGTCCCCTTCCCATCATTCGTCCGCTGGCCCCACGGGGCGCTTGGGTTTGACGACCTTCGGGTCTTTCTTGCACCTTAGAAACCGTCGAAGGGTTCGATAGTCTACCCCTACAAGAACAGTAGGGGTGCCACCCTGCTCGACCTTTCGCCACCGGAGGGAAGGCAATGCCGTAAACCGGAAACTCGGCTATCCTGCCAGAGCGTCTGGACGGGGGGAGCAGAAGTCTCGCTAGGTAAGTTTACTTGCATCCGTAGGTGCGGTCCGGTCGAGACATGACCCCGACGTCCGACGCCGTGCTGGACGATATCCTCTCGGTCCGTGGCGGCCGATTATTCGTGGAAGAGGTGGCGGCCGAGGAGCTCGCCCGTCGCTTCGGTACTCCGATCTACGTGATGTCCGAGAACGGCCTGAGGCGCCGAGTTCGGAGGTACATCCAGGCGCTCAAGGAACGCTGGCCAGAGGGGCCCGTCCACATTCTCCCTTCAATTAAGGCAAACTATTCACTTGCGCTCCGACACGTGCTGACCCAAGAGGGAGTGGGTTGCGACACGTTCGGCCTCCCCGAACTGTTCGCTGCCCTTCAGAGTCGTGTCCGGCCCGAGTTGATCTCCGTCAACGGTTCGAGCAAGGACCGGCCCTTGGTGGAGCGGGCGCTTCGGGCGGGAGCACGGATTACCCTCGACAGTCCACGAGAGGTAGCCCTCGTCCGGGAGGTGGCTCGCGAACTCCACCTCCGCGCCCGGGTACGGTTTCGACTGCGGCCGCTGTACCAGGATCTCGAGCAGTCGTCCGACTTTCATGACGAGGAGGTGTCCATCCGAGACGCCGCCCAGGCGTACAAGCCCGGTATTCCCACCGAGGAACTGCTCAAGATCGGTCCGGATGCCATTACCGCCCCGGAACTCGACGTGACCGGCGTGATGGTCCACCTCGGTCGGCACAGCACCGACCTCGAGGTCTGGCGACGGATGGCGAGCGGCGTAGGAGGGCTGATCGGCGAGCTCCACGACGCGTGGGGTGGCTGGGAGCCCCACGAGATCGACTTGGGTGGCGGGTTCGCATCGCCACGCGACCCTACCGCGCGAGCGACCAGCCGGGGCAGCAAGAGAGCTGTCGGGGCTCTGGCGCCCACGGTCGAGGACTACGCGCAAGTCCTGACCGACGGTCTCCGCGGCGCCCTCACCAACGCGCGAATCGCGACGCAGGGAAAGGTTCTCGAGGTGGAGCCAGGACGAGGACTCTACGCCGACGCGGGTCTCCACCTCACCACGGTTCGCAACATCAAATCACAGACCGAGCCGGTCCCCCGAACCTGGGTGGAAGTAGATACCACCGAGATGTTCCTCCTCGACACCCTGATCGAGAGGAACCGATGGACTCCCATCGTCACGGAACGGGCCGGGGCCTCCGCCGTGCTGACGGCGGATATCGTCGGGATCTCGTGTGGCTTCGACGTCATCGTCCCCGACGCGCGACTCCCTCTAGTAACGGTGGGCGATCATATCGCCTTTCTCGACACGGGCGCCTACCAAGACGCGACGGCGGCGAACTTCAACGCCATGCCGCGGCCGGCGACGATCCTCGTGAACGGTTCTGAGGCGGAAGTAATCAAGCAGGCAGAGACGATCGAGGACGTCTTCCGACGGGACATTGTTCCGCCCCGCCTGCAGGCCCCCCCGCTCGCAAGGTAACGAGGATGGCGCGCGGGCTGGACCATGTTTCGGTGACGGTGGCCGACCTCGAACGCTCCCTCCTTTTCTATCAGGGGCTCCTGAAGATCCCCGTCCTGGGTCGCGGGGAAGACGCGGGACCCCCGGTACGCGGGCCGGCGGGTGTCGCCCATAGCCGGTTTCGCTACGCCGACCTCGAACTCGGGGGTGGACAGATCCTGGAGCTCCTCCAGTACCTTCAACCGAAAAGGAGGCCACTCCGTCCGACTCCGTTTGCTCCCGGTGGGGGACACATCGGCCTTCGCGTCGTGGATCTGGACGCGGCCTTGAGGCGTCTCCGTGCAGCGGGCGTGCTTCCGCAATTCGACCCGATCCAGGTGGTTACCCCCACCTGGTGGGCGGGCGCGCGAGTGGTGTACGTGTCCGACCCCGATGGAACAACGGTAGAACTGGTCGAGCGACCTGGTTCGCCTCAGTCTACGCTCCGCCGAGAGAAAACGGCGAAAGGGAGCCACAGCCGCCGGAAACATTCGGCTGGCGCAGCTAGGGTACCCTGAGCTCCGATCGAGGGCAGGGACGGCTACTCCGACCGGTTCGAGGCCGGATGGAAGCCTTTCAGCCTTGGCATTCGGTCCTGCGCCTGGCCTCCGTTCCACGAGACAGCAGGTACGTCCGCCTTCGCGGCGAATCGGAAAGTCAACTAGAACCGACGGCGGACTAATTGTCCCTTGGATCATGCAATTTTAGGTGAGTGGCATGAACACAGTGAACCCTCCGTTCCCCAGTCGATCCCTCGATGATTCAACCAGCCCGGCCCGGTGGATCCTTCTCGGGCTGGCCGTGATGTTCGTGCTGATCGGTGTCGGTGTCCTCCTGTCCATCGTCGCCTCGGCGCCTTCCTTCACGTTCACGGCGCCGTGGGCGACATGGGCCTCGGTGTGGGCGTGGGTGATCGGCGCCTTCGTCTTCGCGATCTTCGTGCTGATCGTCGTCAGTATCGCGCGGTTCGTAACGGGAGGATTCGGCGCCGGATACCTGTCGCGCCGCTACTTCCGGCACTACGGGCGCTGGGGTCGTGACCCAGCGGTGGACGTGGCACGGGAGCGCTTCGCCCGGGGAGAGATAACCCGGGAGCAGCTGGATCAGATCTGGACAGAACTAGAGCGCCATGAGTCGACCTGGCACCCATAGGTGGACTGGGCCGCCGGGGGACGCGAGGAACCTCGAGAGCTGCTTCCGGCGAGGTCGGGAAGCACCCTCGATCCCGCGTGCCGGTGCCGTTCCTTGGCCATCTTCCCCTGACGTGATTGGCTTCAGGCCAACCGCCAGCGGTATCGACCCCCGGATGGCGTCAACCCGGTTTGACAGCCAGGGGATACCGTCGGTTTGAATTGGCCTATGGATGGAAGCTTCTACGCCGGCCGCGGTGAGATTCTCGAGATCCGTTCATCGCATGCGGCCAACGTCGTCGCCTTCCCGTACCCGCATTCCAATTCCCCTCGCATACAACGTAACGGTCGGCGATGTGATGAATCGGGCACCGGTGACCATCGGGCCGGACGCGTCGCTGTTCGACGCGTTAGTCCTGCTGAGGGGCCGGGAGATTTCGGGGCTTGCGGTCGTGGACGCCGCCCAGAACGTCGTCGGAGTTCTGAGCCAGAAAGATCTCGCGCGTAGTCTGGGAGTTGCGTTCAGTCTCCCGGATACGAAGGGGTTGCTGGACGTTCTGTTGGCCGGTATCCGAAGTGAACCTGACACCTTCCTAACCGGCTTCCGGAGGACCCTGGAGGCGACCTCGGTTGAAAGCGCCATGTCGCGTCCTCCGTTCGTGGCGCAAGTGGACGCTCCCCTGGAGCTGGCCATGGAGGTCATGTCAGAGAACTCGATTAGTCGACTCCCCGTGGTGGACCGGAATAAGCTCGTAGGCATCGTGACTCCGACGGACCTCGTCAGTGCCGCCCTTCGCGTGCGCCCGGGAAAGCCCGCGAAGCCGGCCTGAACCGAGGGATTCTTTATGGGCGGTCCCGGCCGGCATCGTCGCCAATCCAAGCGCAAGAGGAAGGGAACCAAGCGCGCCAAGGCGACGCTCATCCGACGAGAGCTGTACCGAGTGAAGCCGTTTTTGACGGACGTCGAGGTTTCCGAGACAGAGTAACGGTTCCCTCCGGTCCGCGAGGTGGAGGGGGTGGAACCCAGATTGCGCCCATCAACGCGCGGTGCCGGACACGCTCCGCGCGAGGCGACGGCGTTGGAGCGGAGAGCCCGGGACCCGCAGTCTGATCGGTGCGGGGCGCGAGACGCGGGGTTTATCCTCCGAAACCCATCCCCCTGTATGCCCGACGCCTGGTCGATGAAGGGTGAATATTTCGAAGCCTGCAACTGTGAGGTCGCCTGCCCATGCATTTTCATGAGCGACCCAACGGGGGAGACCTGCACCGTCCTTCTGGGCTACCACGTCGAGAAGGGAGTCTCGGGGACGCACCCCCTGGACGGGCTCAGCTTCGCCATCGCCGCGTTCTCCCCTGGAAACATGCTCAAGAACAAATGGGAGGGAGCGATCTATCTGGACCAGCGCGCCACGGAGGCCCAGCGGAAGGCGCTGGAAACGATACTGACGGGTCAGGCCGGCGGCATCTTCGGAGTGCTGGCTCCGTTCTTTGGAAAGGTCCATGGGATCCGCTCGGTTCCCATCGAGTTCCACGTCGACGGGAAGAAGCGGTCGCTGAAAATTCCCGGCGTGGCCGAAATGCGAGTTCAGGCTATGACCGACTCGGACGGGAAGGAGGTCAGGATCTTGAACGCTCCGTTTGGGGCGGTGGCGAACGTCTCGGTGGCCAAGTCCGAGAAGCTCAGCCTTACCGACTACGGGTGGAAATGGGACGTCGCCGAGAAGAACAGCTTCGTCGCTCCCTTCTCAGCGCGAGGCCCATAGCCCGACGACCGGATCGCTTGCGGGCGGTTACCGGAGCCCATAGGCGCCGGCGATGGCCAGGGCCGAAACCGCGGCCCCGACTGACAGGGTCCCGAGGCCTATCCCGCGGGTGATCCAGAGGGTGTTCCCCCACACCTTCTCGGCGAGCACGAGCCCGGTGACCGCTCCCATCCAGAGGAGGCTCATGGCTCCCGAGACAAAGACCACGAGCATGAGCAGCCAGCAGCATCCCAGGCAGAAGTACGAATGGGCGAGGCCCATGCGAACTGCTCCCTGACGACCGGGCCGCCACCGGCTCAGGAAAAAGCCGATCGGGGACTGACAGCCCTCGAGGCAGTATCGCTTCCAGGTAGTGAACTGGTAGACCCCGGCGGCGACCAGGATCGCACCCGGTACTAGGATGAGCCAGCCTGACAAGCCGCCCATCAGACCGAGACCCATCACCACGACGAGGACGATCGCCGCGAAGATGGCCCAGACCAGGAGGTAGCTGAACGTGAACAGGGCGACGCGCGCGTTCCCTTCTCGCGGCAAGGAGTCGGCGTGGGCAAACCTCCGGTAGACGAGGACCATCGGGATCGCCGACGGGAGCATCATCGCGGTCATCATGACCCCCGTCAGGGAAACATAGGCCAGTGTCGCGATGGGCGCGGCGCCGGCCAGCTCGTTGCCGAGGAGCGTCATGAGGTCGTTGGACGTCAGTACGGTCGCGACCCATGCGGCGGCGACGACGGCCCCGAAGGCCACGAGGACGAGGACAGCGGGGCGCGCAAGCCGGGGAGTAACCGCCCGGGCAGTCCCAAAGGAAGTCGACATGACGACCCGCCTCCCAGCAATTCGCGTCGGGCGCGCGCTCAGCCAGCCAGTGCCTGACCCCAAATAGAACCTTCCGCGCGATGCTCGCCAGGTTTCCCGATCTAGGATCGGCCCTCGACGTCCTTTGACCCAAGAATCGGCAAAGACGCAATCGAGATTGCACCTCCAGTCCAGTGGCGCCTCGGTCCCGGAGAACGTCTCTGCCCTCTAAGAGGTGAGATCGACACTTTCGTAGCCGCGATCGATCGCGGCGAGGGCATCAACTAAGTAGCTTCTCCAACTGAATCGTGGTGGACACCCGGCGAAAGCCGAGCTGCTCGTTCAACTTCCACATGGGAGCGTTCATCGAGTCGTTGTTCGTACGAATCCGCCGGAAACCGTGTCGCCGCGCGTACTCGATCACTCCGAGCTTGAGGGTGAGGGCCACTCCCCGTCGTCGGTATTCCTTCAGCGTGCAGGTGTATTCTTGCTGGAGCATGTCTGGGTCGGCCGCCTCGCGCGCCGCCCAGCTCATGGCGACGTATTCGTCGCCTGCCTTTGCGATGAACCAACCGTCAGGGAGGACGTTGGGTCCCACCAGCTCCGCTTGCCGGAACTGGTCTAGGGTCCAGGGGATGTAGGGATCCATGCGGGGAACATCTGGCGAGGTCGCCACCTCCAGCCGGTACAGCCTCTGAACGACGCGGGGATCGCTGACCCCTTCCTGGGCCAGTGTGGTGACCTCGATTCCGCCGTCCTTCAAGCCGCGAAGGAGCGACGGTAGTCGGTGGGTGTCGGCGGTTTGGACGTCCAGGACCGACTGCCAGTCCCGTGTTCGTTCGGTGAAACCGCGATGGGCGGAGAACGCGAGGCCCGCCGCTTCCCCTGTCTGGACCGAGGTCCGAAGGCAAACTCCGTTATGGCGGCGCGCATCCTGAAGTACGATGTCATACAACCGGGAACCGATCCCTTGACCCTGGAACTCTGGTCGGACGAATACGAACGTCCAATACTTCCCGGCATGGGCCTGGGTCGGATCCTCCTGAAGGCCTGCGATGGCGACGACCTGACCCGTCCGCCGAAGCTCGGCTACAAACCGGTCATGGACCACGTTCGCCTCGAACGACTCGTCGTACTGACGGAGTGTGGCTGCCGAGATCGGGTAATTCGGTCGTGCGGCGCGTCGGAGTTCGGCGTATGATTCGAAGTCGGAATCCGTGAAAGAACGAATGGAGAACTGTGACTCGTCCATTCGCCTCGACTCCTGCCCCAACCAGGGGGCGACGGGTGGGGGGTGCAATCAAGCTTGCACCTGCGCCACGTTCCCCCCGCGACATTGATACCGTCGGTGGGAGTCTCCCGACAAACGTCAATCAACACTCTGTTGGGACGAGTCACTCTCGGGCCAAATTCGCTTGACGCGCCACCGAACCATTTATAGTTTTTTCGGTCGTATAACTAAGGGGTCAGCGCCGCGCTGACCGCCACCTGGCATGAACCACTGTAGACGCCTGACGCAGCTGCTGCCTGCGATCTTCGCTTGTGCGGTGATGGTCCTGGGGGCCATCGCGATTCTCCCCGCG
The DNA here is from genome assembly GCA_963787975.1 of uncultured Thermoplasmata archaeon. Classification (GTDB taxonomy): domain Archaea; phylum Thermoplasmatota; class Thermoplasmata; order Lutacidiplasmatales; family UBA184; genus JAKIWV01. The sequence goes on from CAWBEU010000007.1 coordinate 86,285, forward strand.
ATCAGTAATGGCAATTCGAAGGCGAGCACGCCCCAAGGGCAGACGGGGACTGGCCTCTCGGCCTTCATCACCCCCGGGGGTAGCATCGCGATGGCCTGCGACGGGAATGCCACCTGCACGACAGGTGCCATAACGAACGTACACGCCGGAGACACCTTGGTTGTGGTGGTGACCGAATACACCACGTCCGCCGGGGCCCCGTCTTTGGTGGAAGAAGTGACCTCGGGAGGGGACAATGACCTCACCCTTCTCGGGGTCACACCCTGCATCGCCGGGAGCGGCCATGGGGTGACGGCGATCTACGGGCTGGCCGATGTCACAGCCCAAGCATCCATCACATTCACGGTGAACTACCCGGCGGCCGAATACTACACCATCCACGCTCTCGACGTGGAGGGAACCGCCGCCTCGCCCTTCGAGACCGCCGGCGCCGGCGTCTGTTCGGCGGCGGCGGGCGCTACGGCTACCGCCACGGTGACGACCACCGTCGCGAACGACCTGGTCATCCTCGGAGTCGAGGTACGGGCGTCGACCGCCATCGCGGCGACCGGTGGTGACACACTGGTAACCGATGCAGCTACCACCGGGGCGGAGTTGGATTCCGGAGCCATGCTGGACGAGATCGACGCCGCCACGGGAGCGATCTCCCTCTCGGGGACCTTCACAAGCGCGTCCTGGGCGGCCATTGCGGTCGCACTCAAGCCCGCTTCGCCGCTCGTGTCAGGAATAGTTAGCCCGTCCACCGCGGCCATCGACGCGGGCCAAACCATCGGCCTCACAACCACGGCCGCGACGGGTGGGACTCCGCCTATTACGTACCAATGGTACACGGCACCTTCGACCAGTACGTGCAGCTCGGGAACGTTGATCGGCGGCGCGACGGGCCAGTCCTACACCACGCCCGCGCTGTCGACCGGTACCGACTTCTATTGCGTATGGGCCACGGACGATAGTTCGCCGACCCCACAGGTGGTGTACTCCAATGTTGCTACCATCACGGTGAATCCGGCCCTGACGGTCACGATCACCCCGAGCGCCCCCTCGATCGACCGCGGGCAGAGCGTGCAATTGACGGCTAACCCATCTGGAGGAACCGGAGCAGACACCTTCGCCTGGTACGCTGGGGCCACCTGCACGGGCGCTGTGCTCGCTACGACTCAGGTCTACACCACACCGGCATTGACCGCCACCACTACGTACTGTGTGGCCGCTACGGACAGCGCATACTCCCCCTTCACCGCGACGGCCAGCGATACGGTGACAGTGAGCGCAGCACCGCTCACAGTCACAATCACCCCTAGCGCCCCCACGATCGACAGCGGGCAGTCTGTGCAACTGACGGCCAACCCCTCGGGAGGCACGGGGGCCGACACTTACGCTTGGTACTCCGGCAGCTCCTGCAGCGGGCCGGTGCTCGCAGTAACCCAGGTCTACACGACCCCGTCGTTGACGGTCACCACGACCTACTGTGTGGCCGCGACGGATAGTGCATACTTCCCGGTCACTGCGACAGCCGACGCTACCGTGACAGTGAGTCCATCCCCGCTCGCGGTCACGATCACCCCCAATGCCCCTACGATCGACAGCGGGCAGACGGTGCAATTGACGGCCAACCCATCTGGAGGAACCGGAGCAGACACCTTCGCCTGGTACGCTGGGGCCACCTGCACGGGCGCTGTGCTCGCTACGACTCAGGTCTACACCACACCGGCATTGACCGCCACCACTACGTACTGTGTGGCCGCCACGGATAGCGCATACTTGCCGGTCACTGCGACGGCCGACGCCAGGGTAACGGTGAGCGCATCGCCACTTTCGGTCACGATCACCCCCAACGCCCCTTCGATCGACAATGGGCAGACGGTTGCACTGACCGCCCATCCAGTGGGAGGCACCGGAGCGGACAGCTACGCTTGGCACGCGGGGCTCACGTGCTCGGGAACCGTACTGGCCACGACTCAGGTCTTCACCACCCCAGCACTGACCGCCACCACGCCGTACTGCGTGGCGGTGACGGACAGCGCATATTTCCCGGTCACCGCGACCGCCACCGCTACCGTGAGGGTGAGTGCATCCCCCTTGACGGTCACGGTCACGCCGAGCGCCCCCTCGATCGACAGCGGGCAGACCGTCCGGCTGACGGCCAACCCGGCCGGGGGCACGGGAGCGGACACGTATGCCTGGTACTCGGGCAGTTCATGCGTCGGGACGGTGGTCGCCACGACCCAGGTCTACACGACTCCCGCGTTGACGGCCACCGCGACGTACTGTGTGGCCGCCACGGACAGCGCCTCGGTTCCAGCGACCGCGACGGCCACTGCGACGGTCACGGTGACCTCCTCACCGCTGACGGTCACGATCACACCTAGCGCCCCTTCGATCAACAGCGGGCACACCGTGCAGCTGACCGCCAACCCGTCGGGGGGCACCGGGGCGATTACCTACGCCTGGTACTCAGGGAGCTCCTGCTCGGGCACCGTGCTGGCCACAACCCGGGTGTTCACCACCCCGGCCCTGAACGCCGCCACGACCTACTGTGTGGCCGCTACGGACAGTGCCTACATCCCGGTCACTGCGACGGCCCACGCCACCGTGACGGTCAACCCCATCGTAGTTGGCCCCGCCGCGCCGCCGTGGGAGTACCCGGTCATCGGAGCCCTGGTCGCTATCCTACTCGCCGCGCTCTTGCTGGGCTTCTGGCGCCGCCGTCGAAAGAATGTGACATTCACCGAAACAGGACTCCCCGAGAAAACCGAGTGGTCGCTCGCTTTGAACGGGGAAACTTTCAGCACGACGAGTGCCAGCATCGCCTTCAGGGTTCCGAACGGGACGCACGAATACGCGGTGAAACGCGTGGCCGGCTATGCAGCGTCTCATTCGTCAGGAACAGTGACGGTCAGCAAAGAACCCGTCGAGGTAAAGATCACTTTCAATGTCTGAACTCCGTGGCCTGGTCGTCGGGGAACCCGGCGACTCAACCCTCTCCCGGGCGCGCCAGGGGGCAGCGGCAAACAAGATTGCACCCCACAGGAGGAACCTGCGCGGGGCCTGGACAGCGGGTACCCGAGGGCGCTAACCGGCGGGCGGGACCCACCACTTCTCGGAGGAGTCGTATACCCACCATTCGTCGGTGATTTTGCCGTCCGACAGCCGGAAGAAATTCATCCCTCTCAGTGTGACCTTTCGGGCCGAAGCCGAGTGCGCCCCGCCCTGGTTCGGGGGGGTCCCGGTTAACGTCGTCCGGCAGGCCACCAGGTCTCCCTCCGCGATCATCTCCTCGAGCTGGAAGTGTTCATCGGGGTAGAGCGAGCGCTCGACCTCGAACTCCTTCCGTACCCCGGCGGACCCCGTGAGGGTACCGGCCCCGGGGGCATCGTGCATCACAAAATTGGGGGCCACGATCTCATCGATACGTGACAAATCGCCTCGGTTCCAGAGCTCCTCGATGAATCGTCGAACGACTGTCCTGTTTGATTCGGTGGTGGGCTTCATTTTCCTCGAAGAGGGGATACCTTTCCGCATGATAATCTCCCCGGGGATTAGGCCCCAGTCGGATGGATCCCGGTGGCGTCGTAGGTAGGCCCCCGGAAACTATTCGGTGCCTCAGAACCGTTTCGTCGCGCGTTGGAACCTTGAAAAACGCACGTTGACCGGCCGTGGGTGCGTTCTGGATTGCAACTCCCTGGTCAGGAACCCGGCGAGGACACCACCACGGCAGGGCGGAGAGCGAACGGAGGAGCGTGGGGGGGGTTAGGGAGAAATAGAACTCCCGGCCCCGGGGGCCCGGTGACCGACGCCTATCGCTCCTTGCTCTGGTACCTCTTGGTCGGGACCCGAGGCGGTCCGAACCGAGCCCGAATCCTCGACGAGCTGGCCGAGAGCCCGCAGAACGCGCATCGGCTCGCTGAGTCGCTATCGCTCGATTACCGGACGATCCGTCACCATCTTCTGCTCCTCGAAAAGAATGGACTAGTGACTCGGCCGGTCGGCGACGCTTATGCCGCCCCGTACGAGCTTTCCCCGCACGTGGCCCTTCACTTCGACGTCGTGATAGAGGTTCGTCGCGGTCATGGAACCGGCCGACGGCGCCCGATCGTAGTTACGGTCGGCCGCTCGGAGCGGGGGAACCCTTGACCACGTGGTTCATGGACGCGAGCGTCGTGCTCGGGGTCGTCAATATCGGACTCACGGCCGTATTGTTCTCTCTCTACCGGCGCATCTACGCCCAAACACGGGCCGTGTTCAGCTTAGGTTTGTTGGCCTTCGCCGGCGCATTCGCCCTGCAGAACGTCCTAGTCGTGTACTCTTACCTTGCCACGATGCCGCTGATACCGGACGGTCTCTCTCCCTTCCTCTTCGGGATCGGAGCGTGCGAAGCCGCGGGACTCGCGGCCATCTCCTGGACGGCCATTCGCTATTGAGCGAACTCGCCGGCCGATCCCGGCCCAACCTCGTTTCGAAGCGGCGCCCTCCCGATGATTGGTTCCCACTCCGGCACGGTCTCGCACCCCCAGGCAAAACATAGAGGTTGAATTCGGGTGAGATTGTGTCAGAAAATCGGCGAACCCCCATGTAGCTAATTCAGAATTGCCGGGCACCATGAAAGGCGTCGGATTAGCCGTCTTGGTCGCGGTGCTCGCCCTCGCCGTGGTCGCCCTCCCCTTGGCTGGAGCAAGCTCCCCCACGGACGACCACGGTGGCACCGCGGCCGTCTTCATCTCAACGAACAGCGCGACAGCCAACCAAGTCGTGGCGTACGAGACAGGACACGCGGGCACGTTGACCTGGGTCGGAAACTTTGCCACTGGCGGCACCGGCACAGGGGCCGCCCTTGGGGACTCGGGCGCCCTCGCGCTTACCTCGGACAACCAATGGTTGCTGTCGGTTGATGCGGGCAGCAACCAGATCTCGGTGTTCCAGGTGAATACGGGATTCCACACGCCCCTGCTGACCCTCACCGATGTAGCCGCTTCCGGCGGCGTCCTGCCCGTGAGCCTGACAATCTCGGGAAACGCAGTGTACGTTCTCAACGATGGAAACACGGTCACCCCGGGCAACATTGCAGGCTTCACCCTTGGTTCGCACGGTCGGCTCCATCCGATCACCGGCTCGACCCAGAGCCTCAGTACGAGCATGCCCACGGGCGCGGCGCAAATCTCGTTCAGCCCTACGGGACACTTCCTCGTCGTCACCGAGAAGGGGACAAACCTCCTCGATGTCTACGCTGTGAACAACCATGGGGTGGCCAGCGGGCCGACCTCGTATGCCTCGTCCGGTTTGACCCCCTACGGGTTCGCCTTCGCGGGCAAGCACCACCTGATCGTGAGCGAGGCACACGAGCCGGCGGTGTCGTCCTACTCTCTCACCCGATCGAGCGGGCTCCAGGTCGTGAGCGCCTCAATCTCCGATGAGCAAGGGGCTCCGTGTTGGGTCGTAGTGACAGAAAACCAGCAGACGGCATACATCAGCAACACGGCGAGCGACAGTATCTCCAGTTTCGCGGTCAGCACAGGGGGATCCCTCACGTTGCTTCAGTCGGTCGCGGCGATGACCAATGCCGGACCCGCGGACTCGGCGATCGGCGGTGGGGGTCACTTCCTCTATGTCGTCGCGGGCGGTGCGGGCGAGATCGAGGCGTACCAGATCCACCACGACACGAGTCTCAGTTGGATCCAGACCGTCGGAGGCTTGCCCGCCGGCGCTGAAGGGCTCGTCGCTACGTAAACGGGCGAATCCAACCCATTCGACCCCCAGTGGAAGCTTCCACTGGGGGTCTCTTGCGGCCGCCCGAACCGTTTCCCGACCTCGACTTAGCGCTTCGACACCCCAGTGCGGTTGCAACGGTCATTGCACCTGATCCCGCCGGCAAAGGTGATCAGGAGCGGGTTCGTCAAGTTCAACGGCCAGCAGCCTTTCCCCGCTTTAAGACCCGCTTTGCCGTTCCTGCGAGCCAAGCACGGGGAACGACGGAGCTCATGTTTATGTAACTTCACCATTTTCCAGCGAGTCGATGTCCAAATTTGTTCTGGTACCGGGAGCTTGGCTCGGAGCGTGGGTGTGGAAGAAGGTCACTCCGCTGCTGGAAGCGAAAGGACACGAGGTTTATCCGGTCACTCTCACGGGGATGGGAGAGCGGGTCCACCTAGTCAACAAGGACATCGGCATGGAGACCGCCGTCGAAGACGTCCTGAACGTGATCCGCTACAACGAGCTCGACGATTTCGTGCTCGTGGGACACAGTTTTGCCGGAAAGGTCGTGGCCGCTGTGGCCGATCGTGTTCCCGAGAAGGTGAAGGTCCTTCTCTACCTGGACGCGTTCCGTCCAGAGAAGGATCGGACCCCCCAGGGGGGCTTCGACCCCCAGAAGGAGTTCGGGCGTGTTGAACCCGGTGCCTTGGGGATCCCTCTGACCGAGAAGATCCTCGACAGCATTGGAAAAGACGTTCAGGGTCCCGATAGAGCGTGGATGCTCTCCCTGGGAACGCCCTGGCCCCTGAAGCACGCCAGAGACCCCGTGACCCTTTCGGAGACTCTCGACACGGTGAAATGCGCGTACATTTTCTGCACCAACAGCGGCGACCCTGTCGACGAAATCGTGCAGGGAAAGTGGGGCAAGCTGGAGGGTCCCCACAAGGTGATCGACTCCGGACACTGGCCGATGGTGACAAAGCCGGAGGAGGTGGTCAAGGACCTGCTTGCTTTGACCTCAGAGTGAGAGGCGGCCCAGGGCACGCGGTCCAGTAAGTTTCCGAGCGCAGGCTCGGAAGACAAGAGAGAACCTACACGGGCGGGCTATCGGGCCGAATCGTCAAGGGTTACCATGGACCCCTCGCGAAGGGTTGCACCAGAGATTGCACCTCCGCCGGCGATCCATCGAGCCCATTGGCAAGTACGCTGTCGTGAAATCGGAGATCGCCCTCCTCCTGCGGTAGGGTAAAGTGATTCGAGGGATTCAGCACCGCATGTACAACTCCCCCGTTCCAATCGAATGGGTGAAGGGAATCTCGAGGGTCCCGTACTTCCTTGCCTACACCATGTTTCTGGGCATTCTCTATTGGGTCACGCTTTCGGTGCCCGTGGCGTTGTTCGGCCCCGTTTGGGTTCAGGGTGGTTTCCTGCGATTCCTCGTGATCTTGGGGGTCGCGCTGGCGATCGTGTTTCCATGGGCCATCATCTGGGCTCTGCTCGTGCCGATGCCACCAGTCGGGATTGGCATTTCTCCAGCCGGAGTGATTCTTGATTGGGGTGTGCGCCAGCAGAAGCTCACGTGGCAAGAGGTGGGCACCCACAGCGGCCGGCTGTACCAGATCAGGTCGCGGTGGCTTCCCCCGCGACCGATTGCGGTCTCGGCGTATCAGTTCGACCGGCTCACGCACTTCCTGCGGAGCGCGCCCCCTTCGGGATAGGTGCCCTTTCTCTAACTGCGGGCCGACTTCTCTTGCTCACCTGGAAGGCACGGAGTGCGTAAGCTGCAATTGGGATTGCACCCGTGAATCACGTCAACGGAGCGCGACGGACTGCGCAGGTGAGGTATCCGGCTCCACGACAACAGCCGTCCCATAAGCAAGAACCTCGGTCATCGAGCCTACCATCTCGGTAGTATCGAATCCGACCGCGACGACGGCGTTCGCGCCCAGGCCCTTTGCGTGCGCAGCAAGTCGCTCGATTGCCTGGTGGCGTACCTGCTCGAGTAGCTGGGTGTACAACTTGATCTCTCCGCCTGCCCACGCTCGGAAATAAGCGGCGATGTTCTGCCCGAGGCCCCTGGATCGGACTATCAATCCAAACGTCGCACCGATTACGCGCGTCACGCGATATCCGGAGAGGAACGGCGTCGTGACGATGATCATGTCGGTGGGGGGTGCGAAGGGGTTCGACACGTCCGGGGGCGCTGTTGCAGCCGGCATGGGTTAGGAATGGCTAAGGAACTCATGGCATTAGCGCGGCAGGTGCAACGCAGATTGCGCTTGCTTTCATCGTTCAAGAGGTAGAACAGATGTTTATACTGGTAAGATGTATACACCCTCATGGCTGCAAGAGCTCAACAGGCTTCTAACTCGATTGATGTCAATCTCTCTACGGCTGAGTTTGTACAATCCCTTCTAGAGGACGAGGGGATCCCGGTCAGTCGAAATTGGCTTTTGACTCGTCTCAAGGAATCTGGCCATTCCACCTCTCGACCCCGGTTGAATCGTGTACTGAACCACTACCTGAAGCTCGGGCTGGTAGTCGAGGGTTCGAAGGGGGTCCAGTGGACTCATAATCTGAGTCCACAACTCCTTCACGCCATTGCTACCGGAAGGCGACTCTGAGGGCGGCTCGTGCCCTTCCGACCGACCTCGGTCACGGTCTATCCGGAGGTTCAAGAGAAATTCGACAGGATCGAGCGCCTTGCCGCCGACGGACGCCAACCTGCCCGTGCGATATGGAAGGCGCTTCGTACTGCAGTTTCGAGAATCAAGTTCGACGGTCAGTGGGGAGAAGTCATTCCGCCAGCGTCGATCCCGAGAGCCCATTCCCGCACGATTGGAGTGACCAACCTTTACTGCGTTGATCTGGCAGCATTTCACAGGCTCTTCTACACAATCAGGAATCGAGACGTTATCGTGATCGACCTGGTCGACCATAGCGAATACGATCGACTTATGCACGGCTGAGAAACGGTCGAACCACCGCCTGAGCCCTCGTCTTTAGCCCCGTCTTCACGAGAGTGTGGTTGCAAAGGAGATTGCACTTTTGGACCCTAGTTGGGGGTAGCCCCACCTCATTCGTCCAGCGAACCCGGTTCGAGCTCACTCCGATATTCCCATCACCCGCTTCAACCTAGGGCCTCCGCGTGCGAGGAAGGTGAGAAGAGCCACCGCCAATCCTAGCCCGATTAAGAATACCGCGAATGGGTTCGGATTCTCAATGGACACGCAAGGGCCGTAGCAAAGCCGGTGTGAGGCAATGTAGGTCAGCGATCGGAAAAAGCCTCCAAGGACGACGAGCGCAATCGAGGGCAAGTAAGCGAACCGGGCCCTCACGAGAAACCGAGGTTCCTGAAACGTTCCAAGATTACCCACCCTGATTACTGGTTCGCATTGTGGTAGGGCCGCAAGAGGACGATACTGGCTGCAACGGAGATTGCACACTTCAGTTAATCCGCGCGACTTGGGGGGTCATACAAAACCCCCTCGTTTGGAAAGGTTCAATTCACGCCACAGGGCCCCCAGGGGGTTACTTAGGGGCCCGATTCGAAAGGGAAAAGCCATGAGGCTGCTCTCGTAGTTCACGAGCTTACGCTCCAGAACAGGACAACATCTGCCAAGGGACGTTGAAAGGGTACCTCATGATTCCCGGATCACCCAGCCCAGCCCAACCCGCACCGTCCGGCTTCGCCCTTCGGCCTCACGAGGAATCCGACTACGAAGCCATGAGCCGCGTACAGGGCCGAAGATATCCGGACCATCCGGTCCCGCCGGAAGAGTTTCGCCGGTGGAACTGGATTCTGGACAGCCCTCACATCTTCCGCCGGCGGCTGGTGGTCGAGGAGAGCTCCACAGGGGAAGTCGTGGGTTGGGGTGCCGTCTATAATCACCCCTGGACGTACGACCGAGACAAGTATGCGATTGAGGTCGCGATAGACCCTGGGTCTGAGCGCCGCGGACTCGGCCGGTGCGTCTACGACGAGCTGGAACGCGTTGCTCAGGGGAGGAAGGCGGTCGCACTCTGGGCCACGGTGCGAGCGAGCGACGAGCGGAGCGTCCGGTTCTTTGCCCGTTGCGGGTTCGTCGAGCGTCGGCGGGGATGGTCCTCTCGTCTTTCCTTGGGCTCCGTGATCCCGAGTCCGCCGGGACCTTCGGGGCGCGGGGAGGGCATGGGAGTGATCTTCACCACAATCGCAGAGGAGGGGCCCGAACGTCGCGATGTGCGGGAACGGCTGTTTCGATTGCACTCGGAGGCGGGGAAAGACGTGCAGTCTCTCGGCCAGCCTACCTCCCCTTCGTTCGACCAGTTTCTCAAGGAAACGTTTGGGAGCCCTGGGTTCCTTCCGGAGGGCGTCTTCGTCGCGCGTGTCGAAGCTAGATATGTGTCCATGACATCCTTATTCAAACTACCTCAAGAGCCAGACACCTTGCACGTGGGGTTCACGGGAACCCTGAGAGAGTTCCGGGGCAAGGGATTCGCCAGCGAACTCAAGCGCCGGTCGGTGGACTTCGCCAAGGCGCGCGGTTACCGGTACCTGACGACTGACAACGATTCACAAAACGCTCCCATGTGGGCGATCAATGAGCGACTCGGCTTCAAGACCGAGCGCGTTCTCATTCACGGGGAGAAGGGGCTGCTAGCTTAGATTGAACGGAGGACCCCCGCGAGGCACCGGTCCAGGGGAGGATTGATCGACACACGAGCCACGGGGACTGGAGGAACGCATAGGTGTTCCGTCCTGCAGACCCGTCCAACCCCTCCCTTCTCGATACGCACCCAATTTGTACGCCCTTTAGAGATTCTGCCCCCGACCTTCAATAAAAGTGCCCTCGTGAGCGAACTGCCCGTCTGCGGTCTCTTCGGGGATCACCGGGTAGTCACTGAGGGGGGTGTGACCGAACTGTGTCCCCCGTTTCGCGCCCGAGTAGTTCGACATGACCCCTGGGGGAGTTCCAGAAGTGCTAGGATAGGACACGCGGGATGGTCGAAACGTCTTCCGATTCCCGACGGGGGGACGGGAATCGGCTGTCGCGCTCGGCCCGAATCCACTTCAGGAATCGCTCGCGTGCGAAGAACCCTCCCGCCGGGATGAGAGGGTCGGCGCCGACGACGCCGGGAAGCGATCGGAGTCGGAGTTCCAACTCGCGTGCCTCGAAGTAGTTCTCGGCGCTCCCGAGCAGATAGACCCCGCGGGGATTCCGTGTCCAGTGGGGACGGTCCCAGAGTCGCGGTAACTCCACGGCCTTCTCGTCGAACGAGTCGTCCACCCTGAGCCAAATCCCGTAAGTTGCGAGACCCGCCTCTCGTTCCAGGTTCAGAATCATGACGCATTGAAACACGCCGGTCGCCTCCAACTTCGACTGGTGGATCCGAAAGGTCCGGGGCGAAACGTTCGCCTGCTTTGCCTTGACCGAGTGCGGTGCGCGGGGGGCTCGAACCACGGCCTCCAAGACTTCCCAATCCACCCGGGAAAGGTCGTCGGCGTGGATCGACGACGCAGGAGGGGGCTCATCAGGAGGACCTTCGAGCGGCCGGCCAAGGATCCGGGAGAGGCGCGGATCATTCGGCGGGTCGGGGTCTTTCGTGAATCGAACTGCCATGTGGAAGTTCGGGCGGAATCTCATGACGTAAGCTAGGTCTTCGACCTCGACCAATCGGGATACGGGAATCTCAGGCCCGTCCTCTCCCACGAATCTCCACGTCACCGCGTGTCGCCCTAGAATCTCTGCGGCGGGGTGGATACCGTACTCCGTCAGGACTCCCGCTGCCTCCATCCGCTTGCGACGGGTACGAATCGCCTTTCCGGTGAGCCCCACGTCGCGGCCGATGGCTTCGTCCGAACTGAGGGCGTCGGTGACCAGCCGGGAAAAAATGCCGAGGTCGGTCCGATCCATATGAGCCGAGAGTCTAGCGGACGATTTTAGGAGTTGGACTCCCCGACGGTTTATCACCCGGAGCGGGAACTAAGGGAGGAGCCCTCGGAGCAGGAGTGAGAAGACCAGATGTCAGAACCAAAGGGGTCAGTGCAGCGTGTCGAGTTCGCGAATCCTCAGGTGAATCTCTATTCAGCCGACCTCGAGGCGTCGCTCCGATTCTATCGCGACGTGTTGGGGTTCACCGAGACCTTTCGGATACCCAAGGAGGGCGTTCCGGACCATGTTGAGCTTAGACTCGGATCGTTCGTGCTCGGTGTCGCCACGTTTGATGCCCTGAAGCGCCATCACGGTATTCTCACCGATCGAGGACCCTCCCGCATGGAGCTGGACCTCAATACGGACGACGTCGACGGTGCGTACGGATGGGCGGTTTCCAAGGGCGCGCCGTCGTTGCACACCCCGTACGACTTTCTGGGTTACATTCACGCCGCGAACGTGGCAGACCCTGACGGGAATACCGTCACGTTCTACACCCAGCTTCCGGTGAAGACGAACGCCAATCTGGCCGCTCGTCCGACGTTCAAGAACCATCTGTACAACATCTACACGCACAACATCGAAAAGTCCCTTCGGTTCTACCACGGGCTCTTGGGGTTCACTGAAACATTCCGTGTGCCGAAACAGGGTCCCCCGGACCACGTGGAGATGGAACTTGGCCCCCTGAATCTCGCGGTCTCGACCCTCGAGGTTCTGAGGCGCGATCACGGACTCTCCGGCGGCGGAGGACCGCCCCGGGGGGAGGTCGTTGTCTGGGCGACAGATGTTGACGCCGCCTATTCGTGGATGCTCTCTAAAGGTGCTCCTTCCTTGAGTCCTCCCCACAACTTCGCAGGCGGCGCCCTAAGGTCGGCGTGGGTCGGAGACCCCGACGGAAATCCCGTCCAGATGGCCAGCCGACCCGGTCGCTCTTGATGAGCGCGCGCACTGGTCACGCGTCGATGGGTTCGACCGACGGACGAACTGCCAAAGACTGCCGAACGCTCTCGCGGGAGCATCACCGAATTGTTCCTTTCGCCGTCGGTGGGCCTGCGAGCTCCGGCACGATCGTGCGGCCGCGGTGAGTCTGAGCTGGTGACCGTCGCACTAAGACCGGCGAGGTTGCTTCAGCCCAGCCGTTAGGTCTCGGACTCACGGGTTTTATCGGAGCGGGAGCCGCGGATCAAGGGGGCGGACTTCGTTCACAGCGGGTCGTTAGTCAAGCTACCCTTTTTCAAACGTGCAATGGGCGTTGCACCCACTCTCATCGGCAGGAGTTTAGAAGTGCGAGGACGCGCTGCCTGAAAGTCGTCCACTCGGCGCGATGCTGGGGGAGTTCCGGACTTCCGAGCTCCCAACGGCTCAGAGAGTCTCTGTACAGGGCGGGGGACTCAAGCAGTTTTGAAACCCTATCGACAGTCAACCGAAGCTTCGGGCTGTTCAGGGAGGCGAGCATGCTCGACACCTCGTACGTTTCGATTGCCTGCTGGCGGATAGCGAAGAGATCGCTGAGATCCTGGGGGCGGCCGGCCAGCAATTTGAGTACCCAGAGAGCCTCAGGGCGCGCTACCCGTACGTCGCCGCGCGTGGTTAACGTTCGAAGTCTTAAACGCATCGAACGCGGGCGGTCCCCGAGCCATCGAAATGGCACTTCCGCACCGCTCTCGCGGGCGCGCACTCCCCCGAAATACAGGTCGGAACTCACGTCGCCCCTTTGTGCGCGCAACTTCCTGAGTGAGTCGGCGCTCCTCTCGGACCCCATCGTGAGCTTGGGGGAGAAGCCCTCCGCAGCGAGCCATCGGCGGATGGGCTCAAACAAGGACTGTGGCAGGGCCAGGTCGATGTCTACGGAGAATCTGGGGGGACCATAGGCAGCGACAGCGTATCCACCGATGAGGACGCTGGGGCCCGTCCCCTGGATGTCCTCCAGGAACCGGGCGACTTCAGATTCACGTTTGGCGGGGTCCATGTTCCACAAGCCGATCGGCGTCAGCGTAGATAGCACGGTGCGAGCGGATGTCATTCAGGACGACCGTTCGCGGCACCACGGGCTCCCCGTGGAGGGTCACCCTGCGCAGCCGGCGGACGGGGTGGAGCATCACTCGGTTCCCCAACCTTGTTCGTGGGCTGGTGCTTAGACGATGATCACGTAGGAATGCGAGCCAATCTCGGGTAGACTCCTTCGGGACTTCGATGTGCCACTCTCTCAGGAACACGGAGGGCGAGTAGAAGTAGCGGTTGCGGGTCCAGAACTCTACCGCCGTCGGTCCACACCAGGCCATCGGCAATCCTGAGCCAAGTAGCAAGGCTCTGGCTCGGTCCCATTCAGCTCCTCTCCGATCAGGCCGGTCGGCGGGTGAAAGAAGGCGGTAACTACCCCTTTCGAGACGCTCGACCAGCCCGCGGGATTTGAGTTCGCTCAGTGTTTTCGCAGCTCGAGGGGAAGCCGTGAGCGAGCCGAACTCACGGGCGAGGAAGGGTCGGTTCCCAAATGCGAGGGAGGCGGCCTCATAGTAGTCGATTCCCATATTCCTACAATACAGGAATATATATTTAAGCTGTCGTCTCTCGAGTGAGCACGCCGAGCCCCGGGCCCGGTGCATGCAAGACGCGTTGCACACACCTGACGAGATCAGGACTTCTTTGGTGTTCGAGCGCCTTCTCGAGCCAGTCTCGCCATTTCAGCCGCGTCGACCCACTTGTAATTTGACCCCTTGCGGAGTTTTACCATATGATGGTCGTTTCGAATGTGTGCTTCCAAGTCCGTGGGATCGAGTTCACGGCCCTTGGCCCTGAACCTAACTTCCTCCACTTCATACACTCGGTCGCAAATCGGACATTGCTCGTAGTCCGGCGGATTTACCGGCCAGCGGAGCTCTGTCATCGTAGGATATGATAAGACGATATGATATATTAGTCAACCGAGATCCTGCGGTCCGAGTCAATAGTCGCTGCTTTCGCAATCAAACCACCTGCGGGTGCAATGGCTCTTGCACCTCAGCTGGCGGAAGCGTGCGCTCCGAACCGGGAAGGAATGTGAGTCCAGGGAGATCCCGCCTCCATGGTGAATACGCCAGAGGCATCCTCTTAGAGTGCAAGAGGCGTTACACCCACTCCCCCCTAGGTTCTCGAACTCGGTCTGCGTGACGATCGGTACCAGGCGTAGCTGCCCAAGCACATTCTAGTCGCCCCGGGCATGAGGAAGGTTGATCTTCCTCGCTACGATCCATGATCTCGATGGCCAAACGACCCGCCGTTGTTGTAGGGTTGGAGTTCGAGGAGACTCTTCGAAAACTGTTGCGCAGCCTTGGATTTGACCACGTCGCAGGTGGGCCCGGCTTCAGACTCGGCGAGCAAATCGACGCATGCGCCGGAATCGATGACACTTTAGTGGTAGTCGAATGCAAGACCGGACCAAAGGTAGGCAAGCCAATCCTCGATGACATTAAGCTCCTCAGGGGAAAGACCCAAGCAATTATCAACGCGTGTCAAGCGGATCCCGCCTACAAGCGATACAAGTCGTTCAAGTTCGCCGTAGCAACGAATTTTCCCGTGCGGGACATCGATCTCGAAGAGGCAAGGAGGGAACCTCAGATTGGTGTATGGGACCGGACCTTCCTCGATTACTACGAGGACTTGTTAGAGAAACTTGGCCCGTATGCGAGATTCAACTTAGCAGGGGAAATTGGAATCGAGCCGCGTGTTAGTCACGAAAAACAATATCCGGCTTTCAGGGCAAAGCTGGGGAACAATTGGGTATATCTGTTCTACGTGGATCCGGCCGATCTTTTAACGTGGTGTTATGTTGCAAGACGGGAAATCGGGCGCGAGCGGTATTACCAGCGCCTCGTCGAGAAGAAGCGTCTGGCCAAGATTCGAGAGTTCGTCGAGAAAGGCGGCTTCTTTCCCAACTCGGCCATAGTTGCATTTGAATCCCCTCCTACCTTCACCAACTTCTCTGACGTTCCACCAAAGTTTCCATCATGGCCTAACGGTATCGAGTTCGGATGTGTTACCTTTCCAGCGACGTATCGAGCTTGCTGGATTGTTGACGGGCAGCACCGACTCTATGGCATTGGGAAGGTGAAGGGACACAAGCTCACAATGCCAATTGTCGCCATGGAGGGGCTTGGTGTTGAGGATCAGGCCACGGTCTTTCTCGACATAAACAAGAACCAGAAGACGGTTCAGGCGGACTTAGTCTGGGATCTAGAGGGCGAGATGCGTCCCCACTCGCCTGATGGTATCGTAAGCAGGGTCGCAAAGGAATTGAATCAGGAAGGACTTCTGTCAGGGAGGATCTACATCCCGTTATCAGGTCCCAAGCACAGGGGCCAGCTGAAGCTCTCGGGCGTGTGTAGCGCAATCAAGAAACGTCGACTTACCGCGCGAGTGCTTGAGCACAAGTACGAGAACCCACTATTCGACTCTGATCCCGACAAGACCGTCAAGTTCGCATCAAGGGCCCTTCTGGAAGCCCTGACAGCCGTTGATCAGACGTTCCCAGAGTGGCAACGAACCGGGTTCTGGCTCCAAAACAGCGGGATTGCGATACTGATGGCCCTGGTCGAGCACGTCGTGAGTCATCTCCACAGGGTTCCGAGTTCAACTGAGTTTGCGCGATACTGGTCACCGCTCTCAGACCACATGGACCGTTACCAACATTCGATGAGGGAGCTTCGCCAGAGGTGTAACAGCGAAGGAGGCAGGGACGAGGTCGCTGCAGAGTTTGCCCGTGCAATTCGGGCCGGGATTCAGGACCCGAAATTCGCTCCGACAGTTCCAGAAAGCGAATACGATCGTAGAATCCGATCAGTCGAACGAGGACTGGCAGACGTCACAGCCAAGATCTTGAGCTCAGAGTCCCATAACTGGTTCAAGGAGCGGGTTCCCGAAGGCATCCGTGTGCGTGTCATCGACTTGATGAGGAGAGAAAACGCGGCCGGAGGTAAGCCGCAGGACTTCCTGGATTTTGGTCAGGTCGGAGAAATCGTCAGACAGCCGATGAATTGGAAAGTGATGGAACACGCCTTCGTTGCAGGCGGTGGGTTTTCCAGCCAAAGAGAAGTTGAGCACGGTTTCGAGTTTGTGAATCGACTCCGGGGTCGGCTGGTCCACGGTCGGGCTGACGTCGGAAAGGCCGACGAGAACATCCTGGAGGGCGTTCTACAGAAATTCGAATCAGTCTCCCATATCGCCGGCTGGACTGTCGCTCGTTCGATACCCAACGGTCCTGAGAGCAAGGCCGACAAATGAGCCTTCTGTGACTTGGAAAGGCGACGTCAAAAAGGCGGTCTCAAGAACTTGGGGCGTCGGGGAGGTATTCACTATCGGAGAATTCTGGAGGGAATACGGAGAAGTCATGTGTCATATCCACAAGGACAACTTCCACGTAAGGGAAAAAGTTAGACAGATCCTTCGTGAGCTTCGCATTGAGGGCTCAATCGAAGTTATTGGCTATCGAGGAACCTATCGAAGATTGTTGTAACACAAGTTACGTCTCGCGCTCCACGCGTGGGTGCAAGGTTGACTGCACTCATCAATGCGAATCTGAAGAAATGGATGCAATGGAGATTACACTTCCTTCGTTCGACGACAGTTTTCACAATCGGCGCTGGATCCTACTGAGTCTGTTTGGTCTCCTTCCCGTGGGGTCCGGTTGTAATCGTCGGTTTACTGCACGGTTCGACCTCGACTCGGTTATCGGCTGGGCTCAGGGCCGGGCCCCGTCGGCGTTCAGCCCGTATCGGGAGGTGAAGACCCCCGTTAGCGTAGCTCGGGACCCTTCAAGTCCGTGGTCGTCCGCTGAGCCAGCTGCCGGAAGTGGTCCCAGGGGCTCGGGCGTCCCGGGTACAGCTCTTTCAGATGACTGTCCAATGGTTCAAACGCGTTCCAGTCCGCCACGACCGTATACTGAAGGAAGTCCCTCACTAAGGCGTAGTCCAGGGTTCCGGACTCAACCATCTGGCCGATCAATTCGTACTGGTAGGCGAAGGACCGGCTTTCGAAATCTCCGAGGCTCTTGTCGAATCCTTTCCAGCCGGAAGTGGTGCCTGCTTCGACCGACCGATGCATGTTCCACCTGCGCCCGGCGAAGCCCGCCGAGGTGAGTTGCTCCATCATCGAGAACGCCAGGTTCCTCCGGGCGTCGAGACGGCTCGCCCTCACGTTGTAGGCGAGAATGATCACGGAGGCCACGAGCGCCAACGAGGCCGCGATGCTCACCCAAATCTGAATTTCCGCGAGAGTCACATGGGCGCAGCGGCGCATTCCTATGAATCAGTATCGCAAGTAGATTGGTCGAGATATCCTCGGTAGCCCACTTCGCGGGAGCGGGACCTACCCCCTTCCACTGGGTGCAATGCCGATTGCACCCTTGAGCTACTCCGGGCCGCTCGGGGGGTCTTAGAGAAACCCCTCATTTGGAAAGGTTCCACGCATATGACCGGGCCCCAGGGGGCAGCTTAAGGGCCCCTTGTTCGCGGGGCCAAAGGATTTAATTGACATCATCCGCTCGCCGATGGACAAGTGATGCCGGCGTACCTGATCATGGACATCGACTGGCACGATCCCGATCGGGCAACGGAGTACCGTAAGCTGTTGGGGTCGACCCTTGAGAAACACGACGGCCGAACCGTGGTTGCCAATGAGGCTCACACGCTCGAGGGAGATTGGAATCCCCGGCGAGTGGTGGTTATCGAATTCCCGAGCATGGATGCCTTGCGAGATTGGTACGGCTCCGACGATTATGCCCCGCTGATCCGAATCCGAAAGGAAGGGGCCAAGAGCAGTATGATCGCCGTCGAGCGACCGCCAGTGGTTTAGTTGGAAGTGAGGGCCCTCCCCAAGCCCGTGGGAGGCAGGCCGCCACCAAGAGTTTCGCTTCGTCCTTCGGGAACCCTTACTCAAAGGACAGGTTTCGTGAATCCCCCGAGGGTCATCGGGGTCCGGCTTACTCAAGGTGCCTTTTTCCCTCGGGGCCGAGGTAGAAAGCCGGGAATGGTCGGATGCGCGCCGCCGGTGTGGGGCCGTATTTGCGTTCGTCCTCCGTTCGCGCGGACTATCAACCGGACTCTCTCACCCTCTAACTGTAGATGTAGACCACTCCGTTCCCGGTCCCCGTCACAAACACTTGGTCGGTCGCTTCATCGAACGCGATTCCCTTCAACACCGAAGCGGACGGGCCATGGATGGTCCGGGAGACGCTTGACCCCTTGATCACGGACACGGTGCTGGACCCACCGTTCGCAACGTACACACTCAGCTTCGCCTGGTCCCAGACAGCCCCTAAGGGCCGCGACCCGACGGATATGGAACCGTAGTGGCCCCCCGTGCTGTCAATCAGCGTGACGTTGTTCGAACCTTGATTGGCAACGTAGTCATAGCCATTCGCGTAGTCGAACGCAATCCCGGCGGGCTCGGTTCCCACGGCGATGTTGATGTTGTCCGACTGGATGAATGGGTATAGGGCACTCATCGACGTGACGGTGTTGTTGTAGAAATTGGTCACGAGGAGCCGACCAAAGGTTGGGTCGTAGGCAAAGAGGTCCGGTCCCGAGCCAACGGTCGTCGTGAAACTGACCGAGGTATCGTGAATGAACGTGACGGTGTCCGATCCAAAGTTCGCGACGGCCATATTGGAGATCGCGGGATCGAAGGCCACTCCCAATGGCGAACTGAAGGTCAGGCTCTTGATCGTCCTGACTAGCTTCGTGCCCGAGATCACGTACACATGGTTCAGGCCTGTGTCGGTCACGTAGACGAGATTGTTGCTCGGGTTGAACCCGGCCGCCGCAGGCTCGGCCCCCGCCGGCAAGGTGACCTTTCCCACTAACTTACACGTGCCGCTCAGAATAGAGATACTGGCGGAGCCAAGGTTTGGAACGTAGACATCGTGACTCACCGGGTCGTACGCCGGGAAGTATGGGTTCGTCCCCACAACGCAGTGCGCGCCACTCGTGACCGAGGGCGACGGATGTGTGCGGGCCCCGGCTGCCGTGCCGGATGCCGGTTGCCCAATCGCGCTTGACATCGGTATGGCCAGCAATAGCGCCCCGGCGATCACTAGAATCGTTCCCACGCTTCGACGTCCCCGCCCGCTGAGCCATCTCTCGCTTTGCACGGTCGTTCCCCCAGGGGTTTCCCCCGGGGTGAGGATGCCCTCGAGCGATAAGGACCCACCGTCGAGTGCGAGTGGGGAAAGACCCCCAAGCTCGGAGAGATTCAAGGCGCCCCGGGACTGCGGGAATCGCAGGGTTAGTAACGTCAGATTGGCTGCCCTACCTGATCTTGAAAACGACTGGATAGTTTCCACCCCTCAGGCGGGGAGGAGTGGGTGTTGGAAACGGACCCATTGATCGGCTTCCTCGACTGCCGAGATGACAGCACCGGTTCCTACGTTCAGCTCGCCGCTCGTCTCGCCCGCGCGCGGGGGATTCGCCGGGCTACGACCCACCGATGCATTGCTATCTTGCGTGCCTTCTCGAATCCCGCTTTCTCGAACATGCCCAGGGTCCCGCTGCAGAGGAAGGAACTGGAGATCTTGCGACCCTCGTAGTCCTCCGGGTATGCCTCCACCGTCCCACCTCCGAGGTGACCGATTTCTCGTAGAGCCTCCCGGAGTGCGAAGGTAGCAACCCCTTCTCCTCGCCGTTCCCGGTCAATAAAGAAGCAAGTGATACGCCAGTCAGGGAGCTCGCGAAGCCCTTCTTCGTAGGCCTTCCGGCTCCGTATGTTCGGGAGTTCTGCGGTAGGGCCGAATTGACACCAGCCGACTGCGTCCGGGCCGTCGAAGACGAGCGCCGCATGTGCCCGCCCTTCTCGGACCAGTTCTTCCTTCCTTGAACGGTACGTCGCGGGAGATTGCTTTCCCCCCATGGGATCGAGGTGGAAAGAGATGCACCAACATCCTCCGAAGATCCCGTTGTGCTTCTCCACAAGGCGGGCGAACGCCGGCCACGTTTCTGGAGAGAGGGGTTTCGAGGTCAGGGACATTTTTCGCAGCCGTCGCGCCGCCTATCAAGAACGCGCTGGATATACCTTCGCGGCCGTGATGACGCCTCCAGGCTCACACTTCCTGACCCAACCCGATGCAGACCCACAACGACCCCGGCAGAACGAAGGTCCCTACCGTGTAGAAACCACCCGGATATGTGGGTTCCGCCGTCGGCTCCTCACTGAGGGAGAGTTCTCCCGATCTCGCAGGCTCACACCGTTCTACCGTAGACAGTTGCCCTCGTCGCACCCAGATATTCGCGCTCTAGGGCGCAGGAAGACGATTCGCGATCGAGGGCCCCAAGACCGCTCGCTGCACACGTTTGCCAGCGGTCACCCGAAGGTGCCGCAGGGTGGTTTCCGCAGTCGTCGGCCTTGGAGCGTCAGCCCGGAAGGGTTCTCGATGCTTCAACATTGCGAAGATGACCTTCAGCAGCGCGTGTGCCCCGGCCACCGAGCCCTTGCCCTTTCCCCGACGGCGGCTGACGCGGCGAGCGACCTTCGCCACCGTCCCTCGAGGCACGCGGTGTCGGTGACTCCAGGCGGCCTCGACCAGGAGCCAGCGGACCAGCGTGACGCTGTCTTTCTTCAGGTGTCCGTGGTACTCGGACTCGCCCGATTGGTGGGTCGTGGGCGCGAGCCCCACGTACGAGCTCACCTTATCGACGCTCGAGAACCGCTCGATCGGGCAGAGGAACGCCGCGAGCGCCACCGAGATGATCTCCCCGACACCGGGGATGGTGCTGAGCAGCTGGGCCTCCTCGGAGGAGGCCCAGGCCTGGTGGATCTTCTGGTCGAGCTGCCGACACGTGTTCTCGAGCGAGGTGAGGGAGTCGAGTCCTCGGTCGACCTCTTCGAGATGGAGGTCCCGCAGGTCCTCGCGCTTTCGGCGGAGACTCAGGATCTGATCCTCGTACTCGATCCCTCGTCGGAGAAGGAAGCTGTAGATGTGATTCTTGACCGAGGTCGCCTTGCGTCGATAGAACACGCGTTCGCGGACAAGGTTCCGGAGCGCTCGGATTTCGGGTGGAGGTGCATACGACTCGGGAATGGAGTTCAGTCGGAGGAGAGTGGCAAGGGCCTCCGAGTCGAGCTTGTCGGTCTTGAGGCTCGCCTCGGCGATGAGGCGGGTCTTGTAGGGGTTGGAGAGGACGACGGAGGCCCCCGTCGTCTCCGCGGCGTCGAAGAAGTGCTCCCAGAGAGTGCACGCCTCGAGGACGACGTGCTTGCGCCCCGGAAGCCGATCTAGGTAGGCAATCAGTTCGGCGTCGCTGGCGCCAAACCTCTCTTGACTCACCCGAGAGCCGGTGGTATCGAATGCCGTCGCATAGACGCTCTTTCGGTGCACGTCGAGTCCGACGAAGGTCTGCTCACTCACACTCTCCATGTGGCGCCTCGAGGTGGAGGACAAGAGGCGCCTCCGATGTACGTTCCGCCGCGCCATCGGCGGAACCCATCATGTCCACATTTGCCCAGCTCATCGAAATGCCTACCGGGGATTCTCCCGAAAGGCGTAAGGGACGGGTCCTCCTGCCTGCGTCTGGGCTGGCGGAGACGATTCATTCCGAGGGCCGGGACGCTCACCCGGAAGGGGAAACTGAGACAATCCGGCGAGCAAACCCAGTCCCAGGAACCATGACCTCGTCACGAAGCTGCATTCCGCGTGACTTGGAAGCCACGATAAGCGCATCGAACGCCTCAGGGGATACAAGGGCGCTGAAGCCTTGAGATGGAATCCGAGCCTCAAGGAGGAATGGTTCCTTAGGACGCCGCGCTGACACGTTAACGCGATCATCCCATAGGATCAGAAGAAAGTGCGTATCCGTCCAGCTCAGGCCCCACTCCCGTCCGGATTGCCCGCGAAATCTAACCCCGGTCCCGTCAATGACTAACTCCTGAGGGCCGACCGCCAACCAGATTGAGGCGGCCCACACTAGGAACGGCCCACCAATTGCGGCGAGGGCGTAAAGGATTAGGAAAGGAAGATGGAACTCGTCTCCCGTCCGGAGTCTGACCAGAAAGACTACGATTGCACCAATCCCTATGATCAGAGCGAATCCTAGTACCCCGACCCTCACTCCAAGCATTCCCCTCTTAAAGGCATGGTAATACGACTCGAGGTTGAATGTCCGACATCCGTTCATTTTCCACCCACGAGGGCACCAATGCTGACCGCTGCAGCTCCGGCATCCAACCCCAGAACTAGCAGGTCCATGTTCTGGGTTCCTTTGGCATCCTGCTTTAGTGACAGGAGGTCAAGCACGACGCTATCAAAAGCCACGCAAATGGAAGCGATTGAGAGGAATTCATTGCCTCCCCCTGCCTCAGCTGCGAACGCGAGAGCGGCCGCGACGACTCCCAACGCAAACGCCTCAGCCTTCATGAAGTATCCAGAGATCCCGGCCTTGGCCGCCCCCTGGGCCAGAGCCGCCCGCAAGTCAGAGGCTGCCACGGTGGTCGTGAATCCCGTGTCGAACCACGCGAACGTGTCGGCCAGCGTGAGCCATAACGGCTGGTTCGACCCCTGACCAACACTCTTGTTCGTGGTTCCTTCGGCCAAGTACGCGGTCCTAGCAGTGACGTAACTTGTCAATGCGGGAAAAAGGAGACCTTGAACGATCGCCAGGAGAAGTCCAACAATGACTCCAGTGATGGTGCTGAGCCCGAACGTGAGCAGGGCAGCGATAGCAATGACGACTTCGACCACAATTGCGGCACCGTACGCAATTTCCAGGAGAGGTCCCCCTAGAGAGGACCAGATTGCTTGCGCTCCGGCTTGGGTGAGGTTGCCCGAGGCGGTTGTGTTGTTCTTCCCCGAATTCAATGCGTGGTTCACGCTCGCACCAAAAGCCGCCCGTGCTGCGTAGATGGGTGCTAGAGCCGAGTTCATGCGTTTTCGGTTAACGGGCCTTTCGGCTGGAACCCCACAGGCTCATGAAGGGAGGTCCACCTCGATGGGATGTCTCACCCGTCGCGGAAGACCCGAACGAAACGCCGAAGCCGATCGCCGATTGGAAGCGCCACCGCCGACGACTACCTCGAAGCGTTCCTCACCCTCTTCCCACCCCGGGTGATCCAGCGCATCGCTCGCGAGAGTGGCTTCATCCGCCGTCACCGTAAGCTCGACCCCGTCGCCTTCCTCTACACCCTTGCCTTCGACACCGGTCCCCAACTCCAGCGTACCGTCGAGGCGCTCCGCGACGCCTACAACAAGCGGACCCCGGACCCGATCCTCAGCGCCGGCGGCTTCCACGGCCGCTTCACCCCCGAGCTGGTCGAGTTCCTCCGTCAGTGCGTGGCGTATGGCCTCGCCCAGCTCCGGGCCCGCCCCGGGAATCGCCTCACCCCCAAGCTCGCTCACTTCACCGACCTCCTCATCCAAGACTCCACGGTGATCCGACTCTTCGCCGCTCTCGCCAAGTTCTACCCACCGACCCGGCTCGCGAAGAACACCAAGTCGAACCGAACCGCCGGGGCCAAGGTCGCCACGCTGTTCAGCGCGCGAGCCAATGGCCCCGCCCGCCTCGAACTGGTCCCGGAGAGTACCCCTGAGATCGATACGCTGAAGGTCGGACCGTGGGTGAAGAATTCGCTCCTCCTCGTCGATCTCGGCTTCTACAAGCACCAGGGGTTCGCCCGCATCGAGGAGAACGGCGGGTTCTACCTCTCCCGCCTCAAGGGCAACGCCAACCCGATGTTGATCGGTTCCCACCTCGTCCATCGAGGACGAGCGATCGACCTCGAAGGGAAGCGGTGGTCGGAGGTCGCCCCCCGCCTCCACCGCGAGGCCCTCGATGCGGAAGTAGAGCTGTCGTTCCAGCGACGGGCCTATCGAGGCAAGCACCGCGGTGACACCCTCCGCGCCCGACTGGTGGCGGTCTGGGACGAGGAGCATCGCGAGTACCACGCCTACGTGACCAACATCCCGGTCGAGGTGCTGAGCGCGGAGGACATCGCCGAACTCTACCGAGTCCGCTGGTCGGTAGAACTCCTATTCAAAGAGGCCAAGGGATCGTTCCACCTGGACCGGGTGGCAACGGGGAACCGATACATCGCGGAGTCGCTGATCTGGACGTCGTGGATCGCCCTGCTGGTGAGCCGACGAGGCCACACCGTGTTGCTCGAGCACGTCCCTCCCGAGGAGAGGTTCCGATATCCTCCGCTGCGCTGGTCACGCGTGTTTCGAGACGAATCGCGAGAGTTCCTCGCTCCCCTACTCGACCGACTCCATCGACGCAAGGTCATTCCCGACCCGATCGACGAGCTTGTCGGCCGTCTGGACGTGCGAGCGCGGGACCCGAACATCACCCGAGAGAGATTCCGAGAGGAATGGTTTGGCTAAACCGAAAACACATGAATTTGTGGCTCGAATCCCCCAGACTCATTGATCCAAACCTCTGCCCTTGGAAACGGATGCAAACTGGCCGTGGTCCCGGGTCCTTCTAGACCCGAAATAGGCTGGGTTGAACTCTCTTGTACTCAAATCCGACTGGGTTTGAAGGAGACCGCGTTTGTAGGTATTCGCCCCATGTTAAGACCGAATCCGCTCGGGGCTAATCGCCCCGCCGGCCAATCTCGGGCCTTGAGCGCAGTCGGGCCCGTCAGGAAGCCCACCCCTAACGATTAAGTCGCCCGCGGCGACTGGCGAGAGAGAATGGACCCGCAGCGGATCCCGACGGACGTTAATCTCTTTGCGCTTCCGACCCACCTCCCCGAGCCTGAGGGCGATGGTGCCGCTCGGCACCTACTCGGAACCAGGATACCGCATGTCCGTCTTCGTTCGACGAGGGATCGCACGGTCGATGTCGCCGAGGCTGCTGAGAACCTATCGGTTTTCTTCTTTTACCCGGCGACCGTCAAGCCCGGTATCCCGATTCCCGGCGAGTGGAGCGAAGTTCCGGGAGCTCGAGGTTGTACCCTTCAGAACTGTGCGTTTCGGGACGAATACGCAGATTTCCGGTCCAGGAACTGCGAGATCTTTGGTGTGAGCGGCCAAGGACAAGATGCCGAGCAAGGTCTGACCGAACAGGTCGAATTTGCGAATCGCGTGCACCTGCCGTTCGAGCTGTTGAATGATTCTCGATTCGAACTGGTCACCTCCTTGCGTCTGCCTACGTTCGTAGCTTCCCTGAAGTCACCCACCGGGCTCTTCGAGGGCAAGAAGTACGCCTTCCCGCTACAAGGGCGGACCCTCGTCAAGCGACTGACGTTCGTGGCCGACAAAGGTCGGATTGAGAAGGTGTTCTACCCGGTCTTCCCGCCTGACCGGAATGCGTCTGCTGTCCTCGACTATCTACGCAGCAGGACGCTGTCGGGTAGCCTTGAGCGTCCACCTTGAAAAGGCACGGGTTGCGTACAGATTCGGGAAGGGCGGGTCGTGACCCCACAGAGCCTGCGAGCTGAAGGCCAGAACAAGGTCTTGTAGCGTCTGATACATTCCGGCCAAGATGACGAAGGACTCTGCTCCCGATGGGATCCCTTACAAGAGGTTGCCTTCGTCCGGGCCCTCGCGCGGGGCGCCCCATCGCTTGCCCCTAATCTGGTCAGTCGTGACCATTGCCCTCGCAGTGGGACTCGCGCTAATGCTCATCCTCGCCTTCGTACCTCTTCGAAAGAGTACCCAGTCCACCGAGCCCGTTCAGGATTACACGGTGGCCGTGCCTGCGGGTAACTTCGGAGTGCAATTTATCAACGCAGACTTCCACGGCTGGTGCAACTCGCAGTCATCCGCAATCGTAGGGAACCTGACGTACTGGCTCACCTGGCAGGTGTCGGGGAGTACCCCACCGGACTACGTGCGGCTGCAATACATTCCGTTTGCCACCCTCTACAACGCGAGTGAGGTGCTGTTTGGCGGGTTTGCCCAGTCATCAGCAAATGCCTGGAGCTACTTCTGCAATGACAACTTGGTTCTGGGCGCTTTCTCCAACATTTCTCTCACGATGTCCGTCCAAGTCGGCGTCATCTGCAACATCTCCAACACGGAGCCAGTACTCTAGTCTTCGGCGGGGGACCCGGCCTCCTCTCCGGGGGTTGGGAAAACTACCCCTTTCCAAACCTGGAATGGGGATTGCAGCCAATCTGCTAGTTTTCCACTCCGACCGAAGGGCACGTCGCTTGGCGCGGGCCCGTCCGGCGCAAGGTCAGGTCCTAGCGCCTAGGCAAAGGTGCGCTAATGAGGCCCGGGGACCGTCCGAGCGGGCGTGCCGCGCAAGAAGGTTCTCGATTGGCTGCTCGAACCCGACCAGCCGTCGGTGCGGTATCTCGCGTTGACCCAGCTCCTCGGGAAGCGCGAGACCGACTCCGACGTCCGAGACGCGAAGGCGCGGATCCCATCGGCCGGGTGGGCCGCGGAGATTCTCGACCACCGCGATCCGGGCGGTTGGTGGGTCCGCGAGAAGAGCCTCTACCATCCGAAGTATATCTCGACGAATTGGAACCTTCTCGCGCTCTCGGACCTGGGCGCCACGCGCGCGATCCCCGCCGTACGCACCTCGTGCGAGCTCTGGATGGACCGGTCCCCGCTGAAGGGCGGTGGCGTCGGCGGGTTCTCGAAGGGGAACGGTCACCACTGCTATACCGGCAACCTGACCCGGGCGCTCATACGGTTCGGGTACGGGAACGACCCCCGGGTCCGCAAGGCGCTCGACTGGCTGGTCGAGACCGCGCACCCGAAGGGAGGTTGGACCTGCTGGGCTTTTGGGGGTGGGCCCTCGCCGGGTCGGACCCTCGACTCGTGGGAGGGCCTGAGCGCCTTCGCCGCTTATCCCCGCTCGAAATGGAGCCGTGCCATGCTCGGCTGTCTCGAGCGAGCGGCCGAGTACTATCTCGAGCATGAGTTGCACCGCCAGGGAGAGCGGTACGCGCCGTGGTACCGTTTCCATTGGCCGGTCCATTACTACTACGACCTGCTGGTCGGACTCGACGTCCTGACCGCTCTCGGCTACGGGAACGACCCGA
This sequence comes from uncultured Thermoplasmata archaeon, assembly GCA_963787975.1. GTDB lineage: Archaea > Thermoplasmatota > Thermoplasmata > Lutacidiplasmatales > UBA184 > JAKIWV01. The sequence goes on from CAWBEU010000007.1 coordinate 113,842, forward strand.
GGCTCCGGTTCGCGCTCGAGCACCTACGGAAGAAGCAACGGTCCAACGGGCGCTGGAACCTCGACGCGAACCATCCCGACGTGGAGCAGGCAGTCGCGCGATATTATCGCGACCATCCGAAGGATCGACCCACCCCGCTCGCCTTTGAGACTGTCGGCCGCCCGAGCAAGATGATCACGCTCCGAGCGCTCACGGTCCTCTCCCGGGTTGGTTGATCCCCGAGGGAGGTCCCCAATTCGCTCCATTCTAAAGGCGCATTAGGAATTGCCCCTTGAGTGATTCCGCCCAGCCAGGGGGTCCTGCAAAAACCCCTCATTTGAAAAGGTTCCGTCCATGCTGCAGGTCCCCAGGGGGTGCTTGGGGGTAGTTTCGAAATCTCTTAGGGGACCGTTGTGAGAATGAGCTCAATAAGCTCAGGTCACTCGCAGTTGTAGCCAATGAATCGCAGGCGGCGATTTTTCCTGATTCTCGGAATCGTCGGTGCGGCGATTTCGATTACGGTCGTCCTGTTTCTGCTCTACGTGCCAATCGCGCAAGAGTCGTCCGGATACACCGTGATCGGGTCCCGTCTGTATTCATTCGAATCCGAGTCGTTGTTCGGCCCGCCGTGGTCTAACTTCACTTATCAGGGTGTCACCTTCGAGTTTCACCTCTGGTGTGAAATCACATCCGCCGCCGGCAAGATCTGTGGAAACCCGACTGAGTCCGGGGGTGCTCGGTATTCCTATTCGTTTTGGGATGGTCTGCCGAGTCCATTCCTGAGTTGGCAGACCTGGGTTTCGCCGGACGGGCACGAAGCAGTCCAGTACAGAGAAGGAGGGTTGGCCCACCTGCTCGTCCTGACGTGATTCACCTCCGGTTAAGCACGGAGTCAGTCGGGCAAGATGGACCCCTCTCTAAAGGTGCAATGCGGATTGCACCTCCGAATCGCGTTGAAGCCTCGGTCCCTCTCCTATACTGGAGAAAGGAACCGTTCCACGGAAAGCAGCCGCGGGACTTGACTCAACAACAGCAAAACCGCCACCGTAACCAGGATGACGGCAACGCTGGTCACCGGAAGGATGTACCCGGGACCGTACGAAGCGCCGACCACCACCGCGGCAGCGAGCGTGGCGAGCGAGGGGGCTATCCCAATGAACGGCATCAAGCCGATTGGGCTATTCATCCCTTGGCGGGGCGAGGAAAGGGAAACCCAGTACATCCCGACCGTCGCGGCAAAAGCCGCCGAAGCATAGCTCATGGGAATCGAATAAAGTCCCACCGCCTCGGCTTGGAGGGCGGAGATCGAGTATCCTCTAGCCAGATACAGGCCGAGTCCGAACGCCAAGGAAATCCCGAGTACCGTCGTGACGAGGACCAGGCAGGCGACCAAGACGTTCACGAACAACCGCCGCGGGGAAATCCCGTATGCGATGAGATACTCATACACTCCCTTCACGCGGTCACCCGAGAAAACCATCAATCCACCCATCGATCCCACGACCGCGAATATCGGGAAAATTATCGCCATGCCTTCGACCGCGGATGGGCCAGATTCGAGGTCCGTGATCGTCGAAAGGATCACTGCGTAGGCTAGTGCGCCGATGAGAGCGATTCGGCCTAGGACGAATGACCTCCGTATTGTGCTGTCAAGGATTGACGGGAGTGCCTGAGGTCCAACCGACGAGGTCACAGCCGTGACGACCGAGTGATGGATCGATAAAGTGGTTTACCGAGCGCCGCACGACCTTAGAAGGTGCAACGGGGATTGCACCCCGCTTGAGGGTGAGAATCCCCTCGCCGGCGACGGCCTGCCTCGGGATTCAGGCAGACCGGGTCTCCCAACCCGCGTAGGAGCACCCCGAAATGCGAGGCCCGACCGAGGGGTTCTTACGCCTTGCGATGCATATCTGTAGCGTTCGGTCGGTCCCTCGAAAAAACCTCCGCACGAGTACTCGCCCCGCAGAGTCCGGTCCGCGAGTCTCTGTGGTCGCCTCGAGGAGGCAACATGGTCGAGTGTCCAGTCTGTGGGGCGGTGAGCCCGCCAGGTCAGGTCGCGTGCGAGGTCTGCGGTCTCCCGACGGCCTTTTTCGTACCATTCGGTGAGGTCTCTGGCCCCGCGGCGCTCGCTGAGCCCGTTCGCGCCCCCGGGGAGACCTCCAGCCTTGCGGAGTCGGTGGAGGACACGTCGCCGCAGGGAGGACCGCCCGATTCCCCCGAGAGGACAGCAGACGGCCCGAGAACTGACGAGCCGTCGTCCTCTAACCCTGATGCCCTTCCGCCGGAAACCGGCCCTCAAATCGAAGATACGCCCGGGCAAGAAGATGGGGCCCTTCGCATCGGACGCTCCCTTGGGATCGACGTCTCCGAATTCGAAGAGGCAGCGAACCATGCCACCGCCGGAGGAAAGTCCGCCCAGATGTCCCGCGCTCGCCACGATTTGGTTAGTTTGGTCCTCGACGGGCTCATGGAGCAGTACCGTCGACTCTGCGAACGTCGTGACGGGCTCTCCTCCGTGATGCGGACCCAGTCCTTGGACGCGGTGCTGTCCGCCTATCGAAGAGCGTTGAGCCAGGGAGAGTTCGCCCAGGCCGAGGAACAGAGGGAGGAAGCGCAACGCACCGTCGAGTCGCTCGAAGCGAGTCTCGGCCGGATTAGGGCTCGGCTCGCCGAGGCGAGCCAGATGATGCGGGCGCTGCGGGAGCTCGGCGGCGTGGCACCCCGTGTGTTGCGCCCCGTGGTCGAAGCGGTGAAAGCCCCCAAGCGCACGGAGGCAGAGCAGATCGAGCGTCGGTTGAGTCAGACGAATGTATTCCTCTGGGGGCTCCTCGTCCCTCGGATGAATCACGAAATCTCGCAGAGTCTGTCTCTGCTCAAGGAGACCCGGGCTCCGCCCTCCCGGACTGCCCCTATCCGCGTCGAGATCGCCCGGATGGCGGAGCAGATCCGTGCACAGAATATCGGTGAAGCATTGGCGTCCCATCGCTTCCTGCGCGCCGAGCTCGCCTCCCTTCCCCGTCGCGCGCCGCGAAAGCCAGTCCAGGAGTTCAGCATCGACCAGACTCACCCCAGCTGAAGCCCGAGAGCTCTGACAAGGGTGCAATGGTAGTCACGCCTTCCCACCATGGGTGCGAGTCACTTTGCACATAGCGGACGGGCCCCCGGCGGGAGCTGTGGGCGAGGCGATTCCACTGGTCCTAGCCAGAAACCTTCGGTGGGAGGAGACCGAGATCCGTGAGCATCTGGCGGGCAGCATCTTCGACCTTGGGGACTGGTCCAAAGAGTTCCTCTTGAACCCGGGTATTGGCAACGTACTTTCCTGTTTGGAAGAATCGAGTCATCTCAATCATCCCACGCATGGCAGGGCTGAACAAGGCCAGGAATCTCATTCCCCCGCCGCCCATCGTACGCAGCTTCATCGGGCGATTCAGGAGTTGTCCAGCTAGTTCTGCCAGCTCGGGGCCCGACAAGGGGCGGTCGGACCCTAGGTCAATTCTCTGTCCCAAAGCCCGGGGTTCATCGACGGCCATGGCCAAGGCTCGAGCCACCTCGTCAGGAGCGATGTAGGTCATTCGCACGCCGCCCTGAGTCATGCCCATGACCTGGCCCTTCTGGAGACCTGAAAGCATCCATTCACGGTAGCGGCCTCGGGGGGCCCCCAGGAAGGCTCCGGGGCGCAGGGCCACGAAGGGAACCCCCAGTTGTTGGAGGTAATCCTCCGTCACTTTCTTCGCCCAGAAATGCGGAACGTTTGGCGCTTGGTCACACGCAAGAATGCTCAGGAAGACGAATCGGGGGACTCCTGCCTTCTTGGCGGCCTCCACGAGATTGTGGTTTCCGTCGAAATCAGTCCGGAGCGAGTCGCCCTTCTTCCGCCGGGAGTATCCGATGGCCGAGCTAATCACCGCACTCACGCCGGACATCGCTCGATCCAGCGACGGAGGATCGAGCATGTCGCCCTGGACCATTTCCACCCCCTCCTTCGGCAGGCCGCTCGCGTCGCTGCCTGGCCGGACCATGGCCCGGATGACCTTAGCGCGAGTCCGAAGCTCCCGCAAAGTACGGCCCCCGAGGTCGCCGGTCGCACCCACAAGCAAGACAGGGCGTTGACTAGTGGACGAGGTGGCCGCCATGGGATGGGCACGCGCCGTGCCATAATAGTGACTAGTGGCGGCCCCGGTCAGTCTCTGTCGGTCTCTCCGACCGAGGAACGTAGGGGTCAGGCGCTGGACGTGTAACTGCTAGTCCCCTTATCCTCATCCCGAGAAAATTCGTCGGAGAACGATGTGGGTGCAAGTCACATTGCAACTCTGTCAAGGCAGGTATCCCCAAATCGTAGTTTACCGAGCGGCCGAGCTCAGCGCTTTAATTTCCCGTTAACTTCCCATTTTGGGAGTTGCGAACGGGGACATGCCGACCTACACGCTTCAATACAAATTCCGCCAACGATTGGACGCCCCAGCGAAAGCGGCCTACTCCTGGTGCACCGATTTCGAACCAGGCGATGGCAAACTGTTTCCCGTGAAGTGGGAAAGGTCGGTTCGACCTCTGAGCGAGGGCGCTCTCATCCTGACGGACACCACGTATCCAGAAGGCCGTCGTCGTCGAATTCATCGTCTGGTTCGGTTGAACCCGTCTGAGATGGCCTGGACGAATACTCACTTGGACGGTCCGTTTCAACACTCCCAGTATTGGTACCGCATTGTTCCTGACGGATCTCGCCGTTGTCATCTCGAATTCTACGGCTCACGACTCGTAACAAGCCGTAAGGCCCTCTCGCGGTCCGAGATTGTCCGATTGACGGCCGAGGAGAGACGCGGCGATTCCGGTCTGTGGCGTCGCCGAATGGCCCCCGCTCTCAAGAGGGACTTGGGGCCGCGCGCACCACCCGCCTGAGGGGCGGGCGAATTCGGCCAGTTCCCCGCTTGAAGGAGTGACCGCAAGTCAGTTTGCACCCCCTTCCCGAGTTCGAGTTCCAGCCTATCGGAGGGGCGGAAAGTCATGCCGGGCCTCCGGATGGGAGCATCGGCGGGTCAGACATGTGCCCCATCGTAGCTGTGGGGCGACGAGATGGAAGCGTCCGTATTCATCGCAACAAGCGTCGACGGTTACATTGCACGGCCGGACGGCGCCCTGGACTGGCTGCCCGCTAACAGGGGGGAGCCGCATGGCTACGACGAATTCATCGCGACCGTGGACGCCATTGTCATTGGCCGCAAGACCTTCGAGACGGTATTGGCCTACCCCGTGTGGCCGTACGAAAAGAAGCTCGTGATTGTTCTCAGCACCCAATTGTCAGCCGTGAACGTGCCGGACGGCGCGCTGTGCGAAATAATGGCCGGCACCCCTCACCAAGTCGTGACGCGACTTGCCGAACGGGGCATCCAACACATCTACGTGGATGGCGGAGTCACGGTATGTCGCCTCTTGGAGGGGGGTTTAATCCAGCATCTGACCATCACACGTGTACCGGTAATCCTTGGAGCCGGTATTCCGTTGTTTGGGTGCCTGCCGCACGACATCCGACTTGAGCACGTGACCACACAATCGTATCCGAGCGGTCTGGTGAAGAGCGAGTACCGGATTATTCCCTAGGGGGAGTGCTCTGCCGTCCGGAGAATTGGTCCCGGTTGCAATGGGAATTGCACCTCGAGCCTGAGATCTATCCATCACTCTCAAAACACTGGTCGAAGCCGACTGAGCCCAGAGGGGATCCAGAATACTTTCAATTCGAGATGACTGCCCTAATCTGCTCATTCGGGGCCCGATTTTGCACTCGAACTGCCGCATCGAGAAGAGGCTGACTTATCCTCAGTTTGGGGTGTTTAGCTCTCTCGCACCCATGGACCCGTGGCAAGCAATTCGTTAAAGCTGGAGTATCGTCTCGTGTCCGAAAAATTTAACGGGCACTCGACACTGCTTGCCCTGAGTGCCAATGCCGGCATATACTATTCTGGATATTGAGTGGCATGACGAGGCAAAAGCCGCGGAGTACCGTAAGCTGCTAGGGCCGACCCTGGAGAAATATGGCGGCCGGACATTGGTGGCCAATGCCCCTCGAGTGCTCGAGGGTGAGTGGAACCCCCGTCGAGTGGTCATCATGGAGTTCCCGAACATGGAGGCTCTCCAAGCGTGGTACCAGTCTGAAGAGCATGCGCCGGTGATTAGGCTTCGAAGAGAGGGGGCCAAGAGCAAGATGATCGCAGTAGAAACACCCCGTTCGGCCTGATGGGAAAGGCAGGTGCATTGAGGATTGTAGCACCCCGGAGCGTGCCGGGGGTCGTCGGTCTGCCGGCGAGGCGGGCAAAAGGGTGTTCCCTGTAAGGTCGTAGTGCGATCACGCCTGTCCTGTCGATCGTCCCTGGAAACCTAGGAGAAAGGATGGAATGGATCGACGCACACTAGGAAAGAGCGGTTTGGAGGTCTCTGCACTTGGACTAGGTTGCATGGGAATGACCTCCTCCTATGGCCCGCCTCCAGATCGCCAGCAAATGATCTCCCTGATCCGGGCGGCCGTTGAACGCGGCGTCACCTTCTTCGACACGGCTGAGGCGTACGGACCGTTCAGGAACGAGGAACTGGTCGGCGAAGCATTGGCTCCCGTCCGCGATCGAGTAGTGATCGCCACAAAGTTCGGTTTCAGATTCGGTCCCAATGGGGAGCAGGTGGGGCTGGATAGTCGGCCGGAGCATGTCAAGGAGGTCGCCGAAGCCTCGCTCAAGCGACTCAAGATCGACACTATCGACCTGTTCTATCAGCACCGCGTCGACCCAAACGTGCCCATCGAGCAAGTGGCTGGGGCGGTGAAGGAACTCATACAGGAGGGTAAGGTTAGGCACTTCGGCCTTTCCGAAGCCGGCGTACGAACGATCCGCCGGGCCCACGCGGTCCAACCGGTGACGGCAGTCCAAAACGAATATTCGATTTGGTGGAGGCGGCCGGAAGAGGAATTGATCCCTGCACTCGAGGAACTCGGGATCGGTCTCGTCCCATTCAGCCCTCTCGGCAGGGGCTTTCTGACGGGAAAGATCGATGAGAACGTCACGTTCGATACTTCCGACTTCCGGAACAAGCTTCCACGATTTGCGCCCGAGGCTCGGAAAGCCAATCGAGCGGTCGTCGATTTACTTAATGAGATCGCACAGCAAAAGCAGGCGACAGCCGCGCAGATCGCCCTCGCCTGGCTGCACGCCCAGAAGCCGTGGATCGTTCCGATCCCCGGCACCACGAAACTGAACCGGTTGGAGGAGAACATCAATGCGACTTCGGTGCGGCTCACGTCCGCAGATCTTCGTGAGATCGACGACGCCGCCTCACAGATCACAGTTCAAGGGGCGCGCTACCCCGACGAGCTTGAGAAGACGGTAGGTCTCTGACGGGAGAAAGTTCGGGCGTTCCGCGCCCCTGGCGGAGTGATGCTTGCGGGGACCGGCGTCGTATGCGTTGCGAGAACGTCTCGTTGTCTCTCAGTTACCAGTCCGGATCGAAAGTGCAACGGCGATTGCACACAGAGTCACTGCATGGTCCGTTGCCCTCGGGCTGTGCCTACACTTTGATCGGAATCCCGTCCTTCGCTCGCTGTGTAGACGTACACCTCATTGGCGGCGCTTCAGATGTCTTCGACGTACGGAAGGGTGTGACGCCCACAAAATGTGGAAAAGCCTAATAATTCGTAAAGTGTAGGCGTCACAATGGCTACCGTCCGAACCGTCAGGCGAGGGCGTCGGGCCTATCGGTACCTCGAGCAATCATATCGGTGGAAGGGTAAGCTCCGGAAGAAACGACTCTACCTCGGGACTTCGATTCCCCGGGATCTACCGAAACTCAAGCTCGCCCTTGAGAGACTGATCTGGAAGGATACCTGGTTTGCTCAGTTCGACAATATCAAAGCGGGCTACCAGCAGCGATTGCGGACCGTGCCGAAGTCCGTGATAGAACAGGAACAACGAGAGTTCGTCGCAGAGTTCACCTACGACACAAACCGAATCGAAGGGTCGACGATGACCTTCGAGGACACCCGCCTGCTGCTAGAGCGGGGGTTCGTAAAGTCCCCGAGGCCGGCTCATGACGTTACGGAGACGCAGGCGCACGCCAAGTTGCTGGAGAGGCTCATCGCGGTCCCTGAAAAGGTGAGCCTGTCGAGCCTTCTGAGCTGGCATAGAGAGCTATTCGCTCAAACTAAGCCGGACTTAGCGGGCAGACTCAGAACGTACGCGGTGCGAATCGGAGGCCGCAAGCACAGGCCGCCACCGGCCGAGCAAGTGGAACCAATGCTCAAGGCACTGATGGGTTGGTTTCAGCAGTCGACGGGCCAGCTGCACGCCTGCGAGATTGCCGGAGAGTTTCATTGGCGGTTTGAAGACATCCATCCTTTCGGAGATGGAAATGGACGCGTTGGGCGACTGGCGATGAATATGTTGCTGTTCAACTCCGGCTATCCGATGCTGAACGTGCCGTACAACCGGCGTTTCGGGTACTACAACGCTCTCGAGGAGTCTTCCTTGAAAAGAGATCCTCGCCCGTTTCTCCACTGGTTCTTCCGGAGGTATGGCCGGTCGAATGAATTTTACCTGGAATCGGAACGCCGCTCGTCGAACTAGGTTGCAACGGAAATTGCTTGTCTAGAGTCGTGCGCGCTCCCTCGGGGAAAAATTTCTCCCGGGGCGTTTCGGAGCCGTTTCACGTCAAGCGGTCGGTCAGCGCGCCACCTCCCGATCACCGCCCGGCGAGTGGGGGAGGGTCAGGGAGGGGGAACGCCGTGCAAGCTACCATCGGACCGTGCTTCGGCGCCGGCAGGGAATCGGCACCGCGTTGAGTGAGGCACTCCTCCGCCGTTGCCGTGAAAGAGATTTCGATGTGATTTCCGTCCTCACCGACGACCCGAAGAACTCCCCTGCAGAGAGGGTCTACCCATCAACAGGCGCCATGACTGAGACTGCTGCTGATCGCATGTGTGTGTACCGGCTATCATGCTCTGACGCTACACAGGCGGCGTCGCATCTAGGCTCAGAGGACGGAGGAACGCCGCCCGTCTAACCTCGATGTCTCTGGGGAGGGAGCAACGGACGGTCCACCTCTCGGCGGGGGCGACCTTAGAGATTCATCACGCCCAACGCGCACGGTTCGTCGAGATCGGTCTGTGCGATTCTACTGGCCGTGGACGTCATCAACGCGCCCTATCGGCGTGTTCTGCTTCCGGGCGTAGCCGCCCCTGGAGACCATCACGGCCCCGAGGACCAAGAAGATGAGGAACAGGACCAACGCAAACACCCAGTAGCTCCGGCTCAGGTACAGCAAGTAGCCCGCCAGGCCCATCCCGATGACGATGATGAGCGCTCCGAGCACCTTCATCAGGCCGCCCGTCTCATACTCCCCATACCCCATCGAAACCGCCTCGGCTCAGGACCTGGTCTTGCATACTTATGCAGAGGCTTAATCCGGTTTCACTTCGGCTGGCGAAGCGTCATGGAGATCACCTTCTACACCGGCTCGCGTGGTCCCGGTTAGAGCCGGTCAAGAAGTGTTTAGGTGGTTGCAACGGAGATTGTATCTCACAAAAATCGGCAGATGTCAACGTGGGCCGAGGCGTTATTCGGGCGGACGGCTCGGATCTTCTTGACACGATCCCGAACCGGGGACCGCGGCCCGACCGGTGCGGTGTGCCGGCGGAAATTCAGCGACTGAGAGCCAGGGGCTTGCCGTCCACCTCGACCGTGGCGCCGGAGTTGATGACCCAGCCGAAAAACCGAGATTTGTTCTTGCCGCCGTAGAACTGATTGTTTCCGGGAGATACCATCACTGCCCCGAGCTCGCGGTCTTCGAGTTGGGGCGTGTTGTTCAACTCCGGGTTCAATCCGATGCGCAGCTGACCCGGACGGTCGCGCCCCTTTCCGCCCTTCTTGAACTCCCGGTCGAACCGGTCCCCGCCCGTCTCGAACTCGGCGTGAGTGAGCTTTCCATTCCGGAAACTGAGGACGCCCCCGGTGGCGATCGCGTCGTCGTAGTAGCACGTCCGGTTGCCGATAATCGTTCCATCGGCCACGGTCTCTTCCAACGCCAGGGTGATTGCACCCGATGGTAGAGTGGTGAGCTGATTGAACGGTCGCTTCCTTTCGGCGGGAGTTGTTCGTCCATAGTCCGCGCGTACGGGTCGCCCAGCGAGACCCAGTGTCAGATCAGTGCCACGGTCATCCTGGATCCGGATACGCTTTCCACGGGCGAGTGCGCGTCCGATGGGTGCCCCCATTCGGGTCAACGAGTCGGGACTCACCATCGTCCCCCGTATCACCTGGTCCATCCACGCGGCTTCGTCCGCCTTGTACGCCTTGACCAGTGTGGGATATGGTCGACCGAGCTCGAGTCGGGCCCCCCGGACCCCATTCTTTAGGGCCGTGGAGTACCATTGATTGTTGAACCCGAACAGGCGGTTCCGTTGGGCCTCAGGGAGCGCGTTGAGCCGCACCCGGTCCCCCGGGCCCCACATGTGAATGTAGACGTCGCTCTTCGCCAGCGCCGCCCATTCGTGGGGGGCCACCTTCCCGAGTAGTCGGTCCTCTCCGTGTACGACAGCGTCCCAGTACGCTTCCTCGTCCTCGTAGGGGACGAGCACTTGCGCACCAATATGCCGGGCCTCGCGCGCGAAGGCGACGGCCCACGGAAGGGTGTGGGTCCAAGCCTCGACGATTAAGCGTTCTCCAGGTTTTACCTGAAGGTTGTTCTTGAGGACGGATCGCGCGACTTTGGCACGGGTTTCGGACGAGACGGAATCGGTCGGCATACCAGCCTTCCAACGTTTGGGTAGCATATGTACCCTAGAGGGGGAGGTGATGGAACAGTCTCGAGTGAAGCGTTACCGGCCACCCATGACGTCGGATTGGGATAGACTACGGAGTCGGAGTACTCGAACTCAACTCGACGGGGTGCAATGGTAGTTGCACCTCAGTGACGGCTCGCAAAGCGCGCATGTTCAGATGGCCATACAAAGCGCCTTCATTTGGAAAGGGTCGGCTAAATCAATACGCTCCCCCGGTGATACGTCGGGAATCCCTTCTCAAATGCCCCAACGGTCCGGTCCCGGCGGGCATGGATGGCTAGGGGACGCAGTTGACCGAAGAAGTGCTGCTCTCCAATGCACCGGTGGTAGCATTGACCGTCGCTGCTACCGAGTTGGCCCCCGCAACCTCCAGTTGCGGCCAGCTGTAGCCACAATCGCTGTAGCTGATGTACCATACTGTACCCATGCCCGGGGCGGCGTCAGACCTTCCAAGGAGGAACTCCGCATTCGAAGAGGCATGGCTGTGGAGGAAGTCGGTGACGTTGGTACCTCCCCACGCGGCCTCGGCCGCGACGGTACTGCTGACGTACATCATGGGTAAGGGGTCCGGGGGCAAGAAGAAGCAAATCCCCGAGTACTCGCTAGAGAACTCGTATGTCACGTTCGCGTACCCGTTGGTGACCTCCACGGAAACGACCGAGGTCGCCGTCGCGTTGACGAAGTAGAAGAACCAGCTCACGAAACTTCCGCTCGAATAATTTCCGGAGTAACGCGGGATACTGGATGGTGATTCCCGCGAGGCCTTGCAGCCCACCGGAAGTGGTGGGGCCGCGGCGCTTCCGGCGGTAGTGTTCGCGAGACCGCCCGTAAGATCGACCCCGTAGACGGTGGCGAGAGTCCAAGGTCCGCCCGTTATCCGATTCACGATTGGCTCCGCAGCGGCGAGAGCGGAAGCGGAGGAGTGAGGGAAGGCCGGCGGATTCACTTCACCCCGACTTGGAGAGAGGGAAACCGTGCCCGAGAGGATGAGGAAGGCCACGACCACGAGCACCAACACAACCGCTGTTGCGCCAATTACAAGGCGTTTCCTGCCCTTTCCTCGGGGAGGAGGCGTGGGAGGGGCGCTCTGGAGGCTGACCGGATTCCACTCAGGAGGGGTACGCTCGGGGTCCTTGGGTGAAGGCACGGACATCGGAATGATCTGCAGGTACCCCCGCGCCTACATCAGTTGCTTGTCGAAGGATGTGGGACCATCGTGAGTCTTCCAAGCCGAGACGCTTCGTCAACGGTGTATTGGGAGTTGTCCCCACCGTCGACCCGAGCGTCTATAGCCCGCGTCGACCTCCCGCAGATACAGAACGTCCATGGATCCGGCTCAGCTGGCCCGACGGGAGCAAGAACGGGTCATGAAGGCCAGAGAACGGCTCAGATTTCGAGTTTTCACCGCCGTCCGGGACGTCATGCTGGGCACTGACCTCTTTCGATCAAATTTCCAGCTTCACGAGCCCGACATCGTCGTCAGCGCTTACGCTCCCTTCCTCGACGTCAACGCCTCCCTGAACGAAGCGCAGCTCCAACTCCTCCCGGTAGACAGCCGGTCTCACGGCCTGAAACAGTTCGCCGATCAGTTACGTCGCGGCGTCCAGAAGATCGCCACGGATCTACATCTCGAGTTCACGTCGGATCCCGCACGGTTTGGGGGCTCGGGGCCCGTCATGCTGGTCGACGTTCCTATCGGCTATCGTGCCGTCCTGCTACGCTTAGAGAGCGAGCCGCCCATCCCTGAGGGACCAGCTAACCGCTAGAGGTTGGTCCCGATTTTGCCGTGAATCCACGACGGCACGGCCTGTACATCGGTGAGGTTGTGAAGCCACGGCCGCTCTTCGCTAGCGGCGAGTCTGATGAGAGGGCCTTGGTTGTCTTTGAGGATAGGCCTTCGGGCGCTTCACGATCCGGGTGAACACCACGGCCTGTCCGTCCACCCGGTAAAACACGCGGTACTCACCAAGGTGGAACCTCCACTCACCCGGGTGCCGAGCTCCTTGCCGCACGCGGAGCCATGGGTAAGACTTGAAGGGGTTCCGGAGCAAGTAGGGGAGTTTCTCCCGAAACACCCGTTGGAGAGGGCGCGGGAGTGCGAGGAACTCCCTCTCCGCAGACTCTAGGAACGCGTAGTCGTACGGGGTCCCACCAACCCGGCCCTTCGTAGGACGCGATGTCCTGGAACCCGCTTCCCAGTCCGCCAACGCTTCTCGATCTCCTGATAGAACGCGTCATCGAAGAAGGTCTCCTCGAGGAGGTCCTGGAGAAGATCGTCGAAACTCTCACCGGTTGCCTTCACCGACTCAAGCAGGCGGCGAGTCTTCTCTGTCACCGTGATGGTGGTCGGACGGCTCAATGCGGAGGACACACCGGTCAATTGGACTCAATTGGCTTAAACCTTCCGGTGGTGTGAATGGTGGCGAAGCCGTCAGCGGGTCCCAACGGCCGGTTAGCCTGAGGATCGGCGTACGCCGCAAGGGTGCAATGCGGGTTGTACCCACAGGTTGAAACTTGGCCCAGGTAGAGGGCCGAGTGAATCGATTCCGCTCTCCAAATCCCCGAACATAGCTTGATTGTAGTGAACACGGTATCCGCGCGGGCACGCTATGGAGCTTGGTCTTCGAGGAAAAGTCGCGCTGGTCACGGGGGCTAGTCGGGGGATAGGACGGGCCACTGCCATTGAGCTGGCGACGGAAGGCGTGAACTTGGGCATCTGTGGGCGCGACCACGACGCCTTGGAGGAGGTCCGTGTGGCCCTGGGGCCGTTCAAGGGAAAAGTCGTACCCATCGAAGGCGACGTCACTCGACCCGAGGATGTGGGCCGGGCAGTGAAGGAGCTCCGTAAGCGACTAGGTCACATCGACATTCTCGTGAACAACGCGGGGGATATCTCCCCCGGCGGCGTAGCACTGAAGTCAGTGGACCTCTCCGACGAGGATTGGAAGTTTTCCTTGGACACCAACTACCTTAGCGCTGTCCGATTTACTCGGGAGGTCGCCCCCTTGATGCGAAAGCAGGGCGGGGGCTCCATCGTGAACGTGTCATCGATCTGGGGCCACCGTGGGAGAAACCACCTCACAGACTACGTCGTGACGAAGGCGGCCTTGACCTCCTTCTCGAAATCAGTCGCGCTCACCCTCATAAAAGACAATATCCGAGTGAATTGTGTTGCGGCTGGGCGTATCGACACTCCTCTCTGGGAGCGAGCCGCGCGGATCTTTACCGACGGTTCCCCGGAGGCCATGGCAGCATTTCGCAAGAGCCACGCCGAAGTCGTTCCCATCGGCAGATTCGGCCGCGCGGGGGAGGTGGCCAAGGTCATCACGTTCTTGGCCTCGGATGCAGCGAGCTATGCGGTCGGATCGACCTGGGACGTGGACGGCGGAGAGAACGTCAACAGTTTCTGATCAGGTTCCGTAGAGAGCGATCGCGTCCAACCCGCCCCTTCCCAAACGCCCAAAAGCCGTCATCCGTCGAGAAGGGCGCCCGCGCGCGAGGCGCAGTGGAGGTGGCACCGCGCTACGTCCCGCTCCCACCGAGAATCACTCCGCACTTCTTGCAGAAGATTATGCTCGTCCAAAACCGGGGGATCGCGACCTGAGACCGCTGCAGAATCCCTACATCATCCAGGCTCAGCGGTTCCTTGCAGTTTGGGCACCAGGGCAAACTGCGAGTGGCGGGTGGAGATGCCATGTCCGGTCCATCGTCCCCAATTCTATTGTCCTTTTCCAATCGGCGAGCGGGTCAACCTGCCCATTCCTAAACGCCCGACCGTCGTGATCGCCCGAGAAGGGTGCCCACGCGCGAGGTGCAATGGAGGTTGCACCTCGGCACCACGCTGCCAAGCGGGCGATGAGTGAGGCCGCGGCTTAGGTCCCGGCCACGGCGTACATCCGCCACTCCCCCTCCAAGCCCTTGAGGGGTTGTGCGCCCCGGTCGGCAAACCGGATCTCGGATCCGATCGATAGATCGCGCACGGTTCCCGATACTAGCACTTCACTGTCGCCGGCGCGTTCGCTGACCCGTGAGGCGATGTGTACCGCGATCCCCTGCACGTCCCGGTCCTTGAGAATGCACTCGCCTGAATGAAGCCCGGCGCGGATCTCGAGTCCAGAATCCTTGGCTAAGTCTCGGAGCGCGCAGGCGCATCGAATGGCTCGCGTCGGGCCATCAAACGTCGCCAACATGCCGTCGCCGGTGGTCTTCACGAGCCGGCCCTGGTAGCGAGTCAACTCCTTCTTGGCAGCCTCAAAATACGCCTCCAAGAGCTTGCTCCACGACCGGTCTCCCAGTTCCGCCGCACGACGTGTGGATCCGACGATGTCCGTGAAGAGCACCGTCGTCAGAACGCGGTTGGACTCGGGTGCTCCGGGGATCTCTTCGACGAATGATCGGACAGAGTCCAGCACCATCGTGGTGGCCTCCGGGACCACCAAGAACATGTGGTTCGCGCCCGGAATCACCAGCAACTTGGAACCGGGAATATTCCTCGCGAGGTGCCCACTGATCTCGGCCCCCTGCTCCGTCTTATCAGCGAGTATCAGCGTGGGAACGTGCACCGCACTGAGGGCGGCGCGGACGTCAATACCGGCGTCCATCTTCGTGGCGGCGACCGCCGACGCCGGGGAGGCGCCATAGGTCATCAATCGCCCGAGCCATTCATTGAGGTCGGGGTTCAGAGCACCACCGGGAGCTATGCCCCGAGCGAATCGGCGGACAAACTCGGGCTTACCCCATTCTGATTCCACCGCCCGGATCCAGTCCTCGGTCTCCGCCGGCTTGTCGCCCCAGGGGTAATCCGGTGCCCACGTCTGTCGGGCATAGCCGCCTACCAAGACCAGCGCGGACACGCGGTCCGGGTACGCCGCCGCGAACAGGATGCTCATGGCACCGGATTCCGACAACCCGAGGATCACTGCCTTCCTAGAGCCGGCGGCGTCCATGACAGCACGAAAGTCATCCATGCGCTCCTCCAGCGTCGGAATTCCCACGGCGCGGTCAGACAAGCCCATCCCACGTTTGTCGAACATGATCACCCGTCCAATGGCGGCAAGCCGTGTGAAAAAATCGGCCGCAGGAGGGTACTCCCACCAAACGCCGAGGTGGCTTACGTAGGGCAGACCTAGTACGATGTCGAGCGGGCCGTTGCCGATGGTCTGATACGCGACGTGAACGTCTCCACTCTTCGCGTATTTCACCTCAGGCGTCCTCATAGCGTTGCGACATTCGCGGGAAGGGGAGGTTAGGTTATAGTTCTGACCCCGGGAGGACGAATCTCCCCGGGATGATTACAGCTCCATGCGCGACGGGTCTGTGAACGGGATCCCGCTGGTAAGGAGGCGTGCCTCCAAGCGCGCCTCCGCCATCATGCGTCTAAGGCGACGTGCTACGCGACGGGTGCAAGGGAAGTTGCACATTCTTCTCGAACGGCTGTCTCAGACAGGAGGACTTAACAGCCCGCGGGTAGCTCCGCACCCGTGGACGAGGTCGTCACCGGACTGCACTCCGTGACAGTTCACATCCGAAACATTCAGAAAGCGAGCACATTTTACCGGGAGGTCCTCGGTCTCAAGCAGATCTCGATTGACGAGAAGGTGGGTCGGGCCGTGTTCGCCCTCCCGGGTACCTCTACGCTTCTGACGATGCACATCCAAGGACCCGGAGAGGGGGGACGCGAGCCGGGGACTGTCACGGGCGTCGTCTTGCGATCGCTCGATCCGGTCGCATCCTGTGAGGAGATCAAGCGCCGCGGCGGCACCATTGCGAACGAACCCAGGCTCATCGAGTTTCCGGACCGCCGGTTTGTTCTCGGGGTTATCGCCGACCCGGACGGAAACGAGTTCGTGATCTCTGACCGAACTGATTAGCACCGGTTCTTCTGGTCAGAGTGGGTGCGCATAGGATTGCACCTCCGGTTGGTCCCGGGTAAGGCATGGCGAGGGTCGGAACCACCCTAGCACCGGGTGCGCACACGAAAGATTGTTTCTTCGCTGAATCCGACGAAAACGGCTAGCATGGCGCCCACCGGCTGCGCGGCTCAATGCCCTGCAGGCCTGAGCTCGAGTCCGATTTGTCTTGCGGCGCCGAGATCATCACGATTGGCCCAATGTTCAGTGATTTTCCCGTCGACAATCCTGAACAGATGGACGTGCTGCACAGTATAACCCCGTCCGGTGGGCTTGAGACCCACGAAGATTGCGCCGTTGACAGGAATTTCCGGCTCAGCGGAGTGAACGCCTTGGCAAGTCGTTCGAACCGCGACCCAGTCTCCCGCCGCCACCATCTCATGCAGCGTGTGGGTCTCGTGCAGCGAATGCAGACTCTCGTAGACCTTCGAAATGGTTGTTCGGTCGACCTTCCTGCCGTGATTGAATGCCTCGGGGGCCCAGAGTCCGGCGGCGCCGTGGATGTCCCCGGCGTTGAGGAGTTCGAACTGGCGCCGTACCACTTCCTCGTTCTCTTTGGCCGCCATCCCGCGTTCAGGACTGTTCTCTAGCATAAGCACCTTCCAACCGGGGTCGGCCGGGCCGAAGCTTCCCTCGACACCTCGTCCCCCCTCTGTGTCCAGGAAGGTCCGACCATGGCAACTATCGTGCCGTTACCGTTCCTCCCGGTCCGGCGACCGAACTGAAATAGCCCTGAACCCCCATCGGGGTTCGATGGAGCCGAGGCCGCCGGATCGGCCACTGATCGGACGTGTCGACCTGTATCAGGCGCTGCTCCGTCGTCGCGATGAGGTTCACAACGGTCGCGGTGGGATCACCTTTCTGGAAGGCGACGTCGGCGTCGGAAAGTCAACGTTGCTGGGCGCCCTGACGGAAGACAGCGCTCACCACGAGTTCCGAGTGGTCACGGCCCGGTCCGAGCCCCAAGCACCGGTCCCGTTCCAGCTCGTCCGAACCGTGGTCCGGGCCGTCGATCGGGAGGCGGCGGCGCTGAGCGCGACCAGCCCGTCCCCGCTAGCGTACCCGTACATGGCCCAGCCGATGATATCGACTAGTCTCGCGTCCGCCGTGGGAAGAACGTCCGCCCACGCCCGGCGGACCGAGGCCTCGCTGTTCCCTTCGGTTGCATTTGGTGACTCATTCCAGACAGATCGTGTGCAGCTCATGGAGGAGTTGGCGGCACCCCTGTTCGCCCTGGTCGACCAAGTTCCCGTACTGGTCGCCATCCGGGATCTCCAGTGGACCGACGAAGGGTCGCTCGACTTCCTGGAGTACATCGCCCCCCGTCTCGAATCCCGCCGGCTCTGGTGGATCGGCACGACGCCCCCTTGGAGCAGCTGGAACCGTTCGTCCGGACCTCGTTCGAACGGCTGCTCGCGTTGGGGGCCGCTCGTGTGCGGGTCCGACCCTTGACCGAGAGCGAGGTAGTGGATTTCGTTCGCTGGACCAGTCCCGGCCGGACCCGCGCCGGAGCAGGTGCAACGATGGTTCGCGCAGACCGGGGGAAACCCGATGTTCCTCGGGCAGCTCGTCGCCCTGCCGCCGGCTCGGTCGGCGCCCGGGCCGCCGAGCCCCTGGGACGCGGCGGAGTTCCTCCGGCAACAGATACGGTCACTGTCGGAGAAAGAACGGCGCGTCCTGACCATCGCCGCCGTGATCGGCTCGAAGAGCGGGTTCGCGCTCCTGACCCGGACGACCGACGAGAGCGAAGAAGCGCTCGCGGAGACGGTGGAACATCTCGTGCACGAAGGATTCCTGAGGGAGACCGAAAACGAGGTCTTCGAGTTCATCCGGGAGGACCTCCGCGAGGAGCTGTACTCGAGCCTCACCGATACCCGGCGCCGGATTCTCCACCGCCGGGTCGCCGAAGCCATGGAAGCCGCTACCACGAAGGAGACAGAATCCGTCTTCGCCCTGGCCCGGCACTACCATCTCGGCCGGGTCGACGCGAAGTCGCTCGAGTACAATGAGCGGGCCGCCCGGTTCGCCGCCGACGCATTCCTACCGGGCGCGGCGCTCGTGCACCTCGAGCGCGCCCTCGAGGCACATCGCCGGTGCCGCGCGGAGCACCTGACCGAGGAGATCGATCTCCTCCTGACCATGGTCCGGCAGCTTCGGCGCGTCGGGGAGCTTGACCGGGCGGAGCGAACGCTGCGACAGATCACCGACCGGTCCGACATGGTGGCGGCGGCGACCCCCCAGCAGCGGGACCTGCTTCCACTGTATCTCGCGGTGGTCTGCGCCGACCAAGGCCGATGGGACGAGGCCGACCACCTCGTCCGCGAGCTCATCCGGGTGCGCGGCGAGCAGGGGTGGGATCCCCTGGTCCGGCTCGTCGCGGTGCGCCTCGCCGGGGAACTGGCCTACTTTCGGGGCGATTACGCGGGAGCCCTTCGGTATCACGCGGAGGGACTCGCAACGACCAAGGAAATGGGCGACGCCCGGGAGACCCTCCTGGAAGAGGTGCGGTATGCCCGGTCGTTGTCGATGCGCCCCGGGGAGCTCGAAACCTCCCTCGACCGGCTGCGGACCGCGGCCGCCTCACTGGAACAGATGGGCGAGAAGGCCGAGGCCGCCGAGGCTCACATGTACCTCGGGGTGGCGCTCGCGTTGACCCGACCGCCGGAGGAGGCGTTGGTCGCTTTCGAACAGGCCCTGCGCCTGGCCCGGGAGGCCAACGACCCTCGCCGGCTGGGGTGGGCGCTCCTCGAAATTGTCTGGCCGCTCCACGACTTGAATCGGTTCGAGGAGGCGGAGGCCCGCAATCGCGAGGCCCGCGAGCAGCTCGAGCGCATCGGCGACCGGTACGGCCTCGCCCAGACGTACGTGGCCGAGGGCAAGATCCGGCGGTCAAAGAACGACCCGGAGGGTGCCGAGCAGGTGTTGAAGGAAGCGCTCGCGCTCTTTGAGGAACAGAACATGGAGGCCGACATCGTCGAGGTGCGGCTCCGTCTCGCCGAGGTGGATGCCACCTGGCGGAAGTGGTCCCTCGTTCGGGAGCAACTGGCCGACCTCGACCGACGCCGGATCACCGAGCTCCGGCCGGATCTGACCGAGGACCTGGAGCGACTTCGGGCCCTCCTCCCCGGGTAGCCCGGGCCTCTCCGCGGCCGGCGAGGCTGCTCGGGGTTACTCGACCTTGCGACGAACCTGGGCCGCTCGAAACCCGCCTTTTTCCGGCAACCGAGGTCGCATAACGGCTCCAGAAACAGGTTTGAAGAGATTGCAAGTTCTCAGTGTCTTCAGGACCCTAAGGGATGACTGAGTCGATATAGGGAGCACGTCGGGGTAGGGACGTTGAACAACCGAAGGAAGGTCCTTGCCATCGTAGTCGCCCTGTTGGCGCTGTCGGCCGGCGCACTGTCCTACCTTGTCCTCACCACGACCTCGTCAAGTCCGCACGCTTCAGGATCGCCATCTGGCTGCCCGGCGTCGGCCACTCCCTCCGTAGCTACACCGACCCCCGGAAACCTGACGGCAGGGAATTGGACGACGTACCACGGGAACGCCTCCAGGAGCGGGTTTCTCCCGATGGCTGGTGTCACCGCAGTTCACGTGCAGTGGGCCGGGCCGGTTGGTCTGGATGGGCAGGTGTACGCCGAGCCGCTCACGTGTGGGAATGCCGTCTTCGTTGCCACCGAGAGCAACTCGATCTATGCCGTGAACATGTCCAACGGGAACGTTCTCTGGAAGACGAACCTGGGCAGCCCCGTTCCAGGATCGGCTCTCCCTTGCGGAGATATCAATCCGAGCGGGATCACCGGAACGCCAGTAATCAACGTCGCCACGGGGACCATCTATGCAGTCGCCTTCCTCAACCCGGGCCAGCACGTTCTCTTCGGCCTGAGCATCAAGAACGGCTCGGTGCTGTCCCGTGTCGTCGTGGACGCCGCCGGGGCGAACCCGCTCGTAGAACAGCAGAGGGGCGCCCTCCTCCTCGACAATGGAGTGGTGTACATTCCCTATGGGGGTCTAGACGGGGACTGCGGCCAATACCATGGGTGGGTAGTAGGGGCCCGAACCAACGGTTCCGGGTCCCTCCTCAGTTACCAGGTGCCGACGGGCCGGGAGGGCGGAATCTGGGGTACCGCAGGGATCGCCATCGGCCCGAACGGCAATCTCTACGTCGCAACGGGTAACAGTGAAGCGACGACGACCTTCGACTACGGCGACGCCGTGATCGAACTCTCTCCGTCCCTCACCGTGCTGGACTACTTCGCGCCCACGAATTGGGCCCAGCTGAACTCCGGGGACATCGACCTCGGCTCCGTGGCGCCCACGATCCTGCCGAACGGGGACGTCTTCCAGATAAGCAAAGAGGGCGTCGGATACCTCCTCTCCGGGAGCCATCTCGGAGGGATTGGGGGGCAGCTTTTCGACAAGAGTGTATGCGGAGGAGGCTACGGAGGGACGGCGAGGGTCGGGCAATCGGTGCTGGTACCCTGCGATGATGGCCTCGTCAAGGTCGTAGTCGGAACGGCGAACTTCTCGGCGGCATGGAAGACTTCAGGCTTCGACGCGGGCTCCCCGATCGTGACCGGCGATATTGTTTGGGCCGTCAACATTTCGACGAGCGATCTCCTCGGCTTCAACCTCTCGACGGGCCATCCGGTCTACTCGTTCGCGCTGGGGTCGGTGGACCATTTCATCACACCCGGCGCTGCACCCGGAATGCTTTTCGTCGGCGCCGGAAACCAACTCTATTCCTTTGGGCTTGAGTGAACCTGTTCGCCTTGACGCCCGCCCGGCCGGTCACCAACCGGGGGGAGCGCGCGAGCGGATGGCGCCTACCCGTGCCTCTTCGGAAACCCACTCCTTTCGAAACGTGCAACCAACGCTGCATCCCACAGGGGGCCAATCGGGCTCGGCCCTGGTTAGGGCCGCGCCTCGAACACGCGGTTGAACGGGGTCTCCACGGCCTTCCGGACCCGGGTGAACCCTCCGTTCGTGAATACGTCGTACAAGCTTGAGTCGCTCGCTTGGGCACCGAGGCCTCGCCCGACCTCTTGGGCGAGCGAGCACGGAACGCAAATCAGGAGAGACGCGTTGTAGAAGACCCGCCCAACGGGGGTGATGTTCTCCTCGACGTGCTCGTGAGCAAAGGGCTCTACCACCATCAAGGTCCCGTCGGGCTTGAGCGACTTGCGCACGTGCTCGACGGCCCCCACCGGATCCCCCATGTCGTGGAGGCAATCGAAAAGGGTCACGAGGTCGTAGTCCTTCCCCCGGAAGTCCTTCGCCATGGCGACCTCGAAATCGGCGTTCTGGGCCACGCCCTCCGTCACGGCGTCGTTCCGGGCCCATTCGATGGATTCGAGGTGGTAGTCGAAGCCGAGAAACTTGGAGTTCGGGAAGGCCTTGGCCATAATGATCGTGGAAGCGCCGAGACCGCATCCTACGTCAGCGACCTGGGCGCCCGACTGAAGTTTCGGGATCACTCCCTCGAGGCTCGGGAGCCAGCCGCTCACGAGATTGGCGAGATAGCCCGGCCGGAAGAACTTCCGGGTCCCGACAAAGAGGTCGTTGTGGTGCTCGTGCCAACCGAACCCCTTGCCCGCCCGAATCGCCTCCGCGATCTTCCGCTCGTCCTTGTAGACAGAGCCCACACTGTAGAAGGCTCCCGGAATGTAGGCCGGACTGTCTTCTTCGGTCAATGCGAACTTCTGTTCGGGGGTCATCGAGTATCGGCTTACGGTGGGATCGTATTCCACATACCCTGAAGCCGCCTGGGCGGCCAGCCATTCCCGAAGGTACCTTTCCCCCACGCCGGTCCGATGCGCCAGCTCGGCCGAGGTAGATGGACCGGCCGCCGCGAGGGCCTTGTAGAGGCCCAGATGCTCTCCGATCAGGACGGACGCGCCGTGAAAGGCCGCTCCGAGATCCTGGATGAACTTACCCATGAACGCGTTCAACTTCTCGGGATTGACTGCCATGATTGCTTTCCGAACCGGTATCTCTTCTGGCACATTAAGGGCGGAGGCAAGGGTCCGCTGACGGTCGTGCTCGCGTTCCCGGTCATTATGACCCTTGCCGGGATTGCAGCGTGGTGGTACCTGGGCGTGACGGGGCCCGGGCGTCTGACGCCGGGCGCCACCCCCTGATCCGCCTCCGAGGTGGTGGCCCGGGGTGGCCCGGGCCGCCACCCACACCCGCGCGGGCCACCTCGGGGGCCCGGGAACCGGGCCCCCGGTAACCCGGACCAAAGCGAGACCAACCCCTTCCTTCCCTTCTATCGACCTTCAAGCGAATGACCATCCGCTCACAATCGAACGCTTGGGACCGGTTGGACATCACGATACGTTCATAGAGTGACTGCGCGGTCCGGAGCTGCCACATCCATGCGCGCGAGCAGCTCCCCCTTTCCCCCCGTCCCGAAAGATCGGCGTTCGACACGCAGCCGCCCGGAGTTCCGCCCACGGCCCCTCCTCGAACTTCGACTCGATCCGCAACGCGAGGGTCGGGTCCTCGCGGAGCTGCTCCACAAAGAGGGCGCGGAGGCTCACCTCATCGCGTGTCGCCTCACCGATCGGGCGCCTCGGCGGCTGCTCCGATGGCTCGACGTCGAGGTCGATTCGGAGCGGATGGACCCTCTCCTTCATGCTCTTCGACGGCGGGTAAACCCCCGGCGCCTTGCCCTCGCACGGCTTGGACCGGGGCGAGTCCTGGTACGGGTGAGTGAGCCGGCGCCGTCGATCTGCGTGACGACGCACGGGGCCGGAGGCATCTGTGTGACCTGCCCCCTCCTGACCACAGACGAACGGGATTCTTGGCGCGTGATCCTTCCGCAAGGAACCTGGACCAAGGCCTTCCTCCGGGGCCTGTCCGGCGGGAGGGCCGCGCATCCGGCGATCGCGCGCCTGGACCCGTACCGGTCTAAGACGAGTCTTACGCGCCGACAAGACCGCGCGTTGCGAGTCGCCTACGACCTGGGCTACTTTGCCTATCCGAGACGGGGGTCGCTCGGAGACGTCGCCCGCGCGCTGGGGACCGGTCGGTCGGCGGCGCTCGAGATCTTGCGGCGGGCCACCTCAAAGCTAGCGGGACGTCGGTACGGGGACGAGCTGAAGCTGCGTGTCGCGCCCTAGGGCTCGGGCCGATCCCGCGGGGGCGGCCAGCAAGACCGTAACGACGGGGGATTCGGGGGGGCTCTCCGAGATCTGGAACCGGGTCTTTCCCTCCTCGAGAAGGGAACGGAAGAGGTTGTCGACGAGCTTTCGAGGAAGCCCGAGCTCGTGGGCCCACTTATGGCTCCGTAGAAGGACTCGGCGTTCCTGATCCGGATCCGTGACGCGCCCCTTACGGCCGGCCCGCAGCCGGATGGCGCGCTGGGCCGCGTCCAGCCGGGCCGCGAGCAGGAGCACGATCGATCGGTCCACGCACTCGATCTCGTGTCGCAACCGGGTCAGGGACTCGGGTTCGGGGCGGCCCGCAATCATCGGGAGCACTAGAGAACGTGAGCCCGAAGCCGCTTGTGCCGCACCGGTGCGGGGTCACGCTGATGTGGAGGGGGGCGTCCCACCGCCGATGATGGAGCTCGTGCTGGGAACGAACTTCGACGACGCCCTCGTCGACCGCGTGGCGGACCTGCCCGTTCGATCCTTCTTCGCGGGGTTCCCGGTCTCGCTCACGGGGGCCGGGCGTCCTCCGTACATCCTTCCCGAAGTGGACCGGGACGGTTTCCGGAGACATCTGAAGGCGATCCATCACCGAGGGCGTGAATTCTATGCGACCTTGAACAGCAACGATCTCGGACTGAAGGAGTATGGTCCGGGCTACCTGGACGCGTTCCTGCGCGAGGTCGGCGAGCTCCTGGACCTGGGGGTCGACGGCTTCGTGGTGGCGATCCCCGCGCTTGTCGAGGCGATCCATCGTGCCCACCCGGACGTGCCCATTTCGGTGTCGTCCTTCGCACGCATCCGCTCGGTCAGCCAGGCGGAGTACTTCCTGCGGCTCGGTGCAGACACGGTGATCCTGGAAGAAGGGAACCGGAACTTCCCGCTGATCCGCGGACTCGTTCGTGCCGGCGCCCGCGTGGAGGTTCTGACCAACCAGACCTGCATCCGGGAGTGCCCGTTCCGAGCGCATCACCTGAACACCAGTTCCCTCTGTTCGCAACCCGGAGGGGACCGGCTCTGGTTCGAGTTCCCTATCCTCGAATGCGGCCTCGAGGTCGTTCGGGACCCGCGGAAGCTGATCTCCTCGATCTGGGTCCGGCCCGAGGATCTCTCGACCTACGAGGAGGCGGGGGTCCACCGCTTCAAGATCTCCGGCCGCAATCGCTCGACCGACTGGCTGGACCACGCCGCCCGAGCGTACACCAATCGGGAATACCATGGGAATCTCCTCGACATCCTCAGTTTCGTCCAGATCAAGGGCCCCTCCAAGGCCCTCGCGACGTTGGCTTCCCGTGGCGTGGCGCCCGAGGTCGTAGGACCGCTCCAGGAGGCGTTCGCAGAACTGGACGATGTCGTGATCGACAACGATGCGTTTCCGCGGGGTTTCCTGCGACGGATCGCCGCCACCGATTGCGAGTATCGCAACTGCGACGAGTGCGGCTACTGTGGGACGATTGCGGAAAAAGTCGTCCGCATACGGGGGCGCCCTCCCTCGGAGTATCGGTCGCCCTCCAAACTCCCCCCGACCATCGGGCTGCTCGAGGCCTTCGGGAAGACCCCGGAAAACGGACCGGCCGACCATGCGGTGGCGGCGAACCCGCGTTGAGGGCCTACCCCTGGGTCGACCCTCGGAGCATGGCAAAGGTCAACCGGCGTTGACCGACGTAATGTAACCCTGACCAACGAGGGTGAGTCGATGCCGGCTGCACGCGAAACGATTCCTGGCGAGAACTACGTCGAGGGTCTTCGGAAAGCCGTCCTGGAGTACGACCTGGACGGCGTCGAGGGATTGGCCCGGGCAGCCCTCGAGCACGGAGTGGCTCCCGTCGACGCGATCGAGAACGGCCTCGCGGCGGGAATCCGGGAGGTCGGTGAGAAGTTCGGGGCGGGGGAGCTGTTCCTGCCGGAGCTGGTCATGGCCGCGGAGACGATGCGGGCGGGAGTCGCGGTGTTGCAGCCCCATCTGGCGAAGGGCGCGGAGCGGGGACAGCGGAAGCGAGTGCTGCTAGCGACCGTCCAGGACGATATCCACGAGATCGGCAAGAACTTGGTGGGCGCGTTGCTGACGGCCAACGGGTTCGAGGTGGTGGACATCGGCGTCAATCAATCGGCGGACACGATACTGGCCAAATTCACGGACACCACGGCCGATGTCGTGGGGATCTCCGCGCTGATGACGACCTCCATGCCCCGCCTGCGGGAGGTATTGACGAAGGCCGAGCGGCAGGGAATCCGTTCCCGCGGGCGATTTATCGTCGGCGGCGCCCCGGTGACCACGACGTATGCCAAAGAGATCGGGTCCGACGGCACGTCCGGAGACGCGGCGGGAGCGGTGACGCTGGTCCGCCAGCTGCTCGGCTCTCGCTAGGAGTGGGCACCGGGGGGTCCCGCAGGCGGGAGGGTCCCTCCGGGCAGGGACAGCGCTCGCGCGAACAGGCCGGCGAACCGAGGGTCCCCGGCGAGCGGCACATGCTGGATCGAGCCGGCCAGAGAGGCCATCGCCCTCCGTTCGCCCCCGGAGAAAAGAACCAGCCGGGCACCGGAGCCAGCCGTGTTCCCGACGAACCGGATTCGACTCAACGGGACCGTGGGGGGGATCATGCCGACCCGGAGTGCGCTCTCGGGAGCGAGGTAGCTTCCGAACGCGCCGGCCAGCGAGAAGGTCCGGATCTCCTCCGGCGTCCGGTCCAATTCGGCCAGCAGGAGCTCGATGGCGCTCCGAATCGCGGCCTTGGCGAGCTGTAACTGGCCGATGTCTCCCTGAGTGATCACGAGGTCCTGGCCGATCGCGGTCTCCTCCGCGGGGATCACCCGGAACGCGCGGCTCCCTTGTACGGTCGATATCGTGCCGGCGGGTCCGGAGTCGGTCAACCGTCCTGCCCGGTCCACGGCGCCGACTCGGTGGAGTTCGGAGAGCAGGTCCAGGAGCGCCGAGCCGCAGAGGCCTCTCGGCTTCTTGCGGCCGATCGTCCGGTACGTCACACGCCACGTGCCCGGTGCGATCGATACCCGCTCGACGGCGCCATCGGCCGCTCGCATGCCGAAGCGAATGTGGGCGCCTTCGAAGGCGGGGCCGGACGGCGTGGAGCAGGCGAGGAGACGTTCCCGGTTCCCGATGCAGATCTCGGTGTTGGTCCCGACGTCGATCAGGGCGGACAGCCGCCGGGCGCGGTCCATTCGCGTCGCCCGCACTCCGGCCACGAGGTCGCTCCCGACGAACGCGCCTACGACGGAGGGCATGATCACGGGAGCCGCAGCGGGGATCTCGAGGCCCAAGAACCCGGCGGTCGTGACCCACTCCCCCTCGACGGAGGGTCGATACGGGGTCCTCGCCAGCGACTCGACGGACGCCCCGAGCAGGAAGTGGTGCATCGCGGTGTTTCCCACGATCGCGACCGCCGAGACCCGGGACCGGGGCCCCTTCGCACGGCCGCAGGCGGCCCGGAGTATCCGGTTCAGGGTCTCGACGACCTCACGACGGAGCTGCTCGGCGTGGCTCGGCGAGGTCAGCGCGAACGCCAATCGGGACATGATATCCTCACCGTGGACCATCTGGGGATTCGGAAGGGCGAGGCTCTGGAGCAGCCGGCCGCGTTCGAGGTCGAGCAGGTATCCCGCCACCTTCGTCGAGCCCACGTCGAAGGCCATCCCCCAGACGGGTTCTAGCGCCTTGGCGACGCCGAAGACGGTGCGCCCCCGGACCAGTAGCCGCCACGGGCCCGGCTCCCGCGCGGCTGGCCGGAGCCACTCCGCCGACCCCGGTGCGAGCACCCACCTCGCACGGCGAAGGGCCTTCTCCGAAATGGTCCGCGGGGCCGGAACCTTCCGGACCTCGGGGTCGAGTCGGAACGGAGGCGTCCACCCGGCGGTCTGCAACCGCTGCCAGCTCCGCTGGGCCTCGGGGGGAACCTCGAGAACCACCGTACCGCCGGCCACCGCATGGGTCTGACAGGCCCAACGAATCCCCCGGCGGGGATCCTCCCCCACCAGCTGCGCCTCCGCTTCCGTGGGTGGGGAGAGGAGCTCCCTTCCGTGGTGGACCAGGACCTTGCACTTGCCGCAGGTCCCTTGACCCGCGCACAGGTCCTCGATGCCGGCTCCGCATCGCATCGCGGCGTGGAGCAGGGTCTCCCGGCTCGACACGATGACCCGACGTCCCTCGGGTTGGAACACCACGGTCGTGTGCGTCATGGATCCGCCGCTTCCGCCGGCGTGGTGTCTCCCACGTCGTACCCCACGAGGATCGAGGCGAGGTCCTTGCCCCCCGTTACGCCGTAATGGTTGCGAAGCCGTTCATCCTGAGGAGGGTCGGGACTTCCCGACACGACTTGGGATACGGAGGCGACCCCCTCGAGTTCCGGGAACCGGACGGGAGGCAGGACGAAGCGCACGCGCCCGGAGGGACGGAGGCCGTGGATCAGCACGAAGTCGCGGCCGAGGTACACGGTCCGCCGCTCGCCGGGGGCGGGCCGGTCCTGGGGACCCGTCAGCTCCCGGCCGAGAATCGCCCCGCGTTCGTCCATCATCAGCAACGCCGATTCAGGAGGGCCCCGGAACGACCCTCCCTTGAACAGACAGACCACGCGTTGGCGCGAGAGGACCGCCTCCACGCCGCGGTTCTCTGCCGCGGCCGGTGTCGCCAGGCTTCGTAGCTCGGAGCGGAGTTCGGCCGGAAGCAGCTCGACGACCAGGACGCCCGAGAGGCCTCGCAGGAGCGCAAGAACGCGACCGTCGATTTCTTGGTCTGGGTCCATCGGCACCTTCCCGACAGGATTCCACCGGCCGATCCGGGTCAACTGGCCACGGGCGGGCTGTCCTTTCGGATCCGCCCCAACACGGCGGCCATGTCCGCCGCCATCGTGGGGTCCATGGGAAGCCCCCGATGCTCCTTCAGTAACTTCTGGGCCCGCTGGTGGGCCCGGTCCAGCATGGAAGAGCTTCCCGCTTTCTCCCACGCGAACCGGGAGCGACGGTCGGCCACGACCGGGAAGTAATCCTCCGTCATCATCCAGCGACGGGTGTGGGTGAGCGCGGCCCGGTTCCCGAGGAAATTGCCGCCCGGGCCGACCTCCCGAAGGAGCTCCAATCCCAGGTGGGCCTCGTCCATCGCTATGCCGTCCCGGAAACGGAAGACCGACGCTGCGATGTCGTTGTCGATGACGAGCTGCTCCAGGCAGGTGGTGTTGAACCCCTCGAACGACCCGAAGAACAGATCCACGAAATCCGCGCCGGCCATCGTCGATGCGAACAGCGTCGTCGCCTTCTCGATCGCCGCCTGCGCGTCGGGCAGCTTGGAATCGGACTGTCCCCCGACGGAACAGGGAATGCCGAACCGGTGCGCCAGTTGGACCGAGGCCACGCTCAGAAGGCTGAACTCGGGACCGCCCACCGCGGCCGTGCCGGCCTTCATGTCCATGATCCCACTCACGCTGCCGTAGATGACGGGGGCGACCGGATTGACGAGATGCGCGATCAGGATCCCGCTCAGCACCTCGGCGTTCTGCTGGAGCAGGGTGCCGGCGAGCGTGGCCGGCGCGGAGGCTCCGGCGAGGTCCAGCGCCGTCACAAAGACTGGCTGGCCCATCGACGCGTACTCGATCAGCGTCTCCGTCATGGTCCGGTCGTGCACCAGGGGGCTCACGGGGTCGCAGTATCCGGCGACCATCGGATGCTTCCGTAGCGCCTCCTCGCCGCCCGCGAGAATCGACGCGATCGCGACCCCGTCGCGGGCCATCGTTCCGTCATAGGAAGGGCCCACCGGCGGCTTCCCGGAATTCGTGAGGTCCCGGACGAGCGACTCCGATTCATGCCATCGGGCCGGAAGATCGTCCGTTTCCTTGTTGACCGGAGTGAAGTTGATGTCCACGAACTCGAGGGCGTCCATCAGCCGGACCATGTCCGTGGCGTCCTGGAGGGTAGGTGGCCGGATCCGGTTCGAATCGTAGTCCCAGACATTGGTACATGACGACCCGGGCCCCAGTCGAGTTCTCCCGCCATCTCCGACCCGTATGTTGCGGGCCGGGTCGCGGGCGTACCACGTCCACTCTCGGGGAACTTTCGCCAACGCTTCCCGAAGAAGCGTTTGGGGGATCCGTACGCGTTCCTCCCCCGGGGTCCCGATCGCTCCGGCCGAGAGAAGGAGACGGTGCGCCCGGGGCTCCCTCACGAGCACGCCGGTCGATTCGAGGAGCTGGAAGGTAGCGTTGGTCACCGTCTCTACTTCGTCCGAGCTCAGAACCGTCAGCCGAGCGCCCGTCACGTTGACCTTCAACCCCCGGAAATCCTTCGCCGAGCGACCGGCCACGCATCAAGACCTCGGTAAACTCTGCGTGACGACACGAAGATACCCCCGGGTCGGTGGAGACGGGGGGCAGCAGGGCTGGAACGTGGGCGTCCCTCGATTACGCGTGCTGGAATCTTCCGAGGTCGAGGCCGTCGATCAGGCGACGAGGGACCTGCTCGGCCGCGGAGGCGTCGATGTCCATAGCTCCCTGGCCCGAGAGCTCCTCGTCGGAGTGGGCGCGGAACCGGTTCCCGGCACGTTCCGAATCCGCATCCCGGATACCGTGGTGACCGAAGCGCTCCGCAAGGCCCCGCGGCAGGTTCTCCTGGCCTCTCGGGACAAACGCCGGGACCTGCACTTGCCCGACGGAACCTCCCATGTCAGCACGGACGGATGCGGGGTGAATGTCTGGGATTTGACCTCCGGCGCACGCCGGCCGAGCACCCAGAACGACCTGGCCGATCTCACTCGGGTGGCCGATGCGCTCGACGAGGTGGACCTGCAGTGGCCGATGGTCGTCAGCCGGGGACGTCCCGGTCGAGATCCACGAGCTCACCGAGTTGGCCGTAACGCTCGAGAACACGACCAAGCACGTTCAGCACGAGGCGCTCTCCGCGTCCGAGGCGAAGACGATGGTCGCCATGGCGGCGACCATCGTGGGGGGCGTGAAGGAGCTCCGACGTCGCCCAATCCTTTCCTCGGTGCAATGTCCCGTGAGTCCCTTGACTCTCGAGGAGCACTCGACGGAGGCCATGATCGTCCTCAACCGGGCCGGCGTTCCGGTCGCGCCTCTCACGATGGTGCTTGTGGGGGGCAGTAGCCCGGTCGACCTGGCGAGCGCGCTGGTCGTGAGCAATGCCGAAATCCTTGCTTCCATTTGCCTGGCGCAGGCGGCCGCTCCGGCGGCTCCCGTGTTCTGGGCGATCTCGTCGGGCCCGATCGATATGCGGACGGGCTCGTTCGCCGCGGGCTCCCCGGAGCTGGGGTTGCTGAATGCGGCAGGAGTGGAGATGGCGCGGCATTACCAGCTGCCGACCCTCGTGGCCGGCTTCTCGTGCGATGCAGACTCGGTCGGCGTTCAGGCGGGGGTTGAAAAACTTGGGACCGGCCTCCCAGCGATGCTCGCGGGCGCCGACCTCATTTCCGGGATCGGTGGGCTCGACTCGGACAGCTGCATGGGCTTGGAGCAGCTTGTCCTCGATGCGGAGATCGTCGGGTATGCCCGGCGCAGCCTCGAGGGCTTCGCGGTCCGACCGGAGAACATCCACCTCGACACGCTGATCCGCCTCGGTCCCCAGGGAAACTTCCTGAAGGAGCGCCATACCCTAGCGAACTTCCGGAGGCTTCTCTGGAGTCCGCGACTATTCCACCGCGACGGGTTTGTGGAGGACTCGGCCGCCGAGGGTCGGGTGCGTCAGCGAGCCGTGACCCGGGCACGAGAATTGCTGCGCGGTCACTACCCCGACCCCCTCCCTCCGGAGGTCCGGACGGCGCTCCGGGAGAAAGGAGGGCTTCCAATGCCGAGCGCGCGGAACGCGGCAGCCGCATGAACGGGCCCGCCGGCTCGATCCGCTACGCGACCGCGGGGACCTAAGTCACAGTCCCGGCGGGCTTCACGGCAATGACTGTTTCTCGATTCCAGCGGTGCCCTACCGCGGCGAGAGCGTAATCGTGCTCTTGGAGCCAGGCGCGGATGGCGTCTTTGTGGAAAAACTCCTCGTAGACTAGGCTCCCGAGAGGTCGGAGCACACGGCTGATCTCGCTCAATGCCAGGGGTACCCTCGTGAAGTCCCGGTGCGCGGGACTGGCGTGGTGAAGCACGGTAAACGCGAACACCACGTCGAATGACGCGCCCGGAAATGGCAGCTGGAGCATGTCGGCCTCGCGCAGTTCGAGGGCAGCCGGGAGTCCTTGAGGATAGTGGCGGGCGAGATGGCGCCGCGCGACGTCCATCTGATTGGGGTCAAGGTCCGTGGCCACGTAACGCGCCGGAGCCAGACCGTCCAGGATCCGTGCGGCGAGGTCCCCGTTTCCACATCCGATCTCCAAGCAGATCGCGTGCGCGGGGAGCCGGAGATTCGCGCTCAGCCATCGATACCGACGTTGGTTGACGCGGCCCGTGAACGTATTCACAAAGAATCGCGCGATGGCATTCATTTCGGCCATGCATCTATTCCGTCCGTTGGCCCGGTTCGGAGATAACCTCCGCCCGGCGCAGGACCCCCGGCCCTACTACCATCGCAGTGCGGGTGCAAGCGTCGTTGGAGCTCAGAGTAGCCGGTACACGACGACGGGGGAGGAGACGTTCTTCAGGTGGACGGCTCGGACCTTCTCGACGCGGACCGGCACCTTGTTTCGTATCTGCTCCCAGACGGCGCCCGTGATGCACACGCCGCCCGGCCGCGCGAGGGGCTCGATGCGAGACGCGACGTTTACGCCGTCCCCCACGAGGTCGTCCCCCTCCCGGACAACGTCGCCGACGTGAATCCCCACCCGCAGCAGGATTCTCTCCTTCGGCTTCCTCGAGGCGTTCCGTTCGGAGAGGGTGGCCTGAATCTCGAGCGCGCAATTGACGGATTCTACGGCGCTCGCGAACTCGACCATGAACCCGTCGCCCATCGTCTTCACCTCGCGTCCGCCCCAGGCGGCGAACAGGGGCCGGAGGAGCGACCGATGCTCTTCCAGGAGGCGGAGGGCACCGGCCTCGTCGGTCTGGCCCATCCGAGTGAAGCCGAAAATGTCCGTGAACATGAGTGCGACGAGTCGACGGTCGGCCTTCGTCTGAGGCCGTACGGTTCGGACGGCGTCGTCGAGGCGCATCTTTTGCAATAGGGAGATGAACCGAGGATTGGACCGCAGCCCGTCGAACCGGGGCTCGACCTTGGCCCAGACAATCCAACTCGACCGTTCATCGCAGGCCCGTTCCAGCCAGGTCATCGCCTGGTCGACGTCCCCAAGTCCGGTGAAGATGAGAGCAACCCAATAGGACGGAAGATACCGCTGTCGGGCTCGTTCCAACAGGTCGCCCAAGATCCGTCGCGCCTCCGATTCCCTCCCCGCGGAGGCATAAACGTGGGCGAGGACCGCGAGCGAGATCGTGCTCCCGCCCGACAAGGCCACCGCTTGCTCGAGTTCCGCGATGGCCTCCGCGTAGAGCCCCTTCTGAAGATACGGACGGCCGAACCATATGTGGGCCGGCGCGAAGGAGGGGTCAATCTCGAGCGCCTTTCGATATTGGACGATGGCCGCGTCGTAGTCCCGGGACAGATAGAGAACGTGGCCCAGGCCGGTGCTGATGGCCATAGAGACGGGATCTAGCTCGAGAGCTCGCTGCATCTCGGCGACCGCCTCCGGGAGACGACCCATCGCCTTGAGGTAGTCCGCGTAGAACTGGTGGGCCGTCGGCAGACCGGGGTTGAGGGCAACGGCCCGCTGGAGCTCCTTCTCGGCCCCCGTCCAATCCCGCTCGTACAAGAACCGAACGAAGCCCATGGAGACGTGGGCCTCCGCCAAACGGTCGTCGATCTCGAGCGCCTTCTCTGCCGCCGCCCTTGCTTTGGGAAACGTCTCCGTGGGAGCGGCGAACTCAAGCCAGCCCAGCTGCGCGTACGCGTCGGCAATCCCAGTGAACGCCAGCCCGAAGGTGGGGTCCTTTTCGATCGCGCGCTCGAAGAGAGCAATCGCCCGCCGAAGGCTGGCCTCGGTCCGCAGGTTCCACTGAAAACGTCCCTGCAGGTAGAGGTTGTAGGCATCGACCTTCGTGGTCGAGCCCCTCACGAGCTCCTGCTTCTCCCCCCGCTGGAGCCGGAGCTTGAGGGCGCGTCCGATCCGCTGGGCGATGTCCTGTTGGATCGCGAATACGTCCGCGAGCTCGCGGTCGTAGGTCTCGGACCAGAGGTCCTCCTCCGTCGAAGCGTCCACGAGCCGAACAGCAATCCTCAACTTCCGGCCGGATTTTCGGACGCTCCCCTCTAGCACCGAGCGGACATCGAGTTCACGGCCGACTTGGGCGATGGTCTTCTGGGTGCCCTTGTATTGCATCGCGGAGGTCCGGGCAATCACGCTCAAGCTCCGAATCCGAGAGAGGGTGGAGATCAGTTCCTCCGTCAGTCCGTCGGCGAAGTAATCGTCCTTGGAATACGGACTAATGTTCCCTAGAGGGAGAACCGCGAGACGGTGTTTTGGCCCCTTAGGGATCCCTTCTTCCCCCGAGTCCATAGCCCGGCCCCTGACCCGCTTCGCCGAGTTAGTCTCTTCTCTTCCCCCCGCGGTTCACTGGTCGCAGGTGCACGGGCCTTTGCACCTCGTCCTTCGGACTGGCCCCGCGCCTCCGCGAAGCGGTTCCGCTCCAGACCGCTAGGCCGATGACTTTCTTCGGTGGTGGGCCCGCGGGTGGTTCGGCTGATACAGCCCGAGCTTGCCTCCGCCGGGCAGTGTGATCGTGGCAAGGGTCCCCCACCCCTGGTCCTTTGGGACCGAACACTTGACCTTCTTCTGTTTCAGCGCCTTGATCGTCGCTTGGATGGAATCGCACATTAGATAGAGTTCGTGCGGCCCGTTCCTCTCCGCTGGATGCACGGCCAGCTCCGATGGCGGAAGGGCGAATATGAGCCAGCCCTCGCCCGCGTCCACGTGGGGGAATTTCAGAACCGTGCGGAAGAATTCTCGATCGGCGTCGGCGTCCGTGCTGAAGAGGATGACGTGAGCTCCGGAGACATTCTTGGGCATGCGGAGAGCGAGGGTGACGACCGTATATCTGGCAAGGGGAGCGGACGCTGGGCATCCGCCGGCGCGACAACAGGCGTGCCGAGTCATCCGTCACGGCCCCTCTTTATGAATCCCCCAGCAATCCCCGAGCGCCCTCCCCGATGCCGCCTTCCACTCCGTCGAATGGCCCCGCGACGATTCCGAAGCCGGTGGCCACCGCGCTCACCCGCGCGGCGGTCTTCCTCGTAGTGACCATCAAGAAGGACCAGAAGCACCAGGCAGCGATCCGCTCCGTCTGCTCCGACCTCTCCGCACTGGTCCGTTCGGTGGGATTCCGCGAAATCGACGCGAGCCTGTCGTGTGTGATGGGGTTCAGTTCCGACGCATGGGATCATCTATTTGGAGAGCCGCGGCCCGCGGAGTTGCACAAGTTCCACGAGATTCGCACCGAGGGTCGGGTCGCCATCGCGACGCCCGGCGACTTGCTGTTCCATATCCGGGCGAACCGCATGGATCTCTGCTTCGAGCTGGAGACCGAGATCATGAACCGACTCGGAGCCGCCGTCTCCCCGGTCGACGAGGTCCAGGGGTTCCGATATTTCGACAGCCGGGACCTCATCGGATTCGTCGACGGGACGGAGAACCCCAAAGGCCAGGCCGCGGTCGACGCCGTGCTCATCAGTGACGAGGACCCGGCATTCGCCTCGGGGAGTTACGTGATCGTCCAGAAGTACCTACACGACCTCGCGAGCTGGAACGCGGTTCCGGCCGAACAGCAGGAACGCATCGTCGGCCGCACGAAGCTGAACGATATCGAGTTGGACGACTCCGTCAAGCCCACCTATGCGCACAACGCGCTGACCACGATTGTCGAGGACGGGAAGGAGATCAAGATCCTCCGAGACAACATGCCGTTCGGGCATGCCGCCCAGGGAGAGTTCGGCACCTACTTCATCGGCTACAGCCGTTCGCCGCGCACCATCGAGAAAATGCTCCAGAACATGTTCGTCGGCAACCCACCGGGGAACTACGACCGGCTACTGGATTTCAGTCGCGCCGTCACCGGGAATCTCTTCTTCGTGCCGTCCGCGACGTTTCTACATAATGTCGGGGACGCCCCGTAGGCCCCCCGCTCCGTCTACTCGCCCCATGCCCAATGGGGGGAGCGCATTCCCCACGAGGCCCACAGAGCCCCCATCAGGCCCGCGAGCACTATGATCGAGACCAGGATCACGATCACGCTCTGGAAGAGACTGAAGCCTTTCGCCCAGAATCCTACATAGAGCAGCGTGAAACACAGCCACGCCACCGGCCCCAGGATCGACACTACGATGCGGGCCCGGAGGGGCAGGTCGCTCTCTCGCACTCGGGATGTCATCGACGATTGGCTCGGTGTGGCGTCTGCCATTGGAACCACCGGCGACGGGTTCGTCCGA
This sequence comes from uncultured Thermoplasmata archaeon, assembly GCA_963787975.1. Taxonomy (GTDB): domain Archaea; phylum Thermoplasmatota; class Thermoplasmata; order Lutacidiplasmatales; family UBA184; genus JAKIWV01. The sequence goes on from CAWBEU010000007.1 coordinate 150,123, forward strand.
CGGGGGATATCCCCTCCGTCGATTCGACTCGACTTCGTCTGACGAGGCTCTACGTCGAATCCGACGCCCGCTCAAGTCGCAGAGCCGGTCAGACGTAGACCATCCCTTGACCGTTTTCGACGGCCACCGGGTAGGGTCGAATCGCCTCGCAGCGAATCTGGGTCCCGATCCGTCCCATCTTCGTCAGTGCTTCCACCATTTCGGGTGGAGGTTGCGCGACGCCGCCCATGTGCATCTGGGGCTGACCGCGGACCGCCCCGGTAGCTGTCGGCAAGGAAATCAACCAAGGTCCTCCCCCTCATTGCTCAGTCGGGTGAAATCGTGCGCGGTGATCCGACCTTTCAGGCTTCCCACGAGCTGGAGGAGTTCCGGGTACTCGTTCGAGCTCCACATTGAGCACGTCGCCTCCAGCGAGTCCCAAGCTCCGCGCCAGGGCGCGGGGGAGCGGAACGGCGAGGGAGTTTCCGATGCGTCGAATGGTCAGCTTGGTCACGGTCAATTCGCAAGCATGGACGTATTACATAACCTCCGCACCGCCGTGGAACGGTGAGGTCGGCCGGGCGGGGTCTCGCTCGAGACCGCCCGTCCCCGGCCGGGGGCCAAGTTGCGGTGGTTGCTGCAGCTACCGTGGGGCCGGTATCAAAGCGCGGAGGGGGCTGCTCCGCTCGGAAGGTTGAATTATACGGAAGCCGTTGCGCATCTTCCAGCTCTGGATTCTGCGAGAAGGAGAAACAAGGAGCACCAATACGATGCCGCATTACATGCTACATTTCAGCTACACGCAAGACGCGTGGGCAGCGCTTGTCAAGAAGCCCGAGGACCGCACCGCTGCCGTGGACGCAGTCGGAAAGGCTCTCGGCGGACGGCTTGTGGCGCTGTACTACCACTTTGGTGAGTACGACGGAACGGCAATCATAGAGGCCGCCGACGACACCACGGCTAACGCAGCCGTCCTCGCTGTGATCGCGAGCGGAGCGCTCCGCTCGACGAAGACCATTCGCCTCTATTCCGCGAAGGAACTGGTGGAGGCCCTCGGAAAGGCGGGGAAAGTCGTCTATCGGCCCCCCGGCAAGTCCTAGGGCGCAGGTCACCGACGCGGCTGAACGGGGTCCTGCTGACCCGGCGGCATCGACCGACCCCTAACTCCCTCTCGAGCTCCCATCTCGCCTGCACTCTCGGGTGCAATGCAGATTGCACGCACTACGGTGAATCGCGGCCCAGATACTGACCCGTGGGGAGTTGGTTCGCGGCCGTCTCCAATGGCACTCGGCGCCGGCCACACTGAACGGGGGACCCGCCTCCGCACCCACCAAGACTTTGGGGTACGAGTGTGTGGGGACGGGGGCCATGGCCCTCGTCAAGTCCGTCTTCCTGCGGAGTTTCTGGCGGTCGGTCCGAAGCGGCGGCGGCAAGGCTCCGGTCATTGCCGGCCACAAGTTGCTCTACCGGTGCAACCTCGAGTGTGCGATGTGCCCGTTCTGGCGGCGGGAGGACGAGGCCCTCCTCACGGTGGACCAGGAGGTTCTCATGATGAATTCGCTGGTGCGCGCGGGAGTGTCGTTTCTGGGGTTCGAGGGCGGTGAGCCCACGCTGCGCAAGGACCTGCCGGAAATCCTGTCGGAGGCGCACGACCGCTTCCATACCTCCGTCGTTACCAACGGCTGGTTGCTCAAGAACCGCATCGACGAGATCGCGCCTTACCTCGACCTTCTTTTCGTGTCGTTGGACGGGATCGGGGACCTCCACGATCGCCTTCGCGGGATCCCCCGGTCCTTCGAAAGGGCGGTCGAGGGAATCCGGGCCGCACGGACGCGCCTTCCGGTGGCGATCAGCTCCACCATCACCGCGGAGAACATGGACGACGCCGAGAAGCTCGTCGCCCTCGCCGAAAAGCTCGGCGTCGGCATTACGTTCCAGGTCGCGTACAATTACTCCACCGCCCAGAGCCTGGCCCCCGTCGGGGAGAAGCTACGGGGCACCCTCGAGCGGTTACTGGTCCTCAAGGAGCGAGGTGCCCCGATCATGGAATCCCGCGAGTACTTCACTACCGTCATCGACTCCTGGTACAATGGGATCCCCTGGCGCTGCAAACCCTGGCTCACAATGAACGTCGACCCCCAGGGCCGGATCGTCCTACCCTGCTACACGCTTCGAGAGTATGGTGGGGGGGCGTACGTCTGGGACGTAGATGTCCGGAAGCTCTGGAATTCGTTCCAATGGGGTCCGTACGAGAAGTGCAACAAATGCGCGCTCGCCTGCTACCTGGAGCCGTCGCTCTTCAGCTGGACGAATCCGTCGATGATCCGGGAACGGGTCATCGACCCCATCGTCGCCTATCTCGACTCCGCGGTCGCCCCCGAGCTCCCCGCCGACGCGTAAACTGCAACGAACACGCCCTCTCGGGATCCTACCGACCCACGCAGTGACCCGCAGGGGCTCGCGGCTCTTGCCTTTTAATGGCCCGCCGAATGCCCCCGCGGGATGACCTTGACCGCCCCCACGCTACGACTCGAGCTGTTCGTTCCGGGTGTAGGTCCGGAAGTCGCGTTCGACCGGCTCGTCTCAGAGCTCGTGACTGCTCTGGACTCCATCCGGTACCGGTTCGAACCGGGCCCCAGCGGCCCCCGCGCTGGTCGCGAGTCGCGTGCACTGGTACGAGGATGACGAGCTCGCCGCTCTGGCTCGCGCGGCCGGCTTCGTTGAGGTCCATGTGGACCGACCCGAGTTGGGCCGGTTTGCGCGCGAGGCCGGGCTACCCCCGGATGCCATCGCGTTCTTCGAGTCCGGGCCTCCCAGCGGACAGGTCCTGGAAGCGCGACGGGCTCCGGGCTAATCTGGGCCTTTAGTCCGCTACGCTTCCTCCGAGACGGGCTCCGCAAGCGGAAGCTCCTTACGAATCCCGCCCATGCCTGATGGGGGGCGATGCTCGTACCGCGCTTCACCGTCCGTGCGAGGATAAGCACGGAGAGCCCTGCCGCGATCCGACCGATCCTCCGCCGGCTCTTTCCGGCGGGGTCGGTGACCCTGACGGGCGACCCGAAAGAGCTCGTCGTCCGAGGTGAGATGGAGGGTGGGAGCGCCCAGGACCTGAACCGGTCCCTTCTCACGGAGCTGCGGCGGGCAGAGAGAAAGACTCGGTTGAGGGCGGAATGGACCTTCGAGGGCAGGACGGAGAAGTTTTTTGACTACGTCCCGAAGGGCAAGCGAGGGGGAACCGATGTCGTTCAGTAACAACCGCCGAACGCCCGGACGGCGCCGCCGGATCCTGGGCCGAACGGTGCTCATTCCGTGATTCAACGGTGTGTCCGTCCATATGGGTCGCGCAACTCGCCCCGAAGGAGCCCGAACCTCCACGCGTCGATCCAGCGTGCGCCGAGCCGCGCGGATTGCCGACTGCGCCCTTCTTCCTGAAAGCCAACGTTCTCCAACACCCGCCGAGATCCAACGTTTCCGACTACGACGATCGCCTCGATGCGGTGGAGCGACATCGAACGAAACCCGAAGCGGCAGGCCAGCCAAACCGCCTCGGCGCCGAATCCGCGGCCCCAATACTTCCTGCGTATCCAGAACCCAATCTCGGCCTCTCGCTCTAAGGGAGACCAGTTGAGCAGTCGGGTCTGCCCGATGGGCTCCTCGGCGCCGACAGGTCGAATCGCGAACGGAGTGCCTTCGCCCCTCCCCTGCTCGCGGAGGATCCGGGTGACGAACTGCCTTCCGGTCTCTTGACGAACCCTGGGCGGCAGGAACCGGGTCGCTGTACGATCCCGCAGGATGCGGTCCAACGCCGGGGCGTCGGAGACTCGAAGGGGCCATAGCTCGACAAGTCGCCCGCGGAGGGGAGAACTCGTCACACGGCTCCGCGGCCGCGCCCTCGACCGCGTGTATCGGAAGGGCGTCCGGGAGGGCCGCCGACGCCGCTGAGATCCCGACGTCCCCAGCCCGCGGGACCGGCGACGTTCACCAGCGAGGGTCCCTCACCGAGGAGGACGTTCACGACCACGAGCTCCTGGGTAGGGCTCGGGTTCACATCACGATGGACGGCGCCTGGGGAGATCCGAAAGTACTCCCCCGGATGCACCTCCACGGAATCTTTTCCGCCCGGTCCGTAGTCAAATCGCAAACTGCCGGAAACAGCGTAACCGAAGAGCGTCCGAGTGCCGTGATGATGCCACCCCGACACAATCCCCGCCGCTACGCGGGACTGAGCGACGAGAACCCCGTCCACGTCGAAGGCCCGTCTCCGGACGATCCCCGGCGTCGGGTCCCCAGGCTTCAGGTCCGCCTCGCGGATCACGTCAATTTCCGACACGCGCTGACCGACTCCGGCCGGACGCATAAATCTCGTTACACGTGGGTGGAACGGCCGGACCGGGTGGGCAGTCCGCCGAGGCATCGCCGGTGTGGCCGGGAGGGTGGGTGCAAGACTCATTGCACCTTCTCGGCCGCGCCCGCCTTCGACGACCTCGCCGTGCCACTCCGTTCCGACGCGCGCTATAAGCACCGCATTCTACCGCGATGGATGGCCGCCAAGCACGAGAGGGCGAAGGCCAAATCCCGCCGGCGAGCCCGCCCCCGAACGCCGGTCAAGCCGAGGCCGTCTGCTCCGAGGTTTTACACGTTGCCCGAACGGAAGCCTCCGCCCGGGCTACCGGAAGCTCCGCCGCCGTTCGGGATCTCCCGAACCCTGGCACCGGGGAACTATCCGCTGTCGGTGGTGTTCCCAGGATTCCTGGAGGCGGCTCCGTTTCCAAAATATCCCGGGCCGGCCGACCGAACCCGAGCGATCGCTGAGGGGACGAGTATACAGATCGTCGCGGACGAAACCTGGATGTACGTGGCACCGCACGAGCTACCTCCCTTCGCGGAAGAGGTGGGCTGGAAACCGCACACGAGCCGCACCAACTGCATCGTCGTGGGGCTCAAGCACCTGTCCGAAAGTCCCTCGATCACCCTCTACATGGACATCTACCACGAGTTCTTCCACATCCTCCAGCGGGAGTCCGGTCGCGAGCTCTGGGATGATGCCCATGACTACGTGGATAGCCCGACCGAGCTCGAGGCCTACCGGTTCTCCCTCGCCGAAGCGCGCCGGCTGGGGGTCCCGGATTCTTTCCTACGCCACTACCTCGAGGTGGAGTGGGTCAGTCCGGCCGACCATCTCCGGCTTCTCAAGAACCTGGACGTAGAATCGCCAGAATAGGCGAACCCTCCGGCTCCCGGCCGTCCGTCCCAACCGCCTCCACAGGCTGGACTTGGACTCCGCGGGGTGTCAGTAGGCGATGCCAATGGCCTTGGCAAGGAAACGATTCAACGGGTCCAGCGATCGGCCGAGGGCAATGAACCGGTCGGGGAAGCCTCGACCGGTCACGACGGAAAAGCTACAGGCCGGCCGCCATCAGCACGTTCATCGCGAGCTGGTGGGTACGTTCCGGTGAGCCTTTCGCGTCGATGCGTGCCCACCGGGGCGGCTGGAACAGCTGCTCGAACTTCCGGTGTACCCGTTCGATGTACGCCGCGCCCTCGTCCGGGTCCAACTGACCGGTCGCCTCGACGCGCTCGATGGCGACGTCGACGGGCGCATCGAGGTACAGCACGATGTCCGGTTCGAGTGCGAGCGCGAGTTCGATTCGTTCCAGCTCGCGCCACCGCTCCGGGGTCAGGGCCGCGTACTGATAGGCGAGCGTGGAATAGAACGAGCGATCCTGAATGACCACGTCTCCATGCTCGAGCGCGCGCTCGATCTGTGGCCGCAGCATCTCCCGGTCGACCGTCAGGCAGAGGGCGGCGGCAAACGAATCATTTCCCTTGAGCCGTTGGAACTCCTCCCGCAGGAACTTATCGGCGGGCTCGTGAAAGCTGGAAATTGAGTGGCCCCTGGCGAGCAGGGCGGGCACGAGTCTCGACGCCAGTTCTGTCTTGCCGGTGCCGTCAATCCCTTCGATGACTACGTAGATGCCGCGTTCGCTCAACTTCGAATCTCCGCTTCGGTGACCGGTCGCAGCCCTCGGCTCTCCAAACCGCCCCCGGAGCCTGACGGGGGAATGCCTCCCCGGGAAATAAACCTCTTCGAGCGGCCCCCCGAACACGCGCGTCCGCCCCCGCGAGGGTTCGCAGGGATTACTACAGTTCAGTAATATATAGTCCCGAACCACATAGTGGTCGTGGCGCAGCCCGTCCAGGCAGAACGAAGGGGGACGCCCTCGCTCCACCGGAACCATCCCGCGGCCGGAACGCCGTTCGAGAGCCTTACCGCAAGCCTCCGACTCCTCCGCCGTTTGGTCGCCGAACAGCTCGAAGAAGACCGGCTGGCGGTCACCGATTACTGGGCCCTGACGTGGATCGGAGACGGCGAGAGCAGCCCCACCACGCTGGGTCGCATTCTGGCTGTCTCCCCTGCCGGTATGACCCAACTCCTCGACCGGCTCGAGCATCGCGACCTGATTCATCGATCGCGAAATCCGGGCGATCGTCGCGCGACGGTCCTCACGTTGACCGCGGAGGGGCGCCAACTCCAGCGACACGCCGGGGTGCGCTGCGCGCGGTTCCTCGACGCCTTTGCGGCCGAGCTCAGCCCCGCGGGGCTCGCGGCGCTGCAGACCGTCTCTCGCGAGCTCACTGCGCTCCTCGCGCGCCGGGTAACCGACCCGGCCCACCTGGGGTGAGACGATATCGTAGCCTACAAGTGGACCGTACTGTCGAACACGACTCTGGGCGCGCTATTGGCGTCCCTGGATGGCACGATCCTGCTGATCGCGCTCCCCGTGATTCTGCGAGGCGTTGGGGTGAACCCGTTCCTGCCGTCGAGCTTTCCGATCCTGATCTGGCTCCTGCTGGGCTATGGGGTGGTGACCGCCACGCTCCTCGTCACGGTGGGCCGGCTCTCGGACATGTTCGGCCGGGCCCGGATGTACAACGTAGGATTCGCGATCTTCTCGACCGGCTCCATCTTTCTCTTCCTCGACCCTTGGAGCGGCGCGACGGGCGCGTGGGCGCTGGTCGGGTTCCGACTGATCCAGGCGTTGGGCGCCTCCTTCCTCTTCGCCAACTCCTCGGCGCTCATCGCCGACGCCTTCCCCGCGGCCGAACGCGGGAAGGCGATCGGGATCAACCAGGTCGCGTTCATCGGCGGCTCGCTCGTGGGGCTGGTGCTGGGAGGCATTCTCGCCAGCATCCCCGATCTGCACCTCGGGCCGCTCGTCATCCCGACGTGGCGGCTGATCTTCCTCGTGAGCGTGCCCGTGGGTGTGGCCGGAACGATCTGGGCCTACGCGAAATTGCGCGAGACCTCGATACGGCGCGCCGGCCAGCGAATCGACTACCTGGGCAATGGCTTGTTCGCGCTCGGCCTCACCTTGATCCTCGTAGCGACGACGTACGGACTCCTCCCCTACGGATCGTCGAGCATGGGATGGTCGAGCCCGTGGGTCATTGCGGGACTCGTCGGCGGGATCGGGCTCCTCGTCGCGTTCCTGTTCGTCGAGACCCGCGTCGCCGACCCGATGTTCCGCCTGGCCCTGTTCCGGGTCCGCTCCTTCGCCGCGGGGAATATCACGGCGTTCCTCGGGTCGCTGGCCCGGGGGGGCATGATGCTCCTCCTCGTCCTGTGGTTCCAGGGAATCTGGCTCCCCCTCCATGGGTACTCGTTCGCAGAGACGCCGTTCTGGGCCGGCGTGATGATGATGCCGATGATCGTCGGATTCTTGGTGGCCGGCCCGTTGAGCGGATGGCTCTCGGACGCCCGAGGCCCGAAGCTCCTCGCCACGGCGGGAATGGTCATCGCGTCGGCGACCTTTTTCGGGCTGGCGTTGCTGCCGACGAACTTCCCGTACTGGGAGATGGGCCTCGTGCTCTTCGTCCAGGGCGCCGGCATGGGAATGTTCGCCGCGCCGAATGCCGCGGCCGTGATGAACTCGGTTCCTCCGGAGAACCGCGGCGTGGCGTCGGGCATGCTCGCTACCCTGCAGAACGCGGGCCAACAGGTCTCGCTCGCCATCTTCTTCACCATCGTCATCATCGGCCTGGCCTCCGGCCTCGGGAGTTCGGTCCACCAGGCGCTCAACGCCGCCCAGGTCGGGTCCCCCGACAGCCAGATCCTGGGCCAGATCATCGCGTCGAACCCGACCGGCGCGCTATTCGGGGCATTCCTCGGCGAGAACCCGATGGGGGTGCTGCTCGCGGCGACGGCGCAGGTCCCTGGATGGACGCCGCTCTCAACCAGCGTGACGCAGACCCTGCTCGCCCCCCACTTCTTCGCGTCCGCGGTCGCGCCGGCCTTCTCGCATGCTCTGGATGAAGCGTTCCTCTTTGCCGGAGCCGTGACCGCCCTCGGCGCCCTCATATCATCCCAGCGCGGGGCGAAATACATCTACGGCGAGGTCACGGCCACGGCTAGCCGCAAGAGCCTTCGTCCGGCGACAGTCGGCGCACCGGAAGCTGTGGCGGTCTCTGCCGATCGCACCCGGCCAGGGTTGCGCTGAGCCTAACCCCCGCCGAGGCAACGAAGTTGGGCATCCCCGGACCGAAGGGCGCGCGCCCCACCCAAATCCTAAGACGGCGGGGTGACTCCCCGGCCCCGGGTGGGAGTACGAAGCCTTTTTCGTCGCGTTCGAACCCCGCCTCGCAGAAGGGCCGGTCCAAGAGGGCCGCCCACAAGCGCAAGCCTGCGGCTCGCGTTCCCGGATCTCGAAAGCGCACGCGTCACTCCCGTTCGCCGAAGAAGTGGCCGGTCGAACCCACCAACTCGGAGATGCTGGCGAAGATGGAGTTGGATGCACTGGCCGGCGAGCTCGAATGGCACCGCCCGTCGGAGCTTCCGCGGGTCCGTCGGCCCCGAGTCGTTGGCCGGCGGCTCCGGATACTGATGATCGGCTGGGAGTGGCCCCCGAGCCACTCGGGCGGACTAGGGGTTCACGTCTTCGAGCTCTGCACGGAGCTCGCGAAAATGGGCCATACGGTCACATTCCTCAGCCCGTTTCCTGGGCCGTACACGCCGGTGGAGGGCGTCACATTCCGATGCCCGGCCGACGAACCGGAAGAGCCCTACCCGGGCGCCTACGCCATCGGGGGTTCCCCTGGCCGCTGGCACGAGGGAGATATCGAACGTTTCAACGCCTGGATCGCCGGGTTCCCTATCGGCCACCATGATGTGATCCACGTCCACGACTGGTTCGGGACCGTTGGGGCGAGCGCGCTGGCCCACCGCTCGGGCCGGCCTCTCGTGATGACCGTCCACTCCACGGAGTACGACCGGAGCCTCGGCCATCCGTGGACGGAGATCCTGGCCCGGGAGCGGTCCGGCCTCCAGGCCGCGGACCGCGTGATCGCGGTGAGCGAGCACCTGAAACGCCAGCTCGTCGAGCGGTACAGCGTCCGACCCGAGAAGATCCGGGTGGTCTACAACGCCGTCCGGCCGAGCGAGCGATTGTCCGTTCTCTCGGGCCGCCGGAAGATCGTTCTCTACCTAGGTCGGCTCGCCGCGATGAAGGGCGTCGACACGTTCTTGCGGGCCGCGGCCCGCGTGGTCACGACGGCACCGGATACGCTCTTCGTAGTCGCGGGGGAAGGACCTGAGTTCGGCCGTCTTCTGGTGTTGGCCGCTCACCTCGAAGTCTCCGACCGCGTCCTCTTCCTCGGGAAGGTCACCGAGGAGGAGCGGGTGACACTCCTCGCGTCGGCGTCGGTATTCGTCCTCCCCTCGGTCGTCGAGCCCTTCGGCATCGCCGCCGCGGAGGCGATGGCCGCCGGCATCCCTGCCATCGTCTCGAAGACGAGCGGCATCGCCGAGATCACGGACAGCGTCTTCACCGTCGACTTCTGGGACATCGACGAGTTCGCGAGCCGAATCTCCGAGCTCCTCGAGTACCCTGCGCTCCGGCGAGCGATGGGGGCCGCCGGCCGGCGCTCGGTGATGCGGGAGGGCTGGGAAGAGCGCGCGCTCCAGACCGTAGGAGTCTACTTCGAGCTCGTCAAGGACGGCCGGCGGTGAAGGTCGTTCTCTATCTGCATCTCCACCAACCGTGGCGTCTGGCTCGGTTCCGATACGTCGACCTAGGGTCGGGGCGGCCGTACATCGACGAACCCCGCAATCTCGAGATCTTCCGGGGCATAGCCGATCGGTGCTACCGCCCCGCCCTCGGACGGTTGGCCGACGCGCTCGACGCGGAGCCAGGCTTCCGGTTCAGTCTCTCGGTGACCGGGACTTGGCTCGAACAGGCGGCGATGGTCGCTCCCGATGTCCTTCGTACCCTCCATCGCATTGTCCGGACCGGCCGGGTCGCCCTCTTGTCGGAAACGTACTATCACTCCCTGGCCTTTCTCCTCCCCCCTCCCGAATTGCTCGACGAGGTCGAACTGCACCGGGCAGCGCTTCAGCGAGAATTCGGCGTGCGTCCGAAGGTTCTGCGGATGACCGAACTCGCCTATTCTGACGAGCTCGCGCGCTTCGCGGAGGCCGAGCGGTTCCAGGGAATGCTCGTCGAAGGGTGGGAGGGGATCCTCCGGGGGCATCCGCCGACCCACGTCTACTGCGCCGCGCCGGCGCCGACCGTCATGCTCCTGGCACGCCATTACATGCTCAGCGACGACGTCGGCTTCCGGTTCTCCTCCAAACAATGGAACGAGTATCCTCTCACGGCGGAGAAGTACGTTCACTGGATCGCCGCCACACCGGGCGAACTGGTCAACCTCTTCATGGATTTCGAGACGTTCGGGGAGCACCATCCCGCCTCGAGCGGAATCCTGGAGTTCCTGTCCGCGCTCCCCCGGACCGTCCGGGACACGCCGGGCCTTTCCTGGGCGACGGTCGAAGAAGCGCTCGAGCTTCCCCCTCGAGAGAGCCTCTCCGCGCCCACGACCGTGAGTTGGGCCGACCAGAACCGAGACCTCGGGGCATGGCTCGGCAATGACCTCCAGCGCTCCGCGTTCGAGGCCGCCAAGAAGGTCGGCGTTCTCGCTCGGAAGGCGGGGGACCCCGAGATCCTCGAGACCTGGCGGAAGCTCCTCACGTCCGACCATTTCTACTACATGTACGTCGGAGGACACGGAGCCGACGCCGGCGTGCATCAGTATTTCAGCTCGTACGGGAGCCCGTACGATGCGTACGCGAACTACATGAACGCCCTAATGGACCTGCGGCGGAGGGCCGTCGAGCGCATCTCGGGCGAACGCAGCATGGGAACGGCGGGGCGGAATCGCACCAGATGATCTACCAGCTCGCCGGCAACGGCCGCATCTTGCTCACCGTCAACGACGCCGGCGAGTGGAACGACCTGTTCTTTCCCTATCCCGGACAGTTCCAGCACCTGCGGGAGATGCGCCTCGGCCTCTACGACATCGACCAGCGGAGCTTCCACTGGCTCCGCCCCGGGAACGGTTTCGCTCTCGAGATCCTCCGTCCGTCGTGGGGGGATTCCCTACCTCCATCTGGACCGGCCACGACCTCACCCTCTCGGTGGAGGAAATGGTCCATCCCAACCACGACCTCGTGTTGCGGCTCCTCCGCTTCCGCTCCCCGAAGGCACGACACCTCCGTCTCTTCTCGTACCAGTCCTTCAAGATCGCGGAGTCGCTCTACCAGGAAACCGCGTACGTCGACCCCTCGACCTCGTCGCTGGTCCACTACAAGCGGGGGTTCTACTTCGAATTCTTCGGGGATCCCGTCTTCGACGCGGCAGTGTGCGGGGAGCACACCCTCAAGGGCCTGCAGGGTTCCTACGTCGACGCCGAGGACGGGCGGCTCGAAGGAAGGCCTATCGCCCATGGCGCCGCGGACAGTGTGATGCAATGGAACGTCGAGCTCGCCCCCGACACCGAGGCGACGGTCCGGATCTTCCTCGCGGTAGGGCGGGGTGGGGCGGCCGTCCACAAGCTCCGCGATGACGTTCGAGCGCGAGGTCCCAAGCGCTTCGAGAAGGAGTCCAAGGCGTACTGGAGCGCGTGGGCCGCCCGGCACCTTCCCGACGCCCCCGACGATCTGGGCGACGCTGCGGCGCGTCTGGGGAGCGAGAGCGTGCTGGTTCTCAAGCTCGCGACGGCGACGAACGGCGCGATCATCGCGAGCCCGGACACCCGTTCGCTCGTGGTGGGCGGCGACACCTACAACTACTGCTGGTTCCGGGACGGCGGGTACATCAGCGAAGCGATGGATGAGGCCCGGCTTCGGGAGCTCTCCACCCGGTTTCTTCGCTTCGCGTCGGCGTGCCAGAGCCCCGACGGTTCCTTCGCTCATCGCTTCTTCCCGGACGGCGAGGTAGGAAGCACCTGGCACCCTCCTCCGTTCCTGCAGATCGACCAGACCGCGACGATCCTGTCGGCGACGTGGCGTCACCTCGAGCGCGGCGCCGACCCGGATGTCCTTCTCGAGCTGTGGCCGATGGTGAAGGGGGCGGCGAACTTCCTCGTCCACTTCCGGGACAAGACCACCGGGCTTCCGGCTCCCAGCTTCGACCTCTGGGAAGAGCGGAAGGGGATCCACGTCTACTCGACCGCCGCGGTCATCCACGGTCTCGAGAGCGCCGCCCGGATCGCCAAGGTGCTGGGGAAGGAGACGCCCCATTGGTTGAGCACCGCCGAGGAGATCCGGACCCTGACGTTGAACCAGATGTGGGATCCTTCGCTCTCCCGCTTCGTCCGCTCCCTCGCGCCCCGGGACGAGCGGATCGACGCGTCGATCCTTCTCGCACTGGACCTCGGCCTTCTCGACCCGTCCGACCCCAGGTACCGGACGACCGTCGAACTGACCGAGAAGCGCCTCTGGTCGAAGACCGTCGGCGGCCTCGCGCGCTACGAGGGCGATGAATACTATGGCCTCGAGAACCCCTGGGTCGTCTGCACGATGTGGCTGGCCACCGCCCACCTCACACTCGGAGACCGCAAGCGGTGCCGGGAACTGATCGACTGGGTCGTGACCCACGCCACTCCGACCGGCCTCCTTGCCGAGCAGGTCGATGCCCGCACGGGCGAGGCGAAGAGCGCCACCCCTCTGGTATGGTCCCACGCGGCATTCCTGGACCTCGTCAGCCGCTATCGCGGGTCTGTGAGCCGGCTCCGGGGGTCCTGAGCCCCTCGGGGGGGCGAGGGACCGAGTCCCCCCGGGAGTTGCGACTTAAACCCCCGGGGGTGTTCACACATGAATGGTTCGAAAGCAGCGATGCTGTTCCCCGGCCATTCTCGGGCCCGGCGCGATCTATGCAAGCGCGACCGAGTTCGCCGGGGATGATCTGCCGGGTACCGGTTCGGCTGGAAAGCCAAGAGCGCAGGACCGACCGGACGCGCGGAGTCGTCGATGAAGTTTCGTGGGGACCGACTGGCGTTCGGAGCGCCGGGGATCGAGCCGAAATGGACCCAAGGGAACAAGGAGGGTGTGGGGACGAGCCCGTTCGCCGAGAGCAAGGTCTGGTTCACGCTCTTTCGTGGGGTCGTGACCGAGGTCTACTATCCTCTGATCGACCACCCTCAGATCCGGGACCTTCAGTACCCTTGTGAGCGACGGACGCACGTTCTTCCATGAGGAGAAGCGCCACCTCGTCTCGCAGACCGAGCGGATGAGCGACCACGGACTCGGGTACCGGATCACTTCCGCGGATCCGGCCGGCCGCTACCATCTGGAGAAGGAGGTCATCGCGCACCCGCGCCTGCCGGTGGTCCTGATGCAGACCCGCCTCGTCCGCGGCCCGACGGCCCCGGAGGACCTCTCGCTCTACGCCCTTCTCGCCCCCCACCTCGACGTCGCGGGATGGGGGAACAACGCCTACGTGGTCGAACTCGCCGGACGAGCGCTGCTCGTCGCCGAACGAAACGGCACCTGGCTGGCGCTCGGAGCGACCTGTCCCTTTCGCCGGCTCTCGTGCGGGTATGTCGGGCAGAGCGACGGCTGGACGGACCTCGCGGACAATTACCAGATGGACTACGAGTTCGACCGCGCCCCCGACGGCAACGTGGCTCTAACGGGCCTGCTCAACCTCGACGGCGGAGACGAGTTCACCCTCGGCCTTGCCTTTGGCCGGGGCCTTTCGGACGCGGTCGCGACGCTGCTCCAGTCGTTGGCGCTGCCGTTTGCCGCCCTTCGCGCCGAGTACCTCGAGGGGTGGGACCGACTGTGCGACCACCTCCCGGCCCTCCACACGCACACCGGCGACCGCGGGAACCTCTACCACGCCAGCCACGCCCTTCTCCTCGCCCACGCGGACAAGACCTTCCGAGGAGCTCGGATCGCCTCGCTGTCGATCCCATGGGGCCAGGCCCGGGGCGATGACGACCGGGGGGGCTACCACCTGGTCTGGACCCGAGACCTCGTGCACGAGGCGGTCGGACTCCTCGCGGCGGGTAATTCGATGCAGCCGCTCGCCTCGCTCATCTACCTCGCGGCCAGTCAGAGACCGGACGGAAGCTTCCCCCAGAATTTTTGGCTGTCCGGCGATCCGTACTGGGCCGGGATCCAGCTCGATGAGGTAGCCTTCCCGATCCTGCTCGCGGGATTGCTCCGGCGAAAAAAAGCGCTCCAGGAGTTCGACCCGTGGCCGATGGTACAGTCGGCCGCGAAGTTCCTCCTCACGTATGGCCCCGCGACCCAGCAGGAGCGGTGGGAGGAGCTCTCGGGCTTCTCGCCGTCCACCCTGGCATCGAACGTCGCCGCGCTGCTCGTCGCGGCCGGGTTCGCCCGGCACGCCGGGGAACCGGAGACGGCCCACTTCCTCGAGGAATACGCCGACTACCTGAACGACCACATCGAGTCCTGGACCGTGACCACGGAGGGCACTCTCCATCCCCGGATCCGTCGACACTATGTTCGGATACGGCCCGCCCCCCCGATGGACTCCTACGTCGACGGACCGGCCAATACCGGCACGCTCGAGCTTCCGAACCATCCCGAGGGGGATCCCTCAACGTACCCGGCGAAGGAGATCGTCGATGCCGGGTTTCTCGAACTCGTCCGGTACGGCTTACGCCGCGCCGACGATCAGCTCATCCGGGACTCCCTCCAGGTCGTCGACCACGTGCTGCGCGTCGAGACTCCTTTCGGACCCTGCTGGCGCCGGTACAACCACGACGGCTACGGACAGCGGGACGACGGCGGACCGTTCGTCTCGTGGGGAACGGGACGGGCCTGGCCTCTCCTCACGGCGGAACGCGCCCACTACCAGCTGACGCGCGGGTCGGACGTCAAGCCCCTCGTGCGGGCTATCGAGGCCTTCGCCTCGTCGACGGGACTCCTTCCCGAACAGGTTTGGGACGCCCCCGACCGACCCGAGCTGCACCTCGAGCGGGGCCGGCCCACGACCAGCGCGATGCCCCTAGCCTGGGCCCATGCCGAGTACCTGAAGCTCCTGAGGTCGATCGACGACGGCGTCGTCTTCGACCGGGTGCCCGAGGTCGAGGCGAGGTACTCCCGCAGCTCTCCGCCGAGGCGGAAACTAGAGGTTTGGAAGCCCCATCACCGTCCGAGTCACGTCGCGGCGGGTACCGTCCTTCGGATTCAAACCCCGGAGCCCTTTCGTCTCCATTGGTCCGACGACGCGTGGACTACGGTCGAGGACCTTCCGGCGACTCCCACGCCCCTCGGGATCTTCCACTTCGACATTCCCACGGAAGGCCGGGCGGGACGTGAGATCGTCTTCACCCTATTCTGGACGGACCGGAACCGCTGGGAAGATAGGAATTACTCGGTCCGCGTCGCCGGTCCGGGCTGATGGAGCCTCCGAGAACCGAGGAGAGAGGCGGCGAGGGATCGACATGAGGACGAAGCCGTCGCGAGCTCCGTTGCGGATCCTGGTGCTGGATCTGGGAGGCACCCACGTCAAGATCTACCCGCCGGGCGGGTCGCCGCGGGTGCAGCTTGTCTCCGGGCCTTCCATGACTCCCGTGCGACTGACGCGCGAGCTTCGGAAACGGTTGGAGGGGGTACAGTACGATGTGGTGGCCATGGGTTATCCAGGACTGGTGGCCCAC
Source organism: uncultured Thermoplasmata archaeon (assembly GCA_963787975.1). Classification (GTDB taxonomy): domain Archaea; phylum Thermoplasmatota; class Thermoplasmata; order Lutacidiplasmatales; family UBA184; genus JAKIWV01. The sequence continues at coordinate 166,068 of CAWBEU010000007.1, forward strand.
GGAACGATTGTCCGGGAGCCGTCCCACCTGGCGAAGGGCTGGGTGGGGTTCGACTTCGAGCGGGCGTTGGGCCACCCGATTCAAATCGTCAACGACGCCGCCCTGCAGGCGCTGGGGAGCTACGTGGGGGGCCGAATGCTGTTCCTCGGCCTCGGAACCGGTCTCGGCTCCGCCATGATCATCGCGGGAGAGCTTCAGCCGATGGAGCTCGCCCATCTACCGTGGAAAAAAGGGAGGACCTACGAAGACTTCGTGGGAGAACCCGCCCTCCGGAGCCGCGGACGGAAGAAATGGCAGAAGGAAGTGTTCGCCGTGGTCGCAGCCCTCGCGGCCGCCCTCGAGCCCGACTACGTCGTACTGGGGGGAGGGAATGTCCGGAAGCTCAAGGAGCTCCCTCCGGGCGTCCGTGCGGGGAGCAATCGCAACGCCTTCACAGGCGGCCTCCGGCTATGGCGAGGCGGCGGCCGAGCCGTGGAGACCCAGCGAGCCGCGGCCGCGAGCCGAACCGCGTCCGGTCGGCGGTCCTCCCTCAAGGACCGCGGACCTCCGGCGGAAGGTCCTGGGCGGCCCCCCGGTCCAGGAACCAAGAAATAGCGCCCACCGCGCAAACGAGGCTCGCGGGAAGCTGCCAATCCCCTTCCCGAGGGGCGCGGAAGACCGCCGCCACCGACGCGGCCTTCTCCTTCCCGGAGACGAGGAAGCACACCTCTCTCGAGGAGTTCAGAGCTCGTAGGGTCAGCGTTAGCCGGGGGATGTACGGGGGTTGCCCCGAGCGCCGGACCGCGACCACCGTGCGTCGTTGCTCGCGGAGGGCCGGCGCGCCCGGAAACAATGAGGCGGTGTGCCCATCCGGTCCCAGGCCGAGGAGCACCAGGTCGAACCGGGGCCGGGCCGGATCCGAGCGGGAGGGGAGCGGCCCGATCAAACGCGCGTAGCGCGCCGCGGCGACCGACGGCGGGCGCACTTCTCCCGGTAGACGATACACCCGACGACGGTCCACCGGTACGTGGGAGAGCAGCGCCTCCCGGACCATGGCGTAGTTGCTCTCCGGGCTCCGGGGAGAGACGCATCGCTCGTCCCCGAAGAACACCTCGGTGGCGTGCCACGGAAATCGCTCGCGGTATCGTCGGGCCAGGAGCCGGTACAGGCCCTGCGGGGTCTGCCCCCCGGAGAGAACGAGGGAGAAGGCACCGCGCGCCCGGACCGATTCCCGGGCACGCCGCGCGACGTGACGGGCCAACGCGGCCGTCTCCGATGCAAGGTTCGGGTAGACCCGGACGCGGCGGCCTAGTCCGCGTACCACCGGTGCCCCCACTGCTCCACCAGCGCCTGCGCCTCGGGAGGCCCCTCCGAGCCGGCGGGGTAGAACACGAGCGGCGGCGGATTCTCCAGCACGGGGTCGTAGAGACGCCACGATTCCTCGACCTCGTCGGCGCGAACGAAGTGCGTCGGGTCTCCCAGCATCACGTCGACGAGGAGCGTCTCGTAGCCGTCGGGGAGGGGCCCGAACACGTCGGCGTAATGGAACTTCATCCGGTGGGTCTGCACGCGGGGCGCCCGGCCCGGTCCTTCGATCTCGAAGGCGAGCTCGAATCCTTCCTGCGGTTGGACGAGGATCGAGATGCGGTCCGGGTTGACCTCGTATTCCGCCTCGGTCTGGAAGATCGAGACCGGGGGCGCCTTGAACGTCACGACGACCTGGGTCGACTTCGCCGGAAGCCGCTTTCCGGTCCGGAGGAAGAACGGAACGTTCTGCCACCTCCAGTTGTCGAGCCTCAGTCGCAGCGCCACGAAGGTCTCCGTACCGGAGGCCGGGGGGACGCCCGGCTCCTGCCGGTAGCCGGGGACCGCGTGGCCGTCGACGGTGCCGGCGGTGTACTGTCCGCGAACGACGTCCTCCGGTCGAATCCGGACGGCGCTCTGGAGGACCTTGACCTTCTCGTTGCGGATCGCGTCCGCGTGACGGGTGGCGGGGGGCTCCATGGCGACCAGGGTCAGGAGCTGGGTCACGTGATTCTGGATCATGTCGCGTAGGGCCCCGGCCGATTCGTAGTACTCGGCCCGGTCCTCCACGCCGATCTGCTCGGCGACGGTGATCTCCACCTGCTCCACACGCTCGCGGTTCCAGAGAGACTCGACGAACATGTTCGCGAAACGGAAGACCAGCAGGTTCTGGACGGTCTCCTTGCCGAGGTAGTGATCGATCCGGAAGATCTGCTGCTCCGCGAAGTACCGGCCGAGGAGCTGGTTGAGCGCCTGCGCGGAGGCGAGGTCCCGGCCGAACGGCTTCTCGAGGACGACCCGGGTCCATCCGGCGCCCACGTTGAGCCCGGCCTCGCCGAGGCCTTGGAGCGTCGGGTCGAACGCCTCCAGTGGCAGCGCGAGGTACAGGATCCGGTTCCCCGGGAGACCGTGACCGCGCTCGAGCTGTTCCATGTGTCCCCGCAACGCGGCGAAGCTCTCGGGAGTCTCGCCGGCCAACCGGTGGTAGAACAGCTTGCTCTCGCAGAAGGCACGGATCGCCTCCTCCGGTGCGACGCTCGCCGACCGCACCGACGAGGTCGCGAGTTCCCGAAACCCATCGTCGTCCAACCCTCCGCGCGCGACACCGAGGATCAGGCTGCCCTTGGGGAACTGCCCGCTCGCGTTCAGGCGATAGAGTACCGGGAGCAGCTTGAGCTGCATGAGGTTCCCCGTGGCGCCCATCACGACGAACAGGTGCGGCTCGGGGGCCGGGCTTTCCATGCCTAGGTCTCCCGTTTCACTTCATGGCCGCCGAACTTGTTGCGCATCATGGCCAGGAGCCGCTCTGTGAACGGGTCCGACTCCCGGGAGCGCAGGCGCTGCTGGAGCGCGAGGGTGATGACCGGCGCGGGAATGTTGAGGTCCATCGCCTCCGTCACGGTCCAACGCCCCTCGCCGGAATCCGCGACCCACGGCTCGATGCCGTCGAGCGTGGGGTTCTCCTCAAGGGCCGACTCGGTGAGTTCCAGCAGCCACGAGCGGATCACGCTCCCGTACCGCCAGACCGCCGCCACCTGGTGCAGGTCGATCGCGAACGCCGTCTTTCCCTGGAGGACGGCGAATCCCTCGGCGTAGGCCTGCATCATGCCGTACTCGATGCCGTTGTGGACCATCTTGACGAAGTGGCCGGAACCGACGGCTCCCATGTGGCCCCAGCCCTTGTCCGGGCCCGGCGCGAGGGTCTCGAGGACCGGCCGGATCCACTCGACGTCGGACTTCTCTCCACCGACCATCATCGAGTAGCCTTCCGTGAGCCCCCAGATGCCTCCGCTGGTGCCCACGTCGACGTAGTGGAGGCCCCAGCCGGTCATCAGGGCGGAACGACGAAGCGTGTCGCGATAGTACGAATTTCCTCCGTCCACGACCAGGTCGCCGGGGGCGAGCAGCGGATGGAGCTGTTCCAACGTCTGGTCGACGGGAGCGCCCTCGGGGATCATCAGCCAGATGACCCGCGGCGTCTCGAGCTTGCGGACCAGTTCGTCGAGAGAGTAGGCGCCGACGGCCCCTTCGGCCACGACCGAATCGACGACGGACTTGGTGCGCGCGAAGCCCACCACCTGGTGGCCTCCCTTGATCAGTCGCACGGTCATGTTGGCGCCCATCTTTCCGAGTCCGACCATTCCTAGTTTCATCGTTCGCACCTCAACGTGTCGTAACACCCGCGGCGGCCAGATCCTCCCGCAGCCGCGCCGGGTCTTGCACCCACAGTGTGGGGAGTCCGAGACGCTCCGCGGCCTTCACGTTGTCGAGCCGGTCATCGAGAAAGAGGATCTCTTCCGGAGCGCGTTGGGTGATTTCCAGAGCGTAGAGATACGCGTCGGGATCGGGCTTGCGCCGACCCGTGTAGCAGGAGCTGAGGAAGAAGTCAAAGATCTCCGTGAGGCGGAAGGTCGTGATCCGGTACCGGTTGAGGGCGGCCGATTCGTTGTTCAGGGCAGCCATGACGTACGCTCCTCGAGCCCCCAGCGCCCGGGCGGTTGCGAGGGGCGAGGGCAGCGGGACGGAGCAGTTCCGCATGAACTTCTGGAACGCCGCGCGCGAGAACGGCCGAGGAACGTAGAAAACGGTCGTCGACAGGTACTGCTCGTCGTCGATCCGCCCCGTCTCGAAGTCCGCTATCACGAGGGCGTGTCGACGCTCGAACTCCTCCGCATCGAGGCTGAACTTCTTCGCGGCCGCGAGACGGTCGGCCTCGTCCCAGCCATTGGATAGGATCACGCCGCCGATGTCCCAGAGGAGTACCGAGACCCTAGCCATGGACGGCCTCGACGAGGCGTCGAAGCCCGGCCGGAGCGTCCGACCCGAGGTCTATCCTCAGCACCCGGCGTCGCTTTTGCCGGAGGGCCTGGTAGTCTCCGAGCGCCTGGGCGCGAATGAGCTGGCCGAACGTGTAGCCGGCGCCGGGAACGTCAAGGTCCTTTTCCGGGGAGTCCACGAGCTGGAGGAAGAGGCCGGTGTTCGGCCCTCCCTTATGGAGCTGGCCGGTGGAATGGAGAAACCGCGGCCCCATCCCGAGCGTGGTGGCGACACGGAGCCTCTCCAGCAAGTCACGGCGGATCGTTCGGAGGGCGGCCAGGGTTTCGTCGGTAGGCGAAAGGTAGGCCTGGATACCCACGTAATCGCCGGAATGACACGAGGCCAGCCACTCGGTGAGACGGAGGGAGAGCTCACGCGCGTCGGCGACCCGGACCGTGGCCACACCCTCGCCTCCTCCGGGACTCGAAGGATGGGCCATGGCTTGCCGGGCGAGCTCCTTCGCGAACTCCACATCCGGCTGGTCGTAGGGATTGATCCCGAGGACCATTCCCGAGCTGGCGACCCCGAGCTGCCAGCGGAAGAACTCCTGGCCGAGGTCCTCGCGGTCGGAGACTTGGATGCGTACCACGGGATGACCGGCGCGCTCGAGGCGAGCGACGTGGGCCGCCAGGTCCGCGTCCACGTTCCCGCGTTCCTGGATCTCGACGAACAGACGATCGGATCCGTATCCCTCGACGGCCACCCGAGGTTCGTCGACCACCGGAACGATCCCCTTCCCGATCTTGCCGGTGCTCTCGGCGACGAGCTGCTCGACCCACATGGGGAACGGGGCGAATCCCTGAGAGGCGTAGAACGTGAGCTTATCGCGGCCGTGCGTGGCCAGCTCGCCCAGCACCGCTCCCAGGCTGAGCCCCGGGTTCTCGAGGGAAGGCACTGAAGGCGCGCATTCCTCGGCCATGGTCCACGCTTGGTCCAGCAGTCCGCGGACGTCCACGCCGATGAGGGCGGCCGGGACCAGCCCGAACAGGGTCAGCGCCGAGTACCGCCCTCCGACCGTGGGCAGCGCCCGGAAGATCGCGCGGAAGCCCTCCTCCTCCGCCAGCTTCTCCAAGGGCGTTCCCGGGTCCGTGATGGCGGCGAAGTGCCGCTCCGGCGGGTCTCCGGTCGCGCGGACGCTCTCCCAGAAGTACCGGTAAAATGAAAGCGGCTCCGTGGTCGTCCCTGACTTGCTCGAGACCAGGAAGAGAGCATGTCGCGCGTCGATGCGCCGCGCGACGGCGGCGACCGCGTCGGGATGCGTGCTGTCCAGCACGAGGAGCTCCGGATACCCGGGTCGGCCTCCGAACATCCCCCGAAAGACATCCGGAGCGAGGCTGGAGCCCCCCATGCCCAGCACGACGACGTGGCGGATCCCCTCCCGCCGTATCTCGTCGGCGAATGCCAAGATCTCGGAGAGCTGCTCGCGCATCATCTCGGGCAGCTGGAGCCACCCCATACGGTCCGCCACGTCCTGAGGGGGCGCGGCCGGCCACAGCGTGGGGTCGCGACGCCACAGCCGGGCCGCCACGCCTTCCGTCTGCCAGCTCTTGCGGAGGGAGTCCACTCGCTCGGTGTACGCGCCGAGGCTCCACGACTGGGGGTCCAGGGCACCGGCCAGGAGCGCCTGCTTCTTGCTCTCGAGGGAAGCGAGGAGCTGGTCATACGAAGCGGCGAAGGAGGCCACCCCCTCCACCTGCAGGTCGTCGGTAATCTTGGCCAGGTCGACGCCGGCCTCCTGTGCTCGCTTGAGCAGCTCCCGAGCGTGAGGAACGTTCTGGGTCAGGGTCGCTCCCTTGACGACTCCATGGTCCTCGAACGCGGTGATCGTCGCCGGCGGGATCGTATCGACAGTGTCGGGTCCTACCAGTTCCTCGACGTAGAGCGTGTCGCGGTAGCTCGGGTCCTTCGTGCTCGTGCTGGCCCACAGGACCCGCTGGGGGTGGGCCCCTTTCCCCGCCAGTCGGGCGTAGGCGGCGCTTCGAAAGATTTCCTCGAAGCGCGCGTAGATGACCTTCGAGTTGGCGATGGCGATGGTGCCCCTCAGGGCTTTCGCACCCGGAGCCGGGGACGCGTCGAGGGCCCGGTCCACCGCCGTGTCGATACGACTCACGAACACCGAGGCGACGGACGCGATGCGAGAAGGATCCGGAGCGCGCGCCAGCCCACGGAGGTAGGCCTGGGCAACGGCCTCGTAGTGGGCCATCGAGAACATCAGCGTGATGTTCACGTTGATCCCCTCGGAGAGGAGCCGTTCGATGGCCGGGATCCCCTCCTGCGTGGCGGGTACCTTGATCAGGAGGTTCGGACGACGAACCTCGCCCCACAGACGTCGGGCCTCGGCGACCGTCCCGGCGGTGTCGTGGGCGAGGCGCGGAGCGACCTCGAGGCTCACGAAGCCGTCCTTGCCCTGAGTCCGATCGTACACGGGCCGGAACACATCGGCGGCCATCGTCACATCCTCCACCGCCAACCGCTCGAACAGCTCGGCCGGAGAGAGGTTGGGTTCTCGGCGGAGAAGGCCCTTCAGCGCCTCGTCATAGTCGCGGCTACCGGCGATGGCCTTCTCGAAGATCGTGGGGTTGGTGGTGGCGCCGGTGATCCCATCCACCTCGACCATCCGCTTGAGGTCGCCCGAGGTCAGCAGGCTGCGGCGGATGTAGTCCAGCCAAGGCGATTGTCCCTCGGCGAGCAGGGCGGCAAGGCGAGTCATGGTGCGCCCGTGCGGGAGGCGGCCCCCATCACTCGCGCGACGCCCTCGAGAACGTGCTCCACCGTCAGCCCGAGCTCTCGTTGAACGACCGGGCCCGGCGCCGACGCCCCGAATCGATCGATTCCGATGCTCTCCCCGTCGCTCCCCACGTAGCGCGCCCAACCGAGGGTGACGCCGGCTTCGACGGAGACCTTGGGGACCCCGGGAAGGAGAATGGAATCCCGGTAGGCCGCAGGTTGCTCGTCGAACATCTCCCATGACGGGAGCGATACCACGCGGGCGCGGATGCCGCGTTGCTTGAGTTGCTCCTGAGCCTCCAGCACCAGGGGCACCTCCGACCCAGTCGCCAGGAGAATGACCTCGGGCTTTCCTGAGGGCGCTTCCGAGAGGACGTACCCGCCGTGAGGGGTCCCAGTGGCGATGGGATGGGCCGACGGGTCCAGGATCGGCAGCTTCTGCCGGGTGAAGACGAGGGCCGTGGGACCGGGACGCTCCAGCGCCAGACGCCACGCGGCGGAGGTCTCGTTGGCATCGGCGGGTCGGATTACCGTGAAGCCGGGAATCGCGCGCAGGCTCACGAGATGCTCGACGGGCTGGTGGGTCGGCCCGTCTTCACCCATCCCGATGCTGTCGTGGGTGAACACGAAGATGGCGTGGGTCTGTTGCAACGCGGCCAGCCGGAGGCCGCCGCGAGAGTAGTCCGAGAAGGTCAGGAAGGTGGCTCCGTAGGGGATCAGACCGCCGTGGAGGGCCATGCCGTTGACCACGGCCACCATCGCGTGCTCGCGGACGCCGAAGTGGAAGTTTCGCCCAATTCCGTCGGACGCGGATTGATCGGTCGACCCCGGAATCAGGGTCTTGGTGGAGGGAGATAGGTCCGCCGCTCCCCCCAGGAGAGCGAGCAGCCTCGGCGCGACCGCGTTCAGCACCTTTTGCGAGGCGTCCCGGGTGGCCATGGGCCCGTCCCCGGGTCGGAACGCTGGGAGATTCGAATCCCATCCGGCCGGGAGCACGCCGGCGAGCTGATCTTCGAAGGCGCGGACCCGTTGGGGCTCCTGGGTCCGGAACGCCTCCCGGAGGTCCTCCCACTCCTTCTGCCAACGTGCGCCGCGGTCCACCGCCTGGTGAAAGTGGGCCCGAGCCTCCCCGGGAACCAAGAACGTGGGTTCGAGCGGCCAGCCGAGCTTCTCCTTCGTCGCTCGAAGGTTGACCGGCCCCAGCGGCTCGCCGTGGGCCTCTCGAGTATCCTGCACCGGGCTCCCGTACCCGATGTGGGTGCGCACGGCGATGAGCGAGGGCCGGGCCTTGTCCGCTCGCGCCTCGCGGAGAGCGTCTTCGATCGCCTTCAGGTCGTTCCCGTCTGGGACCCGGAGGACCTGCCATCCGTACGCCGCGAACCGACCGGCAACGTCCTCGGTGAAGGCCCATTGGGTCGGGCCCTCGAGCGAAATGTGGTTGTCGTCGTAGAGATAGATGAGCTTCCCCAGCCCCAGTGTTCCGGCCAATGAGGCAGCCTCGGACGCCATACCCTCCATCAGGTCCCCGTCGGAGACGATTCCGTAGGTGTAGTGGTCCACGAGTGGGACGTGCTCTCCGTTGTACGTGGAGGCAAGGTGCCGTTCCGCGATCGCCATTCCCACGCCCATAGCGAACCCTTGACCTAGGGGACCGGTCGTGGCTTCCACGCCGGGGGTAAGGCCGTGCTCAGGGTGTCCCGGCGTTCGGCTACCCCACTGACGGAAGCGCTGGAGCTCCTCCATCGGAAGGTCGTAGCCGGTGACGTGGAGGAGGGCGTACAGCAGGGCGGAGCCGTGACCCGCGGAGAGAACGAAACGGTCCCGGTTGGGCCACTGGGGGTTCGTGGGATTGTGGCGCAGAAAACGATCCCAGAGGACGTACGCCATGGGGGCGGCGCCCAGGGGCAGTCCCGGATGGCCGGACTTCGCCTTCTCGACGGCATCGACCGAGAGGAACCGGAGCGTGTTGACGCATGTCGTATCCAGGTCGGTCATGTTGTTCACCGCGAGTTACCGGGAGTTCGCGAGCCCGGCCGGGTCCCCCGGACCCTCCGCAGAACTCAATGTGGAAAAGGATGACCGTCTCCGAACAGGCGCCCACTTCGGTGAGGAGAGGCCTGCTCTCGAGAGAGAACGCAGGTCAGTCGGGTGCAACACCGACCCCGGTCGCAGGGACCGGTCGCGAGAGCGTCTAGACCAGCGCCCGGGGAACGGAAGCCAGCAACAGTCGAGTCCCGGATTTGGCCTGGATTGTGACCTGGGTCACATTCTCCATGAGTGCGCCGACGCCCACCTCGAGGAGTTGGTTGTCCAGTGAACCGGAACCGTCGAACACGTAGGCGACCGCCCTTCTTTGCGGCCCCACCGGGCAAACGCATCGTCCGTGCGTGCGGAACCCGATCTCGATACATTCGAGTCCGCAACCCGATGCGACCGGGGCGTCCGGTCCGACAAGGAACCGCACGAGCGCCGCCTTACCGGACTGGATGGGCGCTGGTCCGGAAGCGACCTGGAAGCGGTGGGCTGACGCACCGATGCTCGGTGGACACCGAACGACCACGGATACCCATCGGGTTCGAGGACCCGGCTTGAGCCCCATCAGTTTGTGACTGGTCTCCTCGCGGGCCGTGAGCAGTTCGACCGACCCCGGTTCGAGAACGGAGCGGTGACCGGCATCGTCTTCGTAGTCGACGCGGCCCTCGATGACGTAGTTCAGGACCTCCTCTTCCTGATGTGTGTGGCCTTCCGTATCATCGCCCCCGCCCGTCGTGATAGTGTCCGCGAACCGTTGGAAGGGCAGCCAAGGGCCTTGGAGAGGGGAGGGGAACAGCACCCGGCCCGACACATCGTCCAGGTCGATGCGGCTGGACACGACCCGAAACTCGCGAGACGTTCCCTCGGTCCCTGCCATTGGTATCGTCCTCGCCCGGTCGGCGAGCAGCGTCGGTAGACCCTCTGAAGGATATCGGTTCCTCTGGCCCGATACTCGGTTCCGCGCTTCGGCTCCCCGTCCGAAAAGGAAAAGCCCGACCACGCCTCGGTCGGGTCGAGGGCGCATGGACGAGGGCGAAGGTTTGCCCCGACTGGTGTTGCCGATGGAAGGGCGCGACAACTGCCTTGGCTCCCCCTCCGCGCGGTATTCGCTCGTGGAGTACGGCGACTACGAGTCCCCTCACTGCCGGAACGTGGTCGGTCCGGTGAACGAACTCGTCCGCGAGCTGCAGGACGACCTCTGCTTCGTCTTTCGCAACTATCCCCAGCCGCACCTCCACCCGCGCTCGCGACCCGCCGCAGAGGCGGCCGAGGCCGCCGGTCTTCAGGGAAAGTTCTGGCTCATGCACGACCGGCTCTTCGCGCACCAGGACAACCTCTCGGACAAGGCCATGCGGGAGATCGCCCGGGGACTCCCGGTCGAGATGGAAGATTTCGACCGAGATCTTTCCTCCGGGGCCGCCGCCCGGCGAGTCGACGAGGACCTCGAAAGCGCCGAGGAGGCGGGCGTGGGCGACACGCCCACCTTCTTTGTCAACGGCACATTGCACGTGGGCCAGTACGAGTTCATTCCGTTGCTCGATGCGCTCAAGCGGTCGGTCCCGAAGCGTCGTGGCCCCGGACTTGCCTGAGCAAGGGTTCTCTGACCGGCCAAGGCCGACGCCCCGGACGATTCAGAGGTCGTACTGGCTGCGGTCCTCCGCGACCGTCGAGTCCGGGAACCCCGCCCGCACCTCCCGGAGAACCTCGACCTCGGTGCCTTCGCGACTACCGATGTGGGTCAGGAACAATCGACGGGCCCCCATCACGGTGGCCGCTCGGGCGGCCTGCGAGGCGGTGGAGTGTCCGAGTTCATGGGCGAGATGAGCGTTCCGGTCCGCGTACGTCGATTCGTGAATGACGAAGTCGGCGTGCAGTCCCTCGGGAACTGACGGCTGTCGGGTGTCGCCCGTGTAGAAGAGCGTCGCGTCGTCCGCAGTGAGGAGATAGCCGAGATTGTACAGACTGTGGTCCAGTGGAACGCTTTGAGCTCGCCAAGGACCGATCGTCGCTTCTGGGCGGAGCCCCTCGATCAGCCGGAAGTCGTAGAGGTCGGCGGGGTCTTTGACCATCGCTCCGGCGTCGTTCATCGCTCGCAGGATGGGCGAGAGCCCTGGAGGAGAAACGATCGTCAGTGGACGCTTCCGTCCGGTGATCAGCGTGTGCAACAGAAAATCGAACAGCCCGGCGATGTGGTCGCTGTGCAAATGGGAGATCAGTATCCCATCGACGCGGTCGAACAGCGCCGCATCGTAGAGGCGGCCCGTCGTTCCCGCCCCGCAATCGAGGAGAATCACTCTCGACGAGCGCACTCGACATCTGACGGCGGCTTCCCTGGAAGTTTCCAGCTCCCGTTCCGAGGAAAGTGAGCTTCATGAATCGGTCTACCTCTGCGGACCTTTCCGGGCGAACAAGGCGGGCCTATTTCATCCTCTGTGCTACGCGCGCGAGCCGAAGCTCGGAAAGGGACTTGCACAGGGGGGAATCGGGAGCCAGGGGATTCTCCTGACGGCGCGGCTGCCCTCGCCCAAGTCCGGACCGCCGGTCGGAAGCGGCCCCCGGTTCAGTCGATGTCGAGGTCGGCCTCTCGAGTCAACAGAGCAGCGGACTCCTCGCGGGTCGAGTCCTCCATGTTGGTTTCCGCGCCGATCCTCTTGCGGTCCATCTGCTGGACGAGTCCGAACAGCCACTCGAACTCGTGCATGATCAGCGGGTCTTTGAGGGCCGTGCGGGCCCGCCCGATCACATCCACGGGAGAGCGGAGCGCGTAGTAGTACCCGTTGATCCAGGTTCCGAACGCTTCCCAGACGAGGTCGCGGTCCAGAACGCCCGCATGGGTGAGCGAGCCGATCAGCTCGAAGAACGCCGGCACCTCTAGGTTGGTGATGTCGTCGTGTCGGCCCGCGAGGAGCCTCTGGGAGAGTAGCTTGCGACGCCGCCGACTTCCGGGGGAGTCGAACCGCTCGCGAAGGGTCAGCACGGCGTTTGCGCTATTGAGTTGCTGCGACACGCGGACCTGCCACCACAGCAACACGACGGTGCCTACGGCAAGCGCCCAAGCGGCGGCCGCGGTGATTGTGACGATGTCGACCGCGGTGGTGCCCCCAGGCTATCCGCAGGCGCGCTCGACTATAACTCGCCGGACCACGGACGCGGGTCGGGTCGTTGACCAAGGAGCGGAGCTGATTTGATGCCCGAGGACCGGAAGGGAGGTCAGTTGGCCTGTACCAGGTCGTGGATTTCTACGTTCCTCGGCCGCGTGTCGAAGCCAAGCCGGGCGAGAGCGTTTAGACTGTGGGCGAGTGTCTCCTCCTCAGGGCGCAACAGGACGAGGTCGAGGTGCGGGACACGGATGTGGTTCGGCCAGACGTGAATCTGTTTCATGCCCGTTAGAGTCCTCCGAAAGCATTTGAGTCCCACCCACGGAATAGAAGGAAACCTCGCTACCCTCGGTTCGCCCACGGATTCTCCGAGGAACCGTGGCCCCGGATCCCCCCCCGCCCGGAAGTAACTCGGTCAGTCCCCGTTCCGCTCAGGATTATGCCGAGTCGGTCGCTCTTGATCTGACGTGGTTGACGCCGCGGTGGTCGCCGAGAAGAGCGCTCCGGGGCTTGTCAACGGGAGCCGACGAACTCACCGGGTCCTCCGATGGCCCAGTTGGCTTCCTCCCTCCAGGGTCACGTGGATCTGCCTCGCGGTGCTGGCGGTGTACGGCACCATATTCCTCAAGGGGCTCAGCGTTCCAAGCCTTCTCCTGCTGCCCGTGGTCGCCGTCGTCGGGGACGTCGGGTTCCAAAAAGTTCGATTTCCGTCGCTCCGTTGGCCCGACGCTGCGCTCGCCTCCGGGTTGTTCCTGACGTTGCTGCTCCCCCCCACCGTCCCTCTCGTGGCCGCCGGCACAGTGACGGCCGCCGCGATCGGTCTTCGACACGCCATCCGGTTCCGAGGGCGGCCGGTGATGAACCCCGCGGCGACGGGGCTACTCCTGGGGGCCGTCCTCTTCGGGACAGCCCCCGCCTGGTGGGTGGCGCTCGGCCCGTACGGCGAATGGCTCCTTCTCGGCCTGGCGGCGGTCATCGTGACCCGGAACCTTCCACAATGGCAACTGCCGGCAACTTTCTTCGCGATATACGCGCCCTTCACCGTGGTAGAGAGGGTCCTCTTCGGCGCGGCTCTCGCCCCCCGGGTGCTGGTACTCGGGGTGTTCGATCCCTCCGTACTGTTCTTCGGCCTGTTCATGGTCACAGAGCCCCGGACCGCCCCCTCCGGATCGTCGGCCCAGCCTCTCTACGCGGGGGTGGTGGCCCTTGCGGCGGTGTTCCTCTCCGCGGTCTTGCCCAGCGTCGGGATCCTGGTGGCGCTCGTCCTCGGGAACCTGATCGCCGTCATCCTGCGGTGGGAGCAGGGACCGACGGGCGCCGCTGCTCCTAGCCGCCCCTTGAAGGCCCGCAGGGCAGCGCAACATGGCCTGCCGCTGGCCCGTTGGTCGGCGGGCCGTCGAGCCGGTGCCGCCGCGCTCGTGCTTCTCGCGGTCGGTGTAGTCGCCGTCGCCTCGATCGGTCCGTCGGCGACTCCGTCGGTGCTCCTCAGCCCCCCGGACCCCCGCCGGAGGGGGCGCCGGAACGTGCGCGATCGATAATCCAAGCATCCCCGCAGCAACACTGACCTCGCTCCACCGGATTCTGGGCCCTTCGGTAATCCTCTCCTTCGACTCAAACACCGGGGTCGTACGGTTCTACGACCCAGTGAACCACGTGACCGTGACCGAAACGGACCTGTACGAGGATTACGGCTACGCGGAGTTCAACGGGGACGACTACGCAGTCACCGGGTGCGTGTCCTGACCAAGGGTCAGCCCAGACGCCGGTATCGCGCTCCTATCCGCCGGCCCGAGCCTGTTTCCTCTAGTGGATGCCCGGGGCCCCTTTCAACGTTGAAAGGCCACTCCCTTCGAACGACCCGCGCGAAAACGGAGTCGATGGACCCCTTATTATCGACCGAGTCTCTGATTGCGCCCGTGATCCTTCCCGGCCTTATTCCGCTCGTGTTCTACAAGCGAAGGCCCAGCGTGAGCCAACTAGTGTTGGGCTTGTTCGCTACCATCGTGCTAGCGGCATTGCTCGGGTATGTTTCCCCCGGGGGCCCTCTCGGCGTAGAGGGCTCCGTCATTGTCGCAGTCGTTGGTGCCGTGGTCCTATATGCCGCGATCATGGCATACCTCTACTATCGTTACTATCCAAGGCACGCCACGTCGGTTCTGCCCTCTCCGCCGGCCGTGCCCCCTTGAGTTTGGGACGCGGCGGTCACTGGGATTCTCGATCTGGCTGAGCGCCATCGGGACGCCTAATGGGGTCACCGTACGGCGATTCCTTTACACCCGACCTGGCGAGACTGGGGGTTCCGCACCGCCTGTTGACTGCCCGCCATCCACCGTCAAGAGAGCGCCGGTGATCCACTCACCTTCCTCTAGGAGGAAGTATTGGATCGCCCGAGCCACCTGCCATGCATCGACGCCTGCGTTGTTTCGGAGCGGGACCGCGGCACCGGTCTCTGGCGGGTCCAGCGTTTCGAGCCCCTGCTCCATATTCCCGGGCAGGACCGCGTTAAACCGGACGCCGAACGGCCGGTAGTCTGCCGCGAGCTTCTGGGTGAGGTCGACGATCCCCCCTTTGGCCGCGCAGTATGACGGGCTCCCGAGCCGGCGGATCCGCTCGGCGGCCGATACCAGCACCACCGACCCGCGTCGCTGTTTGATCATGGGGGGAAGCACCGCTCGACCAACGCGATGGACCGCGTCGAGGTTGTCATGCAACCCACTCGACCACTCCTCCTCGGTGGTACGGTGTAGCAACGTATCCCCAGATATCCAGTGACCAACGTTGACGGACACGCCGTCCAGCCGGCCGAACTCGGCCATCACTCCGTCGACTACCGCGTTGACCTCAGCCTGGACTCTCAAATCGGCGGTAGCCGCGCGGAAAGACCACCCGCGGCTCTGCGCTTGCTTCTGCAACGGATCGAGCGATGATCGACTCCGGGCCAGACCGACCACCGTCGCTCCGGTGGCGGCTAGAAGACTTACAACCGCACTCCCAAGGCCGGGCCCAACCCCCGCGACGAGGATTACTTTCCCTTTCGATCCCAAGTGCAAGTCCCCCTCCCGAGTCGCGAAGGAGCCCCCGCCCTAAATCGTTGAGCCAGACACGCAAGCGTCCAGCCCCCGGGGGCCCGCACCGAGGGGGGAAATTGGGAGCACGGGTTCCCACCCACTTTGGAGGGTTCCCGATACCAAGTCACCGGCGATAGACGGACGGAGAAAAACTCGAAGCGAAGTTCGGAACACGGGTTACTGCACCCCCGTGGCAACACTTCGGACCGATACCGACCGGTCTACGGTAAGGAACACAGGGAATGGTCTCACCGCGCAGAGTGGCCTACCATGGCGTTTGACAAAGGGTGAATTCTATAACAGGGGGAGATTCGGGTCTCTCTCCGCGACAATGGACACGACTTCTTCCCCGCCCGGCGCCGCGAGGGCCCGTGTCCAGCCGGGTGGTCTCGGACACTCGCTGAGATTTCCCGGCTTCCGCAATCTGTTCTCCTCCAGCGCCGCGTCGACCTTCGGTTACGCCGTCTCCATCGTCGCGGTCAGTTGGATTGTCTACCATTACACGCAGAGCGCCCTAGATGTGGCGTACCTCGGACTGGTTGAAATCGGGCCCGGCATCGTGCTGGGATTGGCCGCGGGCGTAGTCGCCGACCGATACAATCGGCGATCGCTGATGGTCACCGCCGACCTCACACGAATGGCGGGGATGGCGATTCTCGCAGCGGCGCTCTACCTCTGGGGATTCTCGCTGCTGCTCATCTTCGCGATAATGATCGTCGTCGAGTCTTTTTCCGCGCTATTCACGCCGGCCAGCCAGGCCATCCTCCCTCGCCTCGTGGAAAAGGGCTCGTTAGAAGACGCAAACGGATTGCTCTTCTCGAGCAGCGGCGTCGCTCGGAGTGTAGGGTCTGCTACAGGCGGCGTCGTGGTGGCGGTCGTCGGCGCGGTCTGGGGGCTGGGCATTAACGCGGTCACCTACGGCCTCTCGGCGATCTTCATCTTTCAGATTGCCAGCGAACTGGGCCGGGTGAGCGTAAAGCCGTCGGGCGAGCGAAGCTCCTTCAGCGTGGACTTCTCCGATGGCATGCGATACGTCCTCGGAAGCCGGACTCTCTCGGAGGTCTCCTTCGGATACCTCCCGTCCAACTTCCTGTCGTCGTTTGTCTCCCCCTTCTTTGTGGTGTACGCTTCCCTTCGTTTCGGCGGAAGTGCCTTGGCCTTCGGATACTTGGCCGCTGCCCTCGCCATCGGGACGGCGGCCGGCGGATTGATTGTGGGGCGCCTCTCCACACGGCGTCGCGCCGGCTGGTGGATGGGGTCCACCGTATTGTTCGAGGCCGCAATGTACGGGATTCTTGCGGCCACCTTTGGTCTCGGCATTTCGGTATTGGCGGCATTCGGAGCGGGGATTTGTATCGGGTTCGGCAACACAGTCTACTACTCGGTGATGCAGGCCACCGTTCCCAGCCACATGCTGGGACGAGTGCTCTCCATCGGGGACTTCGGATCCTTCGTTGCGATTCCTGCCGGATTGGTGGCAGGCGGGGTACTGATCGCTCGTTACGGAATCGGTGCCACGATCACGATTGCCGCCATCGGGATTCTGGCTACCGGGGCAGTCCTGTTGAGTCTCCCCGACTTCCGCTCGTTTGGTGAGAAGTAAGCCAGCCACTCGGTCACTCCTAGAGGGAAGGCTGTCGGCCGCCTCGATCGGAACCGTGGGGAGGACTTTGTTGACGATCCAAACCCGTAGATTGACTACGCCCTAGTCTCGCTTGCTCCGATCGACGGGAACCACAACTTCGACAAACCGTCCGCTGCCCAAGCTCCGCTCGTCGAAGAGTTTGGCTCGACGGGGCCGGAACCTGAATGGGCGAAGTCGGAACACCCCTTCGTCTCGTTCAGTACGGGCTCGCCATTTCTCGAATCCCGGAAACCGCCGGGAGTAGGCGGCGGCAGCGACGCCCGCCGACGGCCCCACCGCCTCGCTCCCCGCTCCAAAGAGCTGGACGCCACGGTCGGCACCCCCCCAGCGTTGGTGAGAATCGAAGACGGCGACCGCCATGGACGGCCTGCGCTCTAGATTGCGGCAGTGATTCGAGTCGGGGTAGGAATAGAAGAAAATGCTCCAATCGTCGGACCAAGCGAAATAGGCCGTATTGATGTGAGCGCGGCCATGAGTGTCAACCGTGGCAAAGGAAGCGAGCACATTCTCCCGAAGGAGTCGCCGGAGACTGGCCCGCACATGCCGGTCGGTCAAGTCTCCGTGAACGAGCTCGACTCCCATTCAAGCCCCGGATTCCCTGTCAGGAGGGTGGTTCGTCCCAAGAAGGTTGCCTGGGTTGAGAATCTCGGGCACTCTTGGGAGGCCAACGAAGAAGAGGAGAGTTTTCCGAGACGAAACAACCCGTACGATTGCGAAGGCGAGGGTCTGGCGAGAACCTCGTATCTTATACCCGCCACGGCATGAAGACTTCCGTCAACATGGCCCAGGTCTTGCTCTTTCACCATGCCCAAGGACAAACCGCCGGGTTCCTTGCGTTCGCGGATCGGCTCCGCGCCGCGGGGCACACGGTGCACACCCCGGATCTGTACGAAGGACGGACGTTCGCGTCGCTCGATGAGGGCGTGGGTTACGCACGGCAGGTCGGTTTCGACACGATCCGCGAGCGCGGTCGGCTCGCCGCCGAGGGCTTGCCGAGCGAGCTTGTCTACGCCGGCTTTTCGCTCGGAGTGATGCCCGCACAGTTCCTGGCCCAGACGCGGCCGGGCGCCAAGGGGGCGCTCTTGTTTTCCGCTGCGTTCCCAGCCTCCGAGTTCGGGGGCCCTTGGCCGCGGGGAGTCCCGCTGCAGATCCACATGATGGAGGCCGACAAGTGGGTGCTGGAAGGAGACCTCGACGCCGCCCGCGAGCTCCACAAATCGGTTGAGGGGGCGGAGCTGTTCCTATACCCCGGCGATCGGCACCTATTCGCTGACAGCAGCCTCCCCGACTACGACAAGAGCGCGGCGGAATTGCTCACGAATCGCGTGCTCGCATTCTTGAAGCACGCCGAGTAGGCGACAGGAGCCAGTTGGGAACATTCATGACCGCTGGCGCGCGCGCCGCCGATGCCGGACCAATCGCCCGATTGTTGCCATGAGCCGCACTTTCTATGAAGCGCAGGTCGACTATCGCTTGAGCGGTAGCAAACCTGTTGTTTGCGGAGGTAGCCGACTGTCCCTTGCTATTCGAACAAAAAGGCACGATAGAGAATCCCGCCTTAGGCCAGGGCTTATGGCAACTTGGCCCTATGTCCGCCACTTGTTCCGAGACTCTTAGATAGGGATGAGCGAAGGAGTGCCAGCGGCCGTCGTGTCACTGCTACCGCCGGCGTACTATCATGCTGTCGGACAGCTGTGGGACGAACTCGAAGAGAAGTTCGGCCTGAATGGAGTCCGCGGGACACCCTATCCGCACTTCTCCTACCTGGTCGCGCGCCGACTTCATCGACCGGCTGTGCAACGACGTCTGACACGACTTGCAGCACGGTCGTTGCCATTCTCGGTCGAAACCACAGGCGTGCACGTCTTCCCGGGACCGGTGCTCACCGTGTTTCTTGGGGTCCGCCGGAGTCCTCGTCTCGTACGTTTCCATCGCGCGGTGCGGCGCGCTCTCGGGGGCACTTCAGTTGGTTCTTCGCCGTACTATCGACCTCCGGTTTGGGTCCCCCACATCACCCTTGCCGAGCACGACATCCGCCCATCGCAGCTTCCCGACGTTCTCCAGTTCCTCGCGACAAAGGATCTTCGTTGGACGCTTCCGGTGACATCGGTAACCGCGTTTTGGGAGAATCAAGGAGTTGCTATCTTGGGTCCTACGTTTTCGTTAACCAGATGATCTCTGCGGTCGATTACCCCGAGCCTACCTGATCTCTTGGCCAAGGGCGCGATCCGCGACGCTCCCAGGGTCCGAGAAGGATTCGACCGTTGTGTAACATTGGGGTTGTCTAAGTAGACCCGAAGATCACGCAAGTGCGGGATCCGACCTGCGTGCCGCGACTCTCGAGCACCCTCGTTACGACGCGGATGAGGGCAATGGGAGCACGGGGATTTGAACCCCGATATGCGGGTCTCTCCGCGCGCTCCAGTCACTCGTCATCGGTACGCCGAAGCGTCCCTCCGCTGACCCAATGCAAAGATCCCCTTCGCGGGAGATCTGACTGGAGCCCGCTGGTCTGCCAGATTAGCCTATGCTCCCTCCCATCCCCTCGGGAACGCCCCGCGACTTATCCTTTGTGACGGAACGGAGCGGGTGGACCCACGGCTCCGGCGTGGTCCCGTCGGGGGCTGGAGCGGAGGTCCGCCGTGGCCACTCCGTCGTACTCGCGAATCGCTTGAACCCGTACCGCAATCGGGCGTTGCAGCATGGGCCCCGCCGTGACGAACGTGTGAAACTCACCGTTCTCGCCGCAGGGGTCGATGCCTCGAGGAACCTCTTCCAGGAGGCTCTGGTCAAATGGTCGACCCGCCCACGACCCCGGGAGCCGCCGAGTATCGACCGAGACGAGACGGGCCCGGAGACCCGAGTCGATCATCTCCCGAGCCAGTTGGCGCGTCTCCCGGCCCCACAGCGGAAAGACGCATTCCATGCCCAGGTCCGAGAGCTGGCGTTCGCGGTATCGGCGGATATCCTCTAGGAAGAGGTCCCCGAAGATCACGTGGCGAACGCCACCTTCCAGGAACCCCCGCAGCGTGGATTCCATCGCCTTCTCGTAAACGAGGTTGGACGGCGATCGCGGAAGCACTACCCGGGTGAGGGGGAGTCCGACCGACGCCGCCTGGCGGGTCAGGAGCTCTCCCCGGATCCCGTGGGTGGCAACCCGGCCCGTCCCGGATTCCACCGCGGTCAGAAGGGCCACGACATTGTAGCTTCCGTCCTGTCGGAGCTGGTGCAGCGCGTACGCGGCGTCCTTTCCGCTGCTCCAGGAAAGAACGGCGCGAGGAGCCCTCGACCGCTTTCCCCGAGGTCGAGGGTCGTCTCCCACGGACCCTCAAGGCCGCGCTGGGTAGGCGCCGCACGTCGTGCAGAAGGTGGAGTCCGGGCGGGGCAGGTCGAATCCGCAGTGGGTGCAGGAGTCCACGCCGAACGTCCGTTCCTTCAGGATCTCCGGAAACATCCGCCGGAACGCCTGGTAGTACGCGAGGTGCTCTGCGTCTCGGATCTCCACCCGGTCCTCACGTCGGATCCGCCCCTGCTGCTCAGCGAGGTGCTCCGCGGGGATCCGCTCCGCGAACCAAGCCGGCAGGCCCGTCGAGCCCGACCCCACCTCGATGGGGTCCTTTCGACGCCATCGGCTCTCGCACTCGGGGAAGGCCCACCGCAGGACCCACTTTCCCACGGTCGCTCCCTCCCGGTGCGCGACCTTGAGGCGCTTGGGCAGCCCGGTGGCGAAGCGTACAACGTCGGGGTCGGTGTACGGAGCCTTGACCTCCACCCCGAGCGCCGTGCCCAGGGGCTGGGAGGAGAACTTCATGGTCGCCGCCATCCGCCGGGAGTACTCCTCGAAGTCTTCCGGACTCCTGCCCCACAGGAAAGAGTACCCGCCGAACAACTCGTCCGCCGCGTCGCCGGTCATCACCGTTCGGTAGCCGCGGCGCGCCACCTCTCGCAGGCCTCGACCAATGACGATGCTGTTGCGGATCTCCATGGGATCGAACGTCCGGAGAGTTTCGACGACGAAATCGGTCTCGACGAGCAACTCCTCGAACGGGGCCTCGACGACGTGGTGCTGCCACCCAAGATGAGAAGCGACCGCGTGCGCGAAGGGGCGATCCGGCGCGTCCGCCGAGGTCAGGACGGTCACAGCGGCCCGCATTCCACCCGCGTCGGCGAGCGGAGCCAGGATGGCCGTGTCGAGGCCTCCCGAAAGCAGCATGCACTGCGCGGGTCGACGCGCTACGGCTCGGGTCACTAGCTTCCGCAGCTCGGCCGCCGCCTCTTGAAGCTCCGAGGAAGGGGCCCCGGGCGCGCCCAGCATCGTTGGGATTGAGTCCGCGTCGCCCGTGCTGCTCCCTCTCGGGCCCGCGAAGGGGCGGTGTGTCATGAAGCCTGCCCCGAGCGGTCCGGAGAGGTATTCTACCCGCGGGTCGTCGCAGGTTCCTCTACTCCTCGGGGACGTCCTATCGATGAAGATCGTCTCGTTCCTACCCGCCGCCACGGAAATGGCGTATGCGCTCGGACTCGGGCCGGAGGTCCGCGCGGTCTCCCATGAATGCGACTATCCCACCGACGCGAAGACGAAGCCGGTCGTGGTGCACCTCGCCCTTGACCTTACCGGCCTCTCCCCGCGAGAGATCGACGAGCGGGTGAGTCGCCAGCTTCACGAGAGAGGTACGCTCTTCGAGGTCGACGAGGAAATTCTCCGGGCGGCCCAGCCCGACCTGCTGATGACCCAGAACCTGTGCCAGGTGTGTGCCCCCTCGGGCACCGAGGTGACCCGAGCCCTCGCCGGTCTCCACCCCCCGCCCGAGGTCCTCTGGATGACCCCTCGGTCGCTCGAAGGGATCCTCGAGAACATCCGTGACCTCGGAGACCACGCGGGTCGGGCGCCGGAGGCCGCGCGGTTGATCGAAGGAATCCGGGCCGACCTTGCCTCTCTTCGGGCCCAAACGGCCCACGGCCTTCCGCGCCCTCGCGTCTTCTGCATGGAGTGGGCCGACCCCGTCTTCTGCGCGGGTCACTGGGTCCCCGAAATGATCGAGATTGCCGGCGGTGAGGACGGGCTGGCTCGGCGAGGGACGGACTCGGTCCGGATCCCCTGGGAGGAGGTGCTGCGGTGGGCGCCCGAGGTACTGGTCGTGGCTCCCTGCGGGTACCACCTGTCACGCGCCCGAGAAGAGGCCCATCAGCTGCAGAACCTCCCGGGCTGGGAGACGATCCCCGCGGTGCAGCAAGGTAGGGTGTACGCCGTGGACGCGGACTCGTATGTCTCCCGACCCGGCCCCCGCGTCGCCCAGGGCGCTCGGCTGTTCGCTCATCTGTTCCATCCGGACACCTTCTCCTGGTCCGGCCCCGCGGACGCCTTCGAGCGCATCGATAGCTGAGGAATTTCGGTCGGCCCGACTTGTCGGCCCCTGGGTCCCATGAATTGTTTATAGTAAATCGTGTTTGCC
Source organism: uncultured Thermoplasmata archaeon (assembly GCA_963787975.1). Taxonomy (GTDB): domain Archaea; phylum Thermoplasmatota; class Thermoplasmata; order Lutacidiplasmatales; family UBA184; genus JAKIWV01. The sequence goes on from CAWBEU010000007.1 coordinate 188,410, forward strand.
TGGATTACAATGCCTTTGAATCTCCCCCAGAGCCCTCCTTCCGACCTCGCTCCGCGTCGGGTGGTCCCTCTGACCCTCCTCATCGTGGCGATCGTCGTTTCCGCCGGCGTCGCCGTGGCGGCCACTGCGATCTACATCGAGCTGGTGCCGTCCAACTCGCACCCGGGCGGACCGGCCGTGACCGTCGTCGATGATCTGGGCCGCACCGTCGTCACCCCCGTCAATCCCACCCGGATCGTCGTGCTGGCCCCCAGTGTGATGGATATCGTCTACCGGCTCGGGTTGAGGGACCGGGTGGTCGGCGTCGGGTGTGATGCGGACCTGCCCGGAGGGTTGCTCAACGAGTACAGCCCGAACCAGTCGTCGCTCTGGAGCATCACGCCCGCTTCTTGCATCGCAGATTTCCCCAGTCTGAACGTCGAGGAGGTTCTCAACAGCAGCCCTCAACTCGTGCTGGCGACCACCATCACCTCGGCGGCGGCGGTCGAACAGATGTCGGTCACGTTCCACCTCCCCGTCGTGCTGCTGGAGCCGACTACCCTCCAGGGCATCGTCAGTGATGTGCAGCTCGTCGGGACCATTTTCCCCTCGATCAGCACCGCTACCAACCAGCTCGTGGCCGCGTTGGACCAGCAGCTCGTGTCCGCGGCAAACTTCGATTCCAACCTCTCCACGAACGGCGTGCCATTACCGACGGTTCTGGTGACGTACTACTTCGACTCCGGCGGCTACTACACCTACGGTCCCGATTCGTTCGGTGAGTCCCTGATCAACACCCTCGGAGCGGTCAACGTGGCGGGAAGCGCCCCGCTGATCTACTACGAACTGAACGGGAGCGCGGTGCTGAACGACAGCCCGCAGGTCATCATCTACGGGACCAGTTGGAACGACCCCTGGCTCGTCGCGAACGAGACGCCGGCTCAATGGGCGTCGCCGATGTCCGGTGCCCCGTATTGGGCCCAACTGACCGGATCGAAGGTTGCCCTCGACGTCACGCTCGTATCCGAATCAGACCCGACCCTGATCCTCGCCCTCCCGGTCCTCCTCCACGCCGTTCATCCGACACTGTATCCGCCCACCTAACCGCCGGGCAGGCACGCGTGGCCGATGCCGTTTCCCACGGGAACCATGGAACCGGAGAGCCGGTCCGGGAGAGCGTCATGCGTCGGCGACGCGTGCGTCGCCTTGCCCTCGTGTTGCTCGGGCTTTCCGGGCTGGCCCTTCTGTTCTTCTCCCCGTTGATCGGTCCTGTACCCGTCCCCGCCGGCGTCGTGGACACGATCCTCCTCCACGAGGCTTCGCGGGGAGTTCTGGGAGGCTCAGCCTGTGGAACCTATGCGACGTCGACGCGCCAGTGCAACATCTGGGTGGAGATCGTCTGGGAAGCCCGTATGCCGGCTATCGTGCTGGCACTTGCCGCCGGCGCGGCGCTGGGTCTGTCAGGGGGATCCCTGCAGGGCGTCTTTCGCAACCCCCTCGCCGACCCGTACCTGCTCGGTCTCTCCTCCGGCGCCGCGATGGGCGCCGCGCTCATCTTCGTCTTCCACTTCGCCCTCGCGTCGGCCTACCTGGCGCTGCCGCTGTTCGCCTTCCTCGGGGGGTTCGATCCCCGGCGCGGTGGTCTATCTGGCGGCGGGTCGAGCCCGGGCGGTCGAGACCCTGGTCCTGACGGGCGTCGCGCTCGCGTCGCTGTTCTCCGCCCTGCTCGCGACCTTCCTGCTCGTGAACCCGCTCGGGGAATTCCAGGTCAGCTTCTGGTTGCTCGGGGGGATGTCCGGCGCAACATGGGGGCGGGCGGGCATCGTCCTGGGAGCCGTCCTGATTGCCGGCGGGGTCGTCGCCTTGCAAGGGCGCCAGCTCAACATCCTTCAGCTCGGCCCGGAGGTGGCTCAAAGCCTCGGCGTGGACGGGCGCCGGGTCGCTCGGCGGCTCGTGTTGACGACGACGCTGCTCACCGCGACGGCGGTCGCATTCACGGGCGTGATCGGGTTCGTCGGCCTCGTCTCGCCGCACATCATCCGGCGGCTGGTCGGGCCGGACTACCGCGTCGTCCTTCCCCTTTCGGCGGCGATGGGCAGCGTGTTTCTGGCGGCCGCCTGGGACCTCGCCCAGGTGGTGGTGCCTTCGGTGGTTCTGCCCGTGGGCATCCCCACGGCGTTCGTCGGCGCGCCGTTCTTCGTGTACCTCCTGTACCGGCGGCGAAGCCCCTCGGGAGGTCCGAGCGTATGACATCGCCCTCATCTAATCCCGCCCTCGCGGTCCGGGGGGTAAGCGTCCGCCTCGGGAGCACCCTCGTCCTCCGGGACGTTTCGCTGTCCGTGGCGCCGGGCGAGCTGCTCGCCCTCGCCGGGCCGAACGGTTCGGGCAAAACGACGCTCATCCGGACAATACTCGGCCTCCTTCCCCGGGAGTCCGGCGAGGTCTGGGTCTCGGGAAGCTCCTCCGACGCGCTGACGATCACCGAGCGCGCCCAACGGGTGGCCTGGATGCCCCAGGAGGAGCTGCCCGGCGACAATGTGAGCCTGCTCGACTACGTTCTCTACGGCCTGCACCCCCACATTCCTCCCTTCGGGGGAGAGGGGGACGCCGAGCGGCAGATGGCGCGCGCCGCCCTCGACGAGGTCGGCTTGGGAGATCGCTGGGAGGACGGCGCCTGGGAGATCAGTGGGGGCGAACGGCAGCGACTCCGTCTGGCCCGGGTGCTGGCACAGTCGACGCCGGCCATCCTGCTCGACGAGCCGACCGCCCACCTCGACATGGCGCACCAGCTGGACGTTCTCGAGCGGGTACGTCGCCTCTGCCATTCGCAGGGTCGGGCGGCGATCGCTGCCCTGCACGACCTGAATCTCGCCGCCCGCTTCGCCGACCGCATCGCCGTGCTCCAGCACGGACGGCTCGTGGCCGAAGGGTCGGCCCAGACCGTTCTCTCCCCCGCGCTGCTGCAGGAGGTGTGGGGCGTCGTGGCCGACCTGCGCGAGGATCCGCGCACCGGCGTTCCGTACCTGATCCCCCGGCTCCCCCCCGAGGTGCCGAAGCTGCCCCCGGGCGCGCCCGGCCTCCGGGTGCATGTGGTCGCGGGCGGCGGCTCGGCGTCTCCCATCCTACGTCGGCTCTGGGAACGGGGCTTCAGCGTGACCTGCGGGATCGTCGCGTTGTTCGATACCGATCACACCACGGCCGAGGAGTTCGGCATCCCGGTCGCGACCGAAGTGCCGTTTGCGCCGTTGAGCCAAGCGAGCCGGGACCAGGAACGTCGGCTCCTGTCGGAGGCGGACCGGATCGTCGTCGCGCTGTTCCCGGTCGGACCCGGAAACCTGGCGAACCTCGAGGACCTGCTCCCGTTCGCCGGCCGCGTTCCGATCTTCCTCATGGGGGGGTCGAACTGGGCGACCCGCGATTTCACCGGTGGCGCGGCCGCCAAACTCCGTGACCAACTCCTCGCCGCCGGCGCGCGGCCGATCGAGGGGCCGGTCGAGCTCGTTCGCGCGCTCGAAGCCGCCGGCGCGAGGCCGGCGGGCGAGAGCGGAGGACCCGTCCTACCCTCGTAATCGCCGCACGGTGATCGGCGGCGGCTGCGGCTGGTCGAATCGCGCCAGCAGTCGGGGCAGGTCGCTCTCCAGCACCACGAGCGTCGTCGGTACTCCGACCTTCGACGCTTCGATGGCCGAGGCGGCGACCGCGTATCGAAGGACGGGCCGGGGAGAGGCTCGCTGGAGCCAGTGATATGCTTCGATGCCGGAGGCCTCCAGTAGACCCTCGGAAGTGCCCCGAACTAGGCGGCGGAGCTGACCCAGCAGGCGCTTGTCCAAGGCCTCCGAGTCCGGCAACGTCACGATACGGATCTCGGCCGGCTGGAGCGAGACGATCCCCTCTAGGTCGACCACCTCCACAAGCTCCCCGTTGCGGGCCGCCTCGCGCGCTCGCCCTCGGGAGGAGCCGTTGGCTCCGGCGCGTGCCTCGAGGACCCCGCGCCGGATCTCGAGAACGACGCGGGCGTTGGCCGGAACAGGCCCTCGCGCTACGGCGCGGGTCGACCGGATGATGTGCAGTCGCTGGAGCCGCTCGTCCAGGTCCTCCCGCACGGAACCGAACGCGGCGTGGAGCCAGGCGATGCCCGCGACGGTGGGCCGATACCGGTCGCCCCGGTCCTCGGCGAGTCCTCGTCGTCGAAGCTGGCGGAAGATGTGGGAGGCGGCTTGGACTGTGAGACCGAGTCGCTGGGCAACGGGCCGGAGCTGGGTTACTTCCCGCGTGGCGCACTCGTGCAGGAAGAGCAGCTCGGTGACGGCGCCGCTGCGACGGAGCAGTCCGAGGCCGGTAGAGCGATCCGAGGCCGACACCGGGGGAGCCACGCCCGCCGGACCGTCGCCGGCTCAAAAGAACCTCGTCGGCGCCCCCGGGCGGCGCGCGCCCTAAATACGCCGCGTGCCCCTCTTGGCTGTGGTTGACCGTACCCTGGTCGGTCTCTCGCTCTACTCCCTCCTCTCCAGCAACCGCTCCGGGGTTTTCCTTGTCTTCTTCCCGGTTTTCCTCGTAGAGATTGACCACGCTCCGATCCCGCTGACGCTGGCCCTGACCTCGGCGGCCTACGTCGCGGGGAGCCTCGTTCAGCCCTTGGCCGGCCGCTGGTCGGATCGGATCGGCCGCCGGCGCCCGTTTCTGGTCGGGGCCGAGCTCGCCGCCCTCCCCCTGTATCTCTCCATCCCCTTCGACCCCGGGTATATCGCGGCCGGGCTTGCCTTCATCGCCGGGACGACGGTGCTATCGATGGGCGGCCCCGCCCTGAGTGCGTACGTGGCCGACGTCACACGGGACAGGGAGCGGGCCGGAGCCTACGGTCTCCTCAACGCCGCAAGTTCCGGCGGCGGCATCGCGGGCTTCCTGATCGTGGGCCTCCTCGTCCTCGACCTCGGCTTCCACTTCCTGTTCTATTTCGTTGCTCTGGTTCAGGTGGGAACTCTCTGCATTCTCCTCATTCGCGTCCCCGATGACCGAGCGGTCGCGACGCCCACTCGGCGGCCGTTGAGCGAGATGAAGGAGGTCGCCTACTTCTCGACGACCGTCTCGGTCCGATCCCTCGGCGCCGGAGCGGTCGGGGCGTTCTACGGGATCTATGCGGGGGCGCTGGGCGCGAATCTGTTCGAGGTTTCCCTCGTCGCGATCGCCGGACTGGCGACCATGGCGCTCTTTTCGCTCCCGATCGGCCGGCTCGTCGACAGTATCGGCGAGATCAAGGGCCTGCTCTGGGGCACCGCCGTCTCGATCGTCGGCATCGTGGCGTTCCTCGTGGCGACCAACTGGGTCGATCTCTTGCCGGCCCAGGGCTTCCGAAATCTCGGCTTCGCGTTCCTGGGTCCCGCGATGCTGTCGTGGGTGGCCCGGCTCGCGCCTCCGGGACGACGAGCCGAGTACCTCGGACTCTTCTCGCTGATCAACTCGACGCTTTGGAGCCTCGGACCGTTGGCGGGCAGCGCCGCGTTCAGCCTCGCGGGACCCGCGGGACTTTTCGGCTTCTCGATAGGAGCGACCGCGATCTCGCTCGTGGCGATCGAGGGATTCTACGTCCGGGGCCGGCGGGGGCGGAAGGGGATCCCGGTGGCGGTAGTACCCATGTCCTCCGCGAGCGCCCCGGGACCGGGGCCGGGCTAGGCCGACGCCCGCGCGGCTGGTCGCATCGCACGGGAGAGTCCCGCCTTCCGCTCGATCTCCCGGATCCGGTCCCGGATGCGGGCCGCCTCCTCGAAATCGAGACGCTCCGCCGCGAGCCGCATCTCCTCTTCGAGGTTGGCCATGAGGACCGGTAATCGGTCCTTCCAATACTTGCCGAGCCCGGACGTCGACAGTTCACCCGACTCGGCCTCGTCGGACGGGGCGAGCAACGACCGCACTTCCTTGACGATCGTCTCCGGTACGATGCCGTGCTCCGTGTTGTAGGCTACCTGGAGCTCGCGACGCCGCGACGTCTCCGCGATCGCCCTCGCCATTGAACCCGTCACACGGTCGGCGTACAGGATCACGCGACCGGACACGTTGCGGCTCGCTCGGCCCGCGGTTTGGATGAGGGACGTATCGCTACGGAGATAGCCTTCCTTGTCCGCATCGAGGATCGCCACCAAGCTGACCTCGGGAAGGTCCAATCCTTCCCGGAGAAGGTTGATTCCCACCAGGATGTCGAAGCGACCCACGCGGAGGTCGCGGAGAATCTCGATCCGTTTCAGCGTCTCGACGTCGGAGTGAAGGTATCGGACTTTGAAGTTCAGGTTCGCCAGATAGGCCGACAGTTCCTCCGCCGTCGCCTTTGTGAGCGTGGTGACGAGCGATCGCTCGTTGTGGGCTACCTGACGACGGAGCTCCTCGATCAGGTCCGCGATGTGCCCTTTCAGCGGGCGCACCTCGATCACGGGGTCCACGAGGCCCGTGGGACGGATGATCTGCTCGACGATCCCCGTGGAGTGCTTCAGCTCGAACGGGCCCGGCGTGGCGGAAACGAAGACGGTCGATCCCACATGGGCAAGGAATTCCGGGAATTTGAGGGGACGATTATCCCGGCACGAAGGAAGTCTCCAGCCGAACTCGACTAGATTGTCCTTGCGGCTCCGGTCCCCCTTGTACATCCCTTGGAGTTGGGGCAGGGACACGTGGGACTCGTCGATGAACGTCAGAAAATCCGGAGGAAAGAAATCGAGCAGCGTGTACGGAGGATCGCCCGGCTGCCGGCCGGAGAAGTACCGGGAATAGTTCTCGATCCCGTTGCAGTAGCCGGTCTCTCGGATCATCTCGAGGTCGTACTCGGTGCGGCTCTTGAGACGCTGCGCCTCGACGATGTGGGCTCCGGCCTCGAGCTCCTTGACGCGAGCCACCTTGTCCACGTCGATCTGGGCCAGCACCTCCTCGAGTCGGGTATCGATCGTCAAGAAGTGGGTCGCCGGAAAAACGGTGAACGTACCGACCTCCCGCGTCTCCTCCTGGGTCACGTGGTCAAGTTCGTAGAGACCGACGATGGTGTCCCCCTCGAGCAGGACGCGATGCAGGGACTCGCCGGAGCCCTGGATGTCGATCGTGCCGCCGCGCACGCGGAAGCGGCCCCGCTGGAACTCCGTGTCGTTCCGAGAATACTTGAGCCGAACCAGATGGTCGAGGAGCGCCTGCCGCCCGATCGACTCGCCTTTTCGCAAGATGAGCGTGTTCGCCCGGTACTCCTCCGGCGAGCCGAGGCCGTAGATGCAGCTCACCGACGAAACGATCAGCACGTCCCGTCGTGTCAGCAGCGCCTGAGTGGCGCGGTGGCGAAGCTTGTCGATCTCCTCGTTGACCGAGGCGTCCTTCTCGATATAGAGGTCGATCTGGGGAACGTACGCTTCCGGTTGGTAGTAGTCGTAGTAGCTGACGAAGTACTCGACCGCGTTGCGCGGGAACAGCGCCCGGAACTCGCTGACGAGCTGGGCGGCCAGGGTCTTGTTGTGGGAGACGACCAACGTCGGCCGCTGAAGCTCCTGGATGACGTGGGCCATCGTGAACGTCTTCCCGGAGCCGGTCACGCCCAGCAGCGTCTCGAAGCGCTCCCCGGCCCTCAATCGCCGGACCAGTTCGACGATCGCCTTCGGCTGGTCCCCCTGCGGCGTGAGCTCGGTGTCGAGCTCGAACCGCTGAGTCGTGTCCATTTTGGCGGGGGCTCGGCCCCGCAGCTGGGAAGCGCGTCGGGCCGGCGTCATATGTTCGACCGGGGGCGGTACCCGTTCGGATCGATCTCCACCGACGCGAACCCGAGAGCCGTGAGCGCCTCTCTCAGGGGAATGACTTCCGCCTGCAGTTCCGGCACTTCGTCCGGGTCCACCTCGACCCGTGCCCGGCCGCCGGAGACGCGCACCCGGACCCGACGGTAGCCGCGCGCCGAGACCCATTCCTCGGCTCGGGCGACCTGGTCGAGCAACGGCGCGGTGATGTCCTCGCCGTGGGTGATGCGAGACGCGAGGCAGGCATTGGAAGGGCGGTCCCACGTCGGGAGGCCGGCCGAGCGAGCGAAGGCCCGGATGTCCGCCTTGGTCCAACCCGCTTCGGCCAGGGGGTGGCGGAATCCGTGCTCGTTCATGGCCTGCAGGCCAGGGCGGTCGTCGCCCAGGTCGTCGAGATGAACGCCATCCAGGTACACCTCGATCCCGTGCGCTTGGCCCCAGGCCCTCAGCAGATCACCCTCGTGGTTACGACAGAAGTAGCAGCGGTTCGTCGGGTTCTCCGCGTACCGAGAGTCTGACAGCGGGTCCGACGTCAGCAGGACGTGCCGGATCCCTATCGCACGCGCGACATTCCTCGCACTATCGAGCTCCTCGGGCGAAACGGCCGGACCGGTCAGCGTGACGGCGACGGCGTTCGGACCGAGCGCCTGGTGGGCCAGTAAGGCCACCACGGAGGAGTCCACCCCCCCGGACAATGCGACCAGCGCTCGACGGCCGTCGGCCAGGCTGGCCTCGATGGCGGAAGGGGCCACCGGCTCGTGCCGGGGGTCCAGTTGAGAGGTCGGAATCATGCTCCTATTTGTATTCCGAGACCGACCATTACACTTTGCCCGAGGGACGGCGAAACACCCATAACTCGCGCCCCCGCTGGGGCGGACGATGCAAGCGGTGGCTGAGGGGACCCGCTGGATGCTCCGACTGGACCAAGGCCAGGACCTGTTCGCTACCCTGAGCGATTTCGCACGGCAACATCAGATCCGCGCGGCGGCCGTCGTGTCCGGGATCGGCATGCTGCGGGACATAACGATCGGGTATTGGAACGGCTCCGAGTACGTCCGGAAGGACCTGCCCGACCCGCACGAGCTCGTGGGACTCCATGGGTCCATCGCGGAGGCCGATGGCCCATCGATCCACCTGCACGCCGCGTTGGCGGCGGCGAATCACCTGCTGGTGGGCGGCCACCTGATGCGGGGTACCGTCTGGGTGTTGAACGAGACTCTGATCGAGACCTTCCCCGGAAGGGTGTTCGACCGGCCCATCGACGAGACGCTCGGGCTCCGAAAGCTCGACCTCGAGCCGAGTCGCCGTCCTCGACCCTAGCACGGACTTGGACGGTTACGGAGTCGTTTTCCTGCGCGGACACTGCCGGGCCTCATCTTGATGCCCGCCGTTGTGGAGCCGACGTTTACAGTCCTCGATCCTCGTCTCCAGGCCTACCTGGCGAAACACGGGATCACGGCCCCGACGGAGATCCAGCGCCTCTCTCTCGACCTGCTTCTGGGGACCGACCACGACGCGCTCCTCGTCGCTCCCACCGGCACCGGCAAGACCGAGGCGGCGCTCCTCCCCCTGCTCTCCCGGCGGCTTCGGACCCCGTCTCCTCCCACCGCGTTGCTCTACGTCACCCCCCTGCGCGCGCTCAATCGGGACCTCGAACATCGCCTGATTTCCCTTGTCGAAGCGGCCGGATTGACCGCCGGTGTTCGTCATGGTGACACCCCCACGAAAGAGCGCCTCCGACAGTCCGGTCACCCTCGGGATCTGCTCATCACGACTCCGGAGACGCTGCAGCTTCTCCTCGTTGGCACGCGGCTGCGGGAGAGCCTCCGGGGCCTGACCGCGGTGATCGTGGACGAGGTCCACGAGCTGTTCCCCTCGGACCGCGGCGCGCAGCTCGCGGTTACCCTCGAGCGACTCGACTCGTTCGTGGGCCGGCCGGTCCGGCGCGTCGGCCTCTCCGCCACGGTCGGCAATCCGGACGAGGTGGCCCGGTTCCTGTCCCCCAAGCCGCGTCGGATCGAGACGCGGATCGCGAAGGAGCCGAGGGACCTCCAGATCGAGGTCCGCTGGCCGCAATCGCCCCCCGAGCGAGGGGACCCGGCCCTCGAAGCCGAGATGCGGGTGGACGCTCGGTATCTCGCCGCGCTGCGGGAGGTGGAACGGGCCGTCCGGGCCCACAGCACGACGCTCATCTTCGTCAACACGCGGCCTACCGCGGAAGGCCTGGCCGCCCGACTCCATCGATTGGCTCCCGACCTACCGCTTGCAGTTCACCACGGCTCCCTCTCTCGCGAGGTTCGAGAGGAGGCGGAACGAGAATTTCGCGCCGGCAAACTGCGCGCGCTCATCGCCACCTCTTCCCTCGAGCTCGGCATCGACGTGGGGGCCGTCGACCTTGTCCTCCAGTTTGGGTCTCCCCGCCAGGCCACCCGACTCCTGCAACGCGTAGGGCGGGCCGGCCACCGGCTCGACCGGACCTCCGAGGGGATCGTCGTAGCCCAGGACGACGAGGACCTTGAGGAGGCCGCCGTTCTGGCGCGCCGTGCCCTCGTGGGGGAGGTCGAACCGACGACATGGCGGACCCGGAACCGGTTGGCCGCGGCTCAGCAGATTCTGGGGACCCTGCGGGCCGAGGGGACGGTCGACCCGAAGGAGATCGCGCATCGACTACGTCACGCTGCGCCACTCCACGACCTGTCCGACGGGGACTGGCGAGACTTGGCGAACTATCTGGAGAGTCTCGGCCTGGTGCGGCACGCAGAAGGTCGGCTCCGGTCCGCCGGGGAACGCTGGACCGGTTCTACTCGACGCTTTCCCTGATTCCCGAGGAACGGACCTACCGGCTTCGAGACATCGGCACTCGAAAGGTGATCGGCACCCTCGACGAACGGTTCGTGATGACCCAGGTTATCGGCCAGCCGGACCTGGTCTTCCTGCTTCACGGAACCCCGTGGCGGGTCGTCGAGTTCCGTGACGGGGAGATGCTGGTCGAAGCGGCGGCGGAGTTCGGCCAGGAACCCCGATGGGTGGGGGAGGAGCTCCCGGTCCCGTTCGAGGCGGCCCAGGAGGTCGGCCGGCTCCGCCGGGAGGGGGACTACTCGCGGTACCCTCTCACCCCCGAGGCCCGGACGCGTCTTGAGGAGCGGCTCCGAAAGGGATCGGTATCGGTGCACATCGCGACCGACCGTAAGGTCGTCCTGCAAACGCATGGACGACTGGTGACCGTCAGCGCATGTTTCGGGAGCCGGACGAACACCACGCTGAGTCTCGTGATGTCCGGCCTGCTGGCGGCACGCCTGGGCGCCCGCGTCGAGGTCCTCGACGTCGAGCCCACGTGGTTCGTCCTAGGCCTCCCCGTCGCGCTCGATGCGGAGGCGCTCCGCCAGAGCCTCTCAATCCCACCCGACCACCTCGAGACCCTGCTTGACCGGCTTGTCCCGTCCAGCCTGGAGTACCGATGGATCTTCATCACGGTCGCCCGGAAGCTGGGCGTTCTCCCGGCGTCCGCGGACGCTCGAGACCTGCGGATCGTCGACTCTCTCATGGCGCAGTCGCGAGCGACCCCTCTCGGTGAGGAGGCCCTCGACAAGACGCTCCACGACCGGCACGACCTCACGCACGCCCGCGAGGTCCTCGAGCGGATCCGGGACCAGACGCTCGAGGTCGTTACCGCCCCGGCCGATCGATGGAGCGACCGGATCCTGGAGACCCTCAAGTGGCAGTTCCTTCCGGATATCCCGCCGCCCACGCTCCTCAAGGCGATTCGGGACCGGCTCATGAACGAGGAACTGACGCTCGTCTGCCTTCGCTGCGGCTTCACCCGGACGACGACCCCCGCCCGGTCCGCCACCGACGGGTCCCGGAGCTGTCGGCTATGCCACGGCACGCTCTCGGCCGTCCTCTCCCCGCGCCGGACCGAAGAGAGCACGGCCATCTCGAAGTACGCTCGGGAGAAACGGAAAGGCACCTCGAAACGGAAAGGCCCCTCCGCCGGACTGACCGCGCGGTTGCGCGCCGCGTACACCTCGGCCGAACTGCTTGCCACGTACGGAGAACGGGCGCTCCTCTGCCTGGCGGGGCGCGGCATCGGGCCCGATACGGCGCGACGACTACTCGCGCGACACTACCGGGACGAGGACGCGCTGCTCGCGGAGATCCTCCGCGCCGAACGGAGTTACGCCCGCACGCGGGCGTTCTGGGATTAGTGGTCCGGACGCAGTCCCCGGGCCGTCTCGTAGACGACCGACCGGGGCGCGGTCGTCCGGAAAGCGCTCGCGCGTACGTGGCTTCGAGCGGCGACGAACCCCCTCGTCCGAAGCGCTTCCAGGAGGGCGGTCAACGGAGGCGGCTCGGCGAGGTGGAGCTCCGACGCGAGCGTGTTCGGCTCGTAATAGAACGGCCGGGCGACGGCGCTTTCCTCCCGGATCCGGTCCAGGAACTTCCGCAGCTCCTCCGGACGCTCTGCGGTTACGGGAACCTCCAGTCGCGCCACGAGGGCGGGTTCGAACAAGGGACCGAGCCACATGGGTCCGAACGGACCCGTACCGGCCACCTCGGGAGCGGCGTCTCCCAGCGCACTCGGGTCCCCGACCTGCGTGCTGTCGACGGAGCTCGACTCGACCGGTCGCGAGCTAAGGAAGACGCGAACGTAGTGATCATGAATGTAGCTCACGAGCGGCGCGAGCTCGATGGACCGCTGTGCCGCCTCTCGAGCCAGGTACGCGATGAGGATCCGTAGGCCTCCCTCGGGGCCCTGCGCGCCCCGGATCGGCCGGCCGCCGTAGCGCCGTTCGCACACGCCACGGGCTACCCCGGTCAACACCGGCATATCGGTGGCCGTAACGGCAAGTACTCCGAGAGGGGCAAGCCCGCGGAGCGCCGCGTCGACGAAGGGGGCGGGGGTGCCGAACGGGTCCAGGTCGACATAATCGAAGGTCCCTTCGTCTACCGGCTTCGTCGCGTCCTCGAGGTGCGTCAGGAGGCCGGCGTGCCCGGACTCGTGCACGTTCCGTTGGAGCACCGCAAACGCCGCCGGATTTGCCTCGGTGAAGTCGTACCCGGCGAAGGCGTCCGTCTCCTCGACCAGACGGAGACCCCGGACCCCCGTCGCGGCCAGCATGTCCCACCCACGACGGGTCCCGGGGCTAGGCGGATAGAGGGCCCGGACCACCGCCACGTTGAGGTCGCGGTCGAACTGCATCGCGGCGTTGTAGAACACCGCGCGGCGACGGGCGGGCCCGCGAGCGGTCGGAGAGGGTGGAAGCCAGAGCCGCGTGCCGCCCTCTCGGCCGAGGGCGAGCGGCTCCGTCAGCGCGTGCGCTCCGTCAGGAGCTTCACGATCTTGAACGCCAGGAGGTTCTTGTTGACCGGCGTGACCTCGAGGAGCCGTAGTTCGTCCCTCCGGCGGATGTCCTGCAAGAGCGGGTTCCGCGATTTCTTGTGGAGCGTCATGATGATCGACTTGTCCTGGTCCAGCGTCTCGACCACCGCCTTCGTGAACGCCTCGCTCTCGACCTCCATCTTGCCCACCTCGTCGATCACGACGACGTCGGCATTCAGCCGGGCGTCGGCGAGGGCCCGGATCCCGAGATCCTCGAGGGCCGCCAGGTTCACGCCGTAGGTTCCGGAGCGGACGCGGGATTTCATGTCCTTGTGCGCGAAGACCATGCTCTCCTTGCTGAGCCAGTCGACGATCTGGAAGCCGGTCCGCCGCTGCTTCTCGACGATGGGCTCGGTGATCATCCCGCCGACCTTGATCCCCTCATCCTCGAGGAGGTCGATGATCCGCAGGAGCGTCTCGGTCTTCCCGGAGCCCGGGAGCCCGGTGATCCCAATCTTTACCGAAGCCAGATGCGAAGGCACAGCCCGTTCTCTCCTATGTTCACGTCAGCGATAGGCCTGCGAACGGTATAGGCTATTCGGGGCGCCACGGTCAGGAGCGCATCACGAATGCCCGGAAAGCGCACGAGAGAGGTCGCCGAGGTCTACCCCGTGCGCGAGGACTCCCGGCTCCTCGCTCGCTTCGCTCGACCACGCCGAGGCGACACCGTCCTCGAGGTGGGATGCGGCCGAGGGCTGGCGGCCCTCGTTGCAGCACGGCACGGGGCACGCCGGGTGGTCGCCACCGACCTGAATCCTACCGCGCTGCGCGCCGTCGTTCGACGGGCCCGGCGCGAGGAGCTTCCGCTCGATGCCGTACGCACCGACCTGGCAGCGGGCCTGCGCCGGTTCGACCTGGTTCTCTCGAACCCGCCCTACCTCCCGACGAGTCGCAAGGAGCGGGATTGGAACCCCTGGGAGGATCTCGCGCTCGACGGAGGCCCCGACGGGTGTCGCGTCACCGCCCGGCTCCTCGCCACGCTCGGGGAGCATCTCGCCCCGGGCGGACGCGCGTACCTACTGGTCTCCTCACTTCAATCCGCCGCCCGGCTCGAAGAGATCCGCGCCCGCTGGCGCCAACGGGGGGACGTGTGCCGCACCGTCGCGCGCGAACGATGGGGCGACGAGACGCTCTCGGTGTGGCGGCTCAGTCGTGCGTCTCGGCGTACCGCACGATCGACTCGAGGAAGAGATGGCCGTCGCCGGGCCCCTCCGCGCGGCCGCTCCGTGTCCAGTCGGGGTGCTGGATCCGGTAGAATGAGCGCTCAGGGTGGGGCATGATCCCAAAGACGTTGCCCATCGGATTCGTGACCGCTGCAATGTCCCCGATGGAGCCGTTAGGATTCCAGGGGTACGTCGCCGGTCCCCCGTCCGGTCGGACGTAGCGGAACAGGATCTGACCGTTCCGCTCCAGGTCCTCGAGCCGGGCGCCCGGTTCTCCGGAGAGCACCAGCTTGCCTTCCCCATGTGACGAGGGGATCATATACCGGTCGCCCGGAGGAAGCGACTGCAACGGGGCGAACCGCCCCCCCTCCCATCGGAGAAAGGTCGGCCGACACTCGTGATGGCCTGAGTCGTTCGTCATCAGCGCGGCCTGGGGCTTGCCGAGGCGGCCGTCGGGCCGGCCCGGGAGCAGGCCGAGCTCCGTCAGGACCTGGAACCCGTTGCAGATTCCGCCCACCAGATGACCCGACCGCACAAACTCCTCGAGGGAAGGCCCCATCGCCGCGCGGACCCGGGCGGCGAAGATGGCGCCCGCCCGGACGTAATCGCCGGCGGAAAAGCCGCCCGGGAAGAAGAGCGCCCGAAAGTCGAAGAGGTCCCGCCGTTGGGAACGCTCGACGTCGCGCCCTTCGAGCTGCTTGAGTTGCACGACCTCGGCGGGGGCTCCGAGCGCGCGAAGGGCGGCCAACAGCTCCTCGTCGTTGTTCGTTCCCTCGATCGAGAGGAGGGCGATGCGGAGCTGGTCTCTACGCACGCCGGAGGGAACCGAGACGCGCCTAAAGCATTGAGGGCTTCAGTCACCCTCGAGGACGCGCGGCGGCGCTCCGATGGGTTCCGGCAGGAGGTGCACGGCC
The DNA here is from genome assembly GCA_963787975.1 of uncultured Thermoplasmata archaeon. Lineage (GTDB taxonomy): Archaea > Thermoplasmatota > Thermoplasmata > Lutacidiplasmatales > UBA184 > JAKIWV01. The sequence goes on from CAWBEU010000007.1 coordinate 203,600, forward strand.
AGTCTCTGACCCCGCCGCAGGGTCCTCGAACCCGGCGGGAGTATCGCGAAGGCGTTGACGCCCCGCAGTCCCGTCACGGCGTGAGAGCCGTGGTACGTAGGGTACCCCCAGCCGTTCACCACCCGGAGGGGGAGCACCGAAGAAAGATCCGGCGAAGGATGGTCCCCGGCGCGAGCGAGACGGCAGCGGCCCTCGACCCAACCGGGCCCGGAGAGATGTCCCAGGCGGCGCAGCAGCGGGGACAGGAGCCAGAAACTGTTGGACAGAGCGGACGTCGGGTGGCCCGGCATCCCAATGACCAACCGACCCCGCGTCACCGCCGCGATCGTCGGCTTGCCGGGGCGCACGGCGATTCCGTGGAAGAGGACGCGCCCCACTCGGGGGAGCACCTCGGGAGCGTAATCGTGCTCTCCCACCGAGCTTCCACCGGTCAGCAGCACGAGGTCGCTCTGAGTGAGGGCCTGCCGTACGGCCGCCTCGATCCGGCCGGGTTGTCCGGTAACGGCGAGTGAGGGAGAGGAACACCTCCGTTCGCGTGGATGATCGCGCCGAGGGTGAGATTGTTCGTTTCGTAGATTTGGTCGCCGCGGATCGGGTTGCCCGGAACGACGAGCTCGTTGCCGTTGGGGAGAATGGAGACCCGCGGGCGTGCGAAGACTCGGACGCTCGTCCGGCCGGCGGCCCCGAGCGAGCCGACCGTCGCAGGGTCGAGCACGTCCCCACGTCGAACGAGCCGTTGCCCCCGCCGGAAGTCCGCCGCGGTCGCCGCGATGCGCTCCCCGACCCGCACCCACCGGCGGACGGAGACTTCCAAGCCGTTCCGACCGACCTCTTCGAAGATCGCCATCGTGTCGGCTCCCGGAGGCAGCCGGCCCCCGGCGGCGATCGCAACGGTTTCGTCGGTACGGAGCCGCCCGGTGTACCCGCGGTCGGCGAACACCTCTCCGACGATCCGGAATCGCGCGGGCTGCCGCCCCGTTGCGCCTCGGCTCGACGCGGAGCGGAACGCGTACCCATCCCACGTGGCCCGGGCGAACCGAGGTACCGGGAACGGTGCCCGAAAGGTCTCCGCGCTGACTCGGCCGAGAGACTCTGCGAGGGCGACGTTCTCGGAGCCCGCGACGGGACGAGCGGCCGCAAGGACCCGACGGACGGCTACCTCCACCGGGATCAACTTGCCGAAGGGCCGCATCTCCATGCTTGTCTCGATCCCCCGCTACAGCGTCGACAAGTTGGGCGGTGGGTGCGGGCGAAGCCCGTGAGGACGCAACGCCGACGGGTCTCCGGTCTCCAACCAGCGTGCGGCGGCCCACGTTCCGTAGCGCAGACAATCCTGGAGCGGGTCGCCGCGGAACCAGCCGGCGTAGAAACCTCCCCGGAACCCGTCCCCCGCCCCCGTCACCTGACGGACCCTCCGCGGATGGGTCGCGGGGACTCGTACATGCCCGGCGCGCGTCCAGGCAGACGCGCCCCGGCGGCCCAAGGTTTCAACGACCATGGGAACGATCTCGAGCAACTCACGAATGCCCTTCAGCCGCAGCAGTTCGAGCGCGCGGGCCAGCTCGCTCCGGTTCGCAAAGAACAGCTCGGATCCGGCGAGGAGACGCCGGAGGGACGCCGGATCCCATCGGTAGAAGATCTCTTGAGCCGGGTCGGCCACCGCTCGCATCCCTCGCCGACGCGCCGCCTCGAGCACCCGCAGTTGATAGTGCGGGTTTCCGGTGGCGAGGTGCACCCAGCCCGCTCGTGATAGCGGCCCCTCCGGGACCTGCGTTCCGTTGTCCGCTTCCATGGGTCCCTGATCGATGAGGGTCACCTGTTCCCCCCGCGCGGACTCGACGATGAAGCACGCGGGCGAGCGCGCGTCGGGCACGGTCTCGAAGCCCGACAGGTCCACGCCTTCCTGGATCAGGAGGTGATGGAACCGGCTCGGAAAGTCGGGGCCGACCTGTGATACCAGGGCGGTCCGGACCCCCAGCTTCGCCGCGGCGCGGGCGATGTTGGCCGCCGTACCGCCCAGCCGGACCTCACGGTCTCTCAAGGGAACCGTGCGATCGGTGGCGGGGAGGCGCTCGACGTGGAAGAAGTGGTCGAGGTTCGTGTGTCCGACAACGACGATATCTAGATCCCGCGTGGCCGGGCGAGAAGGGCCTGGGATCGCCTTCGGCGGACGGCGACTCGCCATACTGCTCCGAGCCGACCATCGGCCGGGCATTTACATAATGTCGGTGGTAGGCGCTCCGAGGAACCGCCGATGATCGTCGAGGGGGCCGTCGTGGACGGCGACGGCGCCCGCCCGGCCTACGTACGATTCCGGAAAGGACGCGTCGTCGAAGTGGGCACCCCGGGCACGGACTCCCGGCGCGGCAAAGAACGACGGATCCGAGGCATCGTCGTTCCCCGACCCGTGAACTCCCACACGCACCTGGGCGACGCCGCGGCGACGCGAGAGCCCCCGCGCGCTCCAGTGTCGGAGATCGTGGGGCCGCGGGGACTCAAGTTCCGCCTCCTGGCCTCGCTCTCACCGGACGAAAAGGAGCAGGCCATGCGGTCGGCGCTCGAACGGATGGTCCACGAAGGAGTGGGGGCGGTGGTCGACTTCCGAGAGGAGGGCGTCCCCGGGGTCGAGCAGCTCCGGCGGGCGGCTCAGGGGCTTCCGATCGAGGTCCGTATCCTGGGCCGACCGATCCGGCGACCGGTGGAGATCGGCGAGCTCTCGCGGCTCTTACGCATCTCCGAGGGCGTCGGCATCAGCTCTGCCCGCGAGGAGAACTCCCTCACCCGGACCCTCCTCGCCGACCGGGCCCATCGCGCAGGGAAGTGGTTCGCGCTCCACGCCAGCGAGGAGGTGCGGGAGAAACCGGAGACCTACCTTCTTCCTCGGCCCGACCTCCTGATACACCTCACGAAGGCCACCCCGGACGACCTCGAGACCGTGGCCAAGGCCCGGATCCCGGTGGCCGTGTGCGTTCGCTCGAACGCGCTCTTCGGACGGAGCCCAGACTTGTCGGCCTTCGAACGGGCCGGCGTCCGGCTCCTCATCGGGTCCGACAACGCCATGCTGAACGCGCCTTCCATCTTCCGCGAGACCGAGTTCGCCTACCTGTCGGGTCGACTGCTCGGCCACCCGGTCGATGCCCAGTACCTCGCCCGGGCGGCGTACGTGGAGCCGTGGCTGTGGCTCGACGAGCCCGGACGCGCGCGAGTGGCGCCCGGCATGGTCGGGACGCCGCTCGTCCTCCGGTTGCCTTCGGAAGACCCCGCGTACCAGCTGGTCACGCGGGCCACCGAACAGCTTATTGTCCCGACCGAGGCCGACTGAGCGGAACGTGCCCGGATGAAGTACGACGAGCTCTTCGCCTTGCTCCGCCGGCGGGGCGTGCTCTGGCCCACGGCCGAGATCTACGGCGGGACGCAGGGCCTCTACGACTACGGCCCCGCGGGCGCCCGGGTGAAACGACTCGTCGAGGAGGCCTGGGCGGCCTGGTTCGTGGGCCTCTCGGACGACTTCTATCGCATCGACCCGGCGGAAATCCTCCCCGAGGCCGTCGTGCGCGCCTCGGGGCACCTGGAGAACTTCACTGACCCGGAGGTCTCGTGCGCGAAGTGCGGGAACCACTTCCGAGCGGAGACCATCCTGGAGAAATTTCGACCGGAGGGAGTGGATGGGCTGTCCCCGGCTCAGATCGGCGAGCTCCTGAAGCAATACCCGGTCCGCTGTCCTCAATGCGGCTCGACCGAACTGTCGGTCCCCCGTCCGTTCAACCTCATGTTCGGTTTCGACTTCGGCGCCGCCGGCGGGGACCGGGCCTACCTGAGGCCCGAGACGGCGCAGAGCAGTTACCTCGCCTTCGCCCGGATGTGGGACGTTGGTCGGCACGCGCTCCCGTTGGGCATCGCCGTCATCGGCAGGGCCTACCGGAACGAGATCGCGCCGCGGCAGGTGCTCTTCCGCATGCGCGCCTTCACGCAGGCGGAGCTCCAGATCTTCTTCAACCCTGCCTCGTTCCCGCTACCGTTCGCCGCAATCGAGGGCGAGCAACTCCCGGTCCTGAGGGTGTCACGGCGCGCCGCAGGAGAGGAGACTCCGGAGCCTCGCAGCGCGCGGTCGCTCGTCGACGAGGGACTTCCGGAGTTCTACGTCTTCTTCCTGGTGCACCTCTACCGGTTCTTCCGCGACGTGCTGCGCTACCCGACCGACTCGATCCGCCTCTTCGAGAAGTCCGACACCGAGCGGGCGTTCTATAACCGGATCCAGTTCGACTTCGAGGTCAAGCTGGAGAGCTTGGGCGGGTTCAAGGAGCTGGGAGCCGTCCATTACCGCGGCGACTATGACCTGAGTCGCCACTCCGCCGGATCGGGGAAGGATCTCTCCGTGGTTCCGGTGAGCGGGGAGCGCCTGCTTCCGCACGTGCTCGAGGTCACCTTCGGCGTGGACCGGAACGTCTGGGCCCTTGCGGACCTCGGACTCGTAGTCGACGGGGACCGAACGGTCTGGCGACTCCCGTCCTACCTGGCCCCTTCCGCCGCGGGTGTCTTCCCACTTATGAAAAAGGAACATACAGTCGAGGCACGTCGATGGGCGGAATGCCTTCGGAACGCCGGCATCGACGCTGAGTTCGACTCCAGCGGTTCCATCGGCCGTCGGTATGCGCGGATGGATGAACTCGGCGTCCCGTTCTGTGTCACACTGGACCACGAAAGCGTGGAGGCGCCATCGCCCGACGCGCGGACCGCCACCCTCCGGGACCGGGACTCGAAGGCCCAGGAGCGGGTGACCCTCGACGCCGTGATCGCGCGGCTCCAAGCGAGCCGGATCGCCCCTCGACCGGCTCCACTGAACGCCATCGCGTGAACTGCCGGACCAGACCGGACCCGGCCGCTCTGGGGAACGCATATATGCCGCGTCCCCCGTGAGAGCTACCGGGTAGCATGCGAGGAGATCAAGCGCCTCCTCCGGCGACCTCTCCCACTCCGTCGGTCCACTTGACCGGGACGTCCCCCCGGTGGCTGGGAGGGGAGGGTTACGCCGATATCACGAAGCTCCGTGAGTTGGCAGCCAAGAACGAACGGCTCGCCGCGAAGATCCAGGCCCGCGTCGCGCGCTTGCATACCCGGATCGAGAAGCTCCGGCACCAAGCGACCTTGCTCCGAGAAAAGGCCGAGAGGGTCCTCGAGCGAATCCCGGAATACCAGCAGGAGATGGTGCAGCACGAGCGGACCATCCAGACCACGACCTCGCAGCAGACCACCCATACGGTCGGGTCCGATATCACGGGGCTCCACTACCGCATCCGTCAACTCCAGCAGAAGGTCGTCGATGTCCAGCATCGGGCGCGTCGGATCGAGCACCGGGCGGCGGTGAAGACCCAGCAGAGCGCCGTCCTCAAGGTGAAGGCCGATCGGCTCAACGACCAGGTCCGCGCCGCACAGAACGAAGCGCAGAACTATCAGAAACGGGCCGACCGCCTCCAGATGGCGACGGAAGCCGAAGCCGGTCAGTACGCGGCGGCCGCGCCTCCCCCTCCGCCGCCTCCGCCGCCTCCGGGGCCGACGCCCTCCGATGCCAGTGAAACACCCGGGGAACACGACCAACTTTGAAGCTCATTGTCACCGTCGGAATGCCGGGCTCGGGCAAGGACGAGCTCATCGCCGTCGCGCAGTCGATCGGCTTGGCCACGCTCAAAATGGGCGACCTGGTCCGGGAGGAAACACGGAGGCGCGGCTTGCCGCTCAACAACGCGAACCTGGGTCGCGTCGCGAACGAGGAACGCGAGAAGCACGGACCGGGCGTCTGGGCCCAGCGGGCCGTTCCCAAGCTCATCGAGACCAAGATGCTGGTCGACGGCTGCCGCTCCGACCACGAAGTCACCGTCTTCCGACACAACTTTGGGGACCTCTTCGTCCTGGGGATCTTCGCCTCCCCCGAGACCCGGTACGACCGGATGATCAAGCGGAGCCGCGGGGACGATGGGATGTCGCTCCAGGAATTCTACGACCGCGATCGCCGCGAGCTCAAGTGGGGGATCGGCAACGCCTTCAGCCTCGCCGACGGGATGCTCATCAACGAAGGCTCGCTCGACGAGTTCAAGCGCGCCGCCCGCGACCGGCTCGAGAAGATCCTCGCGATGGAAGTCTAAACCGCCCGAGGGAAGCAGCGGTTACGGCGCGGCGCCCGCCGGAGCGAACGCTCTACGGAACGATTCGAATCGCTCCCGGTCCACGACCAGGGCGACCTTGGGATACGACCGGCCCAGCCCACGGACCTGGTCCGCGGCGAAGTCGTCCCGGGCCTTCGCGAGCGACTCCGACCCCGCTCCGGGCTGCATCGTGCGGTCCCAGGTGAGGGCGTACTCGTCCGCCGTCTCCACGTCGGGCGGACGCTTCACGAGCTGTCGTTCGCGCAGTGTTCGACGGACGAGCTCGAAGTATCCGATGTGCGCGGCGAACATCTCCGCGTACGTGTCCTCCGGAGGATCCACGCCGACGACGACCCGCCCGTGGCGCGTAGCCCACTCGACGGCCCCGAGGAGCGCCGGCGCCGGTACCTGAACCTCCGCGATCCGGGCGAGTCCGATCGCATGCGATGCTTCGGACGCGCTGAGCGGGACGACGGGCTCGGTGGGCGTCCCGACGAAATACTGGGCGAGCGTCTCCGCCTCCTCGGGGGAGAGGCTGACCGCCACGGCCCCCGGGTCGAACGCCTCCAGTTGCTCCTCCACCGGCGCGACCTCGTCGGTCAGGCCCCGAACGCTGCCTACGAGAAGGACCGTCGGGCGACCGGCGAGTCGCTCCGCGATCACCAGGATTCCCTTCCCTCGACGAGCTCGAAGAATTCGTCGCGGGCGCGGGTCCGGCGTAGCTCTTCCGTGGTCACCACCGGAACGCCGTCGATCGTCGTATGCTTCACGGAGTCGCCGACGACGAAGACAGCATGGCCCTCCGCCACGCGGGCGAGCCCGAGCAGGACCTCGGCCCGGTGCTGGGCGCTGCGGAGCGTCCCGACGCCGGTCAGTAAGAACTCCTTCTCGCCGCCCGGGGTCCCCCGGGTGAAGGCGTCGAACGGGCAGCGAACCGTCACATGAACCTCCCAGCCCATGCCATCGAGCTGACGGAAGACCCCGTCCCGGAGCGGGTCGCCGGTTCGGGCCGGCCGCCGGGAGGCCTTGGCCTCCGGTGCTCCGTGCTTGGGGGCTTCCCCGTCCATCGGGGAACTGCCGGAGGAGGCGTCGGTGGCCAGCTTCCGCGGAGCCACTCCCTGGAGTGCCGACAGCAGGTCGATGGCTTCGGCGATGGGGTGCTTGAGGAAGCGCTCCAGCCGCTCGATGACATCGACCTCGGCTCCCGCCCCGCCTTCATAGAGCTGGATCGTGCGTCGCGAGACGCCCGCGACGGAGGCGAGGGCTCCCAGAGATAGGTTGGAGGCCTCGCGCAGCTCGCGGAGTCGGACCCCGTCGACGCGAACGAAGATCCCGCCGGGACTCGAGAAGAGGAACGGCGGGACCCCCTCGAGGAGGTACTCCTCGAGGCTCGCCTCGGTGATGATGGGCACGCCATACCGGTAGTACACGACGCCCGGCTCGAGCTCGGTGGCCCCGGACGATTGACCGATGACGAGGACCTCCGCCCCGAACAGCTTCGAGAGTTCGCGGAGCCGGTCCGCTTCCGGGGAGTCGAGCGCGTCGATGTTCTTGAGAATCTTCAGGATCACGAGCATCGAATCGCGGCGCGCCATGAGGTCGAAGCTCGTCGGACGTACGCTGTGGGTATCGGTGACGTAGAAGCCGGCCTTCTCCAGCACAGCCTGGATGGCCGACACCGACCGGTCGCGCGCCCCCTCCAGCGTCATCTTCAGAGAGAATCAGCCAAGGGTTGTATATAAATGGAGACTATCTGCCTCTCCGAGCGCCGCTCTACCCGCCCGGTGGTGACAGAGCGCGAACTTTCATGGAGCATTCGCGGGTCGGCAGGGGCGTGGAGGCGACGACCGTTCGTCCCGTACCGGGTCACCCCATCCTCCAGGTGACCCCGGTCGGAGGCTCCGAAGGGGGGTGGCTGGTCGCCGCGGACGCTCATCTCGGACTGGGAAGTTTCCGTCCAGGCCAACCGAGTCCTCCTGGAGCTCGACCGGAGCAGATGGCCGAGGAGCTCCTAAACGTTGCGAAATCGACGGACGCGAGCGGCGTGATCTTTGCGGGCGACCTGAAGCATCCGATCGTGGGGATGACGCCGCCGCTACGGCGGGAGGTGTTCGACTTCTGCTCGACCCTGCTTTCCGCCGGATTGTCCGTCGACGTGATACCGGGGAATCACGATGTGGGGCTCGTCCGCGGTCTGCCGCGGGAGGTACGGCTCCACTCGGTGGGCGGGTTGCGCGTAGGAGACGTTGGAATCTTTCACGGACACGCGTGGCCGTCGAATCCGGTCCTGCGGTCGGCGACGCTCGTCGCCGGGCATCTCCACCCGGGATTTCGGCTGGCGCCCTCGTCCAACGGCCCCGGGGGGAAGTTTCGCTGTTGGCTGCGCGTCGAGCTTCCCCCGCCCGTCCGGGACCGGCGGCGGCGTAAGCACGGCCCGATACGGGCGCGGGAACTGATTGTTCTGCCGGCCCTGAACCCGCTCACCGGAACGGAGTCCCTCAACCGGTCGGCGCCGGCCCGTTACCGAACCTTCCTCTGGAAGCGCTTCGTCCTTCGTGGCACGACCCGCGCGTACCTTCTCGACGGAACGGATCTGGGCCCGCTCAGGCCGATGGCGTCGGCACGGACCGATTCCCGATGAGGCTCCGCAGGTGCTCCGGGTCCGTGACGGGCGGCGCGCAACGCATTCCCCAGCAGACGAGGGCCCGGGCCGCCTCCGGCTCGCTGGCCGCGGTGGCTAGTTCTTCCGGAAGCGAGAACGGGGCCGGCGGGGTCCCTCGGAAGACCCAGACGTTCGGATGCCACGCGGTCCGGGCCGCCTGCCAGAGCGCATCGGCCTGCGGACCATTCCCCTGCACCACCACGCGGACCGGCTCGGTCTCCCCGATACCCGCGGCGAGCGCCATGCCGGCGCCGAAGAGTCCCGCTCGCTCGAGGCGGGAGAGGCACGCGCCGATCAGTTGCCGTGCCTCGGTACGCCATCGGTCGTCCCCGGTCAGCGATGCCAGGCGAAGCAGCCCGAGAGCGACGGCGGAGTTGGCCGAGAGGTGCGGCATATCCTCGACGGGGAACGCGGGCTCGCCCAGGGCTCCGATCACCGGTCCGTCGTAGAGGTCCGGCGCGATGTCCCTCAGCGGCATTCCCTCGACACGGAACCTGGAGAGAATGAGCTCGTAGAGCTCGATCGCTCGGGCCAGGTACACCGGGTCCACGGCGCGGCCGGCGAGCTCGACCAAGCCCCAGGCGAATTCGGCCTGGTCCTCGAGGTGGCCGAACCCCTGGGGGCCCGGAGGACCCACCTGGTGGGCAACGCCCCGGGACGCGGAGTAGCCCTCTGTGAGGAACCGATCGGCCGTGCGACGGGCCGCCGCCAGCAAGGCGGAATCGTCCAGCACGACGGACGCCGCGGTCAATGCGCGGATGAACCCCCCGTTGAGACTCGCGTAGAGCGCCGGATCTACCATCGGGCGAGGACGCCGGAGCCGGGCGGCGGCGAGCTTCTGGATAGCGCCGTCGAGGGCCTTGCGCGCATGCGCGGTGTCCAGCCCAGTCCCTTCGGCGGCTTCCTCAATCGACATGAGCCGGAAGAGAACGTTCCGGTGGGGGTCGTGCGGCATCCGACCCTGGCTTCCGACGCCAAAGTATCGGGTGAGGAGCCGCAATTCCGTCGTGTCGAGTACGGCCTTGAGCTCCGGCCGGTTCCAGGTGAAGTAGCTCCCGTCGTCGCCGGGGGCGTTGTCGGCGTCCTGGCTTGCGCCGAATCCCCCCTTCGGGTCCGCCAGGGTGGATTGGATCCATCCGACGGTTCCCCGCATCACTTCCCGGAACCCTTCGTCACGGGATCGCCGGTACCCCTCGGCGTACGCGGCCAGCAACGCGGCGTTGTCGATGCTCATCTTTTCGAAGTGGGGGATGTGCCATCCCTCGTCAACGGAGTACCGGTGGAATCCGCCCCCGATGTGATCGTAGACGCCGCCGTCGGCCATGCGGGAGAGCGTCAGCCGGGCGCGTTCCGCCGAACCTTCGGAGCCGGAAGCGAACGAGTCCCAGAAAAGAAACGAGACGGCCGTCGGGTGGGGGAACTTCGGCGCCATCCCGAAACCCCCGTTGACGGGGTCGTAGGAGGAGAGCACGGAGCTCCGCACGGATGCGACGAACCCCGAGCTCGACAACGGCGTCCCACGCCCGGTGCCGTGGTGTTCGTGGGTCAGCGCCGTGGCCAGTGCCTGCGTGTTCTCGCGGATCTTGTTCGGCTCCTCTCGCCAAAGCCGAGAGATCTCGAGCAGCACCTGACGAAAACCGGGGCGTCCGAGCCCCTCTTGCGCGGGAAAATACGTGCCCCCGAAGAACGTCTCTCCCTTCGGCGTGAGAAACGCGGTGAGCGGCCAGCCGCCCTCGCCGGTGAGCGCGTTGACCTGGCGCTGATACCTGCGATCCACTTCGGGGTTCGCATCGCGGTCGACCTTGACGGCGACGAAGTGCTGGCCGATCAGACGGGCGACCGTGTCATCGGAGTAGGTCCCCTCGTCCATGACGTGGCACCAATGGCACCAGACCGCGCCGATGTCGAGCAGCACCGGCCGGTTGAGACGCTTCGCCGCCTCGAAGGCCTCCTCGCCCCACGGATACCAGTCGATCGCTTGCTCACGAGCAGCCCGCAGGTAGGCGGAACTCGATTCAGCGAGCCGCCAGGCGCCGGCGTTCTCGGCCCGTTCCTTTGGTTCCGCCGGCACGCCCCCGCGAGGCCGTGCAAGGGATTAGAGGGCTCCCTGTTTCCTCGCCGGAGCCTCTCGATAACGCTCCCTTCGGGTATCACTTATAAACCCCCCATTGGTGGCCCCGCCGCCGAGGCACCACTTCATGGAGATGCAGCCGGGCCAGATGGCCTACGACCGCGCGATTACGGTTTTCTCTCCCGATGGCCGGCTCTTCCAAGTCGAGTACGCCCGCGAAGCGGTCCGCCGCGGCGCGACCACGGCCGGTGTGATTTTCAAGAACGGCGTCGTCCTCGTCGCCGACCGGCGCATCCCCAATCCCAAGCTGTCCGAGCCCACGAGCCTCGAGAAGGTCCATCAGATCGACGAGCACGTCGCGTGTTCGACCGCGGGGCTCGTCGCCGATGCGCGTGTCCTGGTCGATTACGCTCGCCTCGCCGCGCAGATCAATCGCGTCACTTACGCCGAACCGATGCCGGTCGAACTGCTGGTTCGCCGCATCTGCGACTACAAGCAGCAGTACACCCAGTTCGGGGGTGTTCGCCCGTTCGGCACCGCGCTGCTCGTCGGCGGATACGACGACGTGGGCTTCCACCTCTTCGAGACCGAACCCTCGGGATCGCTCACGAGCTTCACGGCGACCGCGACCGGCGGGAACAAGGGCCCCGCGATGGAGCTCTTCGAGCACAAGTACCGGGACGGAATGGACACGGACGAGGCCATTCTCCTGGCCCTCGAGGGCCTCCGACAGTCCCTGGACGAAGGCGCGAACCTGGCTACGGTCGAGGTCTGCACGCTCGTCGAAGGGCAGGGATTCACGCGGCTGCCGCCTGACGAAATCCAAAAGTACGCCTCCCGACTCCCGGCACCGTCGGGTGCCGCGAAGTCGGGCCGATCCTAGGCCGACCCGCACCCCGGCGGCGGAAGGCCGGAGAAAGATCCCATGGTCAAAGATGCGGGACGAGACCGACCGGCACGTCGTGAGGCCGACGACGCGGTAGTGGCTCGGTGGGAGTACGAAGGGTCACGTTTCGAGGTCCTCGTCGACCCGATGGCCGTCCAGGAGATCCGCGACGGAAAGGCCGTTGAGCTCCGCGACCGGCTATCGAGCGAGCACATTTACAAGGACGCTCGGAAGGGCGACAAGATCTCGGAGGAGTACCTCCAGAAGGTCTTCCATACCTCGGATTACGTCGAGATTGCCCGGCAGATCATCCAGAAGGGCGAGGTCCAGGTCACGACGGATCAGCGCCACCAGCTGGCGGCCGTGAAGCACCGCCAGATCGTCGCGACGATCGCGCGCAATGCCATGAACCCCCAGACCGGCGCGCCGCACCCCGCGGCCCGCATCGAAGCGGCCATGGAAGAAGCCAAGGTCCACGTCGATCCGTTCCGGCCCGCCGACGCCCAGATCCAGGAGATCCTGGCCAAACTGCGGCCCTTGCTGCCGATCCGGTTCGATACGGTCCGCATGAAGCTCCGGGTACCGGGCCAGCACTACCCCCGCGTCATCGGGGAACTGAAGGGAATGGGCAAGCTCTCCGAAGAAGCCTGGGGCAGCGACGGAAGCTGGAGCGCCGTGCTCGAAATTCCCGCCGGCGTTCAGACCGAGTTGCTCGAGAAGCTTAACGCGCGGACGAAAGGCTCTGCCGAGGCCGCTCGCGTTAAATAGCGACTTTCGGTCGGACGCGCCGGTGACAGGAACGCAATGGGCAACGGTCAAGGGCCGCGCCATCGTGGGCGCGACGGCGGGGGAAAACCTCCGCACAGCGAACCGAAGGTTCTAGTTCTTCCGGGCGATGAGATCCCCGACCGGGGTCTCCAACCGGGGTTCGGAACGTACCGCATCGGCAAGCGGCTCTTCGCGAGCGTGATGGGGTACGCCACGTGGCGCGAGCCGTTCGTCCGGGTCGTCCCTTTCGCCGGCCGGTACGTTCCCAAGCCGCACGACGTCATCGTGGGCATCGTGCAGGATGTTCAGAAGACCTTCTACCTCCTCGACATCGATGCCTCCCGGTGGGCCCCCCTCCACACCAGTGGAACGCCCTGGGAACCCGGGCCCGGCGAGCTCGACCAGTATCTCCGGATCGGTGATGCGGTCCTGGTGGCGGTGGAGAACCTCGACGCGACCGGGAAGATCGGCGTGACCATGAAGGGCGAAGACTTGGGCAAGTTGAGCGGCGGCACGCTCGTCACGATCTCGCCGGCGAAGATCCCCCGGGTGATCGGCAAGGGCGGCTCGATGATCCATACCATCACCCGGCTCACCGGCACTCGCGTCGCCGTGGGGCAGAACGGCCGTATCTGGGTCGAAGGCCCCGCCGAAGGGATCCAGCGAGTACGGGAGTGCCTTCGGATCATCGAGGAGGAAGGGCAACGCCCCGGCCTCACCGAGCGTATCGAGGGATTCCTCCAGATGACCGGTCCGACCGACGACACCGGTCCCCAGCCCCCCGGCTCCGAGCCGGTCGACCGGACCCAACCGAGTCGGTTCGACGAAGGGTCTTCCCCGTCGGACGACGACCAGGGGGGAGCCTCGCCCCGACCTGACATTCCACAGAACGAAACCAACGAAGGAGAAGGACCATGGGAAGCGTAGGAGCCAAAGAAATCCCTGAGCTGCTCAACGCCGAGGGCCGTCGTATCGACGGTCGCCGGCTCGACGAGTTACGACCGATCTCGATGAAGGTCGGGCCCCTGACGCGCGCCGACGGCTCGGCGTTCGTCGAATGGGGAGAGAACAAGGTGATGGCGGCTGTGTACGGGCCGCGGGAAGTGCACCCGCGTCACCTGATGCAGACCTCGAAGGCGATCATCCAGTGCCGCTACAACATGGCGGCCTTCTCGGTCGACGAGCGGAAGCGGCCCGGCCAGGACCGCCGGTCGCAGGAGATCTCCAAGGTCATCACGGAGGCCTTCGAGTCCGTCGTCTTCACCGAGGAGTTTCCGAAGACGAGCATCGACATCTACATCGAGGTCCTGCAGGCCAATGCCGGCACCCGGTGCGCGGGGCTCATCGCCGCTTCCCTCGCGCTCGCGGACGCCGGGATCCCGATGGCCGACCTCGTGGCCTCCGTCGCCGTGGGGAAGGTCGCCGGCCGGATCGCCCTCGACCTCAAGAAGGAAGAGGACAACTTCGGCGAGGCCGACATGCCGCTCGCCCTCGTGCCCCAATCCGGACGGCTCGTGCTGATCCAGATGGAGGGACACATGACGCGGGACGACCTCCGCGAGGCGCTCGACCTCGGCACCAAGGGCTGCCGCGACATCTACGAGCGCATGCGCCAGGCCCTTCGGACCCGGTACAACGTTCCGGCGGGAGCTCCCGCTCAGGGGGTCACGGCATGAGCGAAGTCGTGGCCGCCGAGATCCAGACGACGCACATCATCGACCTGGCCCGCAGCGGGCACCGGCTCGACGGCCGGGGGATCGATGAGTGGCGGCCCGTTACGGTCGAACCGGGCTACATCAAGAACGCCGACGGGTCCGCGCTGGTCCATGTGGGAGCTACGATGGTCCTCTGCGGCGTCAAGCTCGAGATCTCGAAGCCGTATCCCGATACCCCGAACGCGGGCGTGCTCACCACGAACGCCGAGCTGATCGCGCTCTCCTCGCCGACTTTCGAGCCCGGCCCGCCCCAACCGGAGGCGATCGAGCTGTCGCGGGTGGTCGACCGGTCGATCCGGGCCGCCGAGACGATCGACCTGACCAAGCTCTGCGTCACGCCGGCCGAGAAATGCTGGACCTGCTTCGTGGATATCCATTGCCTGGACCACTCGGGCAACCTGATCGATGCCGCGCAGTTGGCCGCCCTGGGCGCGCTGACGCACGCCACGATGCCGGCTGAAGAAGTTCGGCATCGCCGAGCACGACTACCCGCTGGAGGTCCGTCACTTCCCCGTCGAATGCACCTTCGTGCGACTGGGCGACAAGATCGTCGCGGACCCTACTTTCGAGGAGGAGACGGCCGGACAGGGCCGTCTGACCGTCGCCACCGACGAGGCGGGAAACGTCGTGGCCATGCAAAAGGGTAAAATCGGAGCGTTCTCCCCCGATGAGGTCGTAGAGACCGTCGAACGAGCCTTCCGGCACGGCGACCGCCTCCGGAGCCTCGTGCGCGGAACGTAGGAACCATGCGGCGAACCAAGAAGGTCGGCTCGACGGGCTGGATGGGGCCCCGGTACGGGATCCGTATCCGCCGCCGGGTCCTGGAAATCGACCGGGCCCAGCACAAAGCCAATACCTGCCCCAAGTGCTCCACGGTCACCCTCTGGCGCGTCGCCTCGGGGATCTACGAGTGCCAGCGCTGCGGGGTCCGGGTCTCGGGACCCGCCTACGTCTACGTGGCTCCCCCTCCGATCACCCGCCAGGAGCGGGGCGCTGTCGAGGGAGAGACCGGGAAACCGTCCGGTAAGCGTTAAGTCAAGTATCCGGAAGCGGAGTACGGTCCATGTTCCGATGCATTCGTTGCGGGGAAGCGCTGCCCAGCGACGCGAATCTTTTCGGCGTCCGTTGCGACAACTGCGGTGGCAAGATCTTCACGAAGGAGCACCCCAACGTGAAGAAGGTCCTGAAGGCGCGCTGACCGCCCGCTCGGTCCGTGACCCCGTCGGGCGCTAGTCGGATCGGGGCTCCCACGCCTCGAACAAGCCTGTGTTGTACGTGAGGTGCACGGACCCACCGGCCGCCGCGAACTGACGTCGGACCTCGCGCACCAACGACTCCGTGGCCCCCACGGTCGCGTCTTCCTTCGGTACGGTCGAGAGGACGAAGGCGACGATCGCGTCGGGGTCCGTTACGTTGACGAAATCCTCGTATCGTCGAAGGACGACCTTACCAAATCGGGCCCGGAGCAACGCTTCGCCATTCTCGAGTGTGAACGTCCGATGGCGGTAGTCGGCCTGGGGATCTAGTACCTGGAACAGGGCACGGAGCTCCTGGAGGTACTCCGATCCTGTGGTCGCCGCGTAGAGGCGCCCCGTGTCCGTCGAGACTCGGGCGATCTCCCGGAACGCCGCGTCCAGGTTCGGGACATGGTAGAGCATGTAATTGGCAATCACTCCGTCGAAGCTTCGGGCGGGGAAGGGCAAGGACTGGGCATCGGCCACCCGATACTCGATGGCGAGTCCCGAGTCGTGGAGGCGGGCCTCAGTCTCGCGGACCATGCCCTCAGACAGGTCGCTCAGGGTCAACCTCCAGCGGCGGGGGACCCGTGAGGCGTTCGCCTTCCAGAGCAGCCCATTCCCACATCCGAGCTCCAGGACCCGGGCCGTCGGCGGTAGGTCGAGTTGATCGAAGATCCAGCGGGCGAGGCCCTGTGGGTGAGCACTTAAACGCTCGTACAGACCGTATCTCGTCTGCAGATTGGACCCGGTGCGATACTGCTCCGAGAGGAGGTACTCCGAATCCCGTTCTCTCATGATCTGAAGGCGGGCCTCCCGCTCTGCGGCACAGCGAAACGCCGAGCCACAGTTTCTAGGTAGCCGAGAGCCCTGTTCTACCTTGCTTGTCGTCTCGGGCGCCCCTCGCGAGTGCGTGCGTGGCGGGCCGCCAGCGACCGCGCAGCCCGGGCTACTCCTTCTTGACCGCGCTCTGGACCTCGATCCAGAGTCCATCCGGGTCCCGGACGTATCCAATCCAGTAGCGCTCCGTTTCGAGCCACGGCTCGATCGCCGGGGTCGCTCCGAGCAAGAGCAGTCTCTTGTACGTGGCCGGGGCGTCGTCCACCTCGAATCCGAGATGGTCCAGTCCCTCCCCGACCGTGTACGGGGTATTGTAGGGGGAGTCGGCGGGGTACCAGTTCAGCTCGAGCTGCTGCATGGTGTTGGGGTCCTGCAGCTCGATGAAGAGTCCCCCGTGGCTCATGTGGCCCCGGCTAATTTCCTTGAGACCGAGCCCCTCCGTGTAGAACCGAACCGATCGGTCGGCGTCGGTGACGCGGATTCCAGAGTAGACGAGCGACATGGGTCCCTCCTAGGAGGCCTCCGCCGGGGCGACGACGCTCGGTACGGGGGAGCGGGAGGTTCTTGGGGGAGTGGGTCGCGGTCGAGTAGAGCTCCAGGTACGGCACGAGGGCCGTGAGGATCCGGTTCTCCGCCTTGCGAAGGTGCTCCTCGTACGTCGAGCGAGCCAGTCCGAGCCCCTTGGCGATGTTCTCGGTCTTGATCTGCCGCGGAGAGGAATAGTAGCCATACCGATGGGCTTGCAGCATCGCGTCGCGCTGCTTGGGCGTAAGCCCGCTGAACAGTCCGTGGACCCAGACGTTGGTGGGGAGCGAACTCAGGGGCAGCTCCCTCTTCCGGATGAGCTCCGTCGGGCCCATCCGGTTCATTTCTTGGAAGAGCGACCGAGTGCGACCGTCGTTAAGGCTGAGCATCCGGAAATATCCCCAGCCGTTGCGGTAGACCGCCGGCGGGGTGTCCAGACACTCGTGTTCTTCTTCGACGGTCCAGACGCTCCGGTACTTCGCGCAGGTGCAGTTGAGGAGGAAGATCCGGCCCTGGCCGGCATCCACCCACTCCTCCACGACGTGACCCGCCTTCCGGATGCCCTTCTCGATGCCGTCGAGAGTGCGCTGATCCCGCGTGGGCACCTGAAGCAGCTCCTTGTCCCACAGGCACCACATCGAGATCGGGGTGTCGGGGAATTGCCGCGAGAGGTCGATGAACGGGTAGTCGAACCGGCTTCGGAAGGAGATCTCCCATAGCGTCATCAGCTCTCGAATGCCCGGGGGGTAGATAGGCATTGAGCCGTCGTACGACGGCCGCCATACGCGGGTCGACGCCCATCGTCTCGGCCGTCTTACTGGGGGATGAGGACGCCAATGTTCGGAATCCCCAGTGCCCGAATCGCCGAGATGAGCCGACCCGACTACGCCCGCGAACTCGATGCGTACGCCCGGCTGGAGTACCCGCGGGAGGACCTCCGGACCGTGAGCCTGCTGGCCCTCGCGGCCGCGAAGGGCCCGGCGGAACCGCCTCGCCGACGGTTCCGGTTCTTCCGATCCGCCCAGGCGACGACGGAGGTGGTTTCCGCAAAGGCCTAAGGATAACCGCCGGGTCCGGCGGACGATGCCAGAGCCGTCGGTCACCTTTTTGGGAGGAGTCCGGGAGATCGGCGGCAACAAGATCCTGGTCGAGGACGGTCCGGAGCGGATCCTCTTTGACTTCGGCCCGTCCTTCTCCCCTCGGTACGACGAATTCTATCTGAACTATCTTCAGCCGCGGTCGACGAGCCCCATCAAGGACCTCCTCGAGTTCGACCTGATCCCTCGCGTGCCGGGCCTCTACTCGCGGGAGGCGCTCCACGGCGCTGACCTAGAGTACGAGGCGCCCCGGATCGACGCGATCTTCCTCACGCATGCTCACTTCGACCACGCGGGGTACCTGAAGCATATCGATCCCGACATTCCCGTCTACCTGGGCGGCGACACCAAGGTGCTCCTCGACGCGATCCAAGCCTCGGGCACCGTAGGCTACGGGATGCATCCATGGAAGATCCTCTCTCCCGGGAATCCGGTACGCCTCGGCAATCTGGAAGTGGTGCCCCATCCGGTGGATCACTCCATTCCGGGGGCCTACGGGTACCTCATCCGGACCTCCTCGGGCGCCATCGCGTACACGGGGGATTTCCGGAAGCACGGTCCCCGGGCGGCCTTGACGGAAGGATTTCTCCAGGCGGCGGCGAAAGAGGAACCGGCGGTCTTGGTCACGGAGGGCACCCGCGTGGGTCCGGACGTGCGGAAGAACTTCACCGAGCAGTCGGTCCGCAGCGAGGTCGATCAGGTGCTCGAGGCAAGCTCGGACCTCGTGCTCGGCACCTGCTACCCGCGCGACATCGATCGGATCGGTACCCTCTATCAGGCGGCCCAGACCGCGGGTCGTTCGTTCGTGGTATCCCTCAAGACGGCGTTCCTGCTGACCGCGGTAGCGGGTCAACCGGGATTCCCTCCGGTGCCGGTGCCCGGCCGGTCGCCGGACCTATTGGTGTATGGGCGCCCCAAGCGCCGATACTACAAGTGGGAGGAGCCGTTCCTCGAGGCGGCCGTCGACGCCGACTATGTTCGCTCGAACGGGAAGCGGCTGTTCCTGATGCTCGAGATGATGCACTTCCCCGAGCTGATCGACCTCCGGCCGCCCAAGGGCAGCCCGTTCGTCTACTCGATGAGCGAACCGTTCTCCGAGGAGGATCTCGAGGCCGAGGTCCTGCAAAACTGGCTCGACCACTTCGAGCTTCGGAAACATTCCTTGCACGCCTCCGGGCATTGCTCGGGACCGGAGCTGCTCGCGATCGCGCACCATCTCAAGTCCACGACGACGTACCCGATCCACACGGAGCATCCCGACGAGTTCCACCCCAAAGGGACGAACGTCGTCTCACCGGAGAAGGGCGTAGCGTATCCGGTCGGCCGCCGCTAGCGCGCCGACGCCCTCCGACTTAAGCGGCCGTCGCTCTCTCTGGCCTCCCCATGCCAACGGACCGACTCCCCACCGGCCTTCCCGCCTTGGATGAGCTCCTCGGCGGGGGGCTGGATACCGACGCGGTCACAGAAGTCTACGGTGAGGGAGGGACCGGCAAGACGATTCTCTGCCTCCAAGTGGCGGCGCGCGTCGCCCTCGAAGGACGATGGGTCGTGTACATCGACACCGAGGGTCTTTCGGTGGACAAGCTCGAAGCGATCGCGGGGTCCAAGCTCCCGGAGGTCCTCCAGCGCCTGCTGATCTCTTCCCCCAGCAGCCTCGCGGAGCAGAGCCGGGCCGTGGACAAAGCGACGCGGCTGGCCCGGGACGGCTCGCGCCCCGTCGGCCTTATTGTCGTCGACTCCGCTACGATGCATTACCGGCTCGAGCTCGGCGGAAAGGAGGAAGAGACCGCCCGTCGCGAACTAGGCCTGGAGCTGGCTCAGCTCGTTTCCGCGGCGCTCCAGGTCCCGGTTCCGGTGCTGGTCACGAACCAGGTATGGCGGAAGGTGGGTGACGGCACTCTCGAACCGGTCGGCGGGGCTTTCCTCAATCATGCCGCCAAGACGATCCTCCGGTTCGACCGTCTGCAGGGGGAATGGCGTCGGGCCGTCCTCATGAAGCACCGGTCCCGGCCCGAGGGCTCGGTCGAGTTCCGAATCTCGGAGAAGGGACTCATCTAGGCGTGCGGGTGGCGTCCGGCGAAGCCGGACGACCCGCCCTTCCGAGTCGATTCGGCGGCGGCACACCGTCCAATACCTGCCCGAGCGAGCGGCCCGTCTTGGCGAATTGCGCGTACCCCCAGCCCCCGATTGCTAAGGACAGCGCGGCAACGATCGTGAAGACTGTGAACACGGCGAAGTACGGAAACAGCACGACGCCTAGCACCAGGATACCGACGGAACCGGCGAGGCCCGCGAGCCACCACCGAGGGCGGGGGATGGGCACGAGCGCCAGCGCGGTGGTGAGGATCAATGCCGGCACGGCCCACTCCGTGACCGCCAAAGTGCTGCCGAACGTCATGGCACAATTCGACCCAAGCGGTCCTAGCGTGGCGCACTGGGCGGGAAAATACACCGGAGGGACGGGAGTCGACACGAAGTAGACCATCCCGAGGGCCACTAGCCCGGACCAACTGGCGCCCAGCAACATGGTCGGGAGGGGCGGGCCGGGGACACCCCTTCGATACAGGAGCCCGCAGCCCAGCAGCCCCATCAATCCCCCGAACAGGGAAAACGTTCCTGGGAGAAGTCCCCAGATGAAGAACATCCACACCGAGAGGAATAGCAGAAGGTCTTGGCTCAGGACTCCGAATAGCGCCAGTCTTGGACCTACCACACTGAGCAGCGGGAAGGTGCCGCAGACGACGAGCACGCCGACCAGCCAAGCGTCCAAGCCGGCGGGCACGACGCAGAGGGGCGAGAACGAGACCGCACATGCGTTTCCCGTCACGCCATGGAACAGTGCCACGAGAGCGCCGGCCGCAAAGAGGTTCGCCCCCACCCCGGTGAAGAGGATCGTCCGGGCGGCCCGTTCCCGACTTGCCGGCGAGTCCACGGAGCTCCGAGGGGCATTCTCACGTTAATCAGTTACCAGTATCCGGGGCCTCGCGCAGAATCCCTCTCACCGTGGAAAGTCAAGCCGAGCCCGCTAGGCGCGCATCGGCTCGGGCCCGGGTTCGAGCTTGGATCGTCCGGTTTCGAGCAGCTCGCGGAACCTGCGACGGTCCTGCCGGTCGACAATCCCCTCGAGCTGGTCGAGCGCGGCGCGGAGCTCCGCGTACACTTCCTTCGAATGCGGGTTGAGTGACTGGATATCGAAGTAGAGGTCCGGTCCCTCCTGCGCCACCGCGGCGGCGAGCGTCGACTGCCGATGAAAGGTCGTGCTCGCGGCAGCGGCGAGGTCCGGTGGCGTGAACGGGTCCGAGGCCAGGGCCGAGAGGAAGAGCAGGTTCACCGCGTGCGCCAGCCCCAGCGACTCCGCGATGAGCTGATCGTGCCGCTCAAGCGAAACCTCCGTGAGAGTCAGCGCCGAGCGCGAAAAGAGAGCTCGTACCGCCTGATCCGCCTCGGGAACCCCGCAGGATACAAGCAGAAGGTTCCGGCCAGAGAGCGTGCGGGCCGAGGGGCCAAACATCGGATGTGCGCTCGCTACGGCGCGACCCTTTCGGCGGGCGGCTCGGAGGACCGGGACGATGGGAGCCTTGACGCTGAGCACGTCGAACACGACGGCATCGGACCGGCGCTCCAGTGCCTGCTCCATCAGAGGGGCGGTCAACCGAATGGGCGTCGCGAAGGCCACGATGTCGCACCGGTCCATCGCGACGGCGACGGACGGCAGCGTCCGCGCGGACCGGGGGTTCGCCTCCGGGTCGACGACGCGAACCTCGTGGCCGGCGTCGGTGAGGAACTGATCGAGCCAGCGGCCCATGCCGCGGGCGCCGCCGATGATGCCGATCCGGGACCCGAACGTCCGAGGGGAACGGGTCACGGCGGGGATCGACTCCTGAACACGGAGCGACTCCTCGATCAGCCATCGCGCGAGAGCCGCACTACGAGGCCGGGCTACCCCGGCCCCGGTAAGGCGCTGCTGCCAGCGCAGCAGCACCCGTTCCTCGGTCGCGTAGTCCCTCAACGGAGCGTTGCTGCGCGACTTCGTTCGCCCGATCGTCCCCGCCAGTCGCAGGCGGCGAGCGATGGCGGCGGCGATCTCCCCGTCTGCTCGGTCCACCTGCTTGCGAAGCTGTCCGAGGTTCGGACGACGTGCCGACACGGGGTGCCGCGAGCGGTTGGGACCCTTAACGGCTGCGTGCTAGCACGCCTCACGGTCGCCCTCGAGTTCGGAAGCGGGGTCGGGCTCTTTCCCAGTAAAGGCCCCTAGGCGTCCCGGATCTCCCGCAATCGACGGACCATCTTCACAACAGAGCGCACGGCCGCGGCGGCGTTCTCGATACGGTCCTGCGCCTGGAGCCGGGTCTCGCCAGGCCCCGAGATGCCGAGGCCGAGGGGCTTCGAGAACTGGACACTGAGGTCGGTGAGCTTCCGGGCCGCCTGGTTCATGATGACCTCGTCGTGGTTCGTCTCGCCCTCGATGACCGCGCCGAGCGTGACGACCGCGTCGACGTCCTTCCGCTCCATCAGTGCCTGCACGGCGATCGGCATGTCGTAGACGCCGGGCGTCTTCACGACCGGGCCGAGCTGGGCGCCCAGAAAATCGATCTCCTCCCGGGCCCGCTCGATCATCACCGTCGTGATGTCGTAGTTGAACTCGCTTCCCACGATGGCGATCCGGATCCCGTTCCCTTCGCGTTCCTTCTTCGGCATCTTCGTTCTTCTCCTTCCTGAAGTGTCTCGGTGCGGTCCTGTCCCTACCGCCGGGGGCGCACCGGCCCCGCGTCGGCGAATCCCTGCCGGAGGCCCTGGCCCGCGTGGCGGGTCAGTTCCTGCGGTCGGAACAGGAGATGGTAGGCATTGAGGGCGTGCTCCTCGGCCCGCCGGCGGGCGAGCCGGTCGAGCTCCTTGGCGTCGCGCGCCTCGCTCTCGTGGACGAAGCACTCGACGATCGGCTTCCCCTCGAGAACCTCGGCGAACTGGAGGCCGAGCGAGGCGATGAAGGCCGAGTTCTTGTCGAGCTCCGCCGGGCCCGGCATGCCGAGGGCAAGGCAAAGGTCCACGCCATCCTCCTGGAACAGCTGACGGCAGGCGACGGCGAGGTCTTTGATGCCGGGAACGGTCCGCCTGAACACGCGGAAACCGGTACCGGCGCCCCGCAGGGCCGCGAGCGCCGCCGAGGCCATGTCGACCCGGGCGAACGTCGTATCCGCGACGCCGATCCGCTTCACCGCGGGGGATCCTCCGTCGACCGGGCGCGCTCGAGAATGCGCTCGACCAAGCGCTTGGTCGCGAGATGGTCGTGCGGGATCTCGGGAAGTCGTACGACCTTGACCTTCACGCCGCGGCGGGCGGCCTCGACCTCGACCTCGTGTTCGTCCCAGATCTGGTCGAAGCCGAGGGCGATGATGTCGGGCTTGACATCGACGACGGTCTGGTAGATGTCCGTCGGAGAGCCGAGGAGCGCCTTGTCGACGGGCTTGAGCGCCGAGACGACCTGGAGCCGGAGGTGCTCCGGCACGATCGGCTCGTGCTTGAGCCGCTTCGCCGTGGCGTCGCGCGCCACGACGACGACGAGTTCGTCTCCGAGCTTCTTCGCCTCTTCCAGGAAGTAGACGTGTCCCGGATGAAGGAGGTCGAAGACCCCGGTGGCCATCACCCGGACCATGCCGGCCACGCCCGATGGATCTCGCGGCCCTCGAGGAAGACCCATCCGTGGGTCTCCGCATACCGGCGCGCGGCTTCCGGAGACCTCGGGCCTCCCGAGTCCCCGAGCATCTCGCAGACGACGGCCGCCTCCGAGAGCCCTGCCATCCGGGTCAGCGAGATGGCGAGTTCCGTATGGCCCTTTCGTTCCAGAACGAGGCCCGGCGCGGCGTAGAGCAGCGGCACGTGACCCGGGGAGGTGAACTCGGAGGTGAAGCGACGGGTGAGCTCGACGTCGCTCAGAATGGACGCATCCCGCGCGACTTCGCCGAGGGCCCGCACCGTCGTGGCCCGGTCCGAGTCGGGAACGCCGGTGAAGTTGGTGCGGTGGTTGACGGTGACGCCGAAAGCGCTACGGGCATCGTACCGGAGGTCCTGGCGTCGGAGCTCTGCCAGCGCAGGGAACTTGGATTCGGAGAGCTCCAGCATCTCCGACTGGAACGGAAGGCCGATGCGCCGACGGAGCTCGTCGGGCACCGCGACGCACAATAGGCCGCCCGCATCCTTCCGAAGAAGACGGATCAGCTCGGGAGTCGCGCGCTCGGCCAGGATGACGAGGTCGGTCTCGCCTTCCCGGTCCGGGGCGTCGTAGATCAACACCGGCTCGCCGTGCGCGAGACTGTCTCCGGCGAGGGCGAGCTGCGAGGGAAGTGCCATCGTGGGACGCGTCGCCGCGATCACGAACCGCACGAGCTGAAGCGGGGTTATAAGAAAGTGGTAACTACTCAAGAATGGGTTGATGGCCCGAAGGGAACGGAGGTAGAGGGTTCGCCAGTCCGAGCGACTCGGCGGTCTTGCACGTCTCCGAACTCGGTCTCTTCTGAGACCGGCGTTTTAGGAGGTGATCCATCTGCAGGTTCCCCTACAGATACCTTGTTACGACTTAGTCCCCCTTGCTGAACCGAAGTTCGAGCGACCCAATAAGAGTCACCCTCACTCCGACCCAACTCGGATGACTTGACGGGCGGTGTGTGCAAAGAGCAGGGGCACATTCACCGCGGGATGTTGACCCGCGATTACTACGGAATCCAGCTTCATGGGGGTGAGTTACAACCCCCAATCCGAACTACGATTGGGTTTCAGGATTGCCTTCCTCTCTCGAGGTCGGATCCCATTGTCCCAACCTTTGTAGCGCGCGTGTTGCCCGGGAGATTCGGGGCATACGGACCTACCGTAGACCTCTCCTTCCTCTGCTTTAGCAGCAGCGATCCCCCCAGTGTGCTCTCGGGGTCCCCCCCGAAATCGCGACTGAGGGCGAGGGTCTCGTTCGTTATCTGACTTAACAGAACGCCTTACGGTACGAACTGACGACGGCCATGCACCACCTCTCGGAGAATCGGGCAAGGTCTTCAGCCTGGCTTTCATCCCTCCGTCGCCCCCGGTGAGTTTTCCGGCGTTGAATCCAATTGAACCGCACGCTCCTCCCGTTGCGGTGCTCTCCCGCCAATTCCTTTAAGTTTCAGTCTTGCGACCGTACTCCCCAAGTGGCCGACTTAACATCTTCACTCCGGCACTGGGAGCCCACGCAGGACCCCCAACACCAAGTCGGCAGCGTTTACACCCTAGACTACCGGGGTATCTAATCCCGTTTGCGCCCTAGGGCTTCGTCCCTCACTGTCGGACTCGTTCTAGGAGGACGCCTTCGCCACTGGTGGTCCCCCCCGGATTACAGGATTTTACCCCTACCCAGGGAGTGACCTCCTCCCTCTCCCGATCCCAAGCCGGGCAGTGTCTCTGGAATTCGGACCGTTGAGCGGCCCGATTTACCCGGAGATTTGCCCGGCCAGCTACGAACGCTTTAGACTCAATAATAATGAGCACCACTCGGGCCGCGGGTATTACCGCGGCGGCTGGCACCCGTCTTACCCGGCCCTTACTTCTCGAGCTTTTTAGGCTCGAGAACAGCCTACACACAGTGTAGGCACTCGGAGTTCCCCCATCGTGGTTTCCCACATTGTGGAGGTTTCGCGCCTGCTGCGTCCCGTAGGACCTGGATTCGTGTCTCAGAATCCATCTCCGGGCGACTTCTCCCAAAGCCCGTACCCGTCTACGGCTAGGGGGTCTGTGAAACCCCCTACTACCTGATAGGCCGCAGACCCATCCTCGAGCCCCGCAGGGTTTGAACCTGAGAGCCTTCCATCATCTCAGGCCTATCGGGTATTATTCCCAGTTTCCCGGGGTTATCCCCGTCTCGAGGGCAGATTGTCCGCGTGTTACTGAGCAGTGCGCCGAGGGCTTTCCCCTCTCGACTCGCATGGCTTAAGCGAACTCCAATAGCGGTGCCCGCCGGCAGGATCAACCGGATTTCATTCTTTATGGGTTATTCTGACGGTCAAAGAAACCGAATCTATTCTGACTGGCGGAATTTGCTCTTTGCGAACTCGTCTACATGACGAGTTCGTGTGTTCTAAGCGAACTCTTCTCTACCTTCCTTGTCGGTCCCGAGAGGTCACTCCCCGTTTCCAGGGAGGGTTTCTCGGGGCTCCACGCCCCTTTGGGCCATCTGTGACGTTCCCTGGAGCGCATGGATCATCGGGTCCCCCGCGCGCCGTGGGAGCGTCGCCTCGTCGGTCTCCTGACGGAGACCCACGGGGTACCGTTGTGAGACGGCGACTCTATTTAACCCATACGAGACCGGGGCCGCCGCGGCGTTTCACCGTCGCCGCTGGCGAGGTCGGAGGAGGCCTGCGAGAACCCGCGACCGGAAACCTCGAACTGCGTGATCCAGATCGACACCTCGGCGAGGGAGGTCGATCTCGGGCGGGTCCTCTCCGTACCCGGTCCCGTCGCGGTGGAGCCAGAGGCCGTGGAGGCCCGCGTTCTCGGCCGCCCGGACGTCGGTGACCGGCTTGTCCCCGACGTACAGGGTTTCATGGGGCTGGACCTTGAGACGTTCCACCGCCCGCAGAAAGATCTGGGGGTCCGGCTTGGCGATCCGCTCGGTGCCCGAGGCGACCACGGTCCGGAAGTAGCCGAGCACGCCGGCGCGCGCCAGGAGCTCCCGGGCCGACTGTTCCGAGACGTGATTGGTCACGACGCCCAACTTCAGGTGGTCGCCCGCGAGTTCGTCGAGGCAGCCCCGGACGTCGGAGTAGAGATTCGCGGGGAATTCATGGGCCGAGACGGTCGCGAAGAACGCCGTCCACTGGGCCTCCGGGACGGGCCCCCCGGTCGCTCCCTCCACGACCTTCCGCCAGAATTCCTCCAGCGACCATCTTTCTCCGAGGCGATCGTTCTCGTCCCGCATCTGCGAGGTCCAGTGGGCCAGCGTGTCGGCGTCGACCGGGATGCCCGCCCGATTCGCGAACTCCTCGAGCGCCGGAAAGTCCCGCATGTCCACGAGCGTGCCCCCGAGGTCGAGGAGCACCGCCTGGAGCTTGTTCGCGGCCGGGGAGGTCATCGCGGCGACTGGAGTGGGATGGCCTCTTCAATCTTCGGGGTCGGGTGCTGAAGGACCCGGAGGCGCCGGCCTACGCGACGTTCACCGACACGATGTCGGAGTGGCGCATCAGGATCGCCCGGGCGATCTTGAGGTTCTTCCCGGCCTTGCCGATCGCGCGCGCCTTCCACGCCGGGTCGACGGTGACGGTCACGTGCCGGCCCTTCCCCTTCGGCTGGAACTCGACCTTCCGGGGCCCGAACGGGAAGAAGACGTTCCGGGCGAGCACCTCGGCGTCGTCGGAATACTCCACGACCTGGATCTCGCGGTGGGTCTGGCCCTTGAGCCGGTCGACGACGGCGCCCCCGGGGCCGACGGCCTTGGGGATCTCCCCCGGATAGACCAGGAAGACGATCTTGTCCTCGGCGTGGAGACAATCCTTGACGCGCGCGCCGGTCCGCTCCTCGAAGAGCCGGATCAGCCCGAGCGTCTCGGTGTCGAACGAGATCTCGGGCATGGAAGGGGTTCTCGACCGCCGGAGAGGACTACGACGTCTCGAGCGAGAGGATCGCCGACGAACCGGGGTCGAGGATCGCGAGGGCGCTGATCGGGAACGGCTTCCCGCACGCCGCGCCGAGCTCGACGCTCGTGCCGGGGTAATGGTAGACCGGCACTTTCTCGAACCGGCTCTCGTGGAGGAACGGCTCGTACGGGCAGCTCGTCGACGCGATGACGAGGCGGGCGTGCTTCGCCTTCGCCGCGTCGATCGTCTCGTTGACGCCGATCCGCACTTTTCCCGTCTGCAGCGCGACCTTGAGCGCGTGTCCGAGATCCATGGTTCTTCCCTACGTTCCCTGGGGCAAGAGCGGCTCGTCGTCGTCGGCCGCCTCGACCGGCGGCGCCGGCTCCACGGCCTGGGGCGGCGTCTTGGGCGCCACCGTCGGCCGGTAGACCAGGTTCACGGCGCCGGTGCCGAGCGTGATCGGCTGGCCCACGATGATGTTCTCCGCGACGCCCTTGAGCTCGTCGGCCTCGCCGGTGATCGCCGCGCGCAACAGGTGCGCGGCGGTGATCTCGAAGGCGGCGCGCGCGAGCACGCTGGTCTTCTTCCCGGAGATCCCGTGGCGGCCAATGGCCCGGATGTCGCCCTCGTTCGTCATCACGTCGGAGACGAGCATCAGGTGCCGGATATCGACCGTGAGCCCCTGCTCGCCGAGCGTCCGCGAGGTCTCCTGGATGAGCGCGGCCCGGGCCGCCTCGATGCCGAAGACCTTGTAGATCTCGTAGACCGAGTTCGTGGTCGTCCGGTCGCCGTCGACGCCCTCGATCTCGAGGACGTCTTCGAGGTTCGACCCCTCGGTGTAGATCACGTACTCGTCCTTTTCCTTCTTGATCAGGGCCCGCTCGATGCCGGTCACGCCCTTGATCCGGATCTGCTTCGCCGCTTCGCTCGCCGCGAGGAGCTTCTTGAACGGCATGTCCTCGTCCGGGTCCTCCTTCTTCGCCTTGCCCGGCGCGGGCACCGGGGCCTCGGCGAGGAAGATCTCGAAGGGCCGGCTCTCGCCGGAGCCCGACCCGTTGCCAAGGCGGAACTTCCGCGTGTCGATGTTCTCCTGGAGCGACCGTTCGATGTCGGCCCGCTTCACGCCGCGACCCTGCATCAGGCTGAGCTGGGGCGTCACGACGACCTTGAGCTCCTCGACCACGGTGCCGATGGCGGCCACGTCGGGGATCGTCGACACCTCGATCTGGAGCGCGACCTTCTGGACCGCGTCGCGGTCGCTTCGGTACTTTCGCTCGACGTAGACGGTCATCGTCGGCGTCGACGGGACGCGCCGCGCGTCGACGAGCTCGATGAGCCGCGGGAGGCCGAGCGTCACGTTCATCTCGGCGACGCCGGCGTAGTGGAACGTCCGCAGCGTCATCTGCGTGCCCGGCTCGCCGATCGACTGGGCGGCGATGATGCCCACCGATTCATGGGGGTCGACGCGGGCCTTGGCGAACCGCACCGCGACCTCGTGAACGACCTTCTTGAGCTCCGCCGGCTCGAGCCGGAGGTTCTGCACGCGGTCGTGGAACTCCTGGAGGATGAGCGGCGGAAAGACGACCCCGTCGGCCGCGGCGAGCTCGGCGATCTGGCCCGACAGCCTCGTCGGGGCCTTCTTCTCTTCCTTCGCCATCGTCACTCCCCCTCGAAGCCCGGGCCCTCTTCCGGCGTGGGGGTCTCCTCGGATTCTTCCTCTTCGGACTCCTCTTCCAGCTGCGCCTCGGCGAGCAGGTCCATCTCCTCTTCGGTGACCGGGGGCGTCCCGGCCGGTCCCTCCGGCTTGAGGTTGTCCATCGAGGGCTTGGAGCGCCGGCCGAGCGCCATCGTCACGATCTCGTCGAGCGCGATGGCCAGGCCGCCGAACGATCGCGTCGGGTCGATGCCGTCTTCTCCGTACTTGTACTCGATGATGGTGCCGGCCGTGTTGCGGACCGTGCGGTCCTCGTCCACGTGGAGGTCCTCGAGCGCGTTGATCAGCCGGCGCTGCATGTAGCCGGACCGGCTCGTCCGCACCGCCGTGTCGACGAGACCCTCGCGGCCTCCCATCGAGTGGAAGAAGTATTCTGTCGGGGCGAGCCCCTTCTTGTAGCTGGACGAGACGAAGCCGCGGGCGTCCGCGCCGAGGTCGCCCCGGGTGTAATGCGGCAGCGTCCGGTTGAAGTATCCGCGCAGCAGGCGCTCGCCCCGGACCGATTGCTGGCCGACGGCGCCGGCCATCTGCGTCAGGTTGAGCATGGAACCGCGCGCGCCGGACCGGGCGAGAATCACGGCCGGGTTCTCGAGACCGAGGTGACGGCCCGCGATCTCTCCCGCATCGTCTCGGGCGCGGCCGAGCTCGCGCCGGACCAGCACCTCGAGGGTCTCCTCGAGCGACCGGCCGGGCATCTGGTCGAGCTCGCCCTTGCGGTACTGCTCGACCAGCTCGTTGACCTTGAGCCGCGCCGCGGAGAGCACGTCGTCGATCTCCTTGCGGGCGTTCTTCGGGACGTCCTCGTCATCGATGCCGGTGGAGAGGCCCCGGAGGTCGATCGTCGCGATAGCGAGGCGGCTCGCCTCGTCGAGGAACTGCCGCGCCCGGCCCATGCCGTAGTTACGCGCGATGGCGTCCAGGAGAGCGCCCTTCTCGTAGGCGACGGATTTCTTGTCGATCGCGCCGGCCTTGAGCTCCCCGTGGTCGACGACCACCCACGCGTCGTGGGGGCAGTGGAGCGGCGGGTCGTTGCACTTGTTCCAGATGTTGGCCCGGTACTCGATCGTGAGGTCCTTGGGCAGCAGGGTCGAGAACAGCTGCTTCCCGAGCCAGAACTCGTTGCCCTCCTTGTCGGTCCCGGCGGGCGGCGGGATCGGCATCTGGATCCGGGAGAGCATGTACGTGACCTCGTGCCGGTTGAAGTGGGGGTTCTGGTAGGTCAGGAGGAACATGCCGGTGATGTGGTCGTGGAGCATCCCGATGATCGGCCCGCCGTAGCGGGGCGAGAGGATGTGCTCCTCGACCTTCATCAACACCTTCGCCTCGGCGCGGGCCTCCTGGCTCTGGAGCACGTGGAGGTTCATCTCGTCGCCATCAAAATCCGCGTTGTACGGCGGGCAATCGCAGAGGTTGAACCGGAACGTCTTGTGCGGGAGGATCCGGACGAAGTGGGCCATCATGCTCATCCGGTGGAGCGACGGCTGCCGGTTGAACAGGACGATGTCGCCGTTGATCAGCTGCCGTTCGACGACGCAGCCGGGCGTGACGAGCTCGGCGCACGCCTCGGCGTTCTTGTCCATGACCTTGATCCGCTGCCCGTCCTCGCGGATGAGGTAATTCACGCCGCACTGGTAGATCCCTCCTTGTCGGCGGGCGTTGGGCCGCGCCGGACAAGCTCCTTCGCGATGTCGGCGTTGTAGGGGGTGACCTCGAGCGGGACGGTCAGGGCCCGGCCGACCTCCGTCGGGATGCCGACCTCGTTGATCGACAGCATCGGGTCGGGCGAGATGACCGTCCGCGCGGAGAAATTGACCCGCTTACCGGACAGGTTCGACCGGAACCGGCCGTCCTTTCCCTTGAGCCGCTGGGCGAGGGTCTTGAGCGGCCGGCCCGAACGGTGCCGGGCGGGCGGGATGCCGCTCGTCTGGTTGTCGAAGTAGGTCGTGACGTGGTACTGGAGCAACTCCCATAGGTCCTCGACCACGAGCTGCGGGGCGCCCATGTCGCGGTTCTCGCGGAGCCGCTGGTTGATCCGCAGCACGTCGACCAACTTGTGCGTGAGGTCGTCCTCGCTGCGTTCGCCGCTCTCGAGCGTGATCGAAGGGCGGACCTGCACCGGCGGGACCGGTAGAACGGTGAGGACCATCCACTCGGGCCGGCCGGCCTTCGGGTTGAGCCCGAGGGCCCGGACGTCGTCGTCCGGGATCCGCTCGAGGCGTGCGCGGACCTCCTTCGGGGTGATCTTGTGGCCGTTCTCGCGGAACGTCGTGGGCTTGTCGAGCACGATGCGTTGCTGGACCTCGTGGCAGTGGGGGCAGCTCCGCTCTTCCTTTCCCTCGCGCGGCGTTGGCGCGGAGGAGGGCCCCTCGTCGCCTTCGATGATGATCTCGGCCCGGCTGGCGCTCGGCGCGTCGGGCAGCATGCGGCCGCAGGCGCGGCAGGTGAGCTGCAGGAGCCGCTTGATCTCCTTCGCGTACCCGACGTGGATCACCGGCATGGCGAGCTCGATGATCCCGAAGTGGCCGGGGCATTCGTTGACTCGGCCGCCGCAGGTCCGGCACCGGAGGTTGGGCTCGATCACGCCGAGGTGGAGGTCCATGAGACCCATCTCGATCGGGTAGCCGTCGTCGTCGTACGTGTCGGCCGTGATCACCTTGATCGCGTTCATGCGCCGGATCTCGTCCGGCGACAGGAAAGCGAACTGGAGGCTCTTGATCCGCTTGGAAAGTCCTTGCGCCATCGAGGAACCTCCTACCGCATGTCCTCCAACTGGAGTCGCATGATCACGCCGAGGCTGATCAGCTCCTCCAGGAGCAGCTTGAACGAGTAGCTCATCTCGACCGGATAGATCGACGACGTGTTGCCGCAGCTCGGGCAGCGGAGCGACCCGGTCCGGGCGTCCGGGATCGCGATGTGGCCGCACTCCGTGTTGCCGCAGACGTACTGGATCGTCCCGTCGGACTCATCGAGCAGACGGTCCTTGATGACCATCGCCACGCCGTGGCCGATCAGGCAGTCGCGTTCCATCTCACCGAACCGGAGACCGCCCTGACGAGACCGACCCTCGGTCGGCTGCCGCGTGAGGATCTGGACCGGGCCGCGGGACCGCATGTGCATCTTCCCGGCGACCATGTGGTGGAGCTTCTGGTAGTAGATCACGCCCACGAACACCTCGCCATCGAGCCGGCGCCCGGTGACGCCGTCGTAGAACGTTTCCCGCCCGGATGGGTGGAAGCCGAGCGCCTTGAGCGACTCGCGGAGCGCCTCTTCGCGCTCTCCCGAGAACGGCGTGCCGTCGATGACGCGTCCTTCGAGCGAGCCGACCTTGCCCCCGAGCATCTCGAGCACGTGGGCGACGGTCATGCGCGACGGGATGGCGTGCGGGTTGACGATGAGGTCCGGCGTGATGCCGTCGCGGGTGTACGGCATGTTCTCCTGGGGAACGATGAGCCCGACGACGCCCTTCTGGCCGTGCCGGGAGGCGAACTTGTCGCCCAGCTCGGGGACGCGCTGGTTGCGGACCTTCACCTTGACGAGCTTCGAGATGTTCTCGCCCTCGGTCAGGATCACGCTGTCGACCCAGCCGGATTCGCCCGCGCGGACGGTGACCGACGTTTCCCGGCGCTTCTGGGGCGTCAGGAGGTCCGTCTTCTCCTCGAGGAACCTCGGCGGGGAGGTCTTGCCGACCAGCACGTCGCTTTCCGTGACCTCGAGCTCGGGGAAGATCAGTCCGTCTTCGCCGAGGTTCCGGTACGCCGTGTCGACGCGCGCGCCGGCCACGTCGGGCCTCGGGATCTCGAAGCGGTCCTCCTGGCCGCCCGGGTACTTGCGCTCCTCGCCCCGGTAGGTACGGAAGAAGGAGGAGCGGCCAAGACCGCGGTCGATCGCGGCCTGAGAAAAGACGAGCGCATCCTGCATGTTGTACCCCTCATGGGTCAGGACCGCCACGACGAAGTTCTGACCGGCGGGACGCTCGGTGAACTGCACGTAGCGCATCGTCTGCGTCCGGAGCAGGGGCGCCTCGGGATAGTGGAGGAGGTGGCCGCGGGTGTCGGGCCGACGGCGGTAGTTGACCGACTCGACGCCCAGCGCCTGCTTGGCCATCCCGGAGCCCATCGTGTTCCGCGGCGTCGAGTTGTGCTCGGCGTAGGGGATGAGCCCGGTGCAGACTCCGAGGATCAGGTTCGGGTCGATCTCGAGATGCGTGTGGTCCTTGCGGAGGAGCGAGGGCGTCGGGAAGACGTGGTGACACCGGCCGCACTCGACGTCGGCGGCGTCCTTCTTCTCGCCGGCGGAGACCCACCGGATGTCGCTCCGGGAGAGGGCGCGCTGGCAGTTGGGGCAGCGCTCCGGCATCTGGTAGGCGTCGACGCTGATCAGGGTGTCCTCTTCCTCCTCGGCGTCCATCCACTCGACCTTTCCCTGTCGGACCAGGTCGGTGTAGGAGAGCGTACCGCGGGCCAGTTCGTCCAGGTCCGACCGGGTGACGCGGGTCGTGGCGTCCTTGACGCTGATCAGCGGCCGGCGGAGTCGCCCCGAGTCGCAGTGAACGATTACCTCGTTCATGCGCTGGTCGCTGCGCACGTTGATCTCGTAGATTTTGTCGCCGAGCGTCGGAGAGAGGGTACCGGACCGCCGGCGTTCCCGGATCTCCTGGACGAGCTCGGTCGGGTTCGAGTGGAGGCCGACGAGGTTCCCGTTGACGTAGACACGGGCGGCGCGCTTTCCCCGGGGCGCCGAGGCCTCTTGGAAGACCTCGGGACCGATCTCGCGCGTGTTCAGGTCACGCAGGATCAGGGCGACCTCGTCCTCGTCGGCGCCTTCCGAGACGTCGACGCAGAGGGCGTAGTTCTTCACGAGACCGCAGTTCTGCCCTTCGGGCGTCTCGTTGGGGCAGAGCCGGCCCCACTGGGTGGGGTGCAGGTCGCGCGCCTCGAAGTGCGGCTGGCTGCGCGTGAGCGGGCTCGTGACTCGCCGGAGGTGGGAGATCGTCGACATGTGGCTGGTCCGGTCGAGGAGCTGGCTGACGCCGGCCCGGCCGCCGACCCAGTTGCCGGTCGCGAGCGCGTGGACGAGGCGCTGGGTGAGCAGGTCCGGCCGGATCGCCGATGCGATCCGGAGGTCCTTCTTCCGGGCGAAGGAGCGCTCGAGCTGGTACTTGAGGTCCTTCAGGAGCATCGTGAACGCGACGCGGAACAGGTCCTCCATGAGGTCGCCCGCGAGCTTGAGCCGCTTGTTCGCGTAGTGGTCCTTGTCGTCCTCGCCGCGCTGGCCGAGGTTGAGCTCGAGGACGGTACGCGCCATCCGTCCGAGGTAGAGGGCCTTCTTGAGACGGTCCGCCTTCGCGTCGCCCAGGTGGGGGAGCAGGGACCGGTCGAGGATGCCGTCGACCTTCCGCTGACGGTACTCCTTCGCCTGGCCCGTGGCGAACTTCTTTTCGAGGTAGAGGAGGGCGTCCTCGGTGGTGAGGATCCCCTCGGGGGGGTAGAGCTTCTTCGAGATGCACTCCTCGAGATTGACGTTGAGGAGGTGCTTCATCGTCTGGACGAAGGGCTCGTCCAGCGGGAGGAGCTCGCCCAGGACGGCCTGGTAGATCTCCTCGTCGTTCTTCATCCCGAGGGCCTTCATCAGGATCGCGAGCGGGATCTGCCCAGAGGCGCTGGGGACGGAGACGTGGAGCACGCCGTCCTTCTTCTTCTCGACGACGGTGAGGGACCGATAGCCGCCGCGCTGGCTGAACACCTTGGCGCTCTCGATGGGCGTCCCGTAGCGCTCGTTGAACT
Organism: uncultured Thermoplasmata archaeon; assembly: GCA_963787975.1. Taxonomy (GTDB): domain Archaea; phylum Thermoplasmatota; class Thermoplasmata; order Lutacidiplasmatales; family UBA184; genus JAKIWV01. Next base: position 238,629 of record CAWBEU010000007.1, read on the forward strand.
CTGCGAAGATCCGGTTCGGCGCCAGGTCCTCGAGGCTCATGATCACGCGCTCGGTGCCGCCGATGATGAAGTAGCCGCCGGGGTCCGCGGGATCCTCGCCGTATTCGACGAGCTTGGCCCGGTACTCCTCCGCCGAGAGGGGGAAACCGGAGTCGCGCTCGATGTTCCCCTGGTGGAGGTTGCAGGGCCGGCTCTTGACCATGATCGGCAGGTCGCCGATGTGAACGTCCTCGGGGGCGCGCTCGACGCCGTTCTCGACGACGGTGACCCGGAGGTAGATCGGCGCCTGGTAGGTGAGGTTCCTCAGCCGCGCCTCCATCGGCGTGAGCGTGGGCTTGGAGCCAACCGGTTCCTTGACGAACGGTTGACCGACGAACACCGTGGGCTCGGAGGTGGCGTCGAGCTGGGCGCGCGCGTCCCGACGACGGCCGACGCGAACGTAGATCGAGCTCTTCGTCTTCTGAACGTCTAGCCGGATCACGCCACGGTCGGTGGAGTCCTCGCTGACGCGGGCCTCGTCGACGATCCGCTGCATCCGGGAATTGGGGTTGTCCGGCGTCGGGAGGAAGTCGTTGAAGCTCGCGAGGTGGTGGTTGACCGTCGACCGCTCCCGGAAGAATGCATCTACGATTTCTCGCATGACAGTGAACCCCTCTAGTCCCCAGATTGGCGATGACGACACGATAGGTGATCGCCTCGCCGGCCGTGGTGGACGGGCGACGGATGCGGACCATCCGGCCGGCGAGCGGCTCGGCTGCTTCCTTGGCGGCGCGGACCTCCGGGTTGGTGAGGAGACCGGGGTCGCTCGCGAGGATCTTCGGAAGCCGTTCGACCGGTGTGGCCAGCTCCTGGAGGACCTTGCGGGCGTCGTCCTCGCTGAGCAGCTCGTGCAGCGGGATGAGGTGGTGAGTCTGGAACTCGCGGCGCGACGGAGCCTTCACGGTCTTGGCCGATTTCCGGGGGCGTGCTCGGGTGGGACTCATGCGGACTCCAGCGGAGCGGAACGGGCCCGGGGGGATTTCCGGAGAGCGACGGCCTGTGCGGCGCTGCTCGTTCGAACCCCCGACCGCCTGGTTAAAAGCCAGATGCTCTGTGTCGGGCCGACGAGCGTACCCGCCGGCCTACCGAACTGAGCTACGGGCCCGCGATCGCTCCGAACGGGCGCGACCCGGGGCTCGTATTTCAGGTTTCGCCGCTCGTAATTCACTGGAGGCTCTCCAAGTTCGAGATGATCGACCAGATCGCGGTGCGGCCGTGGGTGGGAAGGTTGGAATCGTTCGCGAGATCGTCCAGCACGTAGACCGCGCTCGCGACGCGGACGTCGAGGGCGACGGCGGCCTTGAGCAGTTCGTCGCGGGCCGACTGCGCCCCGCGACGGATGTTCCGAGGCACGGAACCGTCCTCGCCGAGAGCGGCGAGCGACTGGGCGATGCGTTCCAGCTGGAGGGACTTGCCCGAGGCGGCGGGGGCGGGCTCGGGGACGGTAGGCGGTACGGCGTGGCTATCCGTGGCGGTCAACGATGATATCGAAACCCGTGTCGCTTACGCGCGACGGGCCTCGCCTCCTTCTTTGTATGCCGTAACGACGAGCAGCGTCTTGGTCTCGCGGATCCCCTTCACCACCGGCAGGCGGTGGAGGACGAATTCCTTGAGCTCCTCGTAGTGGGGGAAGGTGACCTTGACCATGATGTCAGTGTCGCCGGTGACGAGGAAGACGTCCTCAGCCTCGGTGAAACGGGCGACTTCGGCGGCGACGCCGTCGGCCTCCGCGGTCTCCACCTTCAGGGCGATGAGCGCGGTGACGTGCTCGTCTCCCCAGACCTTCGTGAAGGCGCTCTCGACGGCTCCGCTGACCGGTCCCTTGCTCTTCGTTCCTTGTTTCTCCATCGATACCTTCGCCTCCTGTTCTGTCCTTCAATCGGCAGTTACGTGTCCGGCGCTGGCGGTGGCGGGTGACCCCGTGTCCGGCGAGATCCTCGTCAGGTCACCGGAGCCGATTCGAACTCCTCTTGGAGATCGTCGACCACCTGTTCGATCACTTGACCGGAGGCGGGCGCACGGTACTCGCGCACTCCCCCCGCTTCACTCGAAACGCGCGCGACGAGCTCCCTTCGACTTCGAAGAAACTCGACACTGCAAATGAGCTCCTCCACCCCAACCCCCAGACCCTCGGTCCGAAAAACGACCCCTATTTAGGTTTTTTGGCGAGAAATTTGGCCTCCTTGCCCCTCGGATCTCCGGCGGTCCGCCCGGGCGCGCACCGGTGGTCGGAAGTAATATGTCCCGAAACGCTCGAAGCGGCCGAGAGATCCTGATGGGCAGCGGCCACCGGACGCTCCGGATCGAGATCCGAGTTGAACTAAAACCCGGGGTCATGGACCCGGAAGCCGAGACGGTCGAGAAGTCGCTGGCCTTGCTCGGAATCTCCCCCGTATCGCGTGTGACGACCGCCCGGGTCTACGTCCTGGAATTCACCCAGGTGGAGCGTACGCGCGCTGACGCATTGGCCCGCGAGGCGGTCGACCGGCTCCTGGCGAACCCGGTCATCCATCGCGTGACCGTGACCCCGCTGTTGGACTGAGGGACGGCATGTCGCGCCCCGCCAACCCTCTGGGCTCACCGTGGGCGCCAGGGGTAATGACCGTACCGTTTCGAAAGGAAAGCCGGGCCGCACTGACTCGCACATCCGAGCGCCTCCAGCTGGGGTTCGACGAGGTCGAGCTGGCGCGGATTCAGCAGGTACTACCGCCGAGCCGGGCGCGAGCCCACGGACCTTGAGCTCGCGGGGCTGGCCCAGAGCTGGAGCGAGCACTGCAGCTACAAGAGTTCCCGGCGTTACCTGAAGGCCGCGTTCGGAAAGCTCCACCCCGCGCGTCGAGTGCTCGGGACGGGCGACGCGGGGGTGATGGCGTTCGAGGACGGTTTCGCCTACGCCCTCCGGATCGAATCACACAACCATCCCTCTGCGGTCGAGCCGTACGGGGGAGCCGCCACGGGCATCGGTGGGATTCTACGGGACGTCCTCGCCGTGGGCGCGAAGCCGATCGCCTTGGCCGACCCGCTGTTCTTCGGTCCGCTCGACCTGGCCCGAAAGAGCTTGCCGGCGGGCGTCAAGAGCCCCCGCTACCTTTTCGACGGCGTCGTGGCCGGGATCCGGGACTACGGAAACCGCGTCGGCGTTCCGACGGTCGCCGGGGGGATCTATTTTGACCCCGGCTACGTCGTCAATCCGCTCGTCAACGTTGCCTGCGTCGGCTTCCTTCCCAAGGCCCGGTTGCTACCGAACCGGGCCCGGGCCATCGGTGACCGGCTCGTGCTCGTGGGGGGACTCACCGGGCGGGACGGAATCGGCGGCGTCTCGTTCGCTTCCCGGGAGCTGACCGAGCGCAGCGAGACCGAATCGCGGGGCGCCGTCCAGCTCGGAAACCCGATCATGAAAGAGCCGCTCATCCATGCCTGCATCGAAGCGTTCGACCGAAAGTTGGTCCGGGGCCTCAAGGACCTCGGGGGAGGCGGTCTCGCGAGCGCCTCGGGCGAGCTGGTACACGCGGGCGGCTTCGGTTCCGAGATCGACCTCGACCGCGTGCCGCTCCGGGAGCGCGGACTCCTCCCGTGGGAGATCTGGATCTCCGAATCCCAGGAGCGGATGCTGCTCGATGTGCGGCCGAACGACCTCCCCGCCCTCTTGGCGATCTTCCGCCGCTGGGACGTGCCCGCCTCGGACATCGGCCACGTTACAAAGGGCCCTGCCGAGCAGATACGATACCAAGGAGCCCCGGCTGGAGAACTCGACGTCGGTTTCCGTGTGGACCACGCCCCCCTCCACCGGCGGCTCGCGCTCCCCGACCTGGCGACCGGAAGCCGACCGCACGAGTTCCGGACCACGAAATGGGCCAACTCATTCGCGAGCTGACGCTCGCACCGGACTCCGTTTCGAGGGAGCCGGTGATCCGCATGTATGATCACGAGGTCTTCGGCCATACAATTCTGAAGCCCCTCCAGGGGCAGGTCACCTCCCCGTCGCACGGGGACGCCGCCGTGCTCCGGCCACGAACGGAGAGTTGGAGGGGACTTGCGCTGGCCGTGGCCGCCCAGCCGTGGGCCTGTCTCGAGGACCCGCGCGGCGGCGCGCGGTGGGTCGTGGAAGAGGCCGCGAGGAACCTGTACGCCGTGGGTGCCCGACCGGACGCGTTCACGAACTGCCTCAACTTCGGTAATCCCGAAGACCCTCGCGTTCTCGGCCAGTTCGCCGCCGTGGTCCGAGGGTTGGCCGAAGGCGCTCGAGGATTGGACCTCGCGGTTCCGTCGGGGAACGTGAGCTTCTACAACGGCGGTCTCGGGGCCGCAATCCCTCCGACGCCGGTTCTCCTGGCCACCGGAATTGTCCCCGATGTTCGCCACTGCACCACGGTCGACCTGAAGGAAGTGGGGAACCCGCTCTATCTCGTCGGCACGAGCCGACCAGAGCTGGGGGGCTCTCTCTGGGCCCGTCGACACGGCATCCGCGGGCAGCCGGTCCCCCCGACCCAGCCCGCCCGCCTCCGTCGAACCGGTGAGGCGCTTCTATCGGCCGGCCGCTCCGGGACCCTTCGCGCGGTACACGACGTTTCGGATGGCGGACTTGCGCTCACCCTGATCGAGATGGCCTTCGGCGGAGGGCTCGGTTTCTCGGTGGACCTGACTGCCACCGACCTTTCCGGCCCCGGGCTCGCGGCCGTGGCCGAGGGGGCATCCCGCTGGGTCGTCGAGGTCGACCGCTCGAAGGTCGAGACGTTCGAACGCCGGATGCGCGGCGAGCCGGTGGCGCGTCTGGGCGCTGTCACTGGGATGGCGGGCATCTTCCGGTGGGGTGAGCACGTCGAGGCGAACCTCGACCTGACGGAGCTTTACTCGGCGTGGCGCGGCGGGCTCCTCCAGGGCTAGCCCGGGGAACGTCGTGACGGTCACTGCACTCGTCTCGGGCGGGAAGGATTCGATCTTCTCGGCCTACCTGGCCGATACCCAAGGAATGAACGTCGACGAGCTGGTCGTCCTGACGCCGACCGATCCGGACTCGATGATGTTCCATACCCCGAATCTCTCGATGGTGACGCTCCAGGCCCAAGCCTGGGGGAAGGCGACGCGTACCGTACAAGTTAGGGGTTCGTCCGAGGCGGACGAGGCGGATGCGGTTCGGGACGCGCTGGCCGGAACCCAGGGCCCTGTGGTCACCGGGGCAATCGCCTCGGCCTACCAATGGAGTCGGCTCCAATCCGTCAGCTTCTCGCTCGGGCGGCCCCTGTACGCCCCGCTCTGGGGGAAGGACCCCGGGCGCGTCGTCCGTGAAGAGATCGGGGCCGGACTCGACATCCGACTGGTCCATCTGGCCGCCGAACCCCTGACGCCGGACCTGCTCGGGCGCCGGCTCGACCTCGAGATGGTCCGGGAGATCGAACGACGGAGCCGGGAGGTGCGAGCCGTCCACGTGGCGGGCGAAGGAGGCGAGTACGAGACGCTGGTCACCGACGTGCCGGATTGGACCCATCGGATCGTCCTCGACCACGTAGAACCCGAGCGCCGAGGAAGCGCCTCCCGGCTGGTCGTTCGCGAGGCCCACCTCGAGCGGAAGGCGCGGTCGCAACGAACCCCGCAACTCTAAGGGCCGGGTCGTTCTCGCCCGCGCCGTGGCGACGCGGCCCGCCCTCGACGCCTCCGTCCGCGCGACGGTCCGGGAACTGGGCGACCCCCGGGCACGGCCCAATCGGATCTGGCTCTCGGGTCTCCTCGGCGTCCCCCCGACACAACTCGACCCGTGGCTCGCGGAGATCCCTACGCTCGCCCCGCTCGAACGCGCTCTCCGTCGCGCGCACGAGGCGGGGGGTCGCACGTTCTACGCGCAGTTCCGTGCGCCTTTCGAGCTGTACGTGATGACCCGCGCCCGTCGGCCCGACCATGTGATCGAGACCGGAGTTTCTTCCGGCGTCTCTTCGGTCCATTTCCTCGCCGCTCTTCGACGGAACCGCCGGGGAACGCTCCATTCCGTCGATCGACCCCAGGTCCAGGCCGGCCCCACTCTCTCGGAGGGCGAATCCGCCGTGAGTGTCCCGCCCGGTCGCTCCAGCGGCTGGGCGATCCCGGCATCGTACCGCGCCGGGTGGGACCTGCGGCTCGGGCTGAGCCAAGAGAAGCTTCCGCCGCTGGTCCGGGCCATCTCCTCTGTCGACATTTTCCTGCACGATAGTCACCACACGCCGACCCACCTCACGTTCGAACTGGAGACGATCCGGCTGAAGCTCCATCCCGGCTCGATCGTGATGGCGGACAACACGAAATGGACCGGTGAAGCGTTCCCCCGGTTCGCCCGCTCGCTCGGGGCCAAGGTCCTGCGAAGGGGAGACTCCGACTTGGTCGGTCTCCGGGTGCCCGAACCCCTTTAACGCGGCGGAGCGATTAGAGGAGCGATGGCCGCGACTCAACCGGCCGACCGCCGGTCCGGGGCGACTGCGCCCGGACACGGAAAACCGCGCGGGGCCCTTGCCGAGGCGGAAACCCGCTGGACCGAGGAGACGCTTCGCCCGTTTCTCTCCAAGAATCCGGAACGACAGGAGAAGTTCGAGACCCTCAGCGGCATCCCCGTCGAACGGCTCTACCTACCCACCGACAAGACGCCGGACCCCGACCGCATCGGATACCCGGGGGCGTACCCGTACACGCGCGGCGTGCACCCCACGATGTACCGGGGCCGCGTCTGGTCGATGCGGATGTTCTCCGGCTTCGGCACCCCCGAAGCCACGAACCGTCGATTCCACTACCTGCTGGCGCACGGGGAGTCCGGCCTCTCCATCGCCTTCGACGACCCGACTCTCTACGGCATCGACGCCGACGACCCGGAGGCGCTCGGGGAGGTGGGCAAGTGTGGCGTGAACGTGTCCTCCCTCGACGACATGCAACGCCTGCTGCGGGGCATTCCGCTCGACAACGTCACGACCTCGATGACGATCAACGGCCCGGCCAACATCGTCTGGGGGATGTACCTCCTCGCCGCCGAAGCGACCGGGGTGGGCCCGGTCGCCCTTGGGGGCACGACCCAGAACGACATCCTCAAGGAGTACATCGCCCAGAAGGAGTTCCTCTACCCGCCTCGACCGGCGCTTCGACTCGTGACCGACACGATCGAGTACGCAACCGATCACCTGCCGAAGTGGAACCCGGTCTCCATCTCCGGATACCACATCCGCGAGGCGGGGTCGACCGCGGTTCAGGAGCTGGCCTTCACGCTGGCCGACGGAATGTGCTATGTCGAGGCGGCCCAGCGGCGAGGGGTCCCCGTCGACGAGTTCGCGCCGCGGCTCTCGTTCTTCTTCAATTCCCACAACGATTTCTTTGAGGAGATCGCAAAGTTCCGGGCGGCGCGTCGGATCTGGGCCGACGTGATGAAGAACCGGTTCGGAGCGAAGAGGGAACGGTCGCTCTGGCTCCGGTTCCACACCCAGACGGCGGGCTGCTCGTGCACCGCTCAGCAGCCCGAGCTGAACGTGGTGCGCACCGCGGTGCAGGCGCTCGCGGCCGTGATGGGGGGCACCCAATCACTCCACACGAACTCCTACGACGAGGCCCTCCAACTCCCCACCGAGGATGCGGCCCGAATCGCGCTCCGGACCCAGCAGATCCTCGCCGAGGAGAGCGGAGTCGCCGAGGCCGTCGATCCCTTCGGCGGCAGCTACTTCGTGGAATGGCTCACCGACACGGTCGAAGAAGAAGCCCGCCGATACTTCGACCGGATCGATGAGCTCGGCGGCGTCGTCCCCGCGATCGAGCGAGGCTTTTTTCAGCGCGAGATCCAGGAGGCCTCTTTCCGCTACCAGCGCCGTATCGATTCCGGCGACCTGCACATCGTGGGCGTCAACTCGTACACCATTGACGAGCCGGTGGAAGTGCCCCGCCTCCGGATCTCGGAGCAGGCGCGGGTCGCCCAGTCGAAGCGGCTCCGGCAGCTCCGGGCTCGGCGCACCGCGGCGAAGCATACAGCCGCCCTCGACGCGCTCCGGCGCGTTGCCGAGAAGCCGGAAGCCAACACAATGCCAGCCGTGCTCGATGCGCTTCGCGCGCGCGCCACGCTCGGGGAGATCGTCCACGCCTTCCAGGACGTGTTCGGCCCCTACCGCGAGCGGTCGATGTTCTGAGCCGAACGACCCCGCCCCGGGCATCGTTATGTGCCGTCTTTCCTGACGGGGCACCGGCGACCCGTGTCGGACGACGCGTATCGGGAGTCACTCGCCCACCTGTATCAACTCCGGCGGTTCGGCGCCCAGCCGGGGCTCGAGGTGATGCAGGGCCTCCTCGAGGCCCTCGACCACCCCGAACTCCGTTTCCCGTCCATTCACGTCGCCGGCAGCAAGGGCAAGGGCTCCGTCTCGGCCCTGACGGCCGGCATCCTCACGGCCTCCGGCATCCGGACCGGCCTGTTCACGTCGCCCCACCTCCAGAGTTACCGGGAACGGATCCAGATCGACCGCCGCCCGATCGACCCGGGAGCCGTGGTCCACGGGATCGAGAGGATCCGGGGCCTGGCGGTTTCCCTGGCCGGGTCGGGCCGGATCCCACGACCACCGACCTTCTTCGAGGTCACGACGGCGCTGGCATTCGAGTGGTTCGCCCGGGAGCACGTGGACGCGGCGGTCATCGAGGTCGGGTTGGGCGGCCGCCTGGACGCAACGAACGTCCTGCCCGCCAAGGTCGGCGTCATCACGACGATCGAGCTCGAGCACACGGAAGTGCTCGGTCCGTCGCTGACGCACGTGGCGCACGAGAAAGCTGGTATCATGCACCCGGGAATGCGCCTGGTGGTCGGCGAAACCAAAGAGGAGCCGCTGCGCGAGATCGCCCGAGTGGCCGGAGCGCGCGGCGTGCCCATTTGGCGCCTGGAACGGGAACTCCGTCTGAGCAACCGGGTCCTGTCCGCCCACGGTCAAAAGATGGACATCGCCACGCCACACCGGGAGCTCACCGGGGTCGAGATTCCCCTCCTGGGCAACTTCCAAGCCCGGAACGTGGTCCTCGCGGTATCCGCCGCCGACCTCTTCGCCCAGACCGTGGACCGAGCCATCTCGGAGGAGGACCTTCGAAAGGGGCTTCGCTCCATCGAGTGGCGCGGGCGCCTGGAATTCGCCGCGCAACGGCCGCCGCTCTTCCTCGACGTCGCGCACACCCCCGAGAGCGCCCGGGCCGTGGCCCAGAGCCTCGTCGAGCTGTTTCCGTTCGCGGAAGCCGACGCGAGCGCGATCCTCTTCGGCTGTCTTCAAGGCAAACGGTTCGACGAGATGTTCGAACCCCTCTCTCTCCTCGCGCGCACGATCATCCTCGCCCCGATCCGATCGGACCGGTCTGCCGATGTCGAGGAGCTTCGCCGGGCCGCGCGCCCCCGCTTCCCCCGGGTCGTGATCGCTCGTTCCGCGGGCGAGGGCCTCCAGCTGGCGCGTGTCGCCACGCGCGCGGAAGGGTACACCGTCGCACTGGGGAGCGACTACCTGGTCGGGGAGCTTCTGAACGCCCTCGAGGGAACTCCCGCCGACGAACCGGACCTCTCGGATCCGGCGATGCGGGGACCCGGACAGGAGGTCCCGCTCGCGACCTCCCGCGGACGCCGCACGCGATGACGGAGCCGAAGCCGCTCGATTGGGACGTGATCCTGGACCGGCTCAGCGCGTTCTACCATCGGGGAGACTGGCGCGTCCCGTACCTGCGAGACCACGCCGAGAATCCGTTCCAGGTTCTCATCGGGACGATCCTGTCGCAACGCACCCGGGACGTCAACACGGATCGGGCCAGCGCACTGCTCTTCGCGAAGTATCCCGGCCCCAAGGAACTGGCCACCGCGTCGCTCCCCAGCCTCGAGAAGCTGGTCCACTCCACGGGCTATTACAAGACAAAGGCCCGCCACATCCGGGCCACCGCCCGAGCGATCCTCGACAAGTTCGGGGGCACGGTGCCGGCGGACCGGGACGAGCTGCTGACGCTCCCCGGCGTTGGACCGAAGACCGCCAACTGCGTCCTCGTGTTCGGTTACGGCCTGCCGGCGGTGCCCGGTAGATACCCATGTCCACCGCATCGCCAACCGCCTGGGGCTCTGCCGGACCAAGACTCCCGAACAGACCGAGGCCGAGATCGTTCGGAAGGTCCCGTCGCAGGTACCTGGATCCCGCTCAATCCCCTCTTGGTCCAGCATGGACAGAACATCTGCCGACCGAACCGACCGCTGTGCGACCGGTGCCCTATCCTCGAGTACTGCGCGACGGGCGTCGCCCTGCGCGAGGGACGCGCCCCACCCAGGAAGGAGGACCGACCCGGTCCTCCGCGATCGCGTAATGGGCGGGGGACCCCGGCGTCCCCGCGCGAACGTCCCCGGCCACCGGCGCAGAGCTCGCCTCGCCGCTGAGCGAGCGAATGGTTTAATCCCGACCCGGGCTCGGCGACCCACCGATGGACCCGAGCGAGTACGACCTGAAGTTCTTCCACCAGGAGGGGTTCCACCGGCGGACGTGCTCCTCGTGCGGCCACGCGTTCTGGACGCTCGGAGACCTGGACCGCTGCCAGGAGGACCCGTGCACCCCGTACTCGTTTGTTGGGGCACCCCCCTTCAATCGAGCCCTGTCTCCCTCGGAGATGCGAGAGACGTTCCTCTCCTACTTCGAGAGGAGCGGACACACCCGGATCCGGCGATACCCGATCGTCGCCCGGTGGCGCAACGACGTGTTCTTCACGCAGGCGAGCATTTACGACTTTCAACCGTGGGTGACCTCGGGCCAGATCCCTCCCCCGGCCAACCCCCTCACCATCAGCCAGCCGTGCCTTCGTCTCAATGACCTGGAGTCCATCGGCCGGGAGAGTCGCTATTTTTCGGAGTTCGAGATGATGGCGCACCTCGCGTTCAACCGGCCCGGCCACGAGGTCTACTTCAAGGACCGGACCACGGAGCTGTGCCACGGGTTCTACTCGGGGGAGCTCGGGGCCGATCCCCGCAAGATTTCCTACAAGGAGGAGGAATGGGAAGGGGGCGGCAACCTGGGACCTTCCCTGAGCGTCGGCCTCCAGGGCCTCGAGCTCGCGACGCTCGTCTTCATGGAATACGTCCGGGACGGGGACCAGCTGAAGCCGATGCCCTTGACCGTGGTGGATACCGGCTGATGGGCTCGAGCGATCCACCTGGATGTCCCAGGGAACCGCCACGGCCTACGAGGCCAACCTCGGAGAGCTGTACGACGACCTCCGGACGATTCTCGTTCCCCATGAGGCAGCGGTCCTGGCGGACCACGCCCGTGCGGTCAATTTCCTGATCACGGACGGCGTTGTTCCCTCGAATGTCAAGGAAGGCTACTACGCGCGCCTGCTCATCCGGCGGATGCTCCGCATCCTGGCCCGGGCGCGCGGCTCGCCCGACTTCCTTCAGATCATCGACCAGAGCGGACGAGAGATCGCCCGGGCGTACCCCGAGGTCGGAGCGAATCGGGAGGACCTTCGCCGGGTCCTCCAGGCCGAGGTCGAGCGGTACGAAGAGTCGATCAAACGCGGCCGTGTACAGGTCCGACGGATGGAGGAGCGGCTGGAGAAGGAGGGTCGGGCCGTTAACGTGGAAGACCTGGTCGAATGGTACGACTCGCTGGGGCTTCCCCCCGACGTGGCCGTGGAGGAGCTGCGAGTGCCGCCCGCCGTTCCCGACAACTTCTACGCTCTCGTAGCCGACCGGCACGCCGCGGACAAGCCGGAAAAAGAATACTCGGAGACCGGCAGCGACCTGCCCGAGCCTCCGCAGAACACACCGGCGACCGAAGTACTGTACTACCTAGACCCGTACACGCTCTCGTTCCGGAGTCATGTGCTGTGGAGACACGGCCCGTGGGTGGTCCTGGACCGAACCTACTTCTATCCGACCGGCGGCGGACAGATCACCGACACCGGCAAGCTGAACGACCTTCCGGTGGTGGAAGTCGCCCGTCGGGGACCCTGGGTCCTCCATCGCCTCGAGCGCGTCCACGAATTCAGCCCCGATGAAGAGGTCCATGGGCAAATCGACGCGGGGCGAAGGCGCCAGCTGATGGCGCACCACACGGCCACTCACATCCTGAACGGCGCCCTCCGCACCGTGCTGGGTCCCCACGTCTGGCAAGCCGGCGCGTACAAGGGACTGGACATGGCCCGGATCGATATCACGCACTATCGGCCCCTGTCGCCTACGGAGCTTCACGAGGTCGAACGACTCGCCAACCGGGTCGTCTCGGAGGACCGGCCGGTCAAGAGCTACTTCGAGTCTCGCACGGAGGCGGAGCGCCGTTTCGGATTCACGTTGTACCAGGGCGGAGCGGTACCCGGGAAGGACCTCCGGATCGTCGAGGTCGAAGGATTCGACGTCGAGGCCTGCGGCGGCACCCATTGCACCCACACGAGCGAGGTCGGTGCCATCCAGGTGCTCGGCACCGACCGGATCCAGGACGGCATCGTCCGGCTTACCTACGCAGCCGGCGACCGCGCGGTGATCGTCCGCGAAGAGCGCGACGCCGCGCTGCATGACGCGGCCCGACAGCTGGGCGTCTCGCCCGAGAAGGTTCCTGCCGCCGTCGAGCGCCTGTTGACCGAGTTGGAGGAGATCCGTCGCGCCGGCCGGCAGGAAGAGAAACGAGACCTCGGCAAGTTGGCCGAAGAGCTCGCGGCGGACCCCACGGCCACGAACTCCGTGGGTCGCGTTACCTTGACCGTCGGTCGGACGCTTCCGCTGAGCCGGGGACAGCTTCAGGAGCTCTCTCGCCGCCTGACCCGGCCGCCCGACCGCGTCGTGATCCTCCCGGCCGAATCGGGAGGGCGAGGAATCCTCTTCGTCGGATCGTCCAGTGTCCACGTACCCGCGGACCTCGTGCTCGAGGCGATGCGGCCGCTCTTCGATGGAAAGGGTGGAGGGAATCCCTCGGCGGCGACCGCGCAGGGAGAGCCCGGGGAGCCGCTGGCCAAGGCAGTGGCCGCCGGCCGGGCCGCGGTCAAGCGTCTGGCCCACGACGCGACGAGTGAACCGTAGGGAACTGTCGCCGAGCCGGCGAAGACTTTAACTTCTATTCGGCTCCATTATCGGATACCCGGACGAACATTCGGTCGGGCGATTGCCGCAGGTCGGTTCCACGGATGCAGGGAAACAACGGGTCGGCCGGCGGGGCGATCCCTCTGGAAGTGGCGACGTTCCTCTCGGGCAAGGGGGGCCGTTCCCTCATCGTGAAGGGTGGCGCCGGTACCGGGAAGACCACCTTCGGCCTCGAATTGCTCGAGCGGATGGGCAAACCGAACCAATCGTTCTACCTCTCCACCCGCGTCAGTGACGAAGCGCTTTACCGCCAGTTCCCGTGGCTCCGCGCCAGCGAGCTGCGGACCCGCATCCTCGATGCCGGCAAACTGTTCTTGGACACGCTCCACGCTCGCGACAAGGCCGTCGTCCAGGAGCTGCCCGAAGATCAGCGCGCCAAGATCACGGCGGCCAAGCACGTGATGTCGGCGATCTCCGACGAGCGCGGCCCGCCGACCCGGGTCGACCGCGCCCAGCTCACCGCGCTGCTCCGACGCAACCCGATGCCGGAGGTCGAGAACTGCTACAACCGGATCGAGACCGTGCTCCCGGACAAGGCGCTCCTCGTCATCGACTCCCTCGAGGGTGTGACCCACAAGTACGGACTCGAGATGGAAGAGTTCGTCATGGCCCTGCAGAAGGACCTGGTCGAGAACTCCAACACCAATGTCGTCATGATCCTCGAGAAACCCGAAGCCGGCGGGATCGAGTACCTCGTCGACGGGCTCGTCTCCGTCGTCCGCGAGGAGCTCGACGAACGCCGGGTCCGCCACATGCGGCTCGAGAAGCTGCGAGCCACCGCGATCGGCCAGCCGCGGTACGCCGTCACGCTCGCCGGCGGCCGATTCACGGCGCTCGGACCCGGCTCCCCGGTCAGTCACTCGGCCACCCCGCCGCCCCAGTGGGCCCCGGAACCCGACCCCGAGCGGTACTACTCGACCGGGATCAGCGACTTCGACGCGCTCCTCGGCGGCGGTTTCCGGCGCGGCAGCTACAACGCGTTCGAGGTCGATGTCAACGTCGGCATCGACGACTACTACCTCGTGCTCGTTCCCACGTTCCTCAACTTCCTCACCCAGGGCCGCGGCATCACCGCGGTGCTCGCGGCGGGCGAGTCCCCCGAGAAGCTGCGCGACACGATCACCCGGGTACTGCCCGCCCCACCTCTTCGACAGCCGGGTCCGCATCGCCGACTACACGGCCTCGGAGAGCGAGGAGGCGTACATCGTGCCGATGGCCCGGTACGGCCGGGACGAGGCGACCCGCGCGATGACCAGCGCCGAAAAGGCGGTGCGGGGCCCCGAGGGAAAGCCGTTCATCGAGTACACCGCGTTCGACACGATGGAGAGCCTGATGGGCGACCAGGTCGCCATCCGGCTCTACTTCCAAGGCGTCCAGCGGACCAAACTGCTCGGCAACCTGGGCATCGGTCTTCTGAAGCCGGGACTCCTGGTCTCGAGCGAGATCCTGAACATGATGGACTCGTACTTCCGGATCATCAACATCGACAACGCGCCGTGCATCTACGGGATCCGACCCCGGACGACGATCTACTCGATCGCTTACGACCCCACCAAGGGCCCCCCGCACGCGAAACTGACCCCGATCCTCTGAGACGGGGGCCTAGGGGAAGGTCCCCGGGGCGACGAGCATGAGCGCGAGCAGAACCAGCGCCGGCACGAGCGTCATGGCGAGGTCGTCATCGACGCCCGGGATCTTCGGACGCTCGACGGTCAGCGCCACGACGGCGGCGATCCCGGCGAACGTGACGGACGCGAAGGCCGACCAGTGCGTCACCAGGATTAGCGCGCTGGCGCCGAGCAGCACGTAGACCACGCCCGGAAACCACGGGTACGTCGACCGCCAACGGGAGGACAGTCGGATCTCCCCGATCAACGGGTCGACGAAGGCCGTCCCCAATACGACGACGAGGGCGATCGGGAGCGGGAACAACAGCACCGCCACGACCAGCGCCACGGCGTAGAACGTGTAGCTCGCGACCCGCCCCTTCTCGTAGGCGCGGATGGTCGGAAGCTCGACGCCCACCATCCATCGGAGCGCTTCGAGCAGTAGTACGAGCCCGAGTCCGATGAGCAGAACATCCTCGGTGGTGAACCACCCGACCAAGCGGTGGGGGAGCGCGAAGTAGAGGAGCACCAGCGCGCCGAGACAATGGAGGAATCGGCGATACACCCTATCGCCGAGCTCGAAGTCCCCGCCGAGGCGGGCGCCGATCCAGCGTCGCAATCGCCCACCGGTGTGGAGCTTGAGGCGCACACGGTTCACGGGGGCTCTCGGCCTATGGAGGTTTCGCTCGGGTCGTGACTTACGCTTTTATGTCGCGCGGCGACTGCACGAGGCCATGAAGGTGGCGATCCTTATCGGAAGCAAGTCGGATATGCCGACGGCCGAGGCCGCGCTGGCACGACTCTCGGAGTTTCACGTTCCCGCCGAGATCCATGTCGCCTCCGCGCATCGGACGCCGGAGAAGGTGGACCGGCTGGCGCATGACCCCGAGACGGACGTCTTCATCGCGATGGCCGGCCTCTCGGCGGCCCTCCCCGGCGCCGTGGCCGCGCGGACGCTGCGGCCCGTGATCGGCGTGCCGATTCACAAGGGCCTCGGCCTGGACAGCCTGCTCTCGGTCGTTCAGATGCCCCCCGGCGTGCCGGTGGCCGCCGTCGGACTGGACGCGGCGGACAACGCGGCCCTCCTCGCCGTGGAGATTCTGGCGCTCAAGTACCCCGAGCTGACCACCAAACTGAAGGCGTATCGGGCGAAATGGGGGGAGGAGACTCCTCCGGCCCCCTCGGCGAGGAAGGCGTGAGGGATCCGGCGGCGTTCCATCGCGAAGCGATCGCGCAGCTGCGGGCCCAAGTCCCGGGCCGGGCCATCGTGGCGGCCAGCGGCGGAATCGACAGCACCGCGGCGGCCCTCCTCGCCCAGGAGGCGCTGGGGGACCGTTCGCGCGCGCTGTTCGTCGACACGGGCCTCCTACGACTCCACGAGATCGAGAATGTGCAACGCTTCTTTGATGCGAGCCACCTGGAGGTGCAGGTCCTTCCGGCCGCCGACCGGTTCCTGGGGGTCCTCGCCGGCGTCAGCGACCCTGAGGAAAAACGCCGCCGGATCGGGGAGACGTTCATCCGACTCTTCGAGACCGAGGCGGAACGTTTCGGCGCGGACACGCTGATCCAAGGCACCATCGCGCCGGACTGGATCGAGAGCGGCGGGGCGCTCCGCGACACGATCAAGACCCATCACAACGTCGGCGGGCTCCCGAAGGACCTGAAGCTCAAGATCGTGGAGCCCATGCGGGACCTGTACAAGGACGAGGTGCGGGCCCTCTCCGTGTATCTCAAGATCCCGTCTCCGGAGCGACAGCCGTTTCCCGGGCCGGGACTCGCGGTACGCGTGGCCGGACCGGTGACGGCCGAGCGAGTGGAGATCGTGCGGAAGGCGAACGCGGTGGTCGAGGAAGAGGTGGAGCGGCGCATCGCGGACGGGTCCATCGCCCGACCGTGGCAATACTTCGCGGTGCTCCTCCCGGTGCGCACGGTAGGGGTTCAGGGAGACAACCGAGTTCATGGGGAGGCGGTGTCGGTCCGTATCGTTGAATCCACCGACGCGATGACGGCCACGGCCATGGGCGTTCCCATGACGCTCCTCCGAACCATTGCCGAGCGGATCACTCGGGAACTTTCCGGCCAGGTGACCCGGGTGCTGTACGACATCACCGATAAGCCCCCCGCGACCATCGAATGGGAATAGCGAAACCCCGGTCGTCCCCCCCGAGGGAAGGCATATCTTAGACGTCGCCTCCCGACCTACGCAGGAATGACGTCATCCACCGCCCCCGCGGACGCCACGCGCAGCGTCAAGATACCCGAAGACGTCGCTCGCCAGTTGGAGCGCAAGCTCGCCCAAACCTCGTTCGCCTCGCTCGATGCCTTCGTCTCCTTCATCCTCGCCCGATTGGCCGAGTCCCCCTCGGAGACGCCGTTCTCTGAGGAAGAGGAACGCCAGCTCCGCGAACGGCTTCGGTCCCTCGGATACATCGACTGACTCGTCGACGGACAGGCGGCCAGGTTCGACGCGGGTGCGGACCGATGAGCCGCGTCACGACCGCAGATACTCGGACGGCCCGTCGGGAACATCCCTGGGAACGCGCGCGGCGGCTCGCCTTCGCTCGGTGGGAGACCGAGGTCCGGCGAGCGCCGTACGGCCGCGTCTTACCGGACGTGGTCGGGTTTGCGAACACGATCGAGCCGCCTCTTCACTGGTCGGATCCGGCCGAGACCCGCCGGCTCTTTGCACTCTCCGCGCTGCCGACGGACTCCGGCGCCACCTACTTGGCGGCGGTACCGGCGCGACAGCGTCCCCCGGCCGAGGGAAGCCTCGTCCGGCTCTCCCGGCCCGTCAAGCGGGTCTTACCTGCTTCGGATGCTGCGTACGGCGAACTACTGATCGAGGCCCGCGACGGGGTCGCTCCTGCTTCCTGGGAGGAGATCCTCGAGGCGGTCTCACCCCGAGCGGCGGAAGCCGTCGTCCCCCAGCTCTCCGAGCTGTGGCATTTGCCCCCCCCGATTACCGAAACCCTGCTCCTCCCCCTCCTGGGATCCCTTCCGTGGCATGGTCGACCCGCGGGGCTGAACCTCTACATCGAAGTCGAGGGGTGGTCCCTCGCCCGATATCGGAGGTTCCTTTCCGGCCTCATCGGCCTTGCACCCGACTGGGTGGGAAACCCCCGACGCCCCTTACTCGCCCAGTCCCGCGAGTTGGAACTCATTTCGGGGGCGAGAATCCGTCGCCGTTCGGCGGCAACAGCCCGTCCCTTCGCCATCCAACTTCGGGCGATCTCCGCCCCTCCAGCTGCTCAGCGTCCGACCGCGGCGGCACCTCGTTCTGTCATCACATTCGGGAGGGCGATGACTCCCGAGTTTGAGGCCGTCCTGTCTTCCGGGGATGTCCCACTACTGATCGCCGCCGAGGAAGCCAGCCGCATCCCTCGGGCGGAGGTGGAACTTCCAGATGCCTTGCGAGCGCTGGTATGGGGCCTTCACTGGTGGATGCCCGAGCCCCCTGACGCCCCGGACTGGTACCGATGGCTCCGGGCCGAAGAACCCCGGCTCCGCGAGGCCCTGGATGCGATGCCGGGTCCGCCGCCGAGCCAGCCAGCGGAGCCGTGGAGCACCATGGTCAACCGACGGGAGTTCCGAGACCGGCTCGCGCAAACCGCGTTCGCACGAGCGCGTCTCCGCGGGGCCTCCGAAGTCGAAGCGAGGGACCTGACTCAAACAGTCGATTCTCTCATCCGGGCGACCCAGCGAGCGGCGGCCTGGTCCCGCGAGGGACGGGGGCCGTTGACCCGGGCGCTCGACCGGACCGAGGGGGGCCGAACGACCCGGTTACGGCGTACTCTTGAGGCGCTCTTCCAGGGACGGACGGACGGGCTCACGGTCGAGGAGACCCTGGCAATGTTGCGTCCGCAGGGCTCGCCGGCCTCCGCATGGGACGTGGAAAACCAGCTCGAACGACTCCGGATTCGTGGCGTGCTGTTCCAGGATCGATCCGGTCGCTACCGGCTCGCGTGAACTCCGGGCCAGCCGGCGCCGGATTCCGTCAGCCTCATAGTCCCTCTCCGGATCGATGTCTCGTGTTGAACTGCCCGTTCTGTGGCGCCCCGGAAACGGAACGCCTCGACGTCGAGGGCCAGCGGTTCCTCATCTTCGGATGCATGTTCACGCCGCGCGTCGACCCGGAGCTCTCCGACGACGAGGTGGCAGACCGCCTCCGAGTCGCTGTCGGAACCGACGGGGGACGATACTTCCGGGGAACCTGCGACGCCCTTCACGTGTACGTGACGAAGGGCGAAGGGGCTCGTTTCCTCACAGGTCCCTCGGGGGGTGGTCCCCCCTCGTCGCATGGACAGCCTCGGAGTAGCGGCTGAACCGCTGAGCCACGAACACTCCGATCCAGATGACCTCGGCGGCGAACACGCTCACGAACGCCACTCCAATCGAGACGGCAAAGACGATCGGGGTGAGCAGGAGCCGGATCTGTACGTACCGAATCGCGGCGTCCGTGAGGCGCGGTGAAATGAGTCGGTGACCCCAAGTGGCGTACCACCAGATGAGGGACAGAGTGGCCCCCGTCGCGATTTGGATCAGGGCGAACAGATCGACCGCGACCTGGGTGCTCGAGTAGGAGACGAATACCTTGAGCACGAACGGCATGACGGCGATCTCGAGGAGAAGCGCCAGATTGAACCCCACCAGAATGTCGTCGTACCGTACGATGTATCGGAACAAGCGGTGATGGCCCACCCACCAGATCGAGATCATCACGAACACGAAGACGTAGCCGAGGAACGCGCCGCGCGCTTGCCACAGCGCGTTTCCGAGCCGGCTCGATTCCGTCGCGGCGGGGAGAGCCACCACCGTGGGAAGGACGAGCGACAGGACAAGGAGGGTGAGTGCGAAGGCGAATACGCCGTCGGTGAGCGAAACGATCCGGCCCATGTCTTCCCCGGGCGGTTCCTGGGGGCGATATCGAGAGGATGACTGCCCAGGAGGAGCCGCCGGGTCGGCGCCGCTCACGGCGAGGTGGAGGAGCGGTCGCTACTTGTATCGTTCGTCTAGCGCTGACGTGGTCCAGGCCGGCGGCGCTACGCGACGGCCCGGGAGCCGATCTTGGCCACCGCGCTCTCGGTCGGCACCATATGGCGGGGAAGACCTAGCTCTTCCGGCGTGGCCCCGAGTGCCAGCCCGACGACTTGGGGAAGGTGGAACACGGGCATGTCCAGCCGATGGCCGGCGGCCTTCGCCGCCTGATTCTGATAGCCGTCGAGCGAGATGTGGCAGAGCGGGCATGGCGTCGCCATGGCGTCCGCGCCGTGCGCCTTCGCATCGTCGATCTGCCGCGCGGAAATCCGCTCCGCTGTCGCGGGCTTGACGAATTGGATGGGGAATCCGCAACACATCACTCGACCGCGGTAGTAGACCGGTGTGGCCCCGACGGCCGCGAGGAGGTCCTCGAACGCGTGCGGTTCTTCACCGCTCTCCCAGTTCATCTCGTCGGCGGGGCGAAGGAGATGGCAGCCGTAGAACGCCCCCACCTTGAGCCCGGTGAGTGGCCGGACGACCTTTGCCTTGATCGCCTCGAGGCCGACGTCCTCGGTAAGCACCCGCAGAAGATGCTTCACCTTAGTCGTACCGCGGTACTCGATCCCGAGCGGCTTGAGCGCCGCGTCAACCCGGCCCTTGACCTTGGGGTCGTTGAGTCGGACGTTCGCGAGGGACAGCATGCCTTGGCAGGTGGAGCAGATCGTGAGCAGGTCGAGGCCGGCCTTCTCGGCGATGGCGAGGTTGCGGGCGTTGAGCGCGACGTTCAGGACCTCGTTCGCCTCATCCATGAACCCCGAGCCGCAGCAGGAAAAGCTCGGGAAGCCCACGAGCTCGATGCCGAGGGCCCGGCAGACCCACCGCGTCGCCATGTCGAGCTCCTTTCCGGATGACTGGGCGACGCAGCCGGGATAGTAGGCCAGCTTCATTCCTTGCCCTTCTTCTTGCCGTCGAGCGCCTCGTAGATCTTCTTCACTTCGTCAATCCCTTCGATCGGGTGGGGGGACTTCGTGATCTCTGGCTTCTTTCGCCACATCCGGACGCCCTGGGGGAGGGCCGCCACCAATCCCCCAAGGCCGGAGGTCTGACGCACTAACTTGAGCTCGTTCAGCGTTCCCGCGCCCTCGATATTCTTCAGGAAACCGATCGCATGGCGAGAGCCCGGTTCGGTCCCGCCCTGGGCCTCGACCGCGAGCTCCTTCAGGTCTCGAATCCGCTCCGAGGGGCGGACCTCTTTGGGGCAGGCCTCGGTGCAGAGATGGCACCGCAAGCAGAGCCACAGTCCATTGGTCTGGATCTTCTGAAGCCGGGCCTGCGTTGCCCCATCGCGGGGGTCGACAACGAACCGGTAGAGCTTGGCGAGTGCCATGGGGCCGGGGAACTCCGGGTCCGCCTCCACCGCAGGGCACGCCGAGTAGCAGGCGGCGCAGGAGATGCACCGAGGGGTTTCCTTGAACCGCTCCACCTGCGCGGGCGACATCTGGGTGGGGGCGTCCTTGGGCATCGGCCGCTTCGGGTCGAGAATCAGATGGGGTTCCATCTGTTCGTACCGGCTCCAGAACGGCTGCTGGTCCACCACCAGGTCCCGGAGGATCGGTTGGTTCCGCATCGGGTCGATGACGATCCGACCGTGTTCCTTGACCTCGGGACCCACCGGCGTCTTGCAGGCGAGCCGGCTCTTCGAGTTCACCAGCATAGCGCAGGAGCCGCAGATCGCGCTCCGGCACGAGTACCGCAGGGCGAGCGTGGGGTCGAACTCGTCACGGATCCGGAGAAGGCCGGTCAGCACGGGCGTGTGGGGCGCGAGCCGGAGCTCGTAGTGCTGATACCGAGGCTGGCCTCCACGCGCCGGGTCGTACCGGTACACGTCGAAGGGAACGGTGATGAGTTTCTCCTCGGCGAATGCCAGCAGTTTCTCCTCCGAGGCCGACATCAGTAAACTCGCTCCTTCGGGTCAAAATGGGTGTAGCCGACGGGGGAATAGGAAAGGTCCGGTCCGCCCGGCGCCCGATGCACGATTGTGTGCTTCATCCAGTTCTTATCGTCGCGGGCGGGAAAATCGACACGCGAGTGCGCCCCTCGGCTTTCGGTTCGCGCGATCGCCCCGACGACGATGACCTCCGCGAGGTCCAGAAGATGGCCCACCTCGAGGGCATCGCTGAGGTCGACGTTGTACGTGGTAGAGGGATCTACCACGTGGACGTTGCGGTACCGTTCCTGCAGCGCGCGCACTTTCCGGAGCGCCTCGTAGAGCTCGTCCGGAACCCGGTAGATGCCGACGAGCCTGTCCATGGTCTGCTGCAACTCGGTCCGGACCGCCCGAGGGGATTCTCCTTCCTTGCGGTCCCAGAGCGCCCGGAACTTTGCCGTCTCCCGCTCGAGGTCTTCGGGGAGAAGCTCCGTATCGTGCGCCGTGGTGACATAGGCCGCCGCAGTGATGCCCGCCTGCTTCCCGAAGACGAGCGTTTCGAGGAGAGAGTTGCCGCCGAGCCGGTTCGCGCCGTGGATGGAGACGCACGCGGCCTCGCCCGCGGCATAGAGGCCGGGGATGTTCGTCTCCCCCTTCACGTTGGTCGAGATTCCGCCCATCATGTAGTGCTGCGCCGGATAGATGGGGATGGGTTGGGTGACCGGGTCGACTCCGGCGTAACTCCGCGCGAAATCGCAGATCTCCTGGAGACGGCTCTCGATCTTCTCCTTCCCCAGATGCATCAGCTCGAGATGGACGTAGCCCCCGGGGAATCCGCGGCCTTCCTTGACCTCGGTCACGATCGCTCGGGAAACGACGTCCCGGGAGGCGAGATCCAGGACGTGCGGAGCGTACCGGGCCATGAATCTCTCCCCCTGGGCGTTCTTCAGAATGCCTCCTTCCCCGCGGGCGCCCTCCGTGATCAGGATGCTCGACTCGAGCAGGGCGGTGGGGTGAAACTGGACGAACTCCATGTCCTTCAGGTTGGCACCCGCTCGATAGGCGGCGGCGACACCATCGCCGGTGCAACTGTGCGCGTTCGTGGTTCGACCGTAAATCCGTCCAAAGGGACCCGTCGCCACGATCACGGCCTTGGCGGCGATCCCCTCGATCTTCGAGGTCTTCCGGTCAAACGCGGTGATGCCCTGTACCCTCCCGTCTCGGACGACGATCGACACAAGGAACCACTCGTCGTACATCCGGATCGTTTCTGTGCCGAGATGCTCGTAGATGCCTTGGAGCAGGGCGAGGCCCGTTCGGTCGGCAGCGTAGATAGTCCGGGGAAATCCGGCTCCGCCGAAGGCGCGCCGGGCCAGGGAGCCGTCGTCGGCGCGGCTGAAGATGGTGCCGAAGTGCTCCATCTCGATGACCGTCGGGCCGGCCTGTTGACAGAAGAACTCGATCGAGTCCTGGTCGCCGAGGTAGTCCGACCCCTTGACAGTGTCGTAGATGTGCGTCTCGACGGAGTCGTCCTTGCCGATCGCCGCATTGATTCCCCCCTGGGCTGCGCCCGAGTGAGAACGCAAGGGATGCAGCTTCGACACGAGCGCGACGTCGTGTCCGGCCTTCGCGGCGGCGAGCGCCGCCCGTTGGCCGGCGAGCCCCGCGCCCACCACAACGATGTCATGTTGCAGCATTATCCCGCGGCGCGACCGACTCGAAGTTTATCACAACTGCGTCGGGTGACGGCCTGAAAACACCTCTCCGGCGGGCGATGGACTTGTCGCCCGCGAGCGCTTATATACCGACCCCTGGTCCCCTCGACCGGTTTTCCCACACTACTGGAAGGCTCCATGCAAAGCATCAAAGCCGCCGATACAGAGAACCTCCTCAAGGGCACCACGACGGTCGCGATGGTCTGCAAGGACGGCGTCGTGCTCGGCACCGAACGCCGGGCCACCGCCGGCTCGATGATCGCCGCCAAGCAGACACAGAAAGTGTTCAAGATTGATGATAACCTGGGTCTCACCATCGCCGGCCTCGTGGGCGATGCCCAGACCTTGGTCCGGTACCTCCGGGCGGAGGTCTCCCTGTACCGGCTCCGGCGGAGCGCGCCCCTCAGCGTCGAGGGGGCCGCCACGCTGCTGTCGAACATCTTGAGCGGGAACCGAATGTTCCCGTACTACGCCTGGCTCCTGATGGGCGGCGTCGACGCCAAGGGCGGCCACGTGTTCTCCGTCGACCCGGCGGGAGGGTCGATCGAGGACCGATTCGTCTCCGTCGGCAGCGGCTCCACGTTCGTCTACGGTCTCCTGGAAGAGGGCTATTCCCGCGACATGGCCGTCTCCGACGGCGTCGACCTGACACTCCGCGGACTCACCGTGGCCATGAAGCGCGACTCCGCTTCGGGCGACGGATACCTCATCCACACGATCACGTCCAAGGAGTACCGCGAGTTTTCCGAGGACGAAATCAATAAACGCCTGAAGGCGCTCAAGATTCCACTGCCACCGGCCCTTCCCTAACGCCAACGAGATCCTCCGGGATCTCGGGGGCCGGCGAACCCCTTTCGGCCAACCCCTTCCGTCACCGTATGAGTATCGATAGTCTACTAGAACAAACGAAAGAAGTGCTACACGAAGTGCTCCCCGAGAATATCGAGGTCACCGACATCGAGCTCGAGGGCCCCCACATCGTGCTGTACACCAAGCAGCTCGACGCGTTCCTTTCGGGCGGCGAACTCCTTCGCAATATCGCCCAGCGCCTTCGCCGCCGGGTCCTCGTCCGCTCCGACCCGGCCTCCCTCATGGACCCGAAGGAGGCCGAGGCGGCGATCCGCGAGCTGATCCCTGCGGAGGCCGAGATCACAGCGCTATTCTTCGAGCCCGAAACCGGGGAGGTCTGGATCGAGGCGGCGAACCCCGGTGCGGCCATCGGGCGCCAGGGGTCGGTCCTGACCGAGCTCAAACGCAAGATCGGGTGGGTCCCGACCGTCGTCCGCACGCCTCCCATTCCCTCGAAGACCGTCGAGGAGGTTCGCGTGCATCTCCGCAATCATTTCGATCAGCGTCGCGCGTTCCTGAAGAAGGTCGGCACGCGCATCGCGCGCGACCGGCTGGATGAAAAGATCTGGGCCCGAAACAGCTCTCTCGGCGGCTACCGGGAGGTCGGACGCAGCGCGTCGCTGCTCTCGACGCAGAACTCGAAGGTACTGATCGACTGCGGCATCGATCCTGGCTCCGACCGGACGCCGTTCCTCAGCGCTCCGGAGCTGCTCCCCCTCGACTCGCTCGATGCCGTCGTCATCACCCACTCTCACCTCGACCACTGCGGCCTGGTCCCGGTCCTGCTCAAGTACGGTTACCAGGGACCGATCTACACGACCGCGCCGTCGCGGGACATGATGACCCTGATGCTGCTCGATGCGATCAAGGTCACGAGCCAGGAAGCGCGGCAGAAGATCTACGACTCGTCCCACGTCCGCGACATGGTGACGCGCACGATTCCGCTGCGGTGGGGAGAGACGACGGATATTACGCCCGACCTGCGGCTCACGCTCCATAACGCGGGCCACATCCTCGGCTCCTCGATCTGCCATTTCCACATCGGAGATGGCGACCACAACCTGGCGTATTCCGGTGATATCAAGTTCGAGAGAAGTTGGCTGTTCAACCCGGCGGTCAACCGGTTCCCACGTCTCGAGACGCTCGTCCTGGAGTCGACCTACGGGGGCTACCGGGACGTGCAGCCGAGCCGGCAACAGGCCTCGGACGATTTCGCGGGTTTCGTGAGCAAGGTACTGGACCGGCACGGCAAGGCGATCGTTCCCGTCTTCGCCGTGGGCCGTTCCCAGGAGGTCATGCTCGTGCTGGAGGAGCGGATGCGCGAGGGCAAGATCCCCCGCGTGCCGGTCTACCTTGACGGCATGATCTTCGAGGCGACGGCGATCCACACGGCCTATCCCGAGTTCCTGAACAGCCAGCTGCGGACCCAGATCTTTCAGCAGGGAGACAACCCGTTCCTCTCGGACATCTTCCACCGCGTCGATTCGTCGCAGATGCGGATGGGCATTCTCGACGAGAAGGACCCCTGCATCGTTCTCGCGACGTCGGGCATGATGAGCGGCGGCCCGGTGATGGAGTACTTCCGGGCCTGGGCGGCGGAGGAGAAGCACGGTATCGTCTTCGTGGGGTACCAGGCGGACGGTACGTTCGGTCGTCGGTTACAGCGCGGAATGAACGAGGCGCAGCTCTTCGACAACGGACGTCAGTACACCACGCCGGTCCGTCTCGAGGTCGCCACGGTCGAGGGGTTCTCCGGCCACTCGGACCGGGTCCAGCTGATGAACTACGTCGCCAGCCTCGACCCCCGTCCGCAGAGAATCATCCTGAACCACGGCGAAGAATCGAAGACGCTCGACCTCGCGTCGAGCCTCCACAAGCGGTTCAACCTCGAGAGCCGGGTTCCGTTCAACTTGGACGCGATTCGCCTCGTCTAGGTTCTCACCCGTGGCGTCCAAAGCCCGCGTGGCGCTGTTGTACAGGGTTTTAAGAGGGGTACGGGGTCTCTTCCCTTCGGCTATAGACTTACTCGAGGGGAGGGAGAGAGAGCACGGGCGCTAGTCACCGGTTCCTCGTCCTGGGACTCGACGGCGGCACGTTCAAGCTCCTGAACCCGCTGATGGAGGCGGGCGAGCTCCCGTTCCTCCGCTCGCTGGTGGAGCGGGGCGTTTCCGCCCCCTTGATGTCGGTCTATCCGTCCAAGACGATACCGGCATGGTACAGCTTCGCCACCGGCCTCGACCCCGGCGCGCTGGGGATCTTCGGTTTCACGGAGCCGAATGGCGGCCCAGGCAAGAGCCGGCTCGTCCAGGGATACCGGCCCGCCGAGGCGCTCTGGGACAAGCTCTCCCGACAGGGACACCGGGTTGGCGTCCTGAACTTCCCCGTCCGCGCTGGCTACCCGATCAACGGATACCTGATTCCCGGAATGTTCGGAGACAATCCCACCACCTACCCCGCCGACGTGCGCACGCGTCTCGAGGAGGGCCTCGGGGAGCCGCTGGTCGCCGAGCTCCCGCCGTACCGCGAATCGGAGCGCCACGAGTGGCTTTCGCTGGCCACCCAAGGGGTCACCCAGCGCGCGGCCGCCGCGGAGTTCCTCCAGGATGCCTTCCACCCCGACTTTCTGTTCGTTCTCTTCCGCGAGACCGACCGCATCGAGCACCAGCATTGGGTAGAGTGCGCCGGCGGACCGAGCCGGATGCCGGCGGACCTCCTCGCATTCTGGCGGGCCGTGGACGCGGCGTGCGCCCGGATCGACAGGGCCTTCCGCGCCCAGGGAGAGCCCGCGGTTACCCTCGTGATCTCCGACCACGGCCACGGTCCGGCCGGCGCGGAGTTCTTCACGAACCGCTGGCTCCTCGAAGAGGGGTTCCTGAAACTCAAGCCGGGCGCGGAGCCGATGCGGCGCAAGCTCCTGTCCCGTTTCCTTCTCGCCTCCGAGAAATATGCGTCCGCCCGACGCATTGTCGGAGCCGTCGCGGACCGTTTCCGCTCGGGCGAGGGCGAGCGGCACATGGATCGATGGATCGGCGGGGATGCCACCTTCGAGGCCATGGCGGGGAAGATCGACTGGAACCGGACCGAGGCGATCTCGTACCCTGTGCCCGAGGGGATCTACCTCAATCCGTACCGGAAAGACCGCACCCCGGAGCAGGGCCGCAACACGCTGGACGAGATCCGCCGCCGGCTCGAGGCCTATCCGAACGCGCGCATCGAGGTCCTGGAGCCTCGCGAGATCTATCGCGAGGTTCGATCGGTCGGCGCCCCCGGCCTCCTCCTCCGCGTGAACGGGATGGAGACGGACCTCCGCATGGACTTCAGCTACCCCGACACGCTCCTGGCCCACCGGCCGGGCTACTTCTACGGCACGGGCGTCCACCGGATGGACGGGATTCTCATCGCCGCCGGCAATGGATCGGCCCACGGCGCCCAGGTCGGCCCCTTATCGCTGTTGGACGTGGCCCCCACCGTGCTCGAGGGGATGGGCCTCGCCCCCCCGCCGGGAATGGGCGGTCGTTCGTTCGGCTCCTGGCTCGGTACCACGACGGCGTAGTGCGCTGCCCACCGGGCAGATTTCTTGCCCCGAGGTGGATTCTTGTACCCACCCCTCTCTGTCCAACCCCGTGCAACGCGCCAGCGGGTCCCCGAGCCGATGACGTCCATTCCGAGGGAAACGGTGTCCCCCTGGAGGATCGACGTCCTCGGGAACCCTCCTCCGGGCCCGACGACCTCCGGACTCGATCGCTCGCTCTGGGAGCTCGGTGCCGGCCTCGTCGGCCGTGGTCACCGGGTCCGCATCCTGTTCGCGACTCCGACTCCGACGGTACCCCCACCTTACCGCGGTGTCGAAGGTGTCCCCGTCCCCATCGTTCCCTCGGGGCGTCGCCCGGTGCCTCAGGCCGTCGAGGTCGGGAAGGCCGCTCGGGAGTGCATAGCGCCGGACACGCAGGTTCTGTTGGGCACCGATGAGCGGGCGGGCGCGATCAAGAGTCCGGGGCGTGGGAGAGGACCTTCCCTCGTTCTGTACTTGAACTCGGCGCCCTCGGACCGAGCGAACAACGCCGGCGCGGACGGCGCGAGTCACGGGATCTTGGACCGACTCGGCGGGTGGATGGACCAGCGCACCCTCCGTCGACTAGAGACCGAGTCACTCGGGCGAGCCTCCGTCGTCCTGGCGAGTTCCGCCTCCACCCGCGACCGGCTGACCCAGCTCCACAAGCTCGCTTCGGGCAGGGTGGGCGTGCTTCCTCCCACGGTCCCCGACCCCGACGTCTCGGAATCTCGAGAGCAGGCTCGGATGGCACTCAAGATCCCGATGGACGTCCCCGTCGCGGCGTTCGTCGG
Source organism: uncultured Thermoplasmata archaeon (assembly GCA_963787975.1). Taxonomy (GTDB): domain Archaea; phylum Thermoplasmatota; class Thermoplasmata; order Lutacidiplasmatales; family UBA184; genus JAKIWV01. The sequence continues at coordinate 267,150 of CAWBEU010000007.1, forward strand.
CCACCGCCCGGACCGACAGGGGCTGACGATCGCTTTGGAGGCCTTTCGTCGGTCGCGGGTCTTCTTCCCTGGCGCCCGCTTCCTCGTCGTCGGGAGCTCGCCCAAGCAGGACCCCGGTGTGCTCCCGCTCGGGGCCACTGACGAGGCTACCAAGGCGCGCGCGTTACGCGCGGCCGACCTGTTCCTATTCCCCAGCCTCGAGGCCGGCCCCGCGTACGCGGTGACCGAGGCGATGCGCTACGGGCTGCCGGCCGTCGTTTCCCAGCGGGTCGCGTTCGACGGCGCGGACCCGAAGCGACATTTCCGGTCGGTCGCCTCGGACGACCCGGGCGACTACGCCGCGGAGTTCGCGGAGCTCTTCGCGGACCCCGCGCTGCGTCGCAAGATCGGCGAGGCCGGGAAAGCCTTCGCGGACCAGTTCAGCGGAGCCAGGAACGCCGAGGCGTTCGAGCACGCGCTGTCCGGTCACGTTCCGGTCTAAGGCGCCCGGCGGAGGAACCAGCCGTCCAGCCGGCCCCTCGACAGCCGGACCAGAACGGGACGTCCATGCGGACAGGCGTAGGCGGGCGTGTCGGTGCGGTAGAGCGCCTCTAGAATCCGGCCGATCTCCTCGGGGCTGACCTCGTCCCCGGCCCGGATGGCGGCGTGGCATGCCACCGAGGCGGCGATGCGTTCGGTGAGCCCCTCGGGAACTGTCGAGCGGCCTCCGTCGGCTAGCTCGTCGAGCAAGGAGGGGAGGGAGGAGGCCTCCGCGCGATGGCCCCGGTACGAGGGGACGCTTCGAACACGGAACTGGTCGCCCCCGAATGCCTCCACGGTGAAGCCGGAGGCGCGGAGTGTTTCTTCGTGAGCCGCCAGCGCCGACCGCTGCCGGGCCGTCAAGGATACCCGGATGGGCTCCATGAGCTCCTGTCGACCGAGACGACCGGCGGCGCGCAGCTCGTCGTAGAGCACCCGCTCGCTCGCGGCATGCTGGTCGATGAGCACCAGGTCCCCGTCGGACTCGGCCACCCAGTAGAGCCGGAACACGGACCCCAGGAGGGAGAGCGCCGGATGCCGGTGCGTCCCGGAGACTCGATGACCGGTCCCGGGCACGTCGAGGAGAGTCTGTAGGGAGGGAGCCGCGTCCGCCGCCGCCACGGGCCGACCCTTCGTCGCTCGATGCGCCCTCGGGCTCGGGGTCGCAACTCGGGGTCCGGCCCGAGGACCGGCCAGGTCGGCGACCTGGGGACCGCCCACGAGGGCGACGCGAATCGCGCGGCGGAGAGCGTCGGCCACGTCGCGTTCGCCCTGGATCCGGATCTCCCTCTTCGTGGGGTGCACGTTGACGTCCACCCGAGCCGGGTCGAGCACGAGTTGGACCGCTCCGACGGGAAATCGCGTCCGGGGAAGGTAGTCCTGGTACGCGGCGCGTACCGCTTGGGAGAGCGGACGAGAGATGATCGCCCGCCCGTTCACGGAGACCTGGACGGCCACGGACGTCCCCCTCGACACCGTGGGTCGCCCCAAGGCGCCGAAGAATCGGACCGGACTGTCGCCAGTCGATTGGACCGTGAAATGAGAGGAGACGAACTCCGAGCCGAACACCCAGGTCGCGGCCTCTTCGAGATTCAACGCCCGGGGATATTGCGCGATCTCCTGCTCTCCTGCGGTCACCGTGATCGCGATCGAGGGATGCGCGAGGTAGAGCCGTTCGATCGTCGCGACGGCGTCGACCTGTTCGGCCGCGGGGGTCCGGAGGAACTTCCGTCGCGCCGGCGTGTTAAAGAAGAGGTCTCGAACGTCGACCGTGGTGCCCACGGATCGTCCTACCTCGAAGGTCGACTCGGGCCGCCCTCCTTCGACACTGAGCCCGTGCGCGCTGGCGGCATCGGGGGTCCGAGAAACGATCCGGAGGCGCGACACCTGGGCAACGGCCGCGAGCGCCTCGCCGCGGAAGCCGAGACTGGTCACTCGCGTCAGATCCCGCGTCTCCGAGAGCTTGCTCGTAGCGTGACGCTCGACCGCGAGCGAGAGCTCTTCGGCGGGGATGCCCCATCCGTCGTCCGAGACTACGATCCGCTCCAGCCCGCCTCCCTCGAGTCGAATCTCGACCTCCGTCGCCCCGGCATCGATGGCGTTCTCGACGAGTTCCTTGACCACCGACGCGGGGCCTTCCACTACCTCGCCCGCGGCAATCTTCTCGATCGCTTCCGGGGGCAGTCGCCGGATGGGCCACCGCTGCGGAGCCGGCAACTTCACGGCTGGGCCTCGTGGCCCGACCGGGTCTCCAGGCGACGGCGCCATTCCACGAGCCATCGGTGGGCCTCGAGGGGGGAGAGCGAGTTGAGGTCCAACGCCCTCAGGGCTCGCTCGAAATCCGAGTCGGGCGACGGGAGGAGGATCGCCTGGGTGTACCGGGAGGGCCGGGCCTTCGTGGAGGCACTGCGTCCGGGGAGGGCGATCCCTTCCGACTCGAGGTGCTTGAGCAGTCGCTCCGACTCCGCCAAGACCTCGGGGGGCACGCCCGCCACCCGGGCGACGTGCAGCCCGAGGCTCCGGTCGGTGCTTCCCGGCACGAGCGTCCGGAGGAACACGATCTCGTGCTCCTTTTCGACGACGGCGAAATGGGCGTTCCGGGCCGCCGATAGCCCATCTACGAGGCCGGTAAGCTGATGGAAATGGGTCGCCACGATCGTCCGGCACCGGATCCGGTCGTGGAGGTACTGGAGCGTTGCCCAGGCCAAGGCGAGCCCATCGAAGGTGCTGGTGCCCCGCCCCACCTCGTCGAGCAGGACCAGGCTTCGGTCGCCGGCGTCCCGGAGGATCTCGGCGACCTCGCTCATCTCCACGAGGAAACTCGACTTGCCTCGGCCGATCGCGTCGGTGAAGCCCATCCGAGTGAAAAGAGCGGTCACGCGGCCGATCCGGGCGAAGCGGGCCGGAACGAAGGCCCCGACCTGGGCCATCACCACGAGAAGGCCGACCTGTCGCATGTAGGTCGATTTGCCGGACATGTTCGGGCCGGTGAGCAGCACCAGCCGCGAGGTCTCGGTGTCGAGCTCGGTGTCGTTCGGCACGAACTCTTTCCGGAGCTGGCGGTCGAGGATCGGGTGCCGGCCTTCTCGGATCTGGAGCACCCGACTGTCATCCACCACCGGCCGGACGTAGCCGCGTTCCTGCGCCTCGGCGGCGAACGTCGTCAGGACATCCACCTCGCCCAGCCGCCGACCGAGCCGGTAGAGGTGGGGGACGACGGACTCGAGGTCCTTCAGTAGCTGCTCCCAGACTTCCAGCTCACGGGTCCGCAGCGCGTCGCGCGCCGTGAGGATCCGCTCCTCGATGGCACGGAGGTCCGGTGACGTGTAGCGCTCCGAGGAGGCGAGCGTCTGGCGGCGTTCGAAGTGAGGCGGAACGAGGGCGCTCTGGCTCCGAGGGACCTCGAAGTAGTACCCGAAAACCTGGTTGTAGCCGACCTTGACCGAGCGAAGGCCGGAGGAGTCCCGCTCTCGGCGCTCGAGCGACTCGAGTTCGCCGAGGCCGCTCGCTTCCACTTCGGAGAGGCGATCTACCTCGGTGTCACCGCCCGGCCGGAAGAGACCGCCGGCTTCGACGCTCGACGGAGGCGGATCTCGTAGGGCGCGCTCCAGCCGGTCCGCGACCGGCTCCAGGACCCGCAGATCGTCGTCTCCCGCGTCGATCCAGGCGGGCGGGCTCCCCTGCTTAAGGCCGTCCCGCACACGCGCCGCCGCTCGAAGCCCTTGGGAGAGTCCGAGTAGGTCGGACGGACGAACGCGCCGTCCGGCGATCCGCGCCCCAATCCGAGCCAGATCCGGCACGCGCCGCAACTCCTCCCGTAGAACCGAGAGCCACGCCCCGCGGGCGCGGAGGCCCTCCACGATGTCCTGCCGGCGGCGGATCGCGTCGACGTCGGCGAGCGGGTTGCCGAGCCAGAAGGCCAACGTCCGCCGTCCCGAGGAGGTGACCGTCTCGTCGAGGACCTCGAGCAGGGTCGGGCTGCCCGGTGTGTCCGGGTCCATCGACTGGGAGATCTCGAGGTGCCGAAGGCTCTTCGAATCGAGACGAAGACGCGTCGCCGGGCCCCCGAGGCTGACCCTTTCGACAAATCGGAGCACCTTGGGTTGGGTGGAATGAAGATACGTTGCTAGGGCGAGACGCGCCGCCACCTCGGCGGGCGAACCGCCCTCGCCGCCGAATGCCTCCGGCAACCCATCGGGAGGGGAGAGGGGCCGGGGCGTCTCGATCCGGGCGCGAGGGTACTCGCGATGCAGCCACCGCTCGAGTTCCTCCGGACCCTCCTCGGCTCCGATGAGGATCTCGCGCGGGTCGAAGGCGGTGAGCGCCTCGGCGAACCCCTCCAGGCCGGCCACCGGTGTGGGGCCGCTGAACAGCTCTCCTGTCGTGATGTCCACCGCGGCGAAGCCTCCGGGCCCTCGCCGGGGCCGGTGCACGGCCGCGAGGAAGTTGTGGTCCGGCCCGGGCAGGATCCGCTCGTCGAGGACCGTGCCCGGCGTTACGACGCGGGTGACGTCCCGGCGGACGAGGCCCTTGGCCAGCTTGGCGTCTTCAACCTGGTCGCACAGCGCGACCTTGTAGCCCCGTCGAACGAGGCGGCCCAGGTAAGTCTCAATCGCGTGCTGAGGCACGCCCGCCATCGGGATTCTCTCGCCCTTGGTGTCGGGCCCGCGGGCGGTCAGAACCAGCTCGAGCTCGCGCGACAGTAGCTTGGCATCCTCGCCATACGTCTCAAAGAAATCGCCGACCCGGAAGAGCACCAGGTGGCCCGGGTACCGCGCCCGGACCGCTTCGTACTGCTCCATCATCGGCGTCGACGGCGAGCTCTCGACCATGGGGAAAGGGCCGAGCGAACCGGAGGCTCTTTACGATTTGGTGGAAGCGAGATCCTGCCCTACGGCCAACGGGTCCGCTCCGAGAATCTCCGGGGGCCGAAAGGCATGCCCCGACCCGTCCTAGGGCCGGCGGGTCCCGGCGGCCCGCCTAGAAGAGGGAGCGCTGAGGGGGAGATTTGAACTCCCGAGGCGGAACCGCCACCAGTTTTCAAGACTGGCGCCTTTCCGGGCTAGGCTACCTCAGCATCTGCCGCCGGGGGCCGGTAGCCGGCTTTAGTTTGATAATGATGAGGTTGGGGGCGAACCCGGGCAAGGTCCGGCGGGGAGGCACCCTTGGGCATGCAGGTGCCGGGAGTTTCGCGACGGGCCGGACGCCCGGTCGAATCGAACCCGGGTCTTCAGCTTGGAAGGCTGAAATCCTACCATTAGATTACACCTGCACGCGGGCCGCCGGACCGGCGTGAACTAGCGGGTCCCCCACCTAAGCTTTTTGCGTTGTGTCGGGGGCGGCGTGGGCCGACGACAATTCGAGCAACGCGACGCGTTCGAGGACCAGCCCTTCCCAGGCCGTGGGCGGCACGGCATTCCGCTCCGCCTCGGACACGCCGAGCCTCTCGAGGGTAGCCTCCGTGGGCGGTCGAGGGTAGATCGCGTCATCTCGGGTAAGGCCGAAGGCCTTCAGCACGGCCTCCGGCTCCCGCGGCCGCTCCACGAGGAGCACGAACTCCTGTGAATCCTCGGCGACCCCGACCTTGGACAGCGCGCGGGGCAGCTGGTCGTCGCCGGCGACGTAGAGCGCGAGTTCGGCCCCCCGGTCCCGGAGGCGAGACTCGCCCCGAGCCCGGGTTCGTCCCATGTGGGCCCACGCCGACAGCAGATGCCGCTCCCCCGCGAGCGCTCGCGCGTCGAAGAGGGCGACGATGCCATCGCCCTCCGCGGCAAACCGTCGGAGAGCCTGCACGAGCTCCGAGCGACTGGGAGAGTTCCCGCCGGAACGCCGGGCACCGACGGCCTGCAGCGTCCGCGTCTCGGTCCGGGGAATCGGCGTCACGGTGCTCCCCGCGCCCTACTCCTTCAGGAAGCGGATGAACTCTGCCTTCGTCCGCGGCCTCAGGACGTAGTTTTCGGCCTTCTCCCGGCCGATGGTCGAGGTCGGCGTCATGCCGTAGTCGTGCCCGGGCAGCACCACGGTCGCGTCGTCGAGCTTGATCACTTTCGAGAATAGGCTGTCGTAGAGCGCGCCGGGATCGCCCCCGGGCAGGTCGGTCCGGCCGCATTCGCCCACGAACAACGTGTCGCCGGTGGCGGCGTGCCCGTCGAAGATGTACAGCACGCTGTCGAGCGTGTGCCCGGGGGTGTACATCACTTGAAACCGGAGTCGGCCCGCCTCGATGGTATCTCCGTCGTCGACGGGGACCTCCTGACCTAGCGGGGCGAGTCGGTGTGCGACCACCCGGGCCCCGGTCCGTTCCTTCACATCGGCGTTGCCCGCCCAGTGGTCCTGGTGACTGTGCGTGTTCAAGATGTACGCCACCTTGAGCCGACGTTCATCGATCGCCTCGAGGACGGGTTCGACGCCGAAGGAGGGGTCCACCACCGCCGCGGGGCCTCCCTCCCCGTCGTCGACTAGATACGTGAAGTTCTGGCCCGGACCGATCTCGAACTGAGTCAGGTGCACGGCGTTCGGAGACGGGCCCATTATTTGAGGGTGGGCCGCTCGATAGGCTCGGGCCGTGCGCGGTCGCCCCTACGCCGTCGGGTCGCCTTCGCTCTCGGGCGTCTTAGCTCCGGTGACCGCGTCTAAGACAACGCGCCCATCGGCGCTCTCAACGTACCAGTACGGGCAGTGAATCAACACCGGGGGGCTGAAGTGGAGGTCCTCCGGGCCGGGAGGGACCCGGCGCCGCTCGATGATCAGTGCCCCGCCGTGCTGCTCGCTGTGGTCGACGCTGACCGTATGCCGGCGCCGCGTGGACTCCTCCGCGGTCCGGCAGGCCGCTTCCTCTGCAATCGAGGGCTCGAGCCGCTGGTGCGGTTCCTCAATCTCGGCCACGAAGTCGGGTTCGCGATTCTCCCAGTATTCGACCTTGCCCGAAATGGCGCTCACTGCGGCTAGATGGTCGGTCACGGGGCCGGTGCCGCCATGGGGGGCGGCGGTCCGGACGCGGTAGGCGAATACGTAGTAGGGAACCAATCGGAGCGTGTACCGGAAGCCGTCTACTCCGGCGACTCGCTCGGCGTCCTCTCTCGTGAGCCGGGGGCGGATGGTGCGCTCCTGGTTGGGGAAGGCGAGAGGGGGCGTGGTGACCGGCCCCGGCGGAGCCGCCTCGGCGGATTCCACGGGCGGGCCCAGCAGCAACATCTCGCCCAGGGCGGAGCCCAAGGTTTCGGGAACTAGCACCTCGAGTCCGTGCTCCGCCGCGAACGCTCGAGCGGGCTCTCCCGGCTCTTCGGCACAGACGATCGTGCGTCGAACGCACTCGTCCGGGAATTCGGTCGCTATTTCCTCGATAGAACTGGCCGAGGCGACCACGAAAACCGCCCGCCGGTCGGCCCGCCGGATAGCTCGAAGACCGAGGGGGCGGTCTTCCAGATGATACCCCGCCGCCATGAGCACCCGGCGCAGGAGGGGGCTGGCTCGGTCGGCGGCTGCCATCCTTCCGAATTACGCGAGCGAGGGTAAATGAACGTATACGCGCAGTCGCAGGTCCTCCACCCTCCGAACCGCCCCAGACCTTGCCCCGCCATCCACACCCATCAAAAAGTGTAAGCCCGACCGTCTCTTCGACGCATCATGAAGGCTCCGTCAAGACTCCCTGGCCGCCCAGGCAGCGGAAGCCCCTCCCCCGTCTACATTGCTTCCCGCCACCGAGGCTGAGGCGCGCGCGTGGCACCCGAGACGGTCTTCGTGGCCGGAGCGACGGGTCTTGTCGGCAAACCTCTGATCCATCGGTTGGTCGACCGTGGCCACCACGTCCGGGCGCTCGTCCGCAACGACCCGAGCGCGACCGCCGTCCTCGCGATGGGAGCCGAGCCGGTGCTGGGCGACCTCGGCACCCCGGGTCCTTGGCAAGACCACCTCGGCGACTGCACCAGCGTCGTGGATGCCTCGCAGTCCCGACCCCGGGGTCGTCTCACCGCCCGGCGGGCCGTCGCGGCAGGACGCGACAGGGTCCGGTTCACCCAGAACCTGTTCATAGCCATTCAGAACGGACACTCGCCACTGGGCTCGTACGTGTGGCTGACCGGTCTCGACGAGCTCGTCCCCTCGACCGATCGGTTCGTCGATGAAACGAGTCCCATCACCATCCGGCCCCGTGGGTTCGGTCGAATCGGTTCCCAGATCCGTCCGGTGGTCGAGGCCGCACATCACAGCTGGGGGCTCCCGTTGGTCAGCCTCCACATGGGGCTCATCTACGGGAGCGAGGGATGGTTCCCTGACTACCTTCGGCGGATCCAACGGAGGCGCTTCGCCCTCGTCGGCAATGGTCAGAATTTCGTTTCCCTCGTCTCTGTGCACGACGTCGCGCGAGCGATCGTGGCGGTCATCGAACGCAAACCGGCAGGCCAACGGTTCATCGTGGCCGATGACGAGCCCGTTCGACAGGCCGACTTCGTGACTTTCCTCGCGGAGGGACTCGACGTTCCGGTGCCCCATCGAAAGGTTCCTCTCTGGCTCGCGGGTCTCGTGGTGGGCCGGGCGGCGGCCGAGACGGTGGCCGCCGACGTTCGCGCCGAGAACGAGCGGATGAAGGTCGACCTCGGAGTCAAGCTGGAGTTCCCCACGTACCGCGAAGGGGTTCCTCCGCTGGTGGCCGAATATCTCGCCAGCTCGCGGGCCTCCTCCCCTCCGGCGCGATGAGCCCGAGGGGACGGTGGACCGCTCATCATATCGAGACTGACCCTGTGCACGCCGCCGCCGTCTGGCTCAGACTTGCGGAGCCTCTGAAAGGCGCGGCTACAAGCGAATCCTTTTAACCCAACCACCCCTGAAATCGTTCCCCGGGTAGACGGAGAACTGATGGCGGAAGCGATCACCCTGCGCGTCGCCGAGGCCTTCCAGCAAGACATCGGGCTCGGCACGGCGCGGCTCGACGTGAGCACTCGACAGCGTCTCAAGGTGGGCGTCGGCGACGTCATCGAGATCCGGGGCCGGAAGGTCACCGCGGCCGTCGTCAACCGGGCCCAGCAGGACGACGAGGGAAAGGGAATCGTCCGCATCGAGGCCGTCGTCCGTCGGAACTCGGGCGTAAGCATCGGCGACCGCGTCATGGTCCAGCGCGTCGACTGTCCGGTGGCCGAAGCGATCACGATCGCGCCGATCTATTCCGGCGCCGCCAAGATGGAACTCGGCCCGGGACTCGAGGCGTTCGTCTCCAAGGCCCTCGCCCACCGCCCCTTCGTGCGCGGGGATGTGTTCGTGATTCCCGGCGTTTTCTTGATGGGCGGCTCGTTGCCGTTCATGGTCGTCTCGACCCAGCCGAAGGGAATCGTCCAGGTCGGCTCTCAGAGCCTGATCACGATCAAGAGCGAGAGTGTCACCGAGACCGAGGTCGCGGCGCCCCGCGTGGCGTACGAGGATATCGGTGGGCTCAAGGAAAAGCTCGGCCGCGTCCGAGAGATGATCGAGCTCCCCCTCAAGCATCCCGAGCTGTTCGACCGCCTGGCAATCTCACCGCCGAAGGGAGTCTTGCTGTATGGACCTCCCGGAACCGGAAAGACGCTCATCGCAAAGGCCGTCGCGAACGAGGCCGGCGCTCACTTCATCGGCATCCAGGGCCCCGAGATTATCTCGAAGTACTACGGAGAAAGCGAGAAAGAACTGAGGGAGAAGTTCGAGGAGGCTGAGAAGAACGCGCCCTCGGTGATCTTCATCGACGAGCTCGATTCGATCGCTCCCCGACGAGACGAGGTCGTCGGCGAGGTCGAACGCCGCGTCGTGGCGCAACTCCTGACGTTGATGGACGGCCTGTCCGGCCGCGGCAACGTTATCGTCATCGCGGCCACCAACCGGGAGGAAGCGATCGATCCGGCCCTACGACGGCCCGGTCGGTTCGACCGGGAAATCGAAATCGGCGTTCCTACGCAGGCCGGCCGTCTGGAGATTCTTCAGATCCACACCCGCGGCATGCCGATGGAAGGCTCCGAGAAGGACCGCGAGCGGATCCTCAACGAGCTCGCGATGCTCACGCACGGATTCGTCGGCGCGGATCTCGCCGCCCTGGGCCGCGAAGCGGCGATGCGTGCGCTGCGCCGGTACCTGCCCGAGATCGACTTCGACAAACCGATCCCGCTCCCGCTCCTCGAGCGGATGAAGGTCAGCGAGAAAGACTTCAAGGAGGCACTCAAGCAGATAGAGCCGTCGAGCCTCCGCGATGTCACGGTCGAGATCCCGACCATCCACTGGGACGAGATCGGCGGCTTGGACAAAGTGAAGCAAGAACTGCGGGAGTCCGTGGAACTTCCATTCCGGAACCCCCAGGTCTATACCCACATGGGCATCGAACCCGTGCGGGGGATCCTGCTGTACGGCCCACCCGGCGTCGGCAAGACGCTCCTCGCCAAGGCCGCCGCCACCGAGAGCCAGGCGAATTTCATTTCCGTCAAAGGCCCCGAGATCATGTCCAAGTGGGTCGGGGAGAGCGAGAAGGCGATCCGGGTCATTTTCAAGAAGGCCCGTCAGGCGTCGCCGTCGATCGTCTTTATCGACGAAATCGACGCGATCGCACCCCGGCGGGGACTCCAGACCTCTAGCGGCGTTACGGAACGGATCGTCAACCAGCTCCTCACTTCCGTCGACGGCCTTGAGTCGCTCGAACGGGTGCTTGTGCTCGCGGCCACGAACCGGCCCGACATCATCGATGAAGCGTTGCTCCGGACCGGACGCTTCGACCGATTGCTCTACGTCGAACCGCCGAACGTGACCGGCCGCCTTGAGATTCTCAAGGTTCACAGTCACAGGATGCCGCTGCAGGACGTCGACCTCGCCGAGATCGCCCAGCGCACCGACGGGTACGTCGGCAGCGATATCGCCGCCTTGTGCCGCGAAGCCGGCCTCGTCGCGATCCGCGAGAACATCGCTGCCCGGAAAGTCACGATGCACCACTTCGACGAGGCGATCAAGCTGGTCCGTCCCTCGGTCGACGCCGAGGCGCTCAAGTTCTACGAGACGTTCTCAAAGCAGCTCCTCCGCGAGCGCGTGGCGCGGAAGAGCGAAGAAGCTGTGCAAGCCATCTACCGCTAGTCCCGGGGGCTCCGGACCCCTCCGGAACTTGCGGAAACGTCGCACGTCCGAAACCTCGCTCTCTCGGCGAGCAAGCTATAAGTAGAGGGGCCGGGTTCGCGCCCGAGCCTCGGCGGAAAACCGCCGGGCCGGCAGAGTGAAAAACGGTATGGTTGGCAGGCTACCGCCTCTTCTGCGGCATGCCCTGTTGGCCCTCGTCGTCGCGTTGGTGGCGCTCACATCGATCACCTCGCTTCCCGGGGCCCTGGGTGCGTCGTCGACCTACGTGGTCACGGGACTAGTGTCGCAACCGGTCAGTGGAATTGGCGTCCCCAGCGGCATCGTCGTTCAGCTGACCTCGGCTGCGACACACGCGATCTACACGACCACGACCAACTCGAAGGGCGACTTCACGTTCAACTCGGCGAACACCAACGGTGCCCTCGCGATCGGCTGGTGGGGCCTCTCGGTTCAGCCGCAGGGCGATATCCAGTCGAGGGGCTGCGCGATCGGAGCGAACGTGTGTGCCGCACTCCCGGCGAGCTCCGCCCCGCAGTACTACTGGGAGAACGCCGCAAACCTGACCACTTCCGTTTCCCGGACGATCGCGAACGTCATGATTGTAGGGTACACCACCACTATCAATGCGACAGTCAAGTTCGGCACGGCCCCAGTTTCGGGAGCCACGGTTCAACTCATCTCCCCCAGCTACCCCGGCTTCGCGCTGTCGCAGAACACGACCAACGCGACCGGCGTGACAACGTTCCTCGCTCCGGCGGGGAGCTGGCTCCTCTACACCAACGCGTCGGGCAGCCCGAGCCAATTCAACTACACCACCGTGACAGTTCCCAGCTCCGGCACGGATCACGTAGCAATCAAGATCGACAACGACTACGTTTCTGGGACAATCTCCAGCTCGACCGGAGGCCTTGAACCCAACGGCTTCAACCAGACCCTGATCGACACAACGGCGGGCGCCTACCAATACAGTACGTATTCCCAGTTTAGCTCGCTCGGTTACTCGTACTCGGTGGGAGCCTATCCCGCGGGATTTAGTGGGTCCGGGACCGAGACGTTCCGGCTGGTTCTCTCGCCGATCGGTTACTCGCCCGCCTTCCTGGATCTCTCCATGCCCGCGGACGCGGGGGTGGCCCGCAATGTGGTCGTGGCGCCGATGGCTCCTCCAGCCGTCTACAACACGACGCTCAACTACGCCTCCGGACCCGGGGGCACAGGCTTCGGCCTCCTCAACGTAACCACCGTGGCATCGCTGGGCAATTATTCCGTCTTCCCGGACCTCTCCAACGCCAGCATCGGCCAGCTCTGGGGCCAGCTCGGCCTTGACTTTGCCCACTCCCTTACCCTTACTAACGCGACCTTCGCCAGCGATGTACTTCCCTGGATCCAGGCGCAGGGACCGTTCTTCCCTGCCGGACAGGACAACGCGCTGATCAACGGGACTGGCTTCGGCCAGCCGACGAACTACACCACCCAACACCCCAACCCGGGCATCACGGGCGGTTACGCGGCCAGCTACACCTTGACGAGCGCCCAGGGCCTGTCGATGAGCTGGAAGCAGGTCTACAACGTCACCAGCGGCCTTCCCAAGAGTGGGACCGGAAGCAGCTACTCGATCGCCTTCAATTACCGGCACCCGACCAACGCCCAGTCGATCAACTACACGGTCGAACTGCCGAAGGGCTACGTCCTGAAGGCCGGCACCGCCGCGCCGCCGAACTCGGCGCTCATCCCCGGCGGAACCGGCAGCACCTGGACCAAGTTCTACCTCGTGTCGAAGCCGTCCATCAATGCGTTCGATACGGCGAACTTCACCGTCGTCAAGTACGGGAATATCTCGGCGCGGCTCAACGTTTCGGTCCCGACCTTTACGTTCTCCACCAAGAACGTGCTCAACGACTCGCGGACCAACTACCAGGTCGTCGTCGGACAGGGTGAGAACGTCACGTTTTCCGCCCTGAACTCCACGTATCCTGCCGGCACTAACGGCTCGGCGTTCGCCTGGCACTTCGGGGACGGCGGGACAAACTTTACCCACCAGCCGACGACCCACCACATCTACACGACGACCGGCAAGTTCGTCGGGACGCTGAACGTCACCTCCTCGGGGGCCTGACCAATCAGATCAGCTTCACCGTCTACGTCGGCGACCAATCACCCACCGCCCAGATCGAGGGCAACTGGACCGCGGCGCAGAACAAGACCGTCAACGGAGATCAGTACATCATCGTGAACTGGTCCAACAGCCTCCAGTTCAACCTCACCGGAAGCTTCTCGACGCTCTACGCGGGAGCCCCGGTCAACGGGGTCATCTCGGACGCCGTCTGGAACCTAACCAGCCATAACTTCACCCAGGTCCTCGGGAACTTCTCCGCGGGGGCCGGCGCGAATACCAGCAGCCCGGTGAGCTACAGCTTCCAAGGGGCCGGCAACTACCTCACCACCGGCGTCGTGAACGGCAATCCGGTCTCCTTCAAGGGCTGGCAGTACAACCTGACGCTGACCGTCTGGGACGGACAGGGCGACTCGGCCAAGACGACGCTCGTCATCTTGGTGCGCGACACGGAGAAGCCCCTCGCCGTCGTGCTGGCCTACAACGCCGCTGGCAACGTGCTCCCGAGCTCGGGGACCGTCGAGGGCCCCAACGGAGTGGCCTACGTGCGACTCACCGCCAAGAACTCGAGCGCCCCTCACAACGGGTCGATCGCTTCCTACGCCTGGGTCGTCAACAACACGGGAAACAGCTCGGTTCATCTGACCAACATCAATGGGTCGTGGGTCTACTACTTCCCGCCCCAACTGAAGCCGTACACCGTCAACCTCACGGTCACCGACGTGGCCGGCAACAACGCGTCCACGCTCTACCAGCTCTCCGTCGCCTACAACACGACCACGCGGCCGATCCTGAGCGTCACGAACGAGACCGAGCAAACCGGTCTGACCGCCATGACCGCCGGCACGTCGTACACGTGGTGGTTCAATATCACCAACACCGGCGGGAAACTGTCGACCGCCGAGAACGTGCAGCTGCTTGTCTCGCTGACGGGCGCGACCGCCACGGCCCCGGGAGGCAACACCGCCGGCACGCCGGCTTCGGTGAAGTTCTACAATATGACGAAGGGCGTGGTCGGCACGACGGAGTATACCTCGGGGATCACCCTCGTCTGGAACCAGACGGTCCGGGCCGTGATCACCTTCTCGCCGTCGGTCACGGGTACCAAGCTCCTCTGGGGGAACGCGACCTGCAGCAACTGCTACAACTTCGCGAATAGCGTCGAGCACGTCCAAGTGACGATCAGCCAGAACCAGACGCAGCTCATCCTCGAGTACGTGGCGATCGCCGCCGGCGCCATCGTCGTCATCGTCGCGCTGGTCCTGCTCTTCCGATACCGCAAGAAGGCGGCCGAGGCGCCCGCGAAGGGCGGCGGCCGGCTCGAACGCGGCGGCGCCTCGTCCAAGGCCCAAGGACGAAGACGACGACGAGACCTGAGCGCGCATTCCGCACGAGCCTCAGGCATCTTCCCCGGTGATTTGACCGGGCAGGCCCTCCTGTTCGGAGGCCGTTTCGTCCCCGATCGGGGCCGGCCTAGCCGTACGGACCGACGTCGTCGAGCAGGTCGACGTGCGTGAGGATCATCCGGCGGCAGCAGTAGCGGCGGAGTCCCAGCGCATCGAGCACGGCGCCGGGCGCTTCGCCCCGGGCGGTCCGTTCCTGGAATTGGTCCCAGTTATGACCGATCACGTTGCCGCAGGTGAAGCAACGGACCGGAACCATCAGCGTCATCGAATGTTCCCCTACCGTCTCACCGGTACGACTTCTGCCGGCGGGCCCGGGCACCGCGGCCGCCGGGGCGCTTCGGCAACTTTCGCCGAGGGTCGTTCACGACGAGACTCCGGTCGTAGTGCTTGAAGGTCTCCCGGAGCTGCTCGTCCTTGAGCCAGGTGATGAGCCCACGGGCGATGGCCGTCCGAGCGGCTGCCGCTTGGCCGGCGATCCCCCCGCCGGAGAGGTGCAGATCGATGTCGACGCCCTTCCAGCGGTCCCCGATCATCAGAAGCGGCTCGGCGATCTTCTCCCGGGCGAACACGGGCTCGTAGATCTCGAGGGGAAGCCGGTTGACGTGAACGCGACCAATGCCCTTGGTGAACGTGGCCCGGGCCATGGCCGCCTTCCGCTTGCCGGTCGTGATGAGGGCCTGCGGGGTCTTCATACTCGAGCCCCCAAAAGCCGCGAAACCTCTTCAAGGGTCAGTGGAGACCGGAGGGTCGGCCGAGCCTGCGCATCCGGGAGGCTGCTCGCCGAGACCTTCGCGTACGGCTCCGGGCAGCCGATGTAGACCGTGAGACGGTCAAAGGCCGCCTTGCCGCGGCTCTTGAGATGCGGGACCATTCCGCGGACCGCTCGACGGAAGATCCGGTCGGGGTTTCGAGGGAAGTGCGGACCGCTCCGGACGGACCCACGTGCCCGGTTGGCCCGGTAGGTCTCGATCACCGAGGCACGGGAACCCGTGACCACGGCCTTCTCGGCCCGGATGACCACGATGTTCTCGCCGGCGAGGAGGCGCTGGGCGATCAGGCTCGCCGCCCGCCCTACGACCAATCCGGAGACGTCGATTACGGTCGGGGACGATTCGGCCGAGTGTGCGGTAGATTCAGGCAAGGAGTCGTACCCCCTTCCCATCCGGGCGGCTCTTCAGAAGTTCCGATATCGAAAGGGCGGTGCCGCCGGCGGCGGTCACCTTGGACCGGGCCTCGGAGGAGTAAGAGATCGCTCCGATCGTGAGTGGCTTGGTCAGGTTGCCCTCGGCGAGAAGCTTCCCCGGCACCACGATTGTCTCTTGGGGTTCCGCCAGGCGCTCGAGATGCCCGACGTTGAGCGGGAAGACCTGGTGGCGGGGTCGGGTGAGACGGTCTGCCGCGGCACGCCAGATGGGTGCATGGTGGGCCCTCGCGGCCTTCCTGAGCTCGATAATTACCCGGGCGAGCTCCGGGTTTTCCTTGCGAATAACGTCGGACATGAGGGGAGGGCGCTCGACCCGAGGTCTCGATATAAGCGTTGCATGTGTGTTCATCCTCGGCAGAGAGCGACCCCCTCACCTTTCACCGCTAGCGGCAGGTAGAATAGCCCACGTCCGTGAAACTTCCCGCGTTTCACTATGCACCTTTCCTACCAGTACCGCATCTATCCTCTCTCAAACCAACTCTCGATCCTCAACAAGATACTCTCCGAACTCACCTTCTTGTGGAACCATTCCCTTGCCGACCGGGAGGACGCCTGGGGGTTGGAACGCCGTCCAGTCGCCTACCTCGACCAGCAACCGCGTCTTCGAGAGTGGAGAGGCTACGACCGGGACGGTCTAGGTACGGTGGCCTATTCCGTTGCGCAGGGGCACCTCCAGCGGCTCGACATGGCCTACCGGGAATTCTTCCGACGGGTCGAGCGTCGCAAGGCCGGAGAGCTCGTCCGAGACTTGGCCCACCCCCGGTTCCATCGAGAGACGACGTCGTTCTCCTACCAAGTACATACCAGTCCATTGGGATTGGGCCCCCAAGGGACCTGTAGGCTGACGGTGCCCGGTCTTGGGAAGGTTCCGCTGAAACTTCACCGCTCTCTCCCCGACGGGGCCTTGGCCAAGTCGGTCACTGTAGCGAGAGAAGGGGACCGTTGGTTCGCCACCGTCCAGGTGGAGCTCCCTAATCCCGTCCCCCCTCCGTCCGTTCCCCCAACCCATCCCGTCGGCATCGACCTTGGACTCACTTCCCTCGCCACCCTCTCGGATGGGACGGTCGTGGAACCACCGAAATTCTTCCTCAATTGTGAGAAGACCTTGGCCCGCCAGCAACGGATCCTCTCCCGGAGGGAGTCAGGATCCCACCGGTACCGAAAACAGAGGCTCCGGGTGGCGAAATACAACGCGAGAGTGAAGCACCAGCGGAAGTGGTTCCTCCACCAACTCAGCCACGACTGGTCCGAGACGTACGATATGGTCGCGTTCGAGGACCTGGATGCGTCGGAGTTCCGGGAAGGGAACCCACTGGCGAAGGGGATGGCGGATGCCGGCTGGGGGATACTCCGCCAGATGACCAAGTACAAGCAGGCCCTGCGCTCGCACCACCATGTAGAGGTCGCCGCGAGGGGGACCACGCAGACCTGCTCGAATTGCGGGAGATTGGCGAACCCTCCGTTGACGTTGAAGGACCGGACTTATACCTGTCCCTGCGGACACCGGGAGGGGCGGGACCTCAACGCGTCCAGGAACATTCTGGCGCGGGGATTGACACTCCTCAGGGAGCTACGGGCGACGTGCCCGGAAGTGATGCGCGTGGAGGAGGGGCCTCCACCCCGTCGGGGGCGACGAGCCTACCTGCGGCGGCGAGCCCCTCTGGGGAAGCGCGAAGAGATCGGCCCACCGCCCACCGACGCCGTGGGAGGACGCCCGGGGGTGCCGGTGGTCGAGGGGACCGAACACGTACAGGGTTGCCGAATGAGGCCGGGATTCCGGTCCGTTAAACGGCCCAATCCGCGGAGGAAACCCACAGGTCGCGGCTCACCGTATCCGGCGCGACTTCCGTCTGCGACTGCCGAATAACGGTTAAATAGCGACCCCCGCCATCTCGCCGCAGAGGGCCCCTTCAATGAGGAAGTTCCTTACCGAGCTCCGCGGCAAGACCGTGATGACGAACGATGGACAGATCCTGGGTGCGATCGAGAACTTCGTCATCGACACGCAGACCGGTGGGATCGCCCACGTGCTGGTCACGGCGAGCGAGGACGTTGAATCGCGCCTCTTCCAAACCGACGCGTCGGGTCGGCTCGTGCTCCCCTTCAAGAGCATGCGCGCGGTCAAGGACGTCGTCGTGATGGACCTTGGGAAGTAGCGCGCCCAACTCTCCCCCCTTCGCCTCGATCGTCATCACCGTCCGCAACGAGGCCCCGCACCTTCCCGCGCTCTTCGACAGCCTGCTCCGGCAAGAGCCGCCCTTCGAGATCGTCCTCGTCGATGCTCAGTCCCGGGATGGTACGCGGGCGGTCGTCGAACGGTACGCCCACGAGCACCCCGGCATCGTCCGGTATTACGAACACTCCGGCTCCCGCGGTATAGGACGCAACGAGGGCGCCCGGCAAGCCAGGGGAGCCGAGCTCCTCTTCATCGACGGTGACTGCATCGCCGACTCGGACTGGCTGGCCCAGCTCCGGCGAGGGCTGACCGACTCGCTCGTCGCGGCCGGACGGACCATCGCCGTGGGCCGACCCGCCTACGCGAACCTCGAACGCGTGGAGCTGTACCAGGGAGGCAACGACGTCACGTTCCCGTCCTGCAACCTCGCCTATCGCCGTTCCCTGTTCCTGCAGTTGGGCGGCTTTGACCCCCGCTTCATCACCGCGGAGGACATCGACCTCAACCTGCGGGCGGTGCAGGCCGGGGCCCGTCTCAGGTACGTTCCCGGGGCCATGGTCTACCACCGGATGCGCCCCACGTGGGTCCGGTTCCTCTACCAGGCGTTCTGGAACGGATACGGACGCAAGCAGCTCACCGAGAAGCACGGGCTGCTCTGGGGCAACTACAGGTACCGCCGGCTGCTCCAGGGACAGCGTAGCGTGCTCTCCTGGGCCCGGCTCGTCGCCGCCATGACCGGGTATTTCACGCGCGTCGTGACCGGCGGAGGCCACCGGCTGACCGGCCCGGCGCCAGCGATGACGAGCCCGTCCGCGGCCGGAACGACCCCCGGGGACTCCGCGTCCCGGGAGTCGTCCTAACGTTCGGGCTTCCAGGCCCGGTGGACGTCCTTCTCCATCTCGTCCCGCAGGGTCGAGAGCTCCTCCCATCGGTCGAGGGTGTCGATCGATTCCTTGAGGGCGCGCAGGCAGTCGATGCAGACCCAGCGGGCGCCGACGCGTTTGACTGGCTTCCGCCGATAGTAGATCTTGTCGCAGAGGAAGCAGACCCGCATCTCCTGGGTCTGCTGTTCGACGTACGTCTCGAACCGCTTGCCCTCGGCGAGGTTCCGCAGAAGCCGCTTCCCGGACGGGGTCCGCTCCGATACCGGGGCGGTGGAGTCGCCCACGGAACCCCCCGAGAACTGCCGGTCGGGGAGCGCTAGCCCGTCTTGACGAGCTCGGCGACCTTCGTGACCTCGGCGAGCACCTTCGTGGTGTCCACGCTCTGGTCGACGACGGCCACGAGGAGCGCCTTCTTCCCGCTGCCAACGATGATCGTCTTCGAGTCGTTCCCCTCGATCACGATCTTCTCGGGCGGAGAACGGTTGAGCTCGGTGTTGGCGGTCGCCGCCGCGCCGAGGATCGTGGCGCACATGATCGCGAACGTCTCCGTGTAGACCCCGGCGGGGACATCGGCGTAGAGCACGAGCCCATCGCGGGACACGAGGGCCGTGGCGAGAGCGCCAATCCGCGTCTTGAGGTCTCGGATGACCGCGCCTACGTTACCAGTTGCCATCATGCTCCCCGGATTCCCCTACATTTCCTCGATACGAAAACGACACTCGGGTTGATTCTGACTCGCGCAAACCTCTTCGGTACACTTAACGCGGGTGCCCTTAAAACGTTCGTACAACTCGCGAAGGATTCCCCGCAGCCGGTGGCAGGTCGGAATATCGCTTCCAGGGACGACCTCGATGGACCCTTTGACCGCGACTTCTTGGTCGCGGAAGGTTATACTCTCAATCCACCCCCGCTCTTTCAATATTTCGGCCGCTCGGTCATGGAAATGCGCCCGGTCCTTGAGGGCGTCCTCGGCCATGTCGGAGCCGATGACGGACCCTTCCTTGAAGAACAGCCCGTGACAGGCGTGGGACATGACCCCCTCGTAGAGGTCATTGACCTTGTGCATCTCGTCCTGGCTGAGTTTCACGAAGCGCATGGCGACGGCGCCGCACCCCATCGGAGGCTATAAAGAGCTTTTGCCGGCGCGAAAGCGCATCCGAAATTCGCCGAGGAAGTCCTAGGGCTTCTCAACTCCCGGCGAGTCGGGGGGAGGCGCGGAAGCCGTGCCGACCGGAGCTTCGGCAGGGGGAAACAATCGGTGCGGCAGTTCCAGCAGGGACGGGACCCGGGTCGCCTCCACCCGGGACCACCAGTCGAGCCGGTCCACCAGGATTCCGCGAAGGCCCGCACGTCCCGCGGCTCGGACATCGCTCCAGAAGAGATCGCCCACGAAGGCCGCCTCGTCCGGGGCGACCTCGAGCTTCAGACAAGCGGACTCGAAGGCGGCGGCCGCCGGGGTCCGCGGCTCTTCGGTCGCCTCTCCAAAGACCTCCGGGAGGAAGGCGAGCATCCGAAGTTGCCCGAGGAGCTCCCGTGCGCGGGAGCCCGTGTGGCCCACGAGGACGGCCATCTTCAGACTGCGTGATTTGAGCGCCTCCAGGCAGGGTCGAACGTCGGCGTACGGTTCGATGGGGCCGGGGTACTTGGGAAACCGGGCAAGGACTGCCTCCGTCTCGGCGTCGGGGAGCGGCCGGCCCGCGATCGCGTACAGCATGTCCCGGAGGGCGTCATGGTAGGCCCCCGCATCGGCCGGAGGCAAGTCCCCCACCAGGCCCTGCCACCTCCGCCGGTCCCAGCGGCGCAGCCCCTCGCGGATCGAGGCCCGCACGTGACGCTCGTTGAGCCGGGGCCCTTGCGGTTTCCAGGCCCATTGCCATCGTTCGATGGTGTGCACGGGGACCAACGTGTCGTCGAAGTCCCACAGTACGGCGCGGAGGGCCATGCCTACCGATACGCCGAGCCGGGTCTTATCGGTGCCCGGACTTCTGGAGATGGAGCAAATCCTCGGTGGAGACCTTCTCGCCCTTCTTGAGCCGGGCCAGGAAGTCCTCCTCCTTCGCGGGTTCCTGCGGTTCAGTCGGAGCCCCACCGGGGCCGCGTCCGCCGCGCGCGGCGTGGAGCATCTTCTCGAGGTCGCGAACCTCCTCGATAGCGGTGATGTGGGCCCGGTGCTCCTCGTCGGCCTGGGCCTTCACCTCGAGCAGCTTCGCCTGGACCTCGTCGGCCTGCCGGCGGAGCTCGTCGACCTGCTCGTAGAGCGTGACCATGGCCTCGTGCTCGCGCTGGGCGGATTCCGCCAGTTCGCCCACCAAGGCGTGGTTCTCCTCAGCGAGCTTCTTCGCCTCGGTGACCTCCGTGAGGACCGTGTTGATCTCGGGGTCGGCCCGGAACTGGTCGTCCTGTTCCCGGATCTGCAACTCGAGCCGTTTCATCTCCGCGATCAGGGCCTTTTCTTTCTCATCGGTCAGGGCGCTGGTCATGTGGCGGAACTCGAGCTCCTTGAGGTCCTTTCGAAGCTTCCACGTGGGAACCGCGCCCGGTCGGGGTCCACGGGTCCGCTTCAGTTCCTGGGCGCGGTCCGAGAGCTCCTGGAGCTTCCGGTTCCACTCGTCGCGGAGCCGCTTCGCTTCCTTGACCTGCTCGTTGTACTCGTCTCGCTGGCGACGATGGGCCTGGGCCTCGCTGCTCTTCCCTCTCAGCTCGTCGATGACCTGGGCACGTTTCTCCGCCCAGTTCCGGGCCTCCGCGTTGAACTTGTCGCGCGTCGCCCGGTGCTCGTCCGCTCGCGCGTTCGACTCTGCGCGCTTTCGTTCCAGTTCTTCAACGGCGTCGGCCAAGAGTCACCGCCCGGGATCGAGAAGTACCGCCGGGACGGCTTTCCACACGGGGGGCCAATTTAAGCTCTTTCCCATCGAGGGGCCGTGAGCGGCGCGCCGGCGACCGGAGACGACCCCCGGAGAGGAGGGGGCACTTCCTGTCCCGCGGCAAGCTAATGAACGGTCCCCTCGCTCCAATCGTCCGTGGACGAGATTGGGCGCATCTTCGGCGATGTGGGGCTGGGGCAATTCCAGCTGAGCCTCAACCGTCCCATCGAGCGGGGAGACTATCTCGCGGTCGAAGACGAGCTCCACGGGCTCGTGCTCTGCCAGCTCGATAACCTTCGCCGGAAGAGCGACCTGGACATGGACCGCGCCGACGCGTTGGTGCACGGGGCGGACACGCCTATTCACGAGAACTTGATCGGCATCGTCCAGGTCATCGGCTATCGGGAGGCCGGAGGGCCCGTCAAGGTGCCCACGATCCCGTTCCGATCCGGTGCCAAGGTCTTCCGAGCCGAGGAGAGCCTGATCGCCGAGGTCCTGGGACTCAAGAAGCATGCGAACTCGGGGGCCTATGTGGGGCTCCTCCGGGGACACTCGCTGCGCGTCGAGCTCGACATCAACGCGCTCTTCCAGCGTCACGTGTCTGTCCTGGCGAAGACCGGCGGCGGGAAGAGCTACCTTCTCGGCGTCCTCGTCGAGGAGCTGCTCCGGCACAAGGTCACCTGCGTCATCATCGACCCGCACGGCGAGTACGGATCCCTCCGCTTCGCGAACGACAAGAACGGGCACAGCGAGCGGTTCCACGTGGACGCCCAGGGCTTCGCGAGCCGGATCCTGGAGTTCTCACCGGACGCTTCGTTGAATGCCAGCGCGAAGCCGCTGACGTTCTCCCTGCGCCACCTCGACCCGCGCGACCTGCTCGTGTTCATGGGGTTGACCAACATCAAGAATTTCCTCGGACCTCTCCGCAAGCTCCTCGAAGAGGTGCAGGCCGGGAACGCGGACTACACCGTCAAGGACCTGATCCGGGCCGCCGAGCACGGGGAGGGAGCGATCCTGGAGACGCTCCACGAGCGGCTCGAGTACGTGGACCAGACGAAGCTCCTCGCGCCCCAGGGCACCAGCCTCTCCGAGCTCGTGCAGGAAGGCAAGGCCAGCCTCGTGAACCTCCGGGGCGTGGCACCGGATGTGCAGGAGCTCGTCGTGGCGCGGGTCGCCGGCACGCTCTTCGAGAGCCGCAAGAAGGGCAAGATCCCGCCCCTGTTCCTCGTCATCGAGGAGGCCCACAACTTCGCTCCCCAGCAGGGCACCGCGAGCTGCTCCCGCGTCCTCAAGACCATCGCGAGCGAGGGCCGGAAGTTCGGCCTCGGGCTCTGCGTCGTCACTCAGCGGGCCGCACGGATCGACAAGAGCGTCCTGTCCCAGTGCAACACCCAGCTCATCCTGCAGGTCACCAACCCGCTCGACCTCAAGGCCATCGCCCAGTCGATCGAGGGACTGACCCCGGGGATGACCGAGATGATCCAGGGACTCCCCGTCGGCACCGCGCTCGTGACCGGGGGCGGCTACCACACGCCGCTCTTCTGCGAGGTCCGGCCCCGGGCCACCCGCCACGGCGGCGAGAGCGTCCGGGTCGTCCCCAACTGAACCGAGGAGCCCGGCGCCCTACCGCGGCGTGGTCATCAGGAACCGGGTCACCAGTCGGACGCCGAACGCCGTGGCGCCCCGGTTGAAGTAGGAAGGCGCGTACCGGCTGGTCGGACCTTCGTTCCAGCCCGGCCCCGCGATGTCGAGGTGCGCCCAGGCCGTCCCTCCCACGAAGGTCTCCAGGAAGGCGGCCGCGGTCAACGCTCCGCTCGCCCGCAGCTCGGTGGAGTTGCGGACGTCACCGATCTCGCTTTTCACCATCTCGCGGTGGGTGTCCGTGACCGGCAGCCGCCAGATCTGCTCCCCGGTCTGATGGGACGCGTCGACGAGCGCCTGGACGAGGGTATCGTCGTTCGACATGAGGCCCGCGATATCGGTGCCGAGGGCCACGACGCACGCGCCGGTGAGGGTGGCCATGTCGATCACCTGGTCCGGGTGGTACTTCTCCACGACGTACCCGAGCGCGTCGGACAGGACGACCCGTCCCTCCGCGTCGGTGTTGAGCACCTCGATCGTCTTGCCGTTGTGCGTCCGGAGGATGTCTCCGGGTCGGTAGGCCGTCGGACCCGGCAGGTTCTCGGCGCAGGCCATGACGCCGATGACACGGGGAGGGACCTTGAGCGCCGCGGCCGCCCGCACGACCCCGAGCACGGCGCAGGCGCCCGACTTGTCGTACTTCATCGCCGACATGCCGTCCGCCGGCTTGATGGAGATCCCACCGGAGTCGAAGGTAATGCCCTTCCCCACGACGGCCACGGTCTTCCCGCTCCGGGCCCCGCCGCCGTATTCGAGCACGATCATCCGCGGCGGGTGAGAGCTTCCCATCCCCACCCCGAGAATCCCGCCACAGTTCATCTCGGCGAGCTTCTTTTCGTCGAAGACCGTCACCTTGACGTTGTACTCCTTCGCGAGACCCCGGGCCTGCTCCGCGAGCCACTCGGGCGTCGCGGTGTCGGCCGGTACGTTGGCGATGTCGCGGGTCCAGAGGACCGTCTCCACGATGGTCTCTTCCTGCTCCATCGCTTTCCGGAGCGGCGCCTCCTCCCGGGCCGCCTCCTCGCCGAGGAAGATCGTGGCGTCCTCGATCTTGCCCTCGGAGGTCGTCTTGTACCGCAGGAACTCGTATCCGCCGAGCGCCGCCCCGTCGACGAGCGACCGCACCGCCGTTTCGGCCGGGATCCGCTCGTTCGAGAACGAGGCCACCTTGAAGCCGAGCGTCCGCGCCCCGCGGCCCTTCAGGGCCCGGACCGCCTCCGCGGCAGCGTTACGGAGCGTTTCCGGATCGACGTGGGTTCGGGGGCCCAAGCCCACCACGAGCAGGCGGCCCTTGCCGTCGGGTTTGTGGAAGACGGTGACCTCCTTGCGCTTGCCTCGGATCTCCCGCCGTTCCCACGCGGAGGAGAGGGCCTTGCCGAAGGCCTGGTCCTCCCGCGCGAGCGCGCGCGGGAACGCGTCCTCTTTCTCGGCGCGTTCCGGCAGCCCTACGGCGATCGCATCGACAGTTCCCTGAGTAGCCTCTCGGCGGTCCAGCGCGAATCGCATCCTTCTCCCCTTTCCGGGGATTCAGGGGCCGGATCAGAACCCGGCCCGGACCTTTTGACGGTCGATCCGAATCCCCGCGGGTGTGAGACAGATGAGGTTCTTAGCGATGCCGGCCACGTCGCCGCCGATGTCCTTCGCGACGTTCTTGAGGTCGGCGCTCATCCGCTTGAGGGTCATCTGGTCGTTCGAGACTGACGTATAATCAATCAGCACTACATCGCCCTGGTAGGCGAGCTTCGTCGCGTTGTGCAGGTCGTCGAAGCGGAGGATCTCCGCCATGCGGACCGTTCCGCGCGCCCCGGCGAGGCCCTCGGCCTCGTCCTCGAACTCCATCGAGCCCAAGTCCAGGAAGCTTCCCTCTTCGAGCGTCTCGTCTCCGTGATGCCGTCGCAGTAGTCCACTTCGCTTCATCATGACCGGATTCCACCCCGTGTCGACAGGGCGCGAAAGGCGGGGAACCGTTCTTAAGGATGCCGTTCGACCGGTCGCCGGCGGACCCGGGGAGCGACGTACCAGAGGTGCTCGCCGTCGACCACGAGCTCCGGCGTCCCTTCGATCGCGCTCGTCGGCTCGCCGCGCACGATGACCCACTCGGCGGATTCAGGGTGCTGTCCCTCGAGCACGCCGTCGGGAGCGCGTCGGACCGGGATGGGCTGTTTCCTATCGGGCCCGCCGACCCACCGGGCCTTCTCGAGCGTCGCCGCGGGCCAGAGCTCGGGAGCACCGGAGGCCGCCGAGGACAACTCGAACCCGCCCTTGGCCGAAGGACGGTCCAAGCGGAACAGTCGTCCCTTGTCCACGTAGTAATCCCCCGGAAGATACACGGGGAGGCGCACCGCGAACGTCACGCGGTAGAGGTCGCGACCGTCCTTCCGCCCGTAGAGGGTCGCCGACTCCTTCACCTCGGCCCCGAACCGGTCCTTGAACAGCCGGGCGACGCTCCGGGCCGCCATCGTCTCCGCGAAGAAATGGTCCCAGCCCTCGGGCTTCTTCTCGATCCAGGAATGGTGCGCTTTCCAGTCCGCCCGCATCGACGGCTGCGTCGCGTCCCAGATCTCGGCCAGCCGCGCACGCAGCTCCGGCGCCTTCCGATGCGGGGAGCCCTCCTCAGGGCCGCGCAGCTGGATCAGCGCCGTGTAGTAATGCCCGGACCGGCGACTGCAGTCCGGACAGGTGCGGTGAACGAGCTTGACCGTGAAATCGACGGGCACGACGCGCTCCAGCCCTCGGAAGCGCACGTGAACGTCCCCGTGGATGTTCTTGAGCATCGGGTTGGAGCCTGTCTCCTGCCACTCGACCCGGCGGATGGCCACCTCGTCGTCGGACACGAGGAACCGGGTCAAGTCGTCGGAACCGAGGAGGGTCGACGAGCCCGCCCGCTCCCAGTGCTTGCCGACCTCCCGGGCGCCGCACGTCGGGCAGAGCACGACGCTCGCATGGGGCTGGGCCGACACGAGCGTCCGGCGGGATGCTTCGCATTCCGCGCAGACGCCGTCGACCAGCGGGACGCCCGTCCGCCCGCAGAGGACGCAGAACTCCCCCGCGGCCGGTCGGTCGTCGGCGGGTC
Organism: uncultured Thermoplasmata archaeon; assembly: GCA_963787975.1. GTDB lineage: Archaea > Thermoplasmatota > Thermoplasmata > Lutacidiplasmatales > UBA184 > JAKIWV01. The sequence goes on from CAWBEU010000007.1 coordinate 293,602, forward strand.
CGTCAGGGATTGAAACTGACGATTTCGGCATGCGGAACGCCCCCCAGCGTGCCCGTGTGGTCGGCGGCAAGGAGCCCCTCTTCTTGGGCGATCTGGCAGACGAGCGTGCCGAGCAGGTTGACGATCGTGCCGTGCTGAATCGCCCAGACAAGCTCCTCGCGAGCCACCCTCCGCTCGCCGTAGAAGTGGGGAGAGACCTTCACCTTCCCCGCCCCCGTGCCCAAGGGAAGCTCGCGGCCGAGCAGTTCGGCGTCGCACGCCGCGACCACCACCTCGCGTCGGACCCGGTGGACCCGCATGACCACCTCCACGCCTCCGTCGACCACGGTCGAAGCCCGTTCGGAACCGGCGGCCAGGCTTATGACGGCTTCCTAAATCGAGGGTGGGCTCAGAAGCGGATGAGCTGCCACTGGTTCGGCCGGCGCTCCGCGACCTCGCCTTGATTCCGCAGGGAGTAGAACAGCGCGTCCGTGCGGCTCGGGGGGATGTTGGCCTTCTCGGCTTCGGCGCGCAGCTCCTCCAGCGAGAAGTATCCCTTGTCGGCCTGCAGCTTCCGCATCAGCTCGTAAAGGAGGTCCATCCGCTCACGTTGGCTGTGGCTCACGCCGGTCGTGACCGTGTCGATATCGAGCTGCCCCTCCGAGGTGGCAACACGAGCCAGGAAGCTTGTGACGATCTTGATCGCCCGTTGGGCGTCCTCTATCGCGACGACGTTCGAAAGACGGGCCTTTGCGGAGGCCTCGCTCAACCGAACCAGGGCCTCCAGTTGACGAGCAGTGATGGGAACAGGTGCGTTCGGGTCCTCTCCTTGCTTCCGGACCTGGACGTAGTAGTCCTCGATGGCGGAGAGCGCCTCCTGGGAGAGGACGGGACGGAAGGTTCGACGGGCGTAGGCGATGTACTTGCGTAGAAAGTCTGGGGGGAAGGGCGCTCCCCCGGAAGGAGATTCTGCCGTCTCAGCGCCGAGCTCCCGGGCCTCGCCCGAGCGGTGGGACTCAAGAATCCGGTTCGCTAGTAAACGATCGCGCTGGCGGTCCGGTTTATCGAAGATTGAGTAGATGACATCAAATCGAGAAAGCAAAGTGGGGGGCAGGTTGACTTGCTCGGCGAAGCTCCGGTCAGGAGTGAAGCGGCCAAAGCGCGGATTCGCAGCCGCGAGCACGGTGCAGCGCGAGTTCAGCGTGGCGGTAATGCCGGCCTTGCTTATTGACACGGTCTGGGATTCTAGTGCCTCATGCATCGCCGAGGAGTCCTCGGGCGTCATCTTGTCGAGCTCGTCAATGACCGCGACGCCGCCATCGGCCAGCACGAGCATTCCCGCTTCGAGCACCCAGCGGCCGCCGGCGAAGTCGTCCTTCACGGCAGCGGCCGTGAGTCCGGCGGCGGTGGCGCCCTTCCCACTCGTGTAGATACCTCGCGGGGCGACGTCGGCGACGTATCGCAAGAGCTGACTCTTTGCCGTATTATGACTGATGATGCCGTTGGCGATGAACTGGTGAGCCCCGGGCACCTCTATGTCGTACACTGTAGCGCGTCCGGCGGGGCGGACTGACACAATCCGCTCGAGGACATTGTCGTGCCAGCGGCGTGAAACCTCACGAACACGCCCCACGAGTTTCCGTAGCCGCTCGGACTTCCCGGCGCTGGCAAACCCGATGTGCCGGGCGAAGCGTAGCATCGAGGTTGAGCGACGAATCATCAGCACTCCGTTGGGCCCTCCACGAATGAGGGACCCATCCTTGAGATGGGGGGCCGGACCCGTCTTGCTCCAGATAATCCGTCCGTGAATCCCCCATCTCAAGAGAAGGATCTGGACGTCCCGGAGCAGCTCCAGGCTCGTGGACCGTAGTGACACCGCGGTCCGTCCCCGTCCATTCGCGAAGCAAGTCCCGTCCGCTTCAAAGAGCCACTTTAGAAACGAAGCGGCGACACGGTTCGGAGACTCGAAGATGGAATCAGGTACCCGCTTTTTCCGCAGCGGATAGAGCCAGGCCGCGATAGGGGTCCGATTGACCTGAAATGCCTGGCAGGCCGATCGGCGCTTCTGGGGATGGGAATCCGCAGCAAAAACGCGCCGGAACAGACCGCCTAGGGTTGTCGCTAGGTCGCCGTCCTTGTCGGCGACATAGTAGCTGACCTTGCGGTCGGAAACGTCACCGTCTCCCAGGACGTATCCGAGAATGGCCGCAAGGTCCTCGTCTACCAGTTCCGGGACCCGGACATGCCAGCTCTTGTGGAAGTACTGGGGCTCTTTCCAGCCGGTCGGAACCGGACTGACCTTACGGCATTTGATGCTCCAAGCGACCCGTAGGCGGTCCCCGACCCTCAACTGATCGAGTCGGCGCCAGACGTTCGATCGAGTACCTGGCTTCCGCATGAGGAGCGGGTGGTTGTACGTCCCGCGGATTGACTTGCCACTCTCGGTAACCACCTCGAGAATCGGCTGATCTCGGTACCGGTGGAACCTGGTGGCCACCCCACTGCGGCTTGACGACGAGCCGAGGCGCACCGGCTCTCGGATGGGCTGCAGATGCGCCGTTCCGAATCTCGCGAGCTTCCGCGTGGCGCCGGTCCTGAGGGCGATGCGTTCGTCGCCGACGAGGCAGCCAGGATCGCCGACTAGCAGCACATTGATGTCGCCCCGAATCCGGATGCCATCGGGCTGTCGCTTCTCGACCCCGCCGAAGAGCATGAGGGCGATTGCCTCCTTTTCTTCCTCCATCCCCTTGATGGTGGGGGCGAGGGACTGCACTACCCGGTCGACTACAGTCGGGTCGCCTTGCCATTGGAGGATCTCCCGGAGCTCATCGTCCGTAACCTCGATTTCGGCATACTCTTGCTGCTGGGACTCGAGCGAGTTTCCGAGAAGGATCAAGTCGAAGGTAGTGGACCGGATGACGCCCGTCCGCGAGGCAGTTGCCCGCTGGAGCGACTTTAGCGTCCCCACAGCGACCACACGGTTACCGGGAATCACCCGACCAGTGAGGTCCTCGGTGAGAAGAATCGAAAGGCCTTGGGGGTGCGCGCCCCCCTTCAGGGTCTCTGGGTTCTCCTGTATCTCGATCCGCTGGGAATCGATGTAGAGGGATTTATCGGGAAGCAACCGGAAGCGCGTCCGGCCCGCCGGCTTGCCGCAGCCGCCCTGTGCCGTGTAACACTCGATCGGCTCGCGGAAGATAGGGCTCGTCTCGTCCTGGAGCTCGTGCACCTCTGCGCGACACGCAGCGCAAGAGAAGACCGCATCCCGGATCTGCGGGCGAACCTCCGTCGCCTTCCGAACGGTGCCATCGATGGCGATGAATCGGTTCAGGTCCGATTCTCGAATCTCCCGGATGACGCGGTGCGCGGTGACGGGGAGACCCGTCACGCGCAGGCGCAAGCCCTGGGCTTCGGGACCCATCACGGGGAGAAGTTCCCGCATCGCCCGCGTACCGGAGTCGAGAACCTCCTCGGGGCGGACTAGGAGCTCGTCGGCTAGGGCAGTATCAGCGGTCTCGATGGCTTCGAACGGGATCTCCAGCGACCGGTCCTCGGGGAACCGGCTCGCGAGCTCCATGACCCGGTGCCGGACGCCGGCCTCCTCGAAGACGGCGGCCCAGCGGCCGGAGAGCTCGCCCGAGGAGGTGAGCACGCGAGGTGACGTGACCATGGTTGAGCGACTCCGTGGGTTCAGGGGGTCAGGCGATAGCGGTCTCTAGGAAATAGCCGTGACTCTCGGATGTTCGGCAGCTCCGCCAGCACCGTGACGAAGCGGTCGAGGCCGAACCCCCACCCTCCGTGAGGGGGCATCCCGTAGCGGAAGGCCTCCAAGTAACCCTCGAGGGAAGCGGGGTCCACGCCGGCGGCCCGGATATTGGCCGTGAGCTGCTCCATCCGGTGCTCCCGGCGGCCGCCGCTGGCCAGCTCCAGACCGCGATAGTCGAGGTCGAAGTAGTCGACGAACTGGGGCCGCTCGTCGAATCGGTGGGCATAGAACGTCGTGGATCTTGATGGAAGTAGGGAAATCCGTCAGGAAGTAGAACGGGTTGCCAAACCGCTCCACGAGGATCTCTCCGAGTCGCTTCTCGTCCTCGGCGCCGAAGTCCTTCTCCGCGCCCGGTCGCCCGAGCAACTCCTCGCACTCCGTGAACGTAATCCGAGGGAAGGGCGGCTCCGCGGTCGGCAGCTTCTCGGCGTAAGGGTTGCCCATCGCCGCGAGCCGGGTCCTCGCCGTCGCAAGCGTGTCCGCCACGATGGCCTCGAGCACTTGTCGAACGTCGTCCCCATCCTGGATGAAGGCGATCTCGCCGTCGACGCTGGAGAACTCCGTGAGGTGCCGGACCGTATCGGAGGGCTCGGCCCGGAAGGCCGGGGCGATCTCGAAGACGCGCTCGAAGCCGGCGCTCATGAGCATCTGCTTGTAGAGCTGCGGACTCTGCGCCAGAAAGGCGGGCGTATCGAAGTAGTCCACGGCGAACATCGTGGCGCCGCCTTCGGCGCCCTGCTTGAGGAGCTTCGGCGTCTCCACCTCGAGAAACCCGCGAGAGAGGAAGGATTGCCGCAGGCCCTCGAGGAGCGCCGTGCGCAGCTCGAAGATCGCCCGGACCGCCGGCTTGCGCAGGTCGATGACGCGGTGGTTGAGACGGGTATCCAGCTCGGCTCCGACCTTGTCGGCCACGCCCAGGGGAAGAGGGACCTCGGCCTTGGAGAGAATCTCCACATGCGTGGGGATCACCTCTACGCCGCGTTGCGCCTTCGGAGAGGCTTGGACCGACCCATCGACCTGGATCACCGATTCTCGGGGAGTGGCAGCGAACAGGGCGAACAGCTTGGGGTCGGTCGTTTCCTTCTTGAGGGTGATTTGGGCGATGCCGGAGCCGTCGCGAAGCAGCGCGAAGGCTACGCCGCCGAGGGCGCGGTAGTCCTGGAGATGCCCGGCGACCCGGACCGGGGATCCGGCGAGAGCAGGGAGCTCACGCGTGAGCCGCCGCGGGGGCGACAGAAGCGGCCACCTCCTTGCGCGCGAGCGCCGCCCGCACGAGGCCCATGTAGAGCGGGTGAGGCGTCTCGGGCCGGGAGAGGAGCTCCGGGTGGTACTGAACGCCGAGGAAGAACGGATGCGAAGGGATCTCGAACGACTCTACCCGGCCGTCGACCGAGCGACCGGTTACGACGAGGCCCTGCTGAGTCATGCGGTCGAGGTAGGCCGGATTGATCTCGTAGCGATGCCGGTGCCGTTCCCAGATCTCGGTCCGCCCGTAGATCTCCGAGATCCGACTGCCGGCCACGAGCTCGACGCGCTGGGCGCCGAGCCGCATCGTACCCCCCATGTCGGCGAGCCCCTTCTGCTCCTCGAGGAGACAGACCACGGGATCGGGGGTGTGGGGATCCACCTCCGTGGTGTTGGCCTGAGAAAGGCCGAGCACGTTCCGCGCGAACTCGACTACCGCGAGCTGGAATCCGAAACACACGCCGAGGAACGGAATGCCTAGCGTGCGGGCCGTCTCGACGGCCCGGATCTTTCCGTCGACCCCGCGGGACCCGAAGCCGGGCGCCACGAGGATCGCATCCGCTCGGCGGAGGCGCGCAAGCGCGGCGGAGTCCCGAGGAAGATCCTCGGAGTCATACCAGTTGAGTTGGACGGAGTACCCGAGGTTACCCTGGACGTGATGGAACGCCTCGATGTGGGAGAGATACGCGTCCTTGAGCTCGGTGTACTTTCCCACGAAGGCGACGTACAGGTTACCCCTGTTCGCACGATAGGTGGTGAGGAACTCCTTCCAGCGTCCGTAATCCGGGGGCCGGTCCGGCAGCTTCAGCTGCCGGGAAAGCAGCTGACCGACGCCTTGGGCCTCGAGGACGAGCGGCACCTCGTAGATGACCTGCTGATCCGGCACGGAGATGACGGCCTCCGGAGGCACGTCGCAGAACAGGGAGATCTTCGCCTTGATCTCGGGCGTGAGAGGAACCGATGCGCGGGCGACGATGATGTTCGGCCGAATCCCGATGGCCCGGAGCTCTCGCACCGAGTGCTGAGTGGGCTTCGTCTTGGGCTCTCCCACCGGGCCTGCAACGGGAACGAGCGTGGTGTGCACGAACGCCATCTGGCCCTCGCCGAGCTCGTAGGAAAGCTCGCGGAGCGCCTCGAGGAAGGGCATCGACTCGATGTCGCCGACGGTCCCACCGACCTCGACGAGGACGACGTCCGCGCCGGTGGTCTGAGCCACCTCGCGGATCTGCCGCTTGATCTCGCCGGTGATGTGGGGGATGATCTGGACGGTCGTCCCCAGGTAGTCGCCGCGGCGTTCCTTCTCGATCACGGCACGGTAGATCTTACCGGTCGTGATGTTGTGGCTCCCGGTGAGGCTCTGTCCGAGGAACCGTTCGTAGTTCCCCAGATCCAGGTCGACCTCGGTGCCGTCGTCGAGCACGAACACCTCCCCGTGTTGGTACGGGTTCATCGTGCCGGCATCGACGTTGAGGTACGGGTCGATCTTGAGGACGGTCACCGAGATTCCTCGGGCCTTCAGGAGGCGAGCGAGGGAAGCGGTCGTGATGCCTTTTCCGAGGCCGGAAATCACTCCGCCACTGACCACCAGAACTTTCACGGGCGACCCCCGCGCGGGTAACTGGATTCCATCTTAAAGGCTGCCTCCGGGAGATGCTGAAACACGGTAGGTGCGTGCGAAAATTGGAGCGCCCACACGAACGCACTCACAGCGGTACCCTCCGACCGGAACTGTCCCGCTTGGTCCGTCCGAACTCAGGGATTGGCGTCAGCCGTTCCGCCGGGAACACGGGCCCGTCCGTGCAGACGTGGTACGGACCGAGGGCGCAGGCATCGCACATGCCCATCGCGCATTTCATTTGCCGCTCCATCGAGCAGAACACCGGTATGTGGCGTGTCTCTGAGGCTGAGATGACCTTCCGCATCATGATTTCCGGACCGCAAGTCCAGACCGCATCGAAGGGCTGCTCGGTCAGCAGCCGCCGACTCAGGTCCGTCACGTACCCGTGGTGGCCGAGAGACCCGTCGTCGGTCGCTACCTCGACGGACTCGGCGATCCCCTTCAACCGATCCACGAAGAGGAGTTCCGGGGCCGTCGTCGCGCCGAGGGCGGCCACGATCCGGCTTCCTCTCTCCGCCGCCGCTTCCGCCGCCGGAGCGAGAACGGCCGTCCCCGACCCTCCCCCCACGAGCAGGATTCGGCGGGGACTGAGGTCGAACTGATTGCCATACGGACCGCGTATCCCGACGAGCGTCCCTGCGGGCATGGAGAGGGCCCCCCGCGAAGTGCTCCCCATCGCCTTGATCGTCACTCCCTTTGGGTCGCCGGTGTAGGAGAGCGACATCGGGAGCTCGTCATCGCCGGGGATCCAGATCATGACGAACTGGCCGGGGCCTGCGGTGGGGGAGTAACGGAAGCGCAGAGTCACGGTGCTCGGGGTCTCGACAACACGCTCCGAGACCTCGGTGATTACGCGCACAAGATTCAACCCATAGCCGGGTTAAAACGATGGCGTGCCGCCGGAGGTTGACTGAGAACCCTTCCGCTTGAGTACAATTTCCAGTGGAGTCTCCCGAAGATGAGGGGGCCTCCGCGACCGATTGGTTGTGTACGCCACCGACCACGGAGGGGGCCTTGCGGCCCGAGCATCCCAGGAGCCCGACCGACCGAAATACCCACCGCCTCCCCGGCATCGGGTCCGTCGCATCGACTGGGCCCGCTACCGACGCTTTCTGCGCGAGGGGTGGGGACCTCTCCTCTCCATCCTTCGCCGTCTGGTGCACGACCTTCCGAGCCCCTACTCCGTCCGTCCTCGAGGAACTCCGGGTCGACCCCCGACCGATCCACGGGACGTCGTGCGCTTCCTCCTCCTTCGCGCTCTCGAGGGGTGGTCCTACGACGAGGTTCACGCCACGCTCGCCGCCTGTCGGGACCTCCGCCGACAGCTCGGGTTCTGTCGTCTCCCGGCAGCTCCGACGGTGGCCGCGCTCGTCCTCCGGATTCCCCCCTCCTACCTCGAACGATTGATCGGCGAGCTGGCCGGTCGGTGTGCGACCCGACCGCTCCACCTCGCCGGGGACGGGACCGGTCTCACGACGGGGCGCTTCGAGCGGTGGATGGCCGTGCACACCCACTCCGGCCATCGACACGCCTTCGTGAAGCTCCACGCCCTCGTTTCCACGCGGGCCCAGTTCCCGCTCTTCTTCGCCGCCCACGTCACCGACGCCTACACCAACGACACGACCGAGCTCCCCCGACTCCTGGGGCAACTGCCCGCCCGACTCCGACTCGGCAATGTCGCGCTCGACCGAGGGTACCTCGCGCGAACCAACGCCCAAGCAATCGCCGACCGCGGCGGACGGCCGGTGATCGCCCTCCGACAGAACATCCCGTACGCGACCACGCCGGACGGAGCGCCGGGCTGGAAGCGGATGGTCGTCGACCAGTTCCGCCACCGACGAGAATTCCGATGTCGGTATCGACGACGGGCCGTGATCGAGGGAGTCTTCGGCGCGTTCAAAGAACGGTTCGGGAACCGAGTCCGATCCCGTCGGCCGCTCGCTCAGCGCGTCGAGATACTCGTCCGCGTGGTCGTGTGGAACGCACTGGCCGTCAGCTACCACCAGAGCTAGATGGGAGGTTCTCAGTCAACCTCGTGCCGCCGACCCGCCTATCGGGGGGCCGCTGTTGTGTGCGCTGCGCCGACGAGGTCCTCCAGTCGATGCACCTTGAGCGCGTCGAGCCGCTCGCTGAGCTCCTTGGCGAGCCCCGAGAAGATACCGATCCCATGGAAGGCGACGGCTGTTCCGAGCTCGACAGCCCGGGCCCCCGCGAGCACGTACTCGATGACGTCGTCGGCGTGCTCGATCCCTCCGACTCCGATGATCGGGATGTTCACCCGCTCGTAGATCTGCCAGACGCACGCCAAGCCGACGGGTTTGATGGCCGGCCCACTCAGCCCGCCCAGGCCGTTAGCCAGAACCGGCCGGCGTAACCGGACGTCAATGGCGAGCGCCCGTACGGTATTGATGGCGCTGATGGCGTCCGCCCCCGCCGACTCGGCCGCTTGAGCCAAGGAGGCCACATCGTAATGGTTCGGCGTGATCTTCGCGATGATGGGGATCTTGACCGCCCGCTTCACGGCGGCCACGACCTCACGGACTTGATCGGGATCTTGACCGATCTCCGACCCGAATCCTTTCGCGTGGGGGCAGCTCAGGTTGAGCTCCAGGGCGAGGACACCGGTCGCCGCCATCCGCGAGGCCAGGTCGGCGAACTCGTCCGCATCCGCTCCAAAGACCGATCCGATCACCGCTGCGCCCGCGGCGCGAGCGATCGCGATCTCCTGCGGATACTCCTCGATTCCGGGGTTCGGCAGTCCCATCGCGTTGAGCATCCCCCACTTTTCGTAGGTCTCGATGGTGGGATTCGGGTAGCCCATCCGGGGCTGGCTCCCAATCGACTTAGTGACGACACCCCCGGCGCCGGCCTCCCAAGCCCCCTTGAGGGAATCGCCGCTCTCCCCCCAGATCCCGGACGCCAACCAGAGCGGATTTCGAAACGTGAGTCCCGCTATCGTCGTGCGGAGATCGGCCACTGGGGTCGGAGAGCCGTGGTCGGTTTATAGGCATATGCCGTCAGAATCTTCTCATGCGTCTTGAACGACTCACGGACGCGGCCCGGTCCGCGCTCGAGCGGGCTTTTTCTCGGGCGGCCGAGCTTCGCCATCCAGCGGTTGAGCCCGAGCATCTCCTCCTGTCCCTCGCCTCCGAGGAGGGCGGCACGGCTCGCGAATTGCTCCTCCAACTCGGCGTGAAGCCCGCCGAACTGACGAGGGAGCTCGAACAGCGGCTGACCAAGATGCCCACGGCCGACCGGATATCGCCATCGGACCAGTACATCTCTCGCCCGCTCGCCGCTGCGCTGGACAAGGCAGAACAGGAGTCCGAGGCCCGGAAGGATCGGTACACGAGTGTCGAGAACTTCCTCCTAGGGTTGGCCGAGGCCCCGTCGCCGGCCCGGGACCTCCTGGAGCAGAACGGCGTGCGCCCCGCGGCCCTGAAGGCCGCGATCGAGACCCTACGGGGGGCTGGCCGAACGGTAACCGATCGCCAAGAGGAGTCGAAGTACCAGGCCCTCGAAAAGTACGGTCGCGATCTGACCCAGCTCGCGCGCCAACACAAACTCGACCCGGTCATCGGCCGGGACGAAGAGATCCGTCGGGTCATCCAGATCCTCTCCCGGCGTACCAAGAACAACCCGGTCCTGATCGGCGAGCCCGGCGTGGGCAAGACGGCCATCGTGGAGGGCCTCGCGCTCCGGATCGCGTCGGGCGACGTCCCCGAGTCGCTCAAGGACAAGCGAGTGATCGCCCTCGACCTAGGGGCGCTGCTCGCGGGTGCGAAGTTCCGAGGAGAGTTCGAGGAGCGACTCAAGGCGGTGCTCCAGGAGGTGGAGCGCTCCGAGGGACGGGTCATCATGTTCATCGACGAGCTCCATACCTTGGTCCACGCCGGCGCCACCGAGGGGGGGGCGATGGACGCCTCCAACCTGCTCAAGCCGGCGCTGGCCCGCGGCGTGCTCCATGCCATCGGAGCGACCACGACGCAGGAGTACCGCAAGTACATCGAGAAGGATGCCGCGCTCGAGCGCCGGTTCCAGCCGGTGCTCGTCCAGGAGCCGAGCGTCGAGGACACCGTCTCGATCCTCCGCGGGCTCAAGGAACGGTACGAACTGCATCACGGCGTCCGGATCCACGATAACGCGCTCGTCACCGCCGCGGCACTCACCGCTCGGTATCTGCCGGACCGGCGGCTGCCGGACAAAGCGATCGACGCCATCGACGAAGCCGCTTCGAGTGTGCGATTAGGGTTGGACTCGCGGCCGCCGGAGCTCGACCAACTGACGCGCCGGATCCGGCGAGCTAGAGATCGAGCGGGCCGCGCTCAAACGAGAGACCGACACCGCCTCGAAGGACCGACTGAAGGCGCTCGAGAAGGAGCTCGCCGACCTCAAGGAACGCGACTCGGCCCTCACGGCCCGTTGGAACCGGGAACGCGCCCAGGTGCAGGAGGTCCGGACGCTCCGGGAACGCCTCGACAAGCTCAAGGTGGAGGGGGAGGAGGCCGAGCGCACGGGGGACCTCGAGAAGGCGGCCCGGCTCCGCTACGGGGAGATCCCGGAACTCCAGCGACAGGTCGAGGCGAAGAACCAGAGCCTCACGCCGGCCCAGGGGGATACCTTGCTCCGCGAGGACGTGGACGAGGAGGACGTAGCCCAGGTCGTTTCCAAGTGGAGCGGCGTGCCGGTCTCCCGCCTGCTGGAGGGAGAGACCCAACGGCTGCTGCATCTCGAAGATGAGCTCAAGAAGCGGGTGATCGGCCAGGACGAGGCCGTCGAACTCGTGGCGCGGGCGGTTCGTCGGTCCCGGTCGGGGCTCGCCGACCCGAATCGTCCGATGGGCTCTTTCCTGTTCATCGGACCCACCGGGGTCGGGAAGACCGAGCTCGCCAAGGCGCTCGCCGAGTTCCTGTTCCACTCGGACAAGGCCCTCGTCCGGGTCGACATGAGCGAGTACATGGAGAAACACACCGTGGCTCGCCTGATCGGCGCCCCCCCGGGATACGTGGGGTATGAGGAGGGTGGCCAGCTTACCGAGGCGGTCCGGACCCGGCCCTACACGGTGATCCTCTTCGATGAAATCGAGAAGGCCCACTCGGACGTGGTCAACGTGCTCCTGCAGCTCCTCGACGATGGACGACTGACCGACGGACAGGGCCGCACGGTCGACTTCCGGAACACCCTCGTCATCATGACGAGCAACCTTGGGACGGACCTCCTCGCGGAAGCGAAGACCGACGAGGAACGACGTACGGCCGTCGACACCTCGCTCCGGGGACACTTCCGCCCCGAGTTTCTCAACCGGCTCGACGACATCGTGATCTTCCGCAACCTCTCGGAGGCGGACATCCTGCGCATCGTCGACCTTCAGCTCGACCTCGTCGGTCAACGACTTCGCGACCGGCGGATCCAGCTGAAGGCCACCGACGAGGCGCGGAAGCTCCTCGCCCAGGCCGGCTACGACCCCCAGTTCGGGGCCCGCCCGCTTCGGCGCACGGTGCAGCGACTCGTGGTGGATCCCCTCACAACGCGTCTCCTGGCCGGCGAGATCCGCGACGGGTCGACGATCACGGTGGGCGCCAAGGGCGGCGAGGTCCAGCTGACCGTTTCCCCGGCCAAGGGCGCCGCGAAAGGCGGGTAGGTGAAGCACCACTGACCGCCGTCGTCGCGCTCCTCGGACCTCCCGAACTGGGCAAAGAGCTGGGAAAGAAGGGCACGTCGAGCGACGTCGTCCTCTACAACCTGGTCCGGGACGGGCAAGTGCTCACTACCGTGGAACCGACGCAATTTCCTGACAAATTTCCTCCCCTGCTCTACTCCATCGCGCTCGCGGATCGGCGTCGTGCTCGTCGTGGCGGGCCTGGACCGTGCGTTCGCGGAGAGCGTCGCGACGCTCGACCTCTTCGACATCCCGGTCTCGATCTACTTGAGCCGCGGCGTCGGGGAGGCGGAGGTTCGACGGGTACTGAAGGGAAGCCGCTTCGAGTCGGCGCCGCTCGCCGAGCTCGACATTCCCCATCTCCGAGAGGAACTGCTCGTTTGGAATCCGCCCCCGGTGGCCGACGGGCCCGTTTCCGTTCGGCTAGACCACGCCTTCCCCGTCAAAGGGGTAGGGACCGTGGCCCTAGGGTTCGTCCAGCGAGGGACTCTCCACGCCCACGACCGGCTGCGACTGTGGCCGACCGAGCGTGAGGTGGAGGTTCGTTCGATCCAGTCCCAGGACGTTGATGTCCGCGAGGCCGTTCGCGGGACCCGCGTGGGCGTGGCGCTGAAGGGAGTGGATGCCGACGAGATCTCCCGCGGACAGATCCTGGCCCCGGCAACAGGACTCACCGTCGGGGACCGGTTCGTGCTCCGGGACCGACGAGATTCCCGGTACTACCGTGGGCGGCTCGAGAAGGGGGCGCAGCTACAGTCCCTCGTGGGCCTGCAACTCGTTCCGGCCCGGATCGAGTCGGTGACACCTGAGCGGCTCGAGCTCTCCACCGACCGGCCGGTGCTCGCCGAACGCGGGGACCCCGTATGGCTCGCCGACCTCTCGGCCGCTCCGGGCCCGCGGATGGTGGCGCGGGCCTTGCTGGAAGAAGTGAAACTTGATACGCCCGCCCCGGCGTCTTCTTCGGCGTGACCCTACCGCCGGCCCCTCGCCTGATGACGGAAGCCGTCCAGCCCGCGGCCTCGAGCGACCGGACCTGCTCCAGCTGCCGGACTCCGTTGGTGTTCCAGGGGCGCCACCCCTTCCGCACCGGGGGTCTGTCGGGCCACACCGAGAACGTGATCCTCCTCGAGATGCAGTGGTGCCCCCACTGCGGCCGGGTCGAGTTCTTCAGCGGGACCTGAGGTCCCGGCCCACGGCGGACGCCGTTAGGCGAACATCGTGACGGACTCCTTGCGGAGCTCTTCCTCGCCGACGACCTTCTCGACCGCGCGGTCGAAGTCGGCGGCCGTCACGTAATCGCGTTCCTCTCGGATGGCGAACATGCCGGCTTCGGTGCAGATCGACTTGATGTCGGCGCCCGTCGCGCCATCGGTGCGGGTGGCCAGCGCCTCGAAATCGACCGCCTCCTTGATCGCCATGCCGGACGAGTGGATCTTGAAGATCTCCGCGCGGCCCTGGTAGGAGGGCACTGGGATCTCGATGATCCGGTCGAAGCGGCCCGGTCGCAGGAGCGCTTCGTCGAGGATGTCGGGGCGGTTCGTCGCCGCGATGATCTTGGTGTTCGCGAGCGGCTCGAACCCGTCCATCTCGGCGAGCAGCTGCATGAGCGTCCGTTGGACCTCCCGGTCCCCGCTCGTTGCGACCTCGAGGCGCTTCGCGCCGATCGAGTCGATCTCGTCGATGAAAATCACCGTGGGCGCTTTCTCCCGGGCCAGCTGGAACAGCTCCCGGACCAGCCGGGCGCCTTCGCCGATGTACTTCTGGACCAGCTCGCTGCCCACCAGACGGATGAACGTCGCATGGGTGTGGTGAGCCACGGCCTTCGCGATCATCGTCTTGCCGGTGCCGGGCGGGCCGATCAGGAGAACGCCCTTGGGCGGCTCGACGCCGACCTTCTTGTACAGGTCCGTCCGGAGCAGCGGGTACTCCACGGCCTCCCGAACGTCGCGGATCTGGTCGTTCAGCCCACCGATGTCGTTGTACGTCACGTTCGGTTTCTCCACGATCTCGCTGGCCGTGACCAGCGGGTCGACGGAGGCGGGCAGAACGCCCATCACGGCGAGGGTCTGTTTGTTGAGGGCCACCCGGCAACCGACGGACAGCTTGTCGTGCTCCACGTTCTCGGCGGAGTTGACGACGAAGTCTGGCCCCGTCGACGACTTGACCACGACGCGCCCATCGGTGAGGATGTCGCGGACGCTCCCAACGATGAGGGGAGGGTACCGGAGCCGGTCCAGCTCGGTCTTGAGCCGCTTGACCTCACGCTGCAGCCGAAGGATCTCGGCCTCCATGTAGTGGCGCTCGCTTTCGACGCGCTTGATCGCCTCGGCGAGTTGGCTGTTCCTCAGTTCGAGGAAATTCACGCGATCGAAGTCGGTGTTCTGGGTCGCAGGTTCGGTATCCGCCATCCGGTTACACGTCTCCGAGAAGAGACCAAAGTCTTCTAGCCGTCCGAGGATTATACCTCTTTGCGTTCGTTCGCACTATCGCTCACTCGCTTCCACGCCTGCAGAGTGTCCTCGCGTCAGGCTCTCGGACGGCGCGGCACCGGCTTTAAGGACCTCGCCGAGGCTGGGCCGAGAGTGTCCTCCGCGAACGCTGCGCGAACCGGATGGGCCTTCGCGCCGGCCCATGTGACCGGAATATTTTCTCCGGGACTCGGGGCCCGCGATCCCCGGGCGCGAGGATCGGTGGGAGCCGGACTGGTTCTCGAGGCGGGAGTACTCGCGTCCGCGGAATGGCGAGCCTCTGGCCGCTCCTCGATCAAGATACAGTCCGACGTGGCGCAACCGTTGCCGATCTCCGAGGAGGTCGCTCGCCGTCTCTTGGCCCGTCGGCCGGGGCAGCTTCAGGTGACGCTTGGCCACGAGCTCCCGATCGGCCAGGGATTCGGCATGAGCGCTGCGGGCGCGCTCGCCACTGCCCTGGCCGTCGCCGCCGCGACGGGCGATTCTCGTCGAAACGCTATCGAGGTCGCTCATCTCGCCGACCTCTACGGTCGCGGGGGACTCGGGGGAGTCTCTGCCATCCTCGGGGGAGGTATGGAAATCCGTGAGCGGCCAGGCATTCCGCCCTGGGGAAGAGTTCGGTATTGCCCTGCTTCGGGAGCGGTGTTCGTCATCGTGGCGGGCGCTGCGATGCCGAGTCCGGTGCTCCTCCGAGATGCTCGGTTCCTTGGACGCGTCCAACGCGCCGCGGAACCCGGTCTGGGTCGGTTGCGGCACCGTCCATCCCTCTCGAAATTCCTTCTGGAGGCAGAGCGGTTCACGGATGCCCTTCGTCTCGGACCGGCTCCGGTCCTTCACCGGATGCACCAACTCCGCTCCGAAGACACGCGGGTCGCCCAGGCCATGTTTGGCCGGAGCCTATTCGCCATGGCGCGATCTCTCCGGGCGCGGGCCGCGCTCGTCGGTAAGCTAACTCGTCTAGGCCTTCGGGCGGCCGAGGTCCCGCTTGCCCGCAGAGGCGCGCGGGTCCTGGCCGGGCCTCCGCATCGCCTCGTGAGCCTTGTATCGAGCTCCCGGGATTGACGAGACGTTCAAGCGTTGACCGCCGGGGAAGTCTGCGCTTCGGGCCACCGGTAGAGGTAGACGTCCGCGTCCCGATCGTAGACGGTCGGCGTCCATCCGATCATTGGGTGGCACCGACTGAGGACCCGGGTTCCGGATCGCAGCTCCTGTTCGAACTTCGGCCGGAGCCGAGCCATGGCCCCGGGCCACAGGAAGGCGGTCGCAACGGTCGCCGGCCGGAAGTCGATCGTGTACACGTTGGCTCGAAGGATCCGGATCCGGTCCGAGGCCGGACCCATCGCCCGACGGAGCCGCATGATCAGGACGCGGAGAGGTTCGATCTCGACGGCCACCACATGGGCGCCGTACTCGCGAGCGGCCGGGAACGTGATCGCCCCGACCCCTGCCCCGAGCTCGTACAGCGTGTCCTGAGGGCCCACCTGGGCGAGCCGGAACATCGCCTCGATGGACTTTCGGGGGGCCCCTTCGTGGCCGGCTCCAAAGAGGAACGAGACCAGCCAAAAGTACGCCACAACCCCCGCGAAAATCCACAGAATCGCCCCGGCGATGAAGAATGGACTGAGGAAAATGCTCGACACGCCTTCCCCTACAAGAGTGGTCGTTTGAACCTTCGCCGCGATTTTCTCAAGCTTCTCTTGGTCGATGTCCGCTCGGGGAGTTCTCGCGGTCCATTGGAAGTGCGGGGATATCGTTCCACATCGAGGGGAGTACGCTTCCGGACGGGCTCCCGGAGAGGTTACGATCCAACGCCGGTGCCGCCACAAACGCTTTAGAACCCTCCCGGCTCAGCGCGACCTCCATGACGCGAAAACCGGCCCGGATGTACCGGAAGATCGAGGGCCAGGTGTACACCCGGCAGGAGTACATGGGCGGTATTCCGAATTGCCGCGTGACGCAGTTCGACACCGGCAACCTGCATCAGGAATTTCCGGTCCTGGTCAGCCTGCAGATCGACGAGGCGGCGCAGGTCCGTGACATCGCGCTCGAGGCGGCTCGAATCAGCGCTGTCCGCGTGATGGAGAAGCAGGCGCCGAACGGCTATCATCTCAAGGTCCGCCGATTCCCCCATCAGATCCTCCGCGAACACAAGATGGCCACAGGCGCAGGAGCCGACCGTATCTCGGATGGGATGCGGCGCGCGTTCGGCAAGCCCGTCGGTCACGCGGTGCGGGCGCAGATCGGGGCCGAACTCATGACGGTGTACACTTCGGAGGAGCACATCGAAGACGCCAAGGAAGCGCTCCGGAAGGCATCTCACAAACTGCCGTCGCCGTCGCGGGTGTCGATCACTCGCCAGGCTGTAGCATAGCCCCCGTCGGCGGCTTGACCCCGGGGGCAAGCCCCCGAACGATCAGCACCGGGCATCCTACGTGATGCACGACCGCATCCGAGATGCTGCCCAACAGGAGCCGCTTGGCGGCCGACAGTCCCCGGGAGCCGAGGACCAACATATCGGTGGGGTGCCCCTCGAGGTAGGCCACGATCTCGTCGACGACGTGGCCCTCGAGGCACACGCCGGTAACCCCGGTGACGCCTTCGGCCTGAGCTCGGGCGACCCCCGAATCGACGAGCTCACGGTAGAACTTGACCTCCCCTTCCGGCATCTCGGTCGGTGCCCACGGTTCCGTTGACGAGAGATAGAGCGGCACCATCGGCGCAACGGCGAGGACCGTGAGCGTCGCAGAATATCGCCTCGCGATATCGATCGCGAAGCTCAGCGCGTGGTCCGCGTACGGCGAACCGTCCAGCGCGACCGTGATGCGGCCGATGTTAATGGGGTCCATCGCAGCGCCGCGAGAAGCGGGTCCCAGTAAATGGGCATTGCGACGGCGGCGGCGGCAACTACTTAATCCCTCGACGGGCCCTATCATCTCGTCGCCGGGAAGTTGAGAACGTGGCTCCGAGATGCACGAACTGTGGGTCGTCTGACCTTGTGTGGGCGCCGGAGGTCAAATCCGGAACGATCGGCTCGGGCAGCATCTCACTCCGGAGCCGCGGCGAGCTGCCGCTGGGCGCTCGGATTTGCCGTCAGTGCGGTCATGCCGAGCTGTTCCTCCATGACCTTTCCGTGGTAAGGAATCCTTCCGCGTGGCGTCCGGGCGAGTTCACCGTGATCCAAGCCACCGGGCATCATCACCACGAACACGAACCCCACGCCGGCGGGGCTCCTCCGCCAGCCCCGACGAGCCCGGCTCCGGCTCCGCCCTTAACGCCCACGCCTTCTCCTCCGGCCCCACTGGCCGCTCCCCCGATGGCTGCTCCCGCCCCGCGGGCCGCCCCACCCCCACCTCCTCCGCCGCCTCCGCCGCCTCCGCCGGCACCGGTCGCTGCACCCACGCCTCCTCCTATGGTGCCGGCCGCTCCCCCTGCTCCTCCTCCGCCCCCCCCGGAACCGATCGCCGTTTCCTCCGAGCGTCTGGAGGCAACGGCCGACGCGACGAAGACAGCGGCCGCGCGGAAGAAGGGTCGAAAGAAGGGCTCCGGCTCGTAGGCCCGTCGGCCCCTGGCCGAACGGGAAGCTTCCCTAGATTCCTCTCAGAAGGAAGAATAGCGGGGCATGGATTTGAACCATGGATCTACGGGTTATGAGCCCGTCGGGATTTCAGGACGGCCGGCGTACGCCGGCCGCTTTCCTGACTACCCTACCCCGCTGCGGCGCGAGCGAGGAGGCCGGCATATTTAGGTCCTCCCGAATGGTGGAACCCGGCGGACGCGGCGGACCCTACGATAGGACGTGAAGTCCGGGGAGTGCCTCGTTCGCGGACTCGATCGAACGTCGAGAGTACTCCTCGAGCGCGGCCCGCTGCGGAGCCTCGAGCTGGAGGGCCGGCCAGCCCCAGTGGAGGGCGACCTCCGCTCCGACGCGTACCTCGGGCAACACTCGGGGGTCGAACGACACCTCGACGGATTTCGGGGGACCCACCACCAGCTGACCGTCGCGGACCGTCCACGAAGACCGCTCGACCGTGAGCCCCGTTCCGTTCCGGGCGCGAACCGTGCCCCAGGCCGGGCGGCAGGCCTCCATGTTCGCGAGCGTCGTTTCCACGTGGCCGGTGACGTTGCCGACGCCGACGAAGCTCACGTGGAAAGCGTGGTGGAACAGCGGGCGCGATGGAAGATGCTCCCCGAGATGCTGCGCAAAGGACCGGGGAAGCCCTCGCCGGACCAACGCGTCGAGCAGGGAACGGAAATCCCCGGCATCGAGCGCATCGAGGAGGGAGTTCCCCACCCAGTAGGCCTCCACGACTTGGCGATCGAACGGGTCGAGCCCGTGCTTCCGACCGATCGCCTCGAGGTACGGCATGAGCGCTTCGAAGCGGCGCAGATCCTCACGGGCCTCGGCGTGTCCCTCGTCCGTCGTGATCGCCCGATACAGGTCGGGCTCGGCGTCCGAGGGACCGCAAAACTGGAGCCGGTTCGTTGCGATGCTGAACCGAGCGCAGAGGGCGACGCCGTCCATCTTACGCGGCCAGCCCGAGGCCGACGCGGAGGCGGCGGGCGACGACCGTCCAGGTCTGCCGGAGCAGCGTAAGGCCCACCACGATCACGACCCCACCGACGACGGCCGCCGCGCCGGCGGCTTGCACCAGCGTGAACGAGCGGCCGGCCACGAGAACGGACAATACCCAGGTGATTGGGAAGCCGAGGACCAGTACCGAGGTGGCCACGCCGAGGTCGACTCGTCGCAGTCCCGCGTACCAGGTGCCGACGAAGGCGGCGAGCAGCACGGCGCTGATGAGAAGCCACATCCACTGTCCCCCGGTGAAGGCGCCGACGGCGCTGAGCTGGGAGGTGAGCGCGAGGTACCCCACCAGGAAACCGGCGCCGATGCCCATCCTCCCCATCGCCACGATGCCCGAGGGAAGGTCCCGGAGCGTGCGCTTGGAGATCGTGTACTCGACCGCCCACAGCGCGGTCGCGGCCAGAACGTAGAGCGTCCCATCCGTCCATATCGGGGCGGTCAGGGACAGAAGAAGGTAGTTGCCGCCGAGCAGGAGGCCGGCGGCCACGGCGACGCGAGGGTGGAAATGTTCCTTCAGGTAGACCACGCCGAACACGGTCGCCATGAGGAACAGCGTTCGGTAGAGGAACGAGGCCGTCAGCCCTTCCCCTGCCGCCGTTGCGAGGGCGAGTCCATGGAAGAACAGGAGGAACGGCACCGCGCCCCCGACGAAACCGATCACGACCAGGCGGGCCCAGTCGACGCGGCGGAGCGGGCGGGCGAAGGTGCGGCGTGCCAGCACCGCCAGCGGGAGGATCATGCCGGCGACCGCGAGGTTTCGGACGGTCACGAACGCATCCGAGCTCGTTCCGTGGACGGCGTACCCGTTGACGAACGTCGAGAGGCCGCTGATCATGGCGGTCAACAGGACCAGGAGGAGTCCCACGCCCAGGTACGACGAGGTCGGAGTCACACCATCCGCCATGCTAGGCCTCCCGTTCCACCGCCGGAGCCCGACGGACTCCGTCGGTGGTCGTTTCGCGTGCGAAGGCGAGCGCCTCGAGGGCTTCCGGCTCGTCGACTCGCCGCGTGGCAAAACCGGATTGGACGATCACATAGTCGCCCACCGTCGCTTCCGGCACGTAGAGTAGGCTTACCGTCTTGAGTTGGCCTTCGAAGTCGACCTTCGCGACCGGCTGGACGGGATCGCTCGCATCGACCGACACGATATGGCCGGGAATCGCTAGGCACATCGTCAGACCTCCCTCATCGAGGGACGCGCTTCAGCGTTCATCTGTGCTTCCACCCTGCTCCACGTCGATGCTCATCAGGACGAGCCCCTGCGCTCGCGGGTCTTCCAAGTCTCGGGAAGCCGTCACGTCGAGGGCCGCGGACTGCGCGGGGGTCCCTTCGACGACTCGGGGCCACTGACGGCGGAGCTGCTCTTCCGACACATGGGACAATGCCCCGACCCAGAGGCGGACGCGAGCCACCCGCGGCGCACCTTCTCGACCGGCGACCTCGACCAGCTTGCGCCGAAGGTCCTGCAGCATCGCCTCTTCGTGCATCGATCAGCTCCTCGCTGGACCGCCGGAGGCGGGCGCGGCCGGCTCGAGTTCTTCCGCGAGGGCCCGTGTGACTTGCCCGATTCCGACGAGAACCTCGGGAGAGAGCGCCGCGCCGGGGTCGAACCGAGCGGCCTCGATCCCGTACACGACCAAGCGGGTCGGCATCCGGCCGAGGATCTGGCCCAGGGCCACCGCCGAAGCGATGGAGAGGCCGTGCGTTGAGGTGCCGGCCAACGACGCGGGGAGAGGTTGGTCTCCGACCGTGAGCCGAAGCCAGCTCCCCGGGGCTCCTCCGGTTCGGACCGCGTCGATCAGGTAGACCCGGTCCTGGCCCTCCCAGAGGTCCAGCAGCTCGGTCACTCCTCCCGGACTCTCGACGATCCGGGCCCGGTCACCGACCAGCGGCCGGAGGTCGCGCGTGACCCGAAGCCCGGCGGCGTCGTCGCCCCGGATCTCGTTCCCCACTCCGATGACCAGAGGACCAGCGACCCGCGAGTCACCGGCCGCGACCCGGTTCATGTGCGTTCCACCTCGATGTGCAGGAAGTGGGTGGCGCAGGAGATGCAGGGGTCGTGGTTCCGTATCGCACGTTCGCAGAGGTCGGTGAGGTGGGCATCGTCGAGCGCCAGCGAACGCTCGACGACGTGTCGAACGTCCTCTTCGATGCGCTTCTGGTTCTGCGCCGTCGGTGCGATGATTTCAGCGGTCTCGATCGTTCCATCGGCGGCGAGTTGGTATCGGTGATACAGCAGGCCACGGGGAGCCTCGGTGGCCGCCGCGCCGACCCCGCCGTGGAACGGCCCCGTGGGTTCGACCCACGGGGAGTCCGGCGGCCGGTACGCGGAGATGATCCGGAGCGCTTCTTCGCACGCGTACACCATTTCGATACCGCGCACGAGGATGCTTCGGAACGGGTTCCGCACCACCGGTTCTAACCCCACCTCGCGCGCGATCGACTTGGCCCGAGGGGAAAGGCGCGGGGCGTTGAGCGCGTAGCGCGCGAGGGCGCCCACCAGATACGGGGTCCCTCCCTTCCGGACCGATTGGAGGGCATGGGTGTAGGCGACCGGAGCTCGTTCGAAGGCCTCGTCGAAACGGGAGGCCGGCACCCGAAGACCGCGACTGGAGACGATCTCTCCCTCGTTCATCGCATACTCGTCGGGATGCTGGAGCGCCACGAACTCGTAGTCCTCCTCGGCGTCGGGGAACGGGAGCCCCGAGGCGAAGTGGACCGTCTCTTCGGCGATCTCGAGGGCCGATTCGAGCGTCGGTCGGAGGCTCTCCAGCTCTTCCACGCTCGGTACTCGATAGAATCCCCCCACCCGGACGTTGATCGGGTGGATCTCGCGACCCCCCAGGAGCTGCATGAGAGCGTTCCCGGCCTTCTTGAGCGCCAGCCCACGCTTGACGGTCTCCGGGTCGTCCTTGGCCATCCGGACCGCGTCGGGGTATCCCAGGAAATCGGGCGTATGCAGCAGGTACACGTGGAGCGCGTGGCTCTCGATCCACTCGCCGCAGTAGAAGAGCCGGCGAAGCTCCCGCAGGGCCCCGCGGACGGAGATGCCGTAGGCCTGCTCCATCGCATGGACGGCGCTCATCTGGTAAGCCACGGGGCAGATGCCACAGATTCGCGCCGTGATGTCGGGCGCCTCGGTGTACATCCGGCCCCGCAGGAACGCCTCGAAGAACCGGGGCGGTTCGAAGATCCGAAGCTCGACGTGGTCGACCCGGCCATCCTGGAGCTTGATGTGGAGGGAGCCCTCGCCTTCCACCCGGGCCAGATAATCCACCGCGATCGTCCGTTCGGTCATCGGCCGGTTTCCTCTCCTCCGACGGAATCTCCGGCCGCTCGGAACGCGGGAGCCCCCGCGTTGTAGGTCCGGAACACCCGCCGGATCTCTTGGGGAGGCATTCCGAGGAATCCCAAGTTCCGGATCAGGGAATCCGTGTTCGGAGAGTCCATCGGCCCGAAGCATCCGTAGCACCCCCGGTGATAGGCCGGGCAAATCGCGCCACATCCGGTCTGGGTGACCGGGCCGAGGCACGGAGTGCCCCGGGCAACGACCACGCAGACATTTCCGCGGCGCTTGCACTCGATGCATACGCTCTCCGTTGGTACGTTCGGCGCTCGCCGGGTGAGGAACGCCGACACCACCTCGAGGAGCTGGACCTTGCTGATGGGGCAGCCGCGCAGCTCGAAATCGACAGGGACGTGGTCCCGGATCGCCGTCGATGTGGCCAGGGTCGAAATGAAGTCCGGTCGCGCGTAGACGATCCGCTGGAATTCCTCGACGTTTCCAAAGTTGCGGAGCGCCTGGATCCTCCGGCGGTGGCGCACGCCCCGATTGTCACGAGGGTCTGGGACTGGGCCCGGACCTCCCGTATCCGCGCGGCGTCCTCCGGAGTGGTGATCGAACCCTCGACCAGGGACAGGTCGTACGGACCGTCGACGACGGCCGAGGAGGCTTCACGGAAGTTGGCGATCTCGAGGGCATCAGCGACGGCGAGCAGCTCATCCTCGCAATCGAGCATCGTGAGCTGGCAGCCGTCGCAGGAGGCAAACTTCCACACCGCGAGTCGGGGACGGTTGGCCATCGACCTCAGAGCTCCCTCGTGGCCAGCCAATCGCGGATCACGTCGTACCGGAAGACCGGCCCGTCCCGACACACGAACTCGGGACCGAATTGGCAGTGCCCACAGACCCCCACGGCGCACTTCATGTTGCGCTCCATCGAGAGCCAGATGGACGAGCGGGGAATCCCCCTCGCCTCGAGGTCGCGGGCCGCGTACTTCATCATGATCTCTGGACCGCACAGGAACGCGATCGCGTTGCCGGCCTCGAACCGCGTGTCGGGGATTCGGGCGGTGACGAGCCCGACGTCCCCGTACCACTCGCGGTCGGCGGCGTCGACGGTGACCTGGAACCGTAGGTTGGGCCGCTGCCGCCACTGCTGGATCTGATCGTAGTAGACCAGATCCTTCGGGGTCCTCGCCCCGTAGATGACCTCGATCCGCCCATACTGCTCGCGGTGGGACATGAGCTCGTACAACACCGGGCGCAGCGGAGGCAGTCCGAGACCTCCGGCCATCAACACAATGTCCCGGCCCATGGCCTGGTCGACGGGCCAGCCGCGGCCGTAGGGACCCCGGACCCCCACGGTCTGACCCGGCGGGGTCTGGGCGATCGCCGCGGTGACCCGACCGGCGTTGCGGACCGTGTGCGCGACAGCCGTGGCGTCCGAGGGGTCACCGCTCAGCGAGATGGCCGCTTCGCCCACGCCGAAGACGTAGACCATGTTGAACTGTCCCGGGAGGGCGGGATGCACCGGCCCGCCATCGGCGGGCGACAGCACCAGGGTGGTGGTATCCCCCGTTTCGGCCGTCTGGCTCCGGACAACGTACGGCGCCGGCGCAAGGGGATGCGGCGCGGGAAGCGAGTGCGGGGGATGGACTTCAGAGGCCATGGATGTCCAGTAGCTGGATCTGGGTGTTCTCCAATCGTTGCGCGATGATCGGGAGGAGCCGCACGAGGAACTGGTAGCCTTGTTCGGGATGGGTTGCGAGGGCTTCTCGAAACGCCTTACCGTCGATCGCGAGGACCTGGGTCGGCTTCAGTGCCCGGGCATCGAGACGCCACAGGTACGGAGGAACCAGCCACGACCACCCCAGGACCTCGCCGGGACCGACGGTCTGGATCGTGAGATGGGGCTTCTCCGCCGAGGCGACCTCGAGGGCCACCTTGCCATGGTATACGAGATAGAACGACGCTGCCGGATCGCCGTCGCGGACGATCACTTCCCCCGTGTCGAATCGCCGCTCCTTCGCGTGTCGGGCCGCCTCTTGGACCAGTTGCGGGTCGAGTCCCTGAAAGAAAGGGTGGTCGGCCACCCGGAGCGGGGCCTCTTTGGGGAGGGGGCCGTGGGGAGGGTCGTTCATCGGGTTACTCCCTCCGCCGTCGGCGTCGAACGAGGTACCCGCAGCGCGGCGACCTCCTCGGTGATATCAATGGCCACCGGGCACCACGTGATGCATCGGCCGCAGCCGACGCACCCGGAGGTCCCGAACTGATCGTGCCAGCTCCCCAGCTTATGGGTGAGCCACTGGCGGTACCGGGACGCCGAGCTCGCGCGGACCGGCGTGGCATGGAGCTTCGTGAACTCGAGGTTGAAGCAGGAATCCCAGCGGCGCCACCGCTCCGTCTTCTCCGCATCCAGGCTGGGAACCTCCTCCGTCGTGTGGCAGAAACAGGTGGGGCAGGCCATCGTGCAGTTCGTGCAGGAGAGGCAGCGCTTGGCCACCCGCTCCCATCGGGGATGATCCGGATTGGAAAGCAATAGGTCGCGCAGGCCGGTCGGGTCCATCGACCGGCCCATCGATGCCGCGGTGCGGGCCACGATGGCGGTGGCGGCCTCGTCCGCCTCGGGCGTCGCGCGGCGCGCCGGGACCGACGTTAGCACCGCCGCGCCCACCTCGGTGCCCACGGCAACCAGGAATTCGTGGCGACCATCCGTGAGGATCTCTGTGAGCGAGAGGTCGTAATCGCTCGTCACCCCCGGCCCGGTGCCCATCGAGACGCAGAAACAGGTTCCTCCGGCCTGACCGCACTGCACCGCGACGCGGAGGATCCGTTGTCGTCGAGCGGTGTAACTCGGGTCGGGGATCCCGCCCATGAACACCTTATCCGTGATCTTCAGGGCCGCCAGCTCGCAGGCGCGCACCCCGAGGAAGGCCAACGGAACCTCGTCCCCCGGCTCAGGGGTCACGGTGAACGTGGTCCCGTCGCGAGTCGCCGTCCAGAGCCGCTCGTGCGACGGGAAGAGGTATTTCTTCCAACTATGCGGTCCGACGACGTACCCGAAGAGCGCCTGGTCGGACCGGCGCTCCAGTCGATACTGGCCCGCGTCCTGGCGCTCGGTCCACCCGATCGGCAGGTCCGTTTCCGCCCGGATATCGCCGTAGACGATCGCGCCGTCGCGGACCGTCGGTCCGACGATCCGGTATCCCGCCGTTCGAATCGCCGTGAGGAACGCGGGGAAATCGCGCCGGTCAAGGAGGAGCCGGTCTCCGATCGCCGGAACCGCCATCGTCACCAAGCTGCCCCCTGCGAGTGTGGCTCGGGGAGCCGGAGAGGCTTGAGGCGTACCGGATAATAGCGCCTCGCTGCGGGGCTCAGACGGACTCCTCGCGGCGCGCCCGGCTCCATGGGCCGGCCCTCACGCGCCCTTCTCGAGTCGGAGCAGTCGCTCCCAATCGGCGGTGACCTGCGCCTGCACCCGAGCCACGTCTTCCGGACCGAGGTGGGAGAAGCGCCCCTGGGCCTGGAAGTACTCTGCCACCGGCCGGAGCGCCCCTCCCTTCCGGGTGACGTGGTAGCGGCCCTCCTCGACCTCGTAGAGGGGGAAGATGCCGCAGTCCGTCGCTCTCTTTCCGATCTCGATCGTCTGGTCGGACGCGTACCGCCAGCCGGGCGGGCACGGGGCGAAGATGTGGAAGAACCGGGGACCGCGGAGGTCCCGCGCCTTCTCTACCTTCCGAACGAAATCCTCCGGGAAGCTCGGGTTCACGGTCGCCGCGTAGACGGGCCGGTGCGCCAGGACGATTCCCATGATGTCCTTCTTCGGCTCGGCCTTCCCGTGGGCCCCGCCTGTGACGGGCGTCGTCGTGGTCCAGGCCCCGAGCGGGGTCGAGCCGCTGCGCTGAACCCCGGTGTTCATGTAGGCCTCGTTGTCGTACATCGCGTAGATCGCGTTCGTGCGACGTTCGAGCATCCCGCTCAGGGCCTGGAGGCCGATGTCGACCGTTCCGCCGTCTCCGGCGAATCCGAGAATATTCAGGTCTTCGATGCCCAACGCATCCGCCGCGGCGCGAAGTCCGGAGATCGATGCGCCGGTGGACTCGATCGGGTTGTCCAGCATCGCGACGCCCAGCGCCGTCGTCGGGTAGGGCGTGTCGATAACCGTCCAGCAGCAGGCCGGCACGGACACGACGGTCCGAGGCCCCAGGCCCTTCAGCATGAGCCGCATGGCGAGCGCTGGAGCACAGCCGGGGCAGGCGGAGTGACCCGCGCGCATCAGTTCCGGGGCCGGAATCGTGAGCTTAACCATGGGCGACCTCCTTCGAGGGCGGGGGGAGGTCCATCCACCGGATCTCGGGGCCCTCTTCGGTCAGCAGTCGGTCGAACATCGCACGGATGTGGGCCGGCGTCACTTCCCGGCCTCCAATCCCTACTATGAAATTGGACAGCACGGGGTGATGGGGTCCGCCGTAGAGCGCCGCGCTGACTTCGGTCGCCGCCGGTCCGGCCGCTCCGAACGTGAACGACCGGTCCACGACTCCGATACGGTCCGTCCGTCGAGCCAACTCGCGGATCTCGGCGACGGGGAACGGTCGGAACAGGCGCAGCTTGGCGAGCCCGACCTTGTATCCCTCCGCCCGCATCTCATCGACAACCGTCCGGGCCGTCGTGGTCATGGTCCCCATCGTGACCAGCACCGTGTCCGCGTCACCGGCCCGGTAGTAGGCGACCGGCCCGCCATGGGATCGTCCCGTGAGCGACTGGTAGTCCTTCTCGATCTGTCGGAGGGCGGCGGGGACGCGTTCCATCGCCTTCGCGACCTCGTGGCGGAACTCGACGTACTGCTCGGGCCCCGTGAACGATCCCAGTCGGGCGGCGACGCCCGGTACCAGGACCGCCCGCGCGTCGCGCGACGGCAGGAAGGAATCCACCAGCGACGGGTCGGGCACCTCCACCGGTTCGACGGTGTGCGAGAGGTAGAACGCGTCCTCGGTGACCATGACGGGCAGGCGGATGGCCGGATCCTCGGCGAGCCGGTAGGCCTGGAGGACCGTGTCCAGCACCTCCTGGTTGCTCTCCGCATAGAACTGGATCCACCCCGTGTCCCGCTGGGACATCGTGTCCGTGTGGTCGGCCCCGAGAGACCAGGGAGGCGCGACCGCCCGGTTCACTACCCCCATGACGATGGGGGCCCGCATGCCGGCGGCCCAGTGGAGGAGCTCGTGCATCAGCAGCAGTCCCTGGCTCGAGGTGGCCGTGTACGTCCGCGCCCCGAGGGCGGAGGCGCTCACGCAGACCTGCATGGCGCTGTGCTCCGACTCGACCTTGACGAACTGCGCCGGGAGCTCACCCGAGGCTACGAGCTCGGCCAGCTTCTCGACGATCGAGGTCTGGGGCGTGATCGGATAGGCCGAAATCACCTGCACTCGGGCGAGGCAGGCGGCGTAGGATTGGGCGTAGTTTCCGGACATCACCTTGAGCGACATCGGGACCTCCCTAGGCCTCCTCCATCATCTCGATCGCATGCGGCGGGCACTCGACCGCGCAGATGCCGCAGCCCTTGCAGTACTCCGTTCGTAGGACGGGTACCCCTTCTCGTCGAACGAGAACGCGTCGTCCGGGCAGAACTTCCAGCAGAAGTTGCATCGGGTGCACCGGTCCAGGTGAATGACCGGCCGCAATGTCCGCCATGCGGCCGTTTGGATCAGCTCGCTCGACAGGGTGGCCATCGGTCCCTCGGGCAGAGGTTGGGTGAGAGCCGCGACCCGAGGGGCCGGTGGGGTGAAGGGCATGTTCGCCTCCACCACTCGTACAGCGTGATATCCGTCCGCGGCGGCGGCCCGGTTCTCGGCGCGCCGGGCCGGCACGAACTGATCGATGGCCCGGTCGAGCGCCTCCATCGAGACGATCCCCGAGGCCGCCGCCAACGCACCCAAGACCGCGGTGTTCACGATGGGCATGGTCAGGCTGCCCAGTCCGTGGGCCACGGCGATCTGGTTCGCATCGACGGTGGCGCGGCGGGCGGGCACCGGGATCATCAGTTCCTCCGCCGGATTCCGCGAGTTAACCAGCAGGAGCCCGTCTTCCCGGAGTCCGTCGGTGACGGCCTGCGTCCGGAGCAGGCTGGGCTCGAGCACGACGACGATATCGGGAGTCGTGATCGAGATGCGGACCCCGATAGGATGGTCATCGATCCGCGTGTAGGCGGTGACCGGCGCTCCCCGCCGCTCGACGCCGAAGAAAGGGAAGCTTTGGGGCATCTTCCCGTCCAAGAAGGCCGCCTGAGCGAGCAGTTCCGAGGCGACGACGGCGCCTTGGCCGCCGCGGCCGTGGAAACGAATCTCTAGCGTGGCCCTCACCCGAGCCTGTTAGGGCCCGGACGACCCATTAAGGGCCAGTCATTCCGGGTTGACCGTCGGGCCGGTTGTCTCACGACGCGAGCGAGGAGCCGGAGGTTTCACCCGCTCGAACGGGGGCCGGCGCCGTCGCCGGCGCCACTGTGGGGCGAACCATCGGGAGGGGCCGGTCGGGGTTCCGCTCGGGCCAGAGCTTCTGCCGCACCCAGTGCCGGACATCGTGGATGTAGAGGTTGTCGTACGGACAGGCCTCGATACATTCGCCCACTCCGAGGCATTTGGCGCTCCGGAACTCGCCGGTCGCCTGGAGCTGGAGCGGCATGTCGACGAGGGCCACCGGGCAGGCCTTCGCGCAGTCGTACGTCGTGCACGCTTGGCAGATGGTGGGATCTTTCGCCTTCACCCGCATGAATCCGACTCGGGAGAACAGCATGCTGAGCGCGCCCCAGTGGCAGAATCCGGTCGTGGAACAGTTGTAGTTCCCGACGTACGGGATCGAGACGAACATCACGATCCAGAGGGTCCCGAAGTAGAACAGGAACGGGAGCAAGAGGGTCTGGTTCGACGCGTCGAGCAGGTGAAGGTACGGCAGGATCGAGACGCCGACGAGAGAGACCAGTGCCAAGCTGGACGTCACGGTGAAGGCCGTCGAGAAGCGACTGCCGAGGAACATCCGCCCGACGTACGAGGTCCGGTTGAACGTCGTCATCGCGGAGATGGTCGTGCCCTGGAACATCATCGCCGCGCCGCACATGACCGAGCAGATGGCCCGCCGGCCGAACAGGACGGACAGCGACCCCACGGCCGCGTACATCACGAGGATGCCGGCGAAGAAGCTCGTGACGAACGGCCCCCCGGTCCGGAGCCCCATGCCCCAGCCGAGGACCGGCCAGCTTGCCAGCGCGGCGTTGTGGAGCAACGGCGTGGAGGTCCACATGCTGGGGATGTAGACCCCGGCGACCGCGAAGGCTCCCATCATGAGGGCCAGGCGAATCTTCTGCTCCCGGTGCTTCATCGTCCAGAACTTCGGCACGACGAGCGCCCCCATGCAGACGCCCAGGAGGGTCAGGAACCAGGCGGAGATGGACACCGCCGCGAGGAACCAGAGCATGTTGTAGAGTGAGTGGCCCACGACCGTCAAGGGCCCGCCCGCGAGCGGGAGGAACGGGACCACGCCGAGGAAGGAGGCTCCCCAGGTCTTCGCGTCGAGGGTCGCGCCGAGGAAGATCTCCGCCGCCACGACCGAGAGCAGGAGTCGGAAGGTCCAGAAGGCATTGAACTGCCACAGGATCCCCGGCTGGTCCTCGGGCGTCGCGCGGGGCAGGAAGCCGTACGCAAACAGCCCGACCTGAAGGACCACCCCGACGGCCAGGAGGTCGAGGAATCCGTAGAGGCTCCAGAGGAAGAGGCCGGCCGACAGAAGGGCGCAACTCCCTACCAGCGCCAGCAGATAGTTCGCTACCGGAACGTCGATCTGCCGGTTCCGGTACGCGAAGAGGAGCAGATAGACGAACAGCGCGATGATGGCAAACGCCACGCCATAGAGCCCCCACGTGGTCCACGCGGCCAGGGGGAGACTCGTCGGGAGGAGGAATAGGATCGCCGCCTGGAACAGCAACGGAACTCGAAGCGCCGACGGGATGCTCGTCCAGCGTAGAACCGTCAGCGCCGTCATCTCGGTCGCGGCGAGGATCAAGAACCCCGGTGACGTGAGCGCCTGGCCCAGGACCGCCAGCACGCCGCCGATTCCCACGGCCGTGGAGGCCGGGGTCGCGAAGTGGCCCAGCGTCCAACCCGTCACGAGGTCCGCGACCAACACGGCGAGCAACACGCCGGCGAGCGCGGAGCGAGTGAGACGCGAGGGAACGTCGGTCGTCGCCGTCACCGGCTTTCCCCGGGGGCGTAGTCCCTGTGCTCCGACATGCCGCGAGAACTGTTCCCCCACTGTTTACCGGTCGAGTGCGCATAAATACGTTGCCGCTCGCCGGAGCGAGTCGACGGGGACGGAAACGCTCGCGGCTCACAATCCGCCATCGAAATCGCCCCCCGCGAGTACGCTTTGGCCGTAGTACCTGAAGTTTCTCGAGCGAGTCCTGATTCCACGTCACCAAGACCGCCGGTAGAGGCGCGTAGCCGAGCGTCGCTCCCCGGGGCTGCGCGGCGGTGGTGATCCAGAGGACGTACGCTCCGAGCCATTGCGCTGCGTTCTTTGTGAGCCCGCCGCCGTACGCGATGCCAAGGTCCTGGTAGACAACGACGTACGACAGTGTGGCCATCGGGTACGTGTTCGTGCCATTCTCGTCCACGAGGGACTCGTTGGGGGGAACCCCCGTCTCCGGGGGCAATGTCGGGAATGCGGCCGCCACCGCGGCCGTAGTATTCGTCGCAGAGGGGGCGACGAAGCTACCCTCCGGATTCTGGAGATCCGCCCAAGAGAGATTCTCCTGCAGGACGAGCGGGAGCTCGGCGTACCCGATCGCGCCGGGGGTCTCGTTGACGGTGGCGACAATAGCGGGGCTGCCGGACTCGCTGGTGGCCCTGGGGGCCGCGGGCCATGTCGGCGAGGCGCTGGTCCCGACGGTGGCGTTCCAAGTCGCGTTCGCCTGCGATAGGTATCCGGTGAAGCCCAGGGTGGTGGCGCACCCGCCCGAGCAGTGGACCGGAGTGATGAGGAGGTCCGAGGGGAGATGCGCGGTGGGGTTCAGGCCCTGGATCGCCGAACTGTTCCAGTTCGTGATTTCTCCCAGAAATATCGCGGCGACGACTGCACCGGTGAGGTGGAGTCCTGTCGGGGCTCCGGGCACGTTGTACGCCACGACCGTGGCCTCCAACGCCACCGGTAGAACGATCGCTCCCGCCCCGAGCTGCGAGGCCTGGGAGGAGGAAAGAGGAGCGTCGATGGCGGCGAAATCGACAGCCTTGGATGCGAGCTCGCCGATGCCAGAGCTCGCGCTCGCATAGGCCACTTTCGCGCACACCGTAGTGTTGTACTCCGCGGACCAGACGCGCATGGCCGGACTGACGGTGGCGGCGCCGGCGCCTTCCAGAACCACCTGGCCGGCACAGGTCTGCGGAGGAACGACCGCGGGCGTCGGGGCGAACCAGCCGGCCAACCAGCCGGCCGTAACGACGGTGATGGCGATAACCGCCACGATGGCGAGCGCCACCTTGGGCTTGGTTCGGGCCCCTTGGGCGATCCGGATCGCGTCGTGGATGTCGTCGGTGGGACCGCTGGGGGGCGGCGACGGGGAGCTACTCATGGACACCAGATAGTTGGAAACCCCACGCTCCGCTTCTTGGACCGTAGTTCAGGAGGTGGCCGGGGTCTCTCGGTCATCCTCCGATTAGAAAGCGTCGCGACGCCTAATGAGTGTAGCGTGGAGTAGAATCAGGGGCCGGGGTCTATCCCGCCGAACCGAGAGTCCAAATTCTCCCGAATGCCTCGTACGGAGGTATGGAAGCCGGCTCGTCCCGCCTAAAGGGCGTCTGGAAGCGCCGGAAAGGTACCATACTATGGAGTGCGGCGGCCGTACTGGCGGTCGTCGTTGCGGTCGTGATCGGCGTTCACGTGCTCTCCGGGGCCACCACGCCTCCCCATCACTTCTCCTTCTCTTTCTACGCCCCGGCGTGCGGATG
This sequence comes from uncultured Thermoplasmata archaeon, assembly GCA_963787975.1. Taxonomy (GTDB): domain Archaea; phylum Thermoplasmatota; class Thermoplasmata; order Lutacidiplasmatales; family UBA184; genus JAKIWV01. The sequence continues at coordinate 326,196 of CAWBEU010000007.1, forward strand.
CGCCAAATTTACTCAAACCACGTACGCCTTCCCAACGCAAGCGACCATCCTGTTCACTTGGTGGGTGACCTGGATCGGCAACAACGCAAGCGCCCAGCTCGCCATTGATGAATCCGATGGCACGCCCGTGTATCTCTCGGTGTCGGAATACCAGCAGGGCAACCAGTTCGCCCCGAACACCACATGGGCCCAGGGGGGCGCCGGGACATTTTCGGGCCACGGCTCGCCCTTTACGTTCGGCGTCGAAGTGATTGAGGTCGCCGATTTTCTCCCGCCCGACACCACGATCTGGATCAACGGTACCTACACGACACCGCTCCTGTGACCGGAAACCAGGGCATCACCCTGGGCCCCAGAAAGGGCCGTCACACGCTGGGAGTCGATGTATGACGGAACAGAGTTCTATCGAGAATCTGGACCATACCGGCCAGGCCGAACGCCATGACCGCCGTCGCCAGGCCAAACGCCATCTCGTTCCCGGCGCCCACGTACGACCGCTGGTCTAGGATAAACCCCAGCGGCACGAGCAGCCCGGCCAGGGTCATCGCGACCAGCGCCGTGGATCCATCCCAGAATTCGCGGGAGCCCGGGGAAGAGGCGGGGACCTTTCGGGGCTCGGCCGCCTCTCGCGCAACGGGCGACGAAGCCGGAACCCGCCGGCCCTCCGGGGCCGCCAGCAGACGCGCCCGGTACGACCGTTGGTACCGGAAATAAAGGAACCCGATGACCACGCCCTCTACCAGGGCCAGCGTGCCCAGGTAGGCCACGTACATCTGCACGGGTATGGTGACCCCCGGCATCACGCCGCCCCAGATGGTCATCAGGCCGAAGAACGAGAGAAGGTAGGTGGCGGTGAAGAGGACCACCGGTCGGTCGCGAGGGTGCGTTCGCGTATTCTTCAATCGGGGAATCACCCGGCCGACCACGGTCTCGATCCATGGGAAGAGCAATATGAACAGCGCGAGGAGGCCGACCAGGAGCACGGCGATGGTCGGTGTAACGTACTGGAAATCGGCGACCTTGTAGAGCCAGAGGAAGTACCAGTCGGGCTCCGGGGACGCCCCACCCTGTCCGGCGGCACCGAACGCCGGCGCCAGCTTCACCAGGAACGCCGACGAGATGAGCAGGAGGCATCCGACGTACACGAGGCCCCACTTGAGCATGTAGAGGAATACCCTCGGGAACCAACTCCCGAGCTTCCGGTCGTCGGCCCCGGTCAGCACCCGTTTCGCCCGAGGGTCGCTGCTGACGCGGGGTCCGATCCCATGGGACTCGAACAGTGTCACATGGACGTACAGGAGGGTCAGGAGGGCGACAGGGATCAGCACGACGTGGAGGGCGAACATCCGGGAGAGCAGTCCCTGGAAGGTCCCGTTGCCTTGGATGAGTGGGTACGTGATCGGGCCGATGATGGGGACGGCGTTGACCAGGGCGAGTCCCACGTCCGTCGCGCCGACCGAGAGGGCGGTGTACGGGAGGAGATACCCTGTGAACCCCATCCCCAGCATCAGGAACAGCAGGATCGTGCCCAGCATCCACGAGAACTCCCTCGGTCGCTTGTAGATCCCGGTATAGAACCCACGGAAGAAGTGGACGAAGGCGAGCAGGATGACCGCGTACGCCCCGTACAGATGGCTGGTCAGCAGCAGCCAGCCGAACGGTGCCGTCTGGATCACGTACAGGGTCGATGACCACGCCTGAGGGGCGCCGCCGGTCGTGATCGAGGCCGTCGACGGATCGTAGTAGAAGAGGAGGAGGAGGCCGGTAAGGACCTGGAGCATGAATCCGACCGCGACGAACGCGCCCGTCCAGTAGGAGGGGTTGAAGCTGAACTCGGGTTGGGGCCGGTACGGCCACTTCGAGATGTGCGTCCGGCTCTCCAAGAAATTCCAAAGCGAGTTTAGGGACCGGTTGTAGACCGCCGCGACCGGCCCCAACGTCGGCGGCGTTGGGTGGAACCCATCCCCTTCACTTTCCGCCATCGGGGTCCCTCTGCTACACAGGGCACTGTTGGGTGGGCACCTGGGGAGCCTCGGTTATGACCGGATTGAAGACGACGTTCCCCCCTACGAGGGTCGAGGAGTGACCCTTCACCGGCGGGCCCACCACGTCCGCCGCGAAGACCTGGTCCGATGCCTGGTCCCACAGCAGGACGACCTGGGGGAGCGAGGACTGGGTCGGGCCCGTGACGATCGCGGCGCCCCCGCCCGGAGCCGCCGTCGCGGGATCGTACGTAGAGCCGTGACAGACGCAATGAATGAAGGCTCGGCCGTCGTGGAAGGTGCCGCAGGCGCCGGGCGGATAGTACGAAATGAAGGGCGGGATGCAGCCCAAGTGCTGACAGACCGCCGAGAAGGCGACCAGGGACTGGGTCGGACCGATGCCTCCCGGAGCCGCCGAGGGTAGGTTCAGCAGCAGATTGGGCTCGTTGTCCAGCGGATAGTTGAACACGATCAGGTCGGTGGACGTGGAAGGGTAGCGATAGCTGGAGGCGAGGACGGGAGTCCCGTCCGAGTAGAGCAGCTGGACCCGCGGAAAGGTCGCGGACCCCGCCGGAGGCGGAACCGCGAAGCGGAGGAAGCTCGCGACGCCCGCTGTTCCCAGGGCCAGCATGCCCCCGATCAGCGCGAGCTTGAGCGTGCTGCGTTTGGCCTCGTCGACCTCTTCCGGGCTCGGCGCAGGAACGGCGCCCAGGCGACGCACGACGCCCGGTGGGAACCGGGTTTGCTCCCGGCCGGTGAGGCGATAGAACGAAGGGTGCGCGGAGGGACAGAGTGAGCAGTCCGGGCCTCCGTAGGCGGGATCCCCGATACCGTTCACTCTTGCTCCTCCCCTGGCGGAGGTTTCTGCGGGTGGTAGGGCACTCCGAGCTCGCGGTCTTTCTGATACTCCGCTTCTTCTTCCGCCGTGACCGGCACGTCGGTGGCGTCGCCCGGTAGCTCCGCTCGGTCTGAGTCTTTGAACACGTACGCCACGATGCCGATCCCGGCCAGTATGAGCGCGACCTCGGTCAGGTTCAGGATCGCCACACAGTTCCACTCGATCCCGAGGATAGTTGGCCCGGAGGATGGACAGAGGTCGTTGGAGTTGGACCCCGAAGGGTCGCCGCTACTGGAGGCGCCACGGATGGTTGCGGGAGAGACGCTTGCCGAGACGGCGAGGTCCCGTCCAGGAATGGAAGAGACCTCCGCGACGACTCCGAGGAGCGCCAGGAGACAGAAGCTGAGCAGGAGCCCCCAGACGATGGGAGTCGTGAGCGCCGGCATACGTCGCGCGGGCCGGCTGCTCATAGGCTACGGGGAGACGACGGTCATCGTTCCCGTCATGAACCCGGCGGTGGCCATCGAGTACGGGTCGCACGGGGCGAGGCAGTTCCAGGTGAACGTGCCGGTCTGGTTGAAGTACGTGAAGAAGGTCACGCTCGCCCCAATGCCACCCACGGGCGAGTTGACGGCGGAGGGCAGCGGCACGTTGAATCCGGCATAGGCTCCGCCGACGAACGAGAAAGTGTGGGCAATAAATCCGGCGGGCACAGAGTGCACGCACGGTCCAAGCGCGGTCGGCGTCGCGTTCAGGTAGATACAGTCCCCGAGCGTGCCGCTGACTGCCGCCTGGACGGGAGTGACCGGGTTCTGTCCCGTGTCGTAGTTGATCAGAGTGAATTCCAGCAGCGTATGCGCCGGCACGGAGAAATTCGCGGGGGCGAACTGATCGGTGCTCGAGTTGTTCGTGGTGTCGAACGGGTTGTTGATTGTCAGGATCACGCCGGTAGCCGGGGTTCCCGAGGACGAGTGCGTCGGTGGAGCGACCAACCCCACCGGAACGCCCGTCACCGTCGCGAAGACGAACCAGCTGAGGAAGAACGTGACCACGACCAAGACGACGTAGGGTAGCACGCCCCGACGTGGGGTGCCTCCCGGGACCGCGTCCAGGCCGCTCGGCCGGTGCATCTCCCGATACTTGACCCGGGACTCGTCCGACGGTCGATTCGGCTCCCCAGACATCAGGGCATTGACCCCGGCGCCTTTCTTAGGGATAGTGTTGTTACGCCTTCCGCGCTCGACGCTCGGGCGGTGTGTTGACCGTCTACATTTTCGAGGTTCTAACTGCCCCTGTATAAGGCGAGAGCCGCTCCTCTACGCGCCGATGCCATCCCCGTGGATATCCCGGGTTGGGTCGCTTCTTGCGCTCCGGCGGACCCGGTCCCTCCTGATGGGTCTGAGGTACCGTCTCCTGGTGGGACTGATAGGGCTCGGCTACGCGTTCGGCGCGATGCTCTACAGCGGAATGCTCTACATTCCGCTCCATCGACTGAGTATTCCCGTCTTCTTCTACATCGAGCCCTCCGGCCCCGGTGCCAGCTGGACCTACCCTGCGATCCTCGCAGGGGGTCCGTACTTTCAGGTCGACCTTCCAATCCTCTCGGCGATCCTGATGACCCTGAGCGCCGCCGGCGTGGGTCTTGGAATGGCGCTGGCCGTGCTCCTAGTGGTCCGACTTCTCCGACACCGCGACACCGGACCGCTGGGAACCACGGCCGTCCGGTCTGCCGTCGGCCTCACCCCGGCGATGATCGCGTTCGTCACGCTGGGAGCGTGTTGCTCGACCACAGCCGCTGCAACGGCGGGGATCAGCCTGGCCGCCCATTCGGGGGGCGGCGGCGCGACCGCGCTCTTTGCCGATACCTGGTACCTCGGCTTCGTCCAGGTGGCCGTCGTGTACGTCGCGCTGATCGCCCAAGAACATCTCGTGAGAATCTACGACCTCTTTTCTGACCCCTCGGCTCCGGAACCCTCTCGGGTCACGGCTCAGCCTTCCCGGTCGCCATCGAGATAATCGGGCTTGCGGATATCCCACTCCGCCGCAACAATCCGCGTCAACGGGACCTCTACGACGCCGCTCCTCTGAGACCGGGTCGGTCCCCGCGGTGCATCCCGCGACCGACTCAAGTCTTGAAACTCTCGTCGAGGAATCGCACAACCCTTTCCCAGGCGTCGTTCGCGCTCGCCGAATGGAAGTTCGGCCGCGTGTCGTTGAAGAAGGCGTGCTTCGCACCGGGGTACACGTGGTACTCGAAGTGCTTCCCCGCCGCCGCCATCGCCTCCGCGAACGCCGGGATGGTCTGCGTGATGCCGGGGTCCTCGCCCCCGTAGAGCCCCAGCATCCGCGCCCGAATGCGCGGGATCTCCCCGAAGGGCGGGTTCTGGCCGTAGAACACCACCGCCGCACGGAGCTCGGGATCGACTGTCGCAAGACGCGCGGCCATCCCGCCACCGAAGCAGAAGCCTACCGACGCCACCCGAGGCGGGTCGACCTCAGGGAGCCCCCGTACGTAATCCGCCACCGCGTGGAATTCCCGGGCAAACTCCTCCTGAACCCGGGGCTGCTGGACCTTTCCGAATGCCTCCAAGATCGGTCGACGTTCGGCCGGTTGAGCGGCCACGAACGCTGGAAACTTGGAGGGATCCCGTCGAAGGTCGGGAGGTGCCTGGGCGAAGGCCTGCATGGCCAGCGCGACGTTGGCCGGAGTCATCAGGCGCTGCAGTTCCCCCGTGAAGAGATTCGGTGCGGCAGACACATATCCCAGTCCCGCGAACCGGCGCGTGACGGCCCGGATGAACGCGTCGGTTCCAAAGATCTCGTGGATGACGATCACAGCCGGGCGGCGCCCGCCGCCTCCCTCCAAGTCCGGGAAGGCGAGATAGCAATCCAGCGCACGACCATCGACCGGGACGGATACCTCACGCTCCGACATCATAGACCGAGCGGAGTCGCGGCCTCCCCTTTCAGCTTACCCATTCGGGACGAACCTTACGCCGGAAGTTAGGCCGCCCCCCCGTGGATGCCTGCAAATCGGAGTCACCTCTATTAGCGTGCGGACATCGGCAAGTTCCAGCATGGAGAGTCGTCGGGCATCGACTTCCACCTCGTCTCCCCGATGGATCCTGTTCATCGTCGTCCTCGGGACGCTGATGGCGTCCGTGGACACCACGATTGTTCTACTCGCCTTCCCGACCATCGCGGGGGACCTCCACGCCGGGCTCGCCACCGTGATTTGGGTCATTCTGATCTACCTTCTCCTCACCTCGGTGCTGACGACCCAGTTTGGGCGGATTGGGGACCTGATCGGCCGAAACCGGGCCTACAACCTGGGCTTCGTGGTGTTCACCGCCGGCTCGGCCCTGTGCGGCCTCTCACCGACTGCGAACGATCTCGTGGCGTTCCGGGCGGTTCAGGCGGTCGGCGGAGCCTTCATGCTCGCCACCGGTACCGCGCTGATCTCCGAGCATTTTCTCCCGGCGGCGCGCGGTCGCGCTTTCGGGTTCACCTCGATGGGGTGGAGTGTAGGCGCGACCCTCGGAATCGCTCTCGGTGGACTCTTGACGACGTTCGTGGGGTGGCGCTACATCTTCTTCATCAACATCCCGATTGGGATCGTCGCAGTCGCGCTGGGTCTCCGATACCTGTCACCGAGCCCCCGGATTCGGGCCCGCCTGGATGTGGTCGGGATGGTCCTGCTCGCGGGGGTCATGTCCCTCATCGCGTACGGCGCGGTCGATTTCGCTTCGTACGGCGCCGACTCATGGAATGTGACCCTCATGATCCTCGGAGCGGTGCTCGTCGCTCCATTCGTCCTATGGGAACGGCGGGCCGAATTCCCCACCCTAAACCTGGCGTTGTTCCGCTCCCGTCTGCTATCCAGCTCCCTGGCGGCCGCGTTCTTCCAGAGCGTGGGCTACCTGTCCGTGGTCTTTCTTCTGATCATGTACCTGCAGGGGATCCGCGGCCTCTCGCCGTTGTACGCCTCGCTGCTGCTGATTCCGGGCTACGTCCTCTCCTCTGGCCTCTCGCCCTTCGCCGGCCGCTGGGCGGATCGCTGGGGAGCCTGGCGATTCGCCACCGGGGGAATCGGCCTCATGATCGTCGGCGTGCTGCTCTACGCTCAGCTCGCACCGAGCACGCCGCTGTACTGGGTCGCCGTCATCACGCTCATCACCGGAATCGGTGCGGCGCTCTTCTGGCCCTCCAACAACAAGGCCGTGATGGCCGACGCGCCGCGGGACCAGTACGGCGCGGTCTCCGGGCTGTTGCGTACCCTGACGAACTCGGGCACGATCCTAAGCTACGTGCTGGTGATCACGGTCGCATCCGCCGTGGTGCCACGGTACGTCGCCTTCAAGGTCTTCGTGGGGAGCGGCGGCCTGATCGGCCACGTCTCGACCCTCTTCCTAGACGCGCTGCGGGTGACGTTCTACGTGATGGCCGTCGTTCTACTCGTCGCCGCCGTGTTCTCCGCGCTGCGCCGGCCCCGGTCCGTCGGCACGACGCCGCGAACGGACCTACGTACTGGTCGCGAGTCCGGAACCGCTTCCGTACCGCCGGACCCGAAGTGACGACGGCCCGCCCGTCCCTCGCGGCGCGACGCGGATTGACCGGGTCTCACGAATCGCGTCCCTCCCGTCCACGACCCGTCCCGGCCAAATCGGGAAGCGTGGTCCGTCGCCTTCCATTCAGGAGAACGAAGCCGCGGGAGGGAATCGAACCCTCGACCTGCTCCTTACCAAGGAGCCGCTCTACCGACTGAGCCACCGCGGCACGCGAAGGAGCGGAAGGGCCTCAGGGTTTAGTCTTTCGTCTCCGACCGCGTCGGAGCCGGGGAGCCGGCGACGGCGCACGCCGGAGGATCCGAGGGGCCCAGGGGAATCCCTGAGAGTCCCGGGACCAGTCGTCGCGGCCCCAGAAGACCGGGGGCCGCTTCTCCAGGAACGCGGTCATTCCCTCGCGCTGGTCCGGGGTGCCGAAGAGCTGCGACCACAGCCGTCGCTCGAACGCGAGCCCTCGCGTCAGGCCACGGTCAATGGCGTCGTTGAGCGCGTACTTTGCGGCGGCGAGGGCTAGAGGCGGCTTCTGCGCCAGCTCCGAGGCCAGGCGCATCGCCTCCGCCATCAACTCCGCGCGCGGCACGAGCTTCCAGATGAGACCGTGGTCGAAGGCCGAGCGAGCGTCGATCGACCGCCCCAGCATCACCCAGCCCCGGGCCTGCTGGGGGCCTATCCGCCGGGGAAGTCGCTGGGTCCCACCCCAGCCGGGCATCACGCCGAGGTTGATCTCCGGTTGGCCGAACTTCGCGTCGTCGCTGGCGATGACAAAGTCGCACGCCTCGACGATCTCCGAGCCCCCGCCCACGCAGATCCCGTGAACCGCCACGACGACCGGGAGCGGGCAGGCCTCGATCTGAAGGGTGATCGCCTGACCCAATGCCCCATGATGGTCGGCCTCGCGGGAGCCCATCGTGGCCATCTCACGAATGCTCGCTCCCGCGGCGAACCCCCTCTCGAGCCCACTCGTCAGGACGATCGCTCGGACCTTGGCGTCGGCGCTCGCCACGGTCAGCTGGTGGCTGAGATCGCGGAGGAGATCGGCCGTGAGGATGTTCAGCGGCGGCGAGTTGAGCGTTAGAATGGCGACCGGCCCCTTGCGCTCGAGTCGGACCCGGGACGAATCCTTCGGGGAGCCTGCCATGGCGGACCGACCCGGAACGAGCTATTTAATGGCCGCGTGAGGGCGCGCTCGCTCGCCTGTTCAGCTTCTCGGCCAACGCTAATGCGACCCGTCGGATATCGCGCCCCAGTGCGCGCGTTGGTCACCGGGGCTTCCCAGGGAATCGGCCGGGCGGCCGCCCTCCGTCTCGCCCAAGACGGGACCGACGTGGCCGTACACTTTCTCACCCACGAGGCCGAAGCGCGGGCCGTCGTCGAACGCATCCGAACTATGGGACGCGATGCCTTTGCGATCCAGGGGGATCTTCGGGATTTATCGTCGATCCCAGAACTGGCCCACGCGGTTGAAATCCACTGGGACACCCTCGATATCTTGGTCCACAACGGGGGCAGCTATCCTCGCGAATCCTTTCCGGAGAGCACCGACGCCGATTTCGAGGAACAACTTCGGATCCACGCAGTGGGACCGGCGGCGTTGACACGGAAACTGCTCCCCCTTCTGCGACGCTCTCAATCCGGACGGGTGATCTTCGTTTCCAGCGTTCTGGCCTTCGACGGCTCGCGGCACGGGACCCCCTACGCCACGGCGAAGGCTGCTCAGCTCGGCCTCGCGCGCTCCCTCGCACGGGAACTCGCCCCGTGGATCACCGTCAACGTGGTGGCCCCCGGGTCGATCGACACCGCCGTCCTCGCCGGCGATTCGCCGGAACAGCGGGATGAGCGAGGCCGTCAGATCCCCGTGGGCCGCCTCGGTTCGGCCGAGGAAGTGGCCGCCGCCATAGCGTTCCTGGCCTCGCCGGAAGCGAGGTACATCACCGGCGCGACGCTACCGGTGAACGGCGGCCTCCGGATGGGGTGAGCAGAGTATGCGCGACGTAGTGACGACCTGGTTCGGCGCCTTCGTCGTCGAGGACCAACGGATGGTGGCCCCCTACCCGTGTCCGCCCGATCGCGCCGCGCTGCTCGACCGCCTGCGGACCCGACGAGATGGACGGCTCACCCCCGAAGAGGTCCGGCTGCTGGGCGACCACCTGGAACACGGACTCCGCAGCCGGGACCGCCGGCTCGTGACGGCGGGGGCCAAGCCGGGACGATTCGACGCGCCCGAACTGGATCCCTCCTCGTACGGGATCGACCCATCGTGGCTGCGAGAGATGCTGCTCGAAGAGGCCCAGGAATCCCTCCGCCTCGCGTGGGATCCTTCCGTCCACATCGAGGAGGCGGTGCGGGCCCTGCGCGACCTCGACGCGACGCGCAACCTTCTGGGCGAACGGCTCACGAGCTGGGCCGGCCGGGACGCCCCTCCCGCCGAAGGGGATCTCACCGGATCCGCCGAGGTGGTGGCCCGGCGGCTGACGTCCGACAGCGTGGCGCAGGTCACGGCGCTCGGTGGCCCCTGTCCATCCCTCCAGTACGCTCGCCGTGAACTCGCGGAACTTTACCTGGGCTTGGGCGGATCATCGAAGGCGATCGAAAAGGCGCTCGAGGAGCGGGTTCCGGTGGAGGCACCGAATGTGTCGGCGCTGTTGGGGCCGCTGCTCGCGGCCCGCATGATCGCCCAGGCGGGCGGACTGGACCGATTGGCCAGGCTCCCGGCGAGCACGATCCAAGTATTGGGAGCCGAACGAGCGTTCTTCGAGCACCTACGCGGCCACGCACCGCCTCCGCGGCACGGTTTGCTATTCCTCCATCCCGACATCCAAAGCGCCCCCCGAACCTCCCGCGGTAAGCTCGCGCGCGCCTTGGCGGGTAAGGTCGCAATCGGGGCTCGACTAGACCGCGAGGGACGCCCCGTGCGCGCCGACCTGGCGGCCGCGTTCAAACACCGGACCGAGGAGATCCGCGCGCTCGGCCCCCGCCGCGGGTCCGCGGTGAAACGCCGGCCGAGCTCAGGACCGCCACTTCACCGAGCAGCCCAGGACCGGTAGCTCGGGCTCCGGAATCGGGCGGCCGGCCGTGGCCGCTTCCAGCGCCTCGCGCAGGAACCGGTGCTTCACGCGGTCGGGCGCCGAATGATTGTCGTCGATCTGCCCCTGGAACAAGAGGCGGCGATCCGGTCCGAACAGCATCGGATGGGGAGTCACCAACGCGCCGTAGGCGTGGGCCACGTTCTGGGTATCGTCCCGAAGATACGGAAATGGGTAGCCCTTCTCCTTCGCCCGCGCGACCATTCGGTCGAACCGGTCGTCCGGGTAGCTCTTGTCGTCGTTCGAGTTGATGAGCACGAACCGTACCCCTTTCGACGCGAATTCCTTCTGGAGGGCGATCGTCCGACCCTCCCAGGCTTGGACATACGGGCAATGGTTGCACCAGAAGGTCACGACAAGGAAGGGACTGTCTTTGAAGTCCGAAAGGCTCCACATCCTGCCGTCGACGCCGGGCAGAGAGAACGGCGGTGCCGCGTCGCCGGCATGCAGTTGGAAGGCCTCGAGTTCTGCCATGTCGGTCCACCGGCTCCTCCCCGCATAAGGTTACGGTTCGGCCAATGTTCCTCCGTGTCGGAAAGTCACCCGGACCTCCGTGACCGAGACACCCACAGACCCCGGCCAGTCCACCGTACCGACGGTAACACCGGAGGAGTACACCCGAACCGACGAGGAACTCTTGCGGAAAGGGCAGCTCGTCACGCGGGTGGCGGTTCTCTCCAGCCATGCCCTGTCCGTCGGGGTCGGTCAACAGGACGACGCCCACTGTATTGTGAGGGCGCAGGAGCTCGGCATCCCTGTCGTGCGGCGCAGCACGGGGGGTCTCGGCCTCTGGCATTCCCCGGGGGACGTGGTCTGGTCGCTGGTCCTACCTCGATCCGACCCGCGCGTTGGCAACGATTTCTCGAAGGCTTACGGCCGGCTCGGAGCCAGCACGGTCCGCTTTCTCGAACAGCTCGGAGTGTCGGCGGCCTGGCGGCCCCCCACGGGCCCACCCGGCGAATACTGCCTGTTATCCGGTCGTGGCGCGGTGTTGACCGTCGCGGACCGTGTGATCGGCGGCGCGGCCCAGCACCTTACCCGAGAGGCGCTCCTCCATCACGGGGTGCTTCCGTACCGGCTCGATCCTCCTCGGCTCCGGGAGCTGTTCGACCTTTCCCCCGAACGGGTTGAACGATTACTGATCTGTCTCGAGCGGGTCACCGAAGGAGTTCGCCCGATCGAATTGGCTCGGCGCCTTCACGCGGTCCTGGCGTCCGAGACCGAACCGCGCCGCGCCTAGCTGGACCAGAGGGCGTTCGCGGCTGCTTCGGCCGCCGCGTGGATGTGGGCCCAGGGTTCCCGCACCAGAGTACGGTGGCGGACGACGCACTCGCCCGCGACGTACACGGAGTCGACCGCCTCCTCGGAAGCGGAGTAGGCGAGGTGGGACACGATTGCCTCGGGCCGGGCGGGCGTGAGGGTCGGATGATCGAGCCGGACCAAGACGAGGTCGGCCTGCTTCCCGACCTCCAGAGACCCCAGGTCGGCCCCACGACCCACGAGGTGGGCCCCTTCGACGGTCGCGAGGTCCAACAGCGTCTGGGCCGGCAGCGCGCCGGCGTCCCACCGGTGATGCTTCTGAAGGAGGCCCGCGACGTGCATCTCCCGGAGCATCGAGAGGGAGTTGTTGCTCGCGACGGAGTCGGTACCGAGCCCGACGCGGACGCCCGCTTCGCGCAGCTCGACCACCGGGGCCACACCCCCCACGGCGAGCTTCAGATTCGAGCTCGCACAGTGAGCGACCCCGACCTTCCGGTGGGCGAGGGTTTCGATCTCCCGGCGTGTCAGCCAGACCCCATGCGCCGCGACCATGCCAGAGCCCAGGAATCCGATCCGCTCGAGCCAGGCCGCGGGCCGGTCCCCTACCTTCTCCTGTAGCTCGTGGACCTCCCGGCGCGTCTCCGAGAGATGAAAGTGGCAGAGAGTGTCGGTCGCTCGGGCCAGGTCGCGCGTCTGGAGCCATGTCTCCTCCGAACAGACATACACTCCCTGCGGTGCGGCGAGCGGGGTTACCCGCGCGCGCCCTTTCCATCGTCCGATGAACGCCCGGGCGTTCTCCACCGGAATGCCCTTCTGCGTCGTCAGCGCCGGGTCGAGTACGGCCCACCCGAGAAAGCCGCGGATCCCGAGGCGTTCGACGGCTCGGGCGACGGCGTCCTCCATGTAGTACAGGTCCAGAAACGACGTGGTGCCGCTGAGCAACATCTCCGCGATCCCCTGAGCGGCCCCGGCTTCGACGTCCGATTCCGTGCGCCGCGCATCGACGGCGAAGAGCCGTTCCAGGAACCCATTGAGATCCCGGTCGTCAGCGATCGCGCGGAGCGGACTCATCGCAACGTGGGTGTGGGTGTTCACGAACCCAGGAACGATGGCGTAGGCCGACGCGTCGATCTCCTCGTCCGCCGGAACGTGTCCGGCGTCGCCGACCGCCTCGATTCGGCCATCCCGCACGAGCAGGTCTCCCCGGACCACTCGGCGCCCCGGGTCCTGCGTGACGAGAAGTCCTCCGCGGAAAATTGTCGACCGGTGGGTCGCGGCGGGAGACACACCCGGCAGGACCCGGGGCCGAGTATAAGCCGTTCCGGTCGCCGTTTCGGCGACGTCGGCACCGGTAGCGGGCGCGGTCCTAGATGTCGAGGTTCGTGACCTCGACGGCATGCTCCTGGATGTACTGCCGCCGCGGCTCGACCTCTTCGCCCATCAGGATCGTGAACAGGAGGTCGGCCCTCGCCGCGTCGTCGACCGTCACGCGGAGGAGGTTCCGCGCACCCGGCCGCATCGTCGTCTCGGCCAGCTGCTCGGCGGTCATTTCGCCGAGCCCCTTGTACCGCGAGATGGTCACTCCCTTCATCCCGCCGAGCTCCTTGAGTTCCTGGTCGCGCTCCTCGTCCGAGTACGCGTAGACCGCCTTCCCGCCCTTCTGGAGCCGGTAGAGGGGAGCTTGGGCGATGAAGATGTGGCCGTCCCGGATAAGCTCCGGAACCTTCCGATAGAAGAGGGTCAGCAGGAGCGTCCGGATGTGAGAGCCGTCCACATCGGCATCGGTCATCAGGATGATCTTATGGTACCGAAGCTTGGTGATGTCGAAATCGTCTCCGATCCCGGTGCCGATCGCGACCAGCAGGGTTCGAATCTCCTCGCTCTGGAGCATCCGGTCCAGTCGGGCCTTCTCGACGTTCAGGATCTTGCCCCGGAGGGGAAGGATCGCCTGGAATTCGCGGTCCCGTCCCTGTTTGGCGGTACCGCCGGCCGACGGCCCCTCAACGATGAACAGTTCGCACTCGGCGGGGTCCCGGGAGTGACAGTCCGCGAGCTTGCCGGGTAAGCCTCCCCCCTCGAGCAGCCCCTTTCGCCGGGTCAGCTCGCGGGCCTTCCGGGCCGCCTCCCGGGCTTGCGAGGCCTGGACGGCCTTGAGGATGAGCCCCTGGGCCACCGCGGGGTGTTCCTCGAGGAAATCTGCGAGCTTCTCGTTGACCGCGCTCTCGATCTGTCCCTTAACCTCGGAATTTCCGAGCCGGGCTTTCGTTTGGCCCTCGAATTGGGGCTCGAGCACCTTGATCGAGAGAACACAGGTGAGCCCTTCGCGAACGTCCTCGCCGGTGAGGGACTCCCGGTCGGCCTTGATGATGCCCCGCTGGCGCGCATAGTCGTTCAGCGTGCGGGTCAACCCCGCCCGGAGGCCCATCACATGGGTGCCGCCATCGACGGTGTTGATGTTGTTCACGAAGGCCAACATCGTCTCGTTGTAGCCGTCGTTGTACTGGAGCGCGATCTCGATGTCCGTCGAGCTCCGCTTCGCGTGCAGGTAGATCGGGTCCGGGAAAAGGACCGTGTGGGTCGCGTTGAGGTCGGTGACGAACTCGGAGATGCCGCCGGCGTGGTGGAAGGTCTCGGTGGCCCCGTCGCGCTCGTCGGCGAAGTGGATCGTGACCTCGGGGTTGAGGAACGAGAGCTCCTTGAGCCGCCGCTGGACCGTCTCGCGGTCGAAGACGAGGGTCTCGAAGATCGCCGCGTCCGGCTTGAATCGGGTCTCGGTCCCTGTGCCCTCCGCATCGCCAAGGGTCTTCAGCGGGGCCACCGGCGCGCCCTGCTCGTAGCGCTGCATGTAGAGCTTGCCGTCGCGTTTCACGCGGACCTCGAACCACTCTGAGAGCGCGTTGACGACGTGGACGCCAACACCATGCAAGCCGCCAGACACCTTGTACGTATTCTTGTCGAACTTGGAGCCCGCGTGGAGGACCGTCATCACGATCTCGAGGGCCGGCTTGTTGTAGCGGGGATGAATCTCAACAGGGATGCCTCGACCGTTGTCCACGACAGTGCAGCTGCCGTCGGCCAGCAGGGTCACCCTGATCTCGGTGCAATATCCGGCGAGAACCTCGTCGATCGAGTTGTCCACGACCTCCCAGACCAGGTGGTGAAGCCCCCGCGCATCGGTCGAGCCGACGTACATCCCGGGGCGCTTCCGGACCGCCGAGAGACCTTCTAGAACCTGGATCGAACTGGCATCGTACGTGCCAGCGGAAATCGTCTCCTGTACCATCGAAAAACCGACCCCGGAATCGGCGAAAAAAACAACTCGGTTCAGTCGTTATAAGGCTTCGGACAGAGTGGAATCTTGAGCGTTCTTCCGGCCCTTCCCCCCAAGCTTATGTGGCCCGGAAGTGACGCGAAACCCCCTTCTCCCAGCGGCAGGAACGACCCTCGTAGTTCTTTCGCGCCCAGCCCTCGGTCCTCGGGCTCGCTCGGGTCATTTTCTCTCGAAATATCGTGAGACGGCCGGGCGCGGAAACCACTAATAAGATTCGCCCGGTGCGGCGCCACCTATCGATGGCGACAGAGGGCAAGCCTCGAGACAACGAAGCCGCGGAGAGCTCCCCGGCCGGAGCGGTTCCCGTCGCGGCGGCTAAGGACTCCGCGGAGTCGTCGGACGGGGAAGCTCGCTTCAAGTACCTGCTCGCGGACTTCGACAATTTCCGGCGCCGGACAGAGCGAGACCGCGCCGGGATCCGCGCGGAGGCGGAGGCCACTCTCTTGCGGCGACTCATCCCGATTGTCGAAGGGTTTCAGAACGCGGAGGGAGCCGGGAAGTCGCTCCCTCCCTCGGACCCGCTCCGCCGAGGTCTGGAACTTCTCGGACACGAATTGGATGCCGTTCTACAATCCGTCGGGTTCGCCCCCGTCGCCCGCGTCGGAGAGCCGTTCCGACACGAGGAACATGAGGCGGTGGGGGAGATCGTGGGCCCGAAGAACGTTGCCGATGGAGATATCGCCGAGATTGTCCAGCAGGGGTATCGCTTTCAGGGCGGACTGCTTCGACCGGCCAAGGTGCTCGTCGCGCGCGCGACCAAGGGAGTCGAGACCCCGTCCACTTCACCGGGAGAGCCCGGTAGCAAGGACGCCCCGGCCTCGTCGGTCGAGGAAGGCTCCGCCTAACGTCACTGCGGGGTTGAACGAATGGAGAGGTCATCCGAGATATCGGGATTCTACCGACTGCCGATCGAGGCGCGCCGAAAGGTCCTCCGCGAGTGGGCTGACCTGACCGACGCCGAGCTCGCGGCGTACGACTTCCCGCCCGGCATCGACCCCGGCATCTTCGATCGGATGATCGAGAACGTCGTGGGCAGCTACGCGTACCCGCTAGGGATTGCGACCAATTTCCGGATCAACCAGAAGGATTACCTGATCCCGATGGCGATCGAGGAGCCCAGCGTGGTCGCTGCCGCATCGAACGCAGCGAAAGTGGCGCGCGCCGAAGGCGGATTCTCCGCGCAGACCACCTCGCCGATCATGATCGGGCAGGTCCAGGTACTCGACGTGGCCGACCCGGCGGCGGGACGGTTACGGATCCTGGCCGCACGGGAGGCTCTTCTCGAGAAGGCGAACGCGCAAGACCCCATGCTCGTGAAGTTCGGCGGCGGCGCCCGGGACCTCGAGGTCCGGGTGATTCCCTCGCCGCGGGGCACGATGCTCGTGGTCCATCTACTGGTCGATGCCCGCGACGCCGCCGGGATGAACGCCGTCAACACGATGTGCGAGGCGCTGGCACCCGACCTCGGTCGCCTGGCCCAGGGGCGCAGCCTACTGCGGATCATCTCGAACCTCGCTATCTACCGCTTGGCCCGGGCGACAGCGACGTTCCGGGCCGACCTGCTGACGACCGACACGATGACCGGACCGGAGGTGGTGGAAGCGATCCTCGATGCCTACACGCTCGCCACGGTCGATCCCTTCCGGTGCGCAACGCACAACAAGGGAATCATGAACGGACTGTCCGCCGTAGTCGTGGCCACCGGGAACGACTTCCGGGCCATCGAGAGCGGCGCCCACACGTATGCGGCGTTTCAAGCCCGGGAGGGCGCGGTGGTCAGGCCCCTCACGACCTACGAGAAGAATCGCGACGGGAACCTCGTCGGCTCGATCGAGGTTCCGCTGGCCGTGGGCCTGATCGGCGGGGCGACGGCGGTGCATCCGACGGCCAAGGCGAACGTCAAGCTGCTCGGGGTCAAGGGCGCGGCCGAGTTGGCTCAGGTCCTCGCCTCGGTGGGGCTGGCGCAGAACTTCGCGGCCCTCCGTGCGCTCGCCACCGAGGGAATCCAGCGCGGTCACATGGAGCTCCACGCCCGGAATATCGCCGCCACGGCCGGTGCGCGGCCCGATGAAGTCGACCGCGTGGTGGCCCGGCTCGTCACCGAGCACCGGATCCGCATCGACCGGGCCAAGGAGATCCTCGAAGAGCTCCGGGCCTCCGGTACCCAATGAGTCGGGTGGGAGTCCTCGCCCTCCAGGGCGATGTGCCGGAGCACCAACGCGCGCTCCAAAACGTGCTACCGGAGCACGAGGTACGGCTCGTCCGGTCCGTCGCGGACCTGCAAGCCGTGGACGTGTTGTTTCTTCCCGGCGGGGAGAGCACGACGATCGCCCGCCTCCTTCAATCCACGGGTCTCTGGACCGCCCTCCATCGGCGTCTGGCCGACGGGCTTCCCGTCCTGGCTACGTGCGCCGGACTGGTCCTCCTCGCCCGCCGCCTCGAGCCAGGTCCGTCGGGAAGGGATCCTCCGACCCTCGAGGTCCTCGACGTACGGGTGAGACGAAATGACTACGGCCGGCAACGGGAATCGTTCGAGGCCCCGGTGCGGATCGACGGCCTCGACGGTCCCCCCTTTCCGGGGATCTTCATTCGTTCTCCCCGCATCCTCGAGGTCGGTGCAGGGGCTCAACCGTTCGCCTTCCGGGGCTCCGAGGTCGTCGGCGTGCGGAGCGGGCTCGTGTGGGGGCTCGCCTTCCACCCGGAGCTGTCGGGCGACCCTCGGCTCCATCGAGCTTTCTTGGAGGCGGCGAAAAGTCAAAGCACCGAGAGGCCCCAGAGTAGCAGCACCGCGACGAGGGCAAGGACCACTCCCACGACGAGGGCCCAGCGATAGGAGATCGGGGGATTCCGGCGCCACGCTCCGAAGAAGATGGGGATCGGTCCGATGAGGATCAGGCCCCCGGTTCCTCCCTCCGACGAGGTAGCTTTGGCGTTCGGGGACACCGGAGGCGCTATCGACGCGGCGCGGGAGTCCTCCCCCCCCACGAAGAGGAACGGAAGGAGCAAGAATCCCGCCACGATGAATAGCACCGAGATTCCGAAGAGCGGGGTCGTCCCTGTGACCACGGGGATGATGACGAGAAGGTAGAGCCGGGCCCCTCCCGTCGCCAGCGCCTCCCCGAGGAGAGTCGCCCCGATCACGAGACAGACCGGCCCGAGGGCGCGCTCGATGGACCGCATGTCAGGCCCGAGAACCGCGTCGCGCTCCGTTCAGTGGTAGGTGTCGAATCGGTACTCGGAGAGCGGCCGCTCGCCGATGGCCTGGAGGAATTCTGGCGGGGTCAGGACGGGTCGGGGATAGAGCGACGCGTCATCCAATGCGATCCGAGGGCACGCCGTATTGACGTACGCGTCGAAGTCCCTGCCGAGAAGGTCGCTGGGATCCAGCCGACCGAAGACGAGGGCCTCTGCGTCGAGCCCCCGCGCCCGAGCCTTCCGGATCAGCGCCAGGGCCGTGGGGCTCCGATTCTGACCGGCGAAGGTCGAAACGAGGACCCCCCACCTCCGGGCATCGCGGCATTGTGCGATCATCAGTAGCCGGTCCCGGATCAGCCGCGCACGGTCGATCGGCGGCTCCAGCTGTCCGGTGAGCGGGTCGAGCGCCCAGACGGGACGGTCCACGGCGAACGCGAGTCCCCGCGGGTGAAACTGTCCCGTCCCGAGGAAGACGAATCCTTGCACACGGCTCGCGATCTGCTCGGCCGACGTATAGTTGCACCCGAGCGCCTGAACCGGGTAGGCCAAGCGACGGTCCCCCTGACCCGTGATGAGCTCGATGCCCCGGTTCCGGGCCGCGGCCCGAAAGGGAGCAACGAGGTCCATATGCTGGACCGATGCCACGAGTCCGAGCGGTGTGGGGAGCTTGTGGGCGACCAACATCTCCGCGAGCGCGCTCGGATCTCCGCCGGGATGGCGCATCTCTACGAAGAAGGTGGGGAGCGTAAGGCGAACGTTGGGGATCGGAGCGTGCCCGAGCACCACCAGGGCGTCCACCCCCGGGACCTCGTCCGGCGACGGAAAATCGCAGGCGCCGAAACAGGCACGGGCCACGAGGACGACGTCCACCCGTCCTTCGGTCCGAATCGTTTCGGCCAGCTCGCGGGCGCCGCGGGTAAGTCCGGCCGGCACCTGAAGGGCCACGCGCCGGAAGGTCGAGCCGCGCAGGGCCTCGAACAGGTCCGGTCCCACCGTCGCGAACACCCGACCGGAAGCGCCGGGGCTTCGCTCCTCCGCACGCTCTAGGAGCGGAACCAAGTCGGTCGGAACGTTGGAGGTCACTCCGTCTGCCGTCACAGCGAGAAATGATGGCGTCAAGTGGAGCTAAGGATTTCGGGGTGGCCGGCTCCTTTCGTGGCGCCGCACTCCCCGTACGAGCCGGCGGAGGGCGGTCCGGTTGTCCCGGTAGTGGAGCCGCTCGACGGCGGCGGACGGGTCGAGCCATTCGAACGCGTCGTGTTCGTCACTCAGTCGCGGGGTGGAGCGGGCGGGTAACTCGACCGCGAAGGCGTGGAGTCGCCAGCGGCCCCCGTCGGGTCCTCGAAACCGGAAGACCCAGCGCAAGGGAGAAACCCGACGAAGGCGGGTCAACCCAGTCTCCTCCGCAACTTCCCGGCGCAGGGCGGTCGACAGATTCCGGTCCGAAAGATCCACTTTCCCGCTGATCGGGACCCAGATGCGACCCCGCGACGGGGGCCGACGGACCAGGAGAACCTTCAGGGGCCGGCGGACGAAGAGGTAGCCCTCGACGCACTCTTGGTCGACCCGGGCGCGGCTACCGCTCACCGCCCCCCCGGCGAGACAGCAACGACAAGATCGCCTCGGCGGGAGCGCCGCCCGCGGACTCGAGCGCCGAGATCGCATCCGCCCGCGAGACGCTCGTCTGGTCCATTACGAGCTGGATGTCCTCCTCGGGAGGACCGCCCGGGCCCGCGGCGGTTGCCGGAATCTCGCCGTCGGCCGAGGGAGTCGACGCGGACCGGGGACGGACCGTAGTGTCCCCGACCACTTGGTAGGTGCGCACGCCCTGGACGGTCAGGAGAGTCACCTCGGGATTCTTGATGACGTGCTCCTGGTCGTGGGTCCGAATGATGACTTCCTCGACGTTCTCGACCGGCTCGGTGGTCATCCCGAGCCGCTTCATCATCATCTTCATCTGGCGCTCGTTGACGCGGCCACCGGGCATCATGGTCTGTTCCGGCCTCCTGTTCCCTCAGCGTCGGCGTCGGCGGCGGGTTCCCCGCGTGGCCGATTGAATCCGAGCCTCGAGCTCCGGGTCGGCGGAGGTCTCGGCGAGGTCGTTTCCCACCAGACGAGTGGAGGTCTGGTGGACCCCCTCCCGGCGTTCCTCCTTCTGCCGACGGGCCTGCGTTTCGAGCTCGTCGAGCAGGTCGTTGAGCGCCGCATAGAAATTCCAGCCGGTGCGCGACGCGTACAAGATCTCGTGGTCGGTATTGAGACGGCCCTGGACCGACGCCTCTCCCGAACGGTGAGATGCGTGTGGTTGAAAGTGCACGTTCAGCATCACCGGGTGGACGTATCGAGCGATCCGGCGCAGGCCGCGCGTGATCACCTGGTCGATGTCCGCGAGGATCGCCGGGTCCCCGGAAGCCCGGAGTCCTTGGATCTGGACGAACACGTCGCCGATGGCACCTTCGCTCGGGGCGCTGCCCCCCACGGCGAGCCCGATCAGGTCGGACTGGGAGACGATTCCCGCCGGTCGGCCGCCGTCGACGATGAATACGCTCGACACCCGTTCTTGGCTCATGAGCCGGGCCGCCCCCCCGGCCGACGTTCCGCGCGGCACAGTGACCGCGGGGCTGTGCATGATGGCCCGGACCTCGATCTCGCCCACGTCGCCCCGGTTCTCCACATCCCGGTGTCCCTGGGCCGTGGGGCGCCACAGGACCTCTCCGAGGTCCGCGATACCCACGGCGCCGGACAGCACCCCTTTCCGGTCGATGACCGGGAGCGGATGCGTCTCGAGGTGGCGGAGCGCCTCCTGTCCCAACAGAATGCGGACTGGATCGCGCTCTTGCAGGATCAGATTGAGCGGGGCCATCACTTCATCGACCCAGCGCCCGGCGAGCCGCGGGATCTTGGGCAGCACTCGCACCAGATCGGTCCGGGAGACGATGCCCAGGAGCTCGCTCCGGGCTCCGGTGACGGGCGCGGCGCGCATGCCGGTCGCCAGGAGCTGCTCGCTGAGCTCGGGATACTTCGTCCCGAGGCCCACGATCGGGGGCAGCAGCATCAGGTGCTCGACCTTGGTCGTCAACGGCAGATTGATCCGACGAGCGACCGCGTCGAACGTCACCATGCCGACGACTCGGCGGTTTTGGACGACAGGGATCTCATGGATCCGCCGCGCCTTCATGATCCCGAGCGCCTGAGAGAGCGGCGAGTCGCGGGTGAGCGTGATCGGCTTGGCGGTCATCATATCGCCGGCGGTGGGCCATTCCGTTGCCATCGAGGTTCCCGGGCTCAGGAGCCGGGGCACCGTATAACGGATTTCGCCGGACTGGGCCCGCCTTAGGCCGCGTCCCGGGCCATCTGGTATCCGTCCTCGCCGTCGGAATAGTACGTCCGGAGCAGGTCGGTCACCGAGAAACGAAAATCGGTGTAGAACCGGATCGCCGTGGCGTTACTGACCCGCACCTCGAGGGTCACGCGCCGCAGCCCCTGCGTACGGCATCGTTCCAGGAAGGCCTTCATGAGTTGCGTGCCGATCCCCCGGGCGCGGTGCCCCCGGTCGACCGCGAACATCAGGACCCGGCCCTCGCGGTCCACCTGCATCACCCCGAGAAGGAAGCCTACCGGGCGGCCCAGAGCATCGGCCGCCACGAGAAAGCCGTCCGGCCACTGCTGGCCGAGTGATAGATAGAGCGAGTTGTCGTAGTTCTCGTGGAGAGAGTCCCGCACGATGTCGGCGATGACCGGAATGTCGTGCGGATGAAAACGGCGGAGCTGGGACGCGGGGATGGCGGGGGGCGTGGCGTCGCTCGCAGCGCGAGGAGCCGTCTCAGCGATACATCTCACCCGGTCCTTCGGTCTCAATCTGTCGCATGCTGGTGATGGACTTTTTCTGCTCGTCCAGGGACTTCCGCATCTGCGCCTCGAGCACCCGCGCCTTTTCGCGGAGCGGCTTGGTGTCGAGCGCGAGCATCGGCACGAGCGGGTTGATCGACTCGATCACCTTCGCCGCCGCCCGCGCGTCAGGAAAGTCCTTGTGCGCCTGGGCGACGAGGCAGAGCACCGGAAGGTGCCGGCCCAGGGCGGAGAGCAACATCCCGCCCGCGAAGCCTGTAATGACGCCGTTCGCCGGTTCAAACCCCAGCTTCTCGATCACCGGCACCGCCGGCCGATTCGCCATAGCGACGACGCGGGCATCGCCCCGGGTGCCCTCGTCGACCGGCTGACCTTCGACGGCCACCACCATCTGGATGCCTTTCCGCTCCGACCAGTCGAGGAGCGACCGGCCCAGACTGTTGAGCATCTCCACGGGGGGTTGGATATCCGAGATCGCGACGACGAGCTGGTCGCACTTTCGGTCGACGCCGCAGACGAGCTTGCTGGCGTACATCCGGACGGGGGAACTGACCGCGCCTCCCTCCATGATGACGGTCGGGGGGAAACCCTCGCTCGCCATGTAAGCGACGGGGGTCATGTCCAGCGCGTGGACCAGGTACGAAGCGGCAACGGAACCGACGAGCCCGTGGGTGGGAAAGCCCACGATCATCATCGAGCCCGTCAGCGATTCGTCCCGGATGTCCACGACTCGGATCTCCTCCGTCATTTTCACCGCCTCGCCGGACGAAGCCGGCCCCGGCATTAACGATTACCGTGGACGGGTCGCCACGACCCCTTCGGGAGATCATCGCTGTCACGAGGGCGACACGGCTCGGGGGGGCAGCATAAATAGCGACAGGTGGGAGTACCGCGTCCGGGGCCCCGAGAATCGTCCGATGAACGTCAGCGCGGTCGTCATGGCCCATGGTCGTCGCGAGTTCCTCCGCGAGGCGGTGGACTCCGCCCGCGCTCAGACCGGCGTTCCCAGCTCGTACGAGGTGATCGTGACCAAGGACTTCGCGGACCCGTATGTGGACGCCCTGCCGGGCCTACGAGTGCTCGACTCCACTGGGATGGGTACGGGTGCGATGATCGCGGAGGCCGCGAAGGCGGCCCAGGGAGACCTGCTCGCGTTCCTCGACGACGATGATGTCTGGGAACCGGGGAAGGTGGCGCAGGTCCTCTCCGTGTTCGCGTCCAGCCCGCGGCTCGGATACTACGGCCACGGACAGTCGATCATCAACGATGCCGGAGAGCCCTCCCCCATGGGGGGAGCCATTTGGCGACGCCAGAGACGCCTCCGGAAGGACATCGAGATCCCGCCGCCTATCTCGGGGTCCGTCGCGAGTTCCCTCTGGGCCGATCCGGGAAACGACAGCTCGATCACGCTACGCCGGAGCTTCCTGCTCGACCGGGAGCCGTTCCTTCATCAGATCCGAGCCTCGATCGACACGTTCCTCCTATGGACCGGCCTGCTCTCGACCGGAGGAGTTCGCTTCTCGTCCGCTCCCCTCACCCGGCTCCGGGTGCACACCGAGAACTTCTCCCGAGGCTCCCGGTCCTCCTTCCAAGGGTACGTGGCGCGATACCAGCAGATGGAGGCGGACCACCTCCAGAGCCATCGCGTGATCCTGGAGATGGCCGCCGGTGTTCCATGGGCCGAGGCGATCCTCCGGCGGCGGATGCGCGACATCGAGCACTTCCTGGAGGTTGCCGAGGGCACCGTGTCTCGCCGGGAGATGCTGGAAGAGCTCCGAACCGCGAAGGACGACCCGGCCGGAGCGCAACTGTCGAGGGCGCTTTATGTCCTTTCTCCGACCCTCGCCCAGACCGCCAACTTCCTGAATGCGATGGCCCGGTGGTGATCAGATGAGCGGCAGGGGCTGGCCAGCGAGCCGCGCCGATAGCCCAATAATGGGTTCCTACGGCGACTCGGATTCCGGAGTCGCCCTTACTCTCCTTTCAGGGGTACTGGCGCTCCTGATTTCTGGAGCACTGGCGGTCCTCGGAGTCATCCTGGTGGCATACGCCGTGCCGGACGTTCCCTACGGGGCAGAGGCCGTCTTGGTCCTCTCCGGTCTCGCATTCGTCGTCGGCCTATCGCTTCTACTCTGGACCCGTACAAGAAGGTAGGAAATGCCGACCTACATCGTGCTTGGGATGCATCGATCCGGGACCTCGGCCGTGGCCGGCATGCTTGACTGCCTGGAAGTTCGGATGGGACCAAAGAACGCCCGCGCCGATTGGGTCGGTCGCCACTGGTCGAACCCGATGGGCCACTTCGAGAACCCTGACATTGTGTGGCTCAACGGAAGGATCCTGGGGTACGACGGCACGGGCGTTCACGAGAGCCCCCGCTGGGACCTCATTCCGGAGAGGGCGCGGGCCTTGGCACCCGAAATCGATCGCACGCTGCGGGCCACCGAGGGGGATCTCTGGGGTTGGAAAGATCCCTGGAGCGTGCTGACGATCGAGGAGTTCCTCCCGATGGTGCACGACCCCCGGTTCATCTTCGTTTTCCGGGATCCCGGCCAAGTAGCTCAATCCCTCTTCCGTCGAGACGGAACCGGCGCCGAGGAGAGCCGCCGCATCGCGGCTCGATTCGCCGCGAAATTGGCCGACATCGCTGCGAAGCACCCCGAGATCCCCCGGCTCGAGCTGAACTTCGAGGATGTGATGAAAACCCCGTCGGTGACCATCGACCGGCTGGTCACCTTCGCGGACCTTCATCCGTCGCCGGAACAACGTCGAGCCGCGGCAGCGCTCATAGTGGACGAGAGGACGGTCCGCGCCGTCGGACGGCAGCTGGCCCTCCGGGAGCTCGCGACATACCCCAAGTGGCTCGCTTGGCTCGTGGCGCGCGACCTGCGATTGGGTCGTCGCAACGTCCCGGCGCTCTGGCGGAACGCCTCCCAAGAGCTCGTGGGGGCGTTCCGGACGGTGGTCTGACCCCACCGTCCGCTCTACCGGACAGACCTCCGCGGAGCCCTCTCCGCGCATTTTTGCATATAAACGAACCGTTAAACCCCGGGCCGCCTTCGGGGCGCTGGCCGATTTCCGGCACCCTCCGGTCGGTCAGCGGGTCGCAGATTACTGATGAAACGACAGATGGTCGATATGCTCGCGGAGCTGATCAAGATCCCGAGCGACCCAAGTGCGAACAAGCAGGAGATCCTGGACTACGTCCAGACATTCACCGACCAGATCCACATGCGTAACACGCTCCTGGGCGATCCTGGAACCCCCGCGCTCCTAGCCGAGTACGGTCAGGCAGGGATCGTGCTGTCGGGCCATCTTGACACGCCCCCCGTCGGCGATTACTGGAGCTTCTCCCAGAGCCAGCTCGCGTCGGGGAGAATGTACGGCCGCGGGGCGGCCGACATGAAGGGAACCGTCATCGCGATGATGCAGTCCGCCCAGGACCTCGTGTCGCGCAAGATTCCCGTCGCCCTCGCGCTGACGACCGACGAGGAGACCACGATGCAAGGCGCTCAGGCGTTGTCGAAGACCCTCACCCTCCGTCGGGCCAAGGCCGTCGTCGTCGGGGAACCGACCGGGCTCCGTATCGCGGCCGCGGAGAAGGGAGTCCTTGACCTCGCGATTGAGACCCGGGGGAAAGCCGCCCACGGAGCGATGCCGCACCTCGGCGAGAACGCCGTTTCGAAGCTGATGCGGATCCTCCGGGCCCTCGAGGGATTCAAGGGCCGGATCGCCCATCCGGAGCTTGGGAGCGTCACCATCAACATCGGCACGATCCACGGCGGCGCTCGTCTGAACGTGGTGCCGAACAAGGCCGTCGCCGAAGTCGATATCCGGTTCCCGCCCCCGTATACACCGGACCAACTCTACCACGAGGTGGAGGAACACCTGCGTCGGATCAAGACCCCCTTCACCCTTCGCCGGATTGTCTCGATGCCCTCGGTCCAGCTCGACCCGAACTCAGAGCACATCCGGCTGCTCAAGGAGATCTCCGGGGCCGAGAGCACCGTCCTCGTCCACGCCTCCGAGGCGGTCCACTACTCCCTCGCGAACCCTCGCGTCGTGATCTACGGGGCCGGGGAAGAGGAACTCTCTCACCAGGCCAACGAGTACGTGAAGATCGAGTCGGTGGCCCGCGCGACGGAGGTCTTCAAGAAGTACGCTCAGCGCCTGGTCCAGTCGCGCGCCGGGTAGGTCCGGCCGGTGGCGCTCGCCCAGCTGTCGACGCGCTACCCGCCCGCTCCGGGAGGGGTCGAGCGTCACGTAGAAGAGATCTCCCGACGCCTGGCGGCGCGCGGTCAGTCCGTAACGGTCTACACGAGCCGGCTCTATCGGGAGTTCCCGTGGCAGCCACTCCCGGCGGACTTTGTCGAGCCCCCGACCCCACCGGTTCTGACCGTCCAGCGGGTCCCCGCATGGAGCCTCCCGGGCGAGCTCCACTATCCGTTCTTTCGCGGCCTCTATCGAAGGCTCGAGACGGACCGGCCGGAACTGATGCACGTCCACACGTACGGGACCAACCAAGCCGCGGTCGCCCGACGGTACCATCGGCGCACCGGAATCCCCTATGTCATCACCGCCCACTACCATCCGATATGGTCGATCTATGGCGGCCGTTTGCGCCATCTTATCCGTGGCTTCTACGATCGACGGCTCGCCGCTCCGATCGTCGGTGACGCGGCCCGGCTCATCGTGCAGACGCACGAGGAGGAGCGGTTGATTCGCGCCAACGGGTTCCGCCTACCTCGGGTCGAGGTCATCCCGCCCGGGTACTCCCCGGCGACTCCCCCCTCCGACCCGGAGGCGTTTCGCCGGGCGTTTCGGATAGACGGGCCGTTCGTGCTGTTCGTCGGACGCCTCGCGTCGAACAAGGGCCTCCCCGCCCTCGTCGAGGCATTCTCCGACCTTCACCGGCGGGACCCCACCGCCTACCTGGTGCTCGTCGGCGCCGACGGCGGAGAGCAGGCCGACGTGGAACGGCGGGTCCGGGAGCTCGGACTCACGGACCGGGTTCGTATGACCGGCTTCGTCGCGGACGAGTCCCTGCTCGCGGCCGGGTTCCGGGAGGCGAGACTGTTCGCCCTTCCAAGCCAGTACGAGGCGTTCGGTCTCGTTCTGCTCGAGTCCCTGGCTCAGGGAACGCCGGTCATAGCTTCGAGGGTCGGCGGCATCCCGGAGTTTATCGAGGACGGAAAGGCGGGACGTTTGATCCCCCCGAGGATGCGACGGCGCTCGCAGCGGCGTTCCGGGAGCTCTGGGAGGACGAAGCCACTCGCGTCCGGTGGGGGGCGTACGGCCGGGATACGGTCGTGCCTCGTTATCAGTGGGACCGAGTCGTCGACCGTCTCCAAGGGGTATACGCGGAGGTGCTGGGCCGGTGAAGATCGCGCAGGTCACTCTTCGCTTCGATGCCCCCGGGGGCGTGGAAACGGTGGTCCGCGAGCTCGCGGTTCGCCTCCGAGATCGAGGGCAAGACGTCGAGGTGTTCGCGAGCGACCTCTTCGACGAGGCCCACTGGCTCCGGCGCGACGATTTCCCCCCCTCCGTCGACGGCGTTCCCGTGCATCGATATCCGGTGTACAAACGGCTCATTCCGGGACTGACGATGCCACTCGTCGTGGGTCTGATGGGCGGCCTGGGAGACGCTCACCCCGACATTATTCACGCGCATTCGCATCGGTACGGTCACGTGCTCGAGTCCGCCGCGGAGGCGGGCAAGCTCGGGGTCCCGTGGGTCGTCACGACGCACTACCACCCCGCCCGAAAAGACCAGAGCGGACTCCACCATTCCCTCCTTCGCGTCCAGGACCTGCTCTTCGGTGCGACCGCGTACCGCAGTGCGGACGCGATCATCGCCATCACGGAGCAGGAGCGGCATCTCCTCGCCGAGTTCGTCCCTCCGAAGCGGATACGGGTCATCCCCCACGGCATCGACCTCACCCAGTGGACGGAGCCCGAAAAGAACGGAGCAGCGGTCGCCAGCCTGCCGACGCTTCCGTCGCGGTACCTGCTCTACACCGGGCGGATCGCCCAGAACAAGGGGCTCCCTCTCCTGCTCGACGCGTTGGCCCGCATTCCTCCATCGGAGCGGATCCCGCTCGTCATCATGGGCCGCGATTGGGGGGTGCGACCGGGGCTGGAACTGCAGGCTCGACGCCTCGGCATCGAGAGCGACCTCGTCTGGCTTGGCCACGTCGAGGAACCAGCGGCCTACCGCGCGGTGTTCCGCCGCGCGGCGGCCTTCACGTTCCCCTCGGAGTGGGAAGCGTTTGGGCTCGTGCTCCTGGAGGCCATGGCCGCGGGAGTTCCCATCGTCGCGACGGCGGTGGGCGGCGTGCCGGAGGTCTTGGACCGGGGCCGCGCAGGCCGGCTAGTCCCGTACGGAGATCCCGATGCTCTCGCCGCCGGTATCCGGGACTTGCTCGGCTCGCCCGAGCGGTCGGCGGAGCTCGTCGCGGCCGGACGCCGCCGAGTGCAGAGCTATTCCTGGGACCGGGTCATCGAGGAGCATCTGGCGCTGTACCGGGAACTCGCCGCTTGACGGGGGGCTGACGAGGCGGATGCGCCAACTCGTCCGCGATGCGCGCCAACGCGCTGCGTTCGGGCTCCTTCCGGAGCCGAGACGAGACCCGCAGCACCCGGACTGTCAACCAGCGCATCATGGTCATTTCCGTCGACGGTACATTTCCGTCGCGTAGTCATCTAGTATCGCCAATCCCCGTTTTAGGTTGGGCCTCGACGCGGCGAACGACAGCCGGAGGTGCCGGGCCCCAAGGTGGCCGAACGCGTCGCCCGGTGTGGTGATCAGTCCCCGCTTCAAAAGATCGCCGGCGGCCGCATAAGCAGTGACCGGCCAAGAGAACTTCGGGAACGCATAGAAGGCCCCCGCGGGGGGAACGCACCGCAGCCCCGGCATGCCGTTGAGCTCCCGGATGACGAGCTCGCGACGGGCGCGGAACTCCGCGCGCATGGCCGCCGTGGCATCGCCCGCCGCTTCGAGCCCCGCCAGCACCGCCGCCTGCGCCGGCGTGGACGGGCACGCGACCATGTGGTAATGCACCTTGTTGATCTCGACCGCCAGGGCGCGGGGCGCCACGAGGAAGCCCAGGCGCCATCCGGTCATGGCGAACATCTTGGAGAACGAATTCACCACGATGGCCCGGTCCCCTTTTCCCGCGAAGGAAATGTGGTGCCCTTCGTAGACCATCTCATCGTAGACCTCGTCGGAGACGATAGTGAGGTTGTGTCGGTCCGCGAACGCGATCAGACGATCGACGGTCAGCTTGGGGAATACGCTGCCCGTGGGGTTGGAGGGCGAGTTCACGACGATCGCCCGGGTGCGCGGCGTCACCCGGCGCTCGAGCTCGTCCAGGTCGGGGAGGAACCGCTGCTCCTCCGTGAGGGTGTATGAGACGGGCGTCGCCCCGGCGATCCGGGCGTGGGGGGCGTAGAGCACGAATCCGGGGTCCGGTACGAGCACCTCATCGCCGGGGTCATACAGGGCGAGCGCGCAGGCCATCAGGCCCTCCGAGCCGCCCGCGGTGATGATGACGTTCTCTCGGGTCACGTCGGGATCGATGTCCCGGTAGCGGTCGGCAATCTTCTCTCGCAGCGCGGTGAGGCCGGCCGACGGGCCGTAGTGATTCATCTTGTCGCGCACCGCCGAGACGAGGGCCTGGATTACGACCGCCGGAGGCTCGAAGTCCGGCTCGCCCAGACCGAGATTGATTGCGCCGGGAGGGGCGGCCTCGAACATTCGCCGGATACCCGAGATCTCGATCGCGTTGACCCGCTGGGCGACCACCGTCGATGGACCTGGGTCGCCCCCATAACCATTGTGGGAAGTTCGGCGGGCCGAGAGCCACAACGCTTCTGCGAGCGCAATCAAGATGTATCGTCGCGCTACCCGGATGCAGCGGGGGAGAAGTTCACGACCGTTACCGTCGTCGTCGGAGCACAGTTCGGCGACGAGGGGAAGGGGAAGATCACCGACTACCTCGCCGCCCACGCTCGCTTCGTGGTCCGGACCGGCGGAGGGCCCAACGCCGGGCACACGATCCATCTCCCGCAGGGCAAGGTCGTGCTTCACCAGCTCGCGTGCGGCGTGTTGCGCGCGGGGGTGACCGGCATCTCGGGCCCGGGGATGGTCATCGACCCCGCCGCTCTGGAAACGGAGATCCTGGACCTGCAGCAACGGGACCTGCTGAAGGGCGAGGTCGTCGTCAGCGAACGAGCGCACGTTTTGCTCCCAATCCACCAGCTCGAGGATGCTTGGGAAGAGGACCTGCGGAACTCGAAGAACCCCGCCGAATCGGTCGGGACCACTCGCCGGGGCATCGGGCCGGCCTACGAGGACCGGTACGGTCGCTGGGGAATCCGAATGGTCGACCTGGTCCACCCGGCCGACCTGGGTCAACGGCTGGACCTGCTCTACGCCACGAAGAGTTTCCTGACGAGCCCGCCGCCCCGGGACGAGCTCGAAGTCGCGTTGCGAGACGTGGGCAGCCGACTCGCGATGTACGTCCGCCCGACGGAGCCGATGCTCTGGAACGCCATCAGCGAAGGCTCCTCGATCATTCTCGAGGGGGCCCAGAGCGCCCTGCTCGACGTGGACTTCGGCACGTACCCTTTCGTCACCAGTTCCCACCCCACCGCCGCCGGTGCGCTTGTGGGGAGCGGGATTCCTCCGTCCGAGCTCGACGAGGTCGTCGGAGTGGCGAAGGCCTATGCCACTCGCGTTGGCGCGGGGCCGTTTCCCACGGAGGTGGGGGGAGAGATGGGGGAGTTTCTCCTGCGGGAAGGAAACGAACGGGGGGCCACCACCGGGCGCCCGCGCCGGTGTGGTTGGCTCGACCTGGTCCTTCTCCGGTACGTGGCCCGGCTGAATGGATTCACTTCCCTCGCGA
This sequence comes from uncultured Thermoplasmata archaeon, assembly GCA_963787975.1. Lineage (GTDB taxonomy): Archaea > Thermoplasmatota > Thermoplasmata > Lutacidiplasmatales > UBA184 > JAKIWV01. Next base: position 357,205 of record CAWBEU010000007.1, read on the forward strand.
TCACCAAGTCGGACGTCTTGGGCGGGCTCGACGAAATTCCCATCTGCGTCGGGTACCGGATGGAGTCGGGCGAGACGGCCACGGATTACCCACCGATCCAGGCGAGCGAGTATGCGAAGGTCACCCCAATCTACGAGAAGTTCCCTGGCTGGCCGCCGTTCACCCAACGGCTACGCGAAAAGATCCGCCGAGAGGGAACTCAGGCGGTTCCGGGGGCACTCAAGCGGTTCCTGCGGTACGTTGCCCAGGAGACCCGGGTGCCAGTGGAGTACCTGAGCTACGGCGCGGAGCGCGACGACACGCTCTGGCTCGGTCGGGGAGCGCCCACCCACCCGGTGACGATCACCCCCTGGACGACTTGAGCGGCGAGCGGCTCGTCCGGGGCCCCGGGGGCACCGCAGCGTGATCGACGTTTACCTGTACATTGCCTTTGGAGTTGGAGTTGCCGCGGGACAGCTGACCCGCTTCAGAAGTCCCTGGATCGACCGCGCGATCCTGGTGGACATCGTCGCGCTGGTGTTCTTCCTGGGCGTGGTGCTGGCCAGCCTCGCCGCGACCCGTCTCCTCATCGCGATCCCACTCGCCCTCGGCCTAGTGGGTCTCATGCTGGCGGTGACCATCGGCCTTACGTTCGTCCTTCCTCGACGACCGCCGGTTCCCGGCACGGGAAAGCGACCCCGGCCCCTGGGAGTGCTCATCGTCCTCGCTCTGATCGTCGGGTACGCGGTGGGTCGCCTCGTGACGCTCCCCGGCGAAACAGCGATCACCGTGACCCTATCGATCCTGCTGGGGCTCGTAGGATTCAGCCTTCGCTTTTCGTGGAACGCGCTTCGGACGGCGCCGACTCCGCTGGTAGCGGCGATCGCGGGGGCCCTCGTGGCCGCCCCTATCTTCTCCCTCGCCACCGGATTTTCATTCCGCGCGACGCTGGCGACCACGCTGGGTTTCGGTTTCTATAGCCTCGCCGGCCCACTCGTGACAACGGGGATCGGACCGCTGGCCGGACTCGTCGCGTTCCTCACGAACTTCTTTCGAGAGAATCTTACGATGGTGACCTCCCCGTGGCTCGGCCCGCGGATCCGGGCCGAAGGGTTGACGGCGATGGGCGGGGCCACCGCGATGGACACGACACTGTATTTCGTCACGGCGTACGGCGACGCGGACGCGGGCTCGATGGCGCTCGCCAGCGGTCTGGCCTTGACTGTGATCGCGAGCCTCGCGGTCCCCCTCGTCCTCGCGGTAATGTGAGCGCGACCATTATGCCCGCCGACGCGCGTCGGCTTCCGTCACAACGGGCTCGTAGTCCAGCGGTGAAGACGTCGCTCTCACACAGCGAAGATCGCCGGTTCGAATCCGGCCGAGCCCACTCTCCGCAACCCGGCGAGTCCCCCCCGAGTCCGCGGGGCTCACCTCAATGATTCCTTCTTGCCGCCGGAGATATCCCGTGCCGGACTCAACAGGTCGAAGACCTCCGGGTCCATCGCAGGCTTCCCCCGGATCGCGAGGGAAGCGAGGTTCATCGCCACGCCCGGCCCGAGCATGAACCCCTGCCCACACATCCCAATTCCGAGGAGCAACCCTTCCACCTTCGGAGCTTTTCCCACGACGGGAGCGCCGTCGGGGGTCATCGGGTACAGCCCGCGCCAGACCCGGCGAATTGTCAGGTTCTTGAGCCGCGGGATGAGGTTCACCAGGCGAGCCGCGACGATCGGCATGAACTCGAACGTCGAGGTGCGATTCTCTCCGGAGAACGGCGTCTTGGGAGTGTAACAGAAGATGATCTGGCCGTCCGAATCTTGACCGAAGTAAAAATTGATCGTCTTTCCCTCGGGCCCGGGGCGAAGATCAACGACCAGGGGAGCCAGGAACTCTTGAACGGGAGCGGAGATTCCCGCCTCGTGGCTTTCGGGCAGTACCCGGAATGTCAAGGCCCGCCATCTGGCAGATTCGGGAGGCATAGGCGCCGGCCGTGTTGATCACGACAGGGGCACGGTACTCCTCTCGTTCCGTCTTGATACCGGTCACGGTGTGATCTTCCATTAGCAAGGACGTGACCGATTCCCGGTACCGGTACTCGGCACGGAACCGGACGGCCTCGTTCGTGAAGGATTCGGAGGCCCGCAACGGGCTCACCTGGCCATCGTCCGGAGAGTAGGTCCCCCCCGGAGACCCTCCGGGTTGATCCCGGAAACGACGCGCCGAATCCCTTCGGCGTCTTGCCAGTCGATATTGAGATGGAAGCTCTTCTGGATCGGTAGGAGCTTCTGGAGCGTAGATTCCACTTTCTCATCGAACGCCGGAAAGCAGTACCCACCCTTCTTCCAGCCGATGTCGGTTCCCGTCGCTTCCTTCCAGTGGGCGAAGACGTCGAGGCTCTGCTGGCCTAGCCGGATCTTCGCCGGGTCGGAATGGGTCGCGCGCACACCGCCGATCGCCGCCTTGTTCTGACCCTGCCCGGAGGACGGCATCTCGTCGAGGACGAGGACCCGAAGTCCCTCCCGCGCAAGGAAGTACGCGGTGGGGTTGCCGACCGACCCGGCACCGATGACGATAGCGTCAAACTCCGGACGCGCCATCTTCCACCGCGAGGAACGCCCCGATCGGAACTTCCTGAGTGAAGGGGCGGTGCACCGGGGGCGTTACCGCGCGGGCATCGACTCCCAGCTCCCGGAAGATGCGCAAAGTCAGGTCGTTGCAGGTCTTCCCGCCGCAGGGTCCCATCCCGGTCCGGAGGGCCGCCTTCACCGCGTTCACGTCCCTCGTGCCGGTCGTCTGGATGTAGTCGGCGATCATCTCCTTCGTCACGCGTTCGCATCGGCAGATGACGGCCTCGGCGTCGCTCCCCGACGGGACCTCCTCGGTCCGGACAAGCGGTTCGGGCTCCCGTATCCGTACTCCCGCGACGCGGTCGGCCTCCGACGTGGGGACCTCGAGCACCATCAATCGCCGATGATTGAGGGCCTTGCCGGAGAGAATCCGGATCACCTTCGCGGTGCCGACGGGTTCTCCTTCCGCGCCCGTTGTCACGACGATCTGACCCGGTTTCCCGAAACCCTCAGGCATCTCCCAGGGTATCGTCACCTTCGCCCGTTCGCCCGTCCGGTCGTACCGCCGGTCCACCATGGTGATCGCGAGGCCGGGACAGATTACCACGCACTTCAGGCACCCCGTGCAATCCCCCACGAGCTTCGGCCGGCCCAGGATGTTCCCCTCCGGGATCTTGATGCTGTCCTTGGGACAGACCGCGGTACAGGGGTTGCACGGGATTTCCTGCGCGCAGCGGATGACCGGATAGACCGGGAGGTCCGTGGGCGGCGGGTACGACCCTCGCACCGGCCCCGGATGGGAGGCCATCAGGGCCCCGAGGGTGCGCCAGGCCTCGGGTATCTCCACGGGGATGCCCATATCCTGAAGGACGGTCCGCGCCACGATCTTCCCGGAAAACATCGCCGCGGACGCCTCCGCGATCTCGTGGGCATCGCCGGCGGAGTAGACCCGCATGCCGAGACGCTGTCCTTCCTCGAAGAGCTCGTTAATGGGCGAGAGCCCCACCGCTATGAGGACGGTATCGATCTCGAAGACCACTTCCGTGCCGGCCATCGGCCGGAGCTGTTCGTCCACCTGGGCCGCGATGACGCGCTCGACGTGGTCCGTTCCCTCGGCGCGCAGGACCGTGTACGAAGTGTACACCGGCACCCCCAGTCGCACGAGCTTGTCCCGATGGACTTTGTAGCCGCCGACCTGGGGCAGAATCTCGACCAACGCGACGACATCGATCCCCGCCTGGAGCGCCTGGTAGGCGACAATCAGGCCGACGTTCCCGCCGCCGACGATAAGCAGGCGCTTCGATGGTTTGATCAGGTCCCGGTTGACGAGCGTCTGGAAGGCGCCTCCTCCGTACACTCCGGGGAGGTCCGCGCCCGGAAACGCCAACGCCTTTTCACGCGCGCCGGTGGCCACGAGGAGGGACCTCGGCTTCACTACCGTGAAGTGCCCCTGCTTCACGACGCCGACCACGCCGTCCTGGAAGACGCCCACGGCCGGAGCGTCGGTCCACACATCGATGCCGGGTTGGGCCCGGACTTGCTCTTCGAGCAACCGCCCGATCTCCATTCCGCGGCGGCCGGCGTAGCAGTCCTGCACGGAACCGAAGAAGTTGTGCGTCTGGAGGTCCAGCTTGCCGCCGAGCGCCGGCTTGTCGTCGCAAAGGGTCACGCCAACCCCGTGCGAGGCCAGTTCAAGGGCAGCTTCGAGGCCGGCCGGGCCTCCTCCGACAATCAGGACGTCCGTCTCTACCTGCGCGACCTGAGGGGTCACCCGTACGGGAACGTCGTCCGCTTCCAGCTCGGGATACCCCACCAGCGATCGAACCCGCATGCCGGGTTGAACAGATGTGATGCACGCCTTCACGGCGCGGCCGTCGGCCGTGACGAGACACTGCGCGCACTGACCGTTGGCACAGAAGATGCCCTGCGGCGCGCCGTCCCGGTGGTGGTGTCCGAAAACGTGGATCCCGTTGGCGAACAGCGCGGACGAGATCGACCTCGGACCGGCGGCCCGGCAGGACCCTGTCATCGAAGGTGAACTCTACCATCTCCGGGTGCACGGGCACCTCCAAGATCGGATGCTGGGCGAGGCGGTCCGTCGACACCGAGATTCCCTCATCTGATCCAACGGGAGAATTGGTCTTTAAGCCCGCATCAACGCAATTTCACGAAATCGTGTAACCACTCACGGGTTTGGTCGACTCGGCCCGGAAGCAATTTGCTGGGCTCGTTCGGGGCCGAACGGTCGATCCGTGAGTTGTTCGCGCTTCCTCTGATACGCTCGCCGACCCTTTCGGCCCGGTGGAGGCGTTCCATCCACGCGCCTGAGTTCCGCAGGGCTCCTGCGTACCTCGTCTAGTCCTCGTTGGAGGATGTTACGAGCGGCATTGACGTCTCGGTCAGCCTCATAACCGCAGAGGCACCGATATTCTCGATCGGGGAGCGTCATGGGCGGGTCGGCCTTCCTCCCGCAGGTAGAGCAGGTTTGGGTCGTCCCTCGGGCCGAAACCCGCACGCACCGGCGAGACCGTAGAGCGGCCTTGTAGGCGACCATGTCTCGAAGCATGGTCCACCCAGCGTCCGCGAGGGATTTCGAGAGTCTGCCCGTTTCGAGCAGGGGCCTGGGCGAGAGATCCTCGAAGGCGATTAGATCGAACCTTTCCGCCCAGTCGTGGGAGAGCTGGTGGGCCAGCCATCTCCGTTGGCGTCGGACCCGTGCGTGCCAGCGAGCCACCCTATCGCGTTGCCTGGCGTAGCGATGGGATCCTCGCATCTTCCGGGCAAGCCGGCGCTGTTCCCGATGGGGTCCTTCCTCCGCTCTGCGGTAGAGCTGCGGAGCTTCAATCACCTCTCCGGTGGAGAGGGTGGCGAGGTGCGAGAGGCCGAGGTCTACCCCGATAGGATGCATCGGTGGAGCGCCGGGCACAGGGGGATCAGGAACTTTGTATTGGAGACTAGCGAACCAACTTTCCCCCTCCTGGTGAATCGTGACGCTCTTCACAGAGCCGGCAGGCGGCGGCCGATGCCGACGAATGGGGATGAGGCCGATTCGCGGCACCTTCAGCCTCCAACTCGCGCGCGGACCCAGGACCCAATCCTCGCGCCCCGGAATGAAGGTGAACGACCGGGTCTCCCGCCGGAATCTCGGGTATCCGGGCTTGTCCCCGGCCTTGACTCTTCGGAAGAAGGCCTGGAATGCCAGGTCAAGGCGTTGGAGCATATCGCGGCCGACGTTGTAGGGCACCTTACCGAGGCCCCCGTGGTCATAGGCCCGCCAAGCCTTGAGCCGTGCCTGCTGATCGAGATAAGTGACCCTCCGCCGCTCCCGCACCCAAGCGTCGCGGCGCTCGGCGAGGGCGAAATTCCAGAGGTAAGTGAGCTCCTCCAGGTAGTGGTCAAGCGCAGGCGTCTGTGAACGGAGGGGGTAGATGCGATACTGGTAAGAAAGGAACATGGGAATGAGCCGCATCGGAGGAGGCTCGGCGGTTTATGAAGCCCCAACCCAGCCTTGAAAGGTGAGCCACTGCGAAACCGTTAGCAACGTACGACCGGTAGCCGTGACCATGAGCTGGAGCATCGAGCGTCCCATCAACGACGTCAACACGATCCGGTCGTATGCCCCGAATTCGGCCGAGCGTCGGAAGCTCGAAGAGGAGCTGGATGCGATGCGTAAGACCACGCTCGAGATTCCGCTCATTCTCGGGGGTCGGGAGGTCCGTACCGGGACCGTCGTCGAGGTCCCGTGCCCCGACGACAATGCAGTGGTCCTCGCGCGCGTCCACCTCGCCGGCCCGGACGAGCTTCGCGAGGCGGCAGAGAGCGCGCTCGCGGCGCGTGGAGCCTGGGCCCGGATGGAGTGGTACCATCGCGTCGCGGTCTTCGTGAAGGCGGCGACATTGCTCGCGGGGCCGCGCCGGACGCGGAACATCGCGGCGATCATGCTCAACCACTCGAAGAACCCGTACGAGGCGGAGATCGACCTCGCCGAGCTCGTGGATTTCTGGAACTTCAATGCGTACTTCACGCGACAGATCTACGAGATACAACCTGGCCAGTACCCGGGGGAGACCAACCGGTTCGATTGGCGGCCGCTCGAGGGATTCGTCCTCGCCATTCCCCCGTTCAATTTCTACTCGATCGCGGGGAATTTGCCGACGGCCCCCGCCATGGTCGGCAACGTGGCCCTGTGGAAGCCGGCGCGAGCGGTGATGTTCTCGAACTACGAGATATTCAAGATCCTGGTCGAGGCGGGCCTACCGGCCGGGGTCATCAACTTCGTCCCGTTCTCGAGCAAGGACGCGAACGTCCTGCTGGACCACACCGACCTGGCCGGCATCCACTTCACGGGGAGCTACGATAGCCTCCTGCACATCTGGAAGCGGGTCGGTGAGAATCTCGAGAAGTATCGAAACTTCCCCCGGATCGTGGGGGAGACCGGCGGCAAGGACTTCATCTTCATGCACCCGTCCGCGGAGGTTCGGGGCACCACGGTCAACCTAATCCGAGGGGCCTTCGAGTACCAGGGCCAGAAGTGCTCCGCGTGCTCCCGGGCCTACATCCCCGCGAGCCGTTGGCCCGAGGTGGAACGGATCCTCAAGGAGGAGGTTCCCAAGGTTCCGACGGGTCCGGTGAGCGACCTCCGCAACCTGATGGGCGCGGTGATCGACGAGGCGGCGTTCACGAACATCCAGCGCTACCTTGACTTCGCACGGAGTCACTCCCCGGACTATTCGTTCGTCGTCGATGGAGGGACGGATCGGACGAAGGGCTGGTTCGTCCGTCCTTCGGTGATCCGGACGACGGACCCGCGCGGGAAGCTGATGGCGGAGGAGATCTTCGGACCGGTGCTCACGATCTACGTCTATCCGGACGAGAAATTCGAGGAGACCCTCTCGCTCTGCGACACCACCTCTCCCTACGGACTGACCGGAGCCGTCTTCGGCCGGGACGCCGACGCGGTAGCGAAGGCCGAGGCGGCGCTTCGCTGGAGCGCCGGGAACTTTTACGTCAACGACAAGCCGACGGGGGCCGTCGTTGGGCGCCAACCGTTCGGGGGCGCGCGGCGGTCGGGAACCAACGACAAGGCCGGCTCGCTCCTCAACATGCTCCGCTGGGTGAGTCCCCGCAACATCAAGGAGACCGCGGTGCTGCCGGAGGACTGGCGGCGTCCGTTCATGGGCTAAACACGGGGCCCGAAAATACAAGCTCGATTGTCCGAGCCCAGAGCGGCTACCCTAGAGGACCCCGCATTTCTGGCGAGCCGGCCAGACTCCTCAGGTCTCGGCGAGGGCGTCGGCTAGCTCCCGGCAACTCGCGCGACTCCGGTCGGGCCGCGGGTCTCTTCAGGGAGGTAGGAGCACGCCGGCTGAACGGGGTCTGGAGGAGGAATGCATGGATCTCCTCCGGCGGCGAGGGGACGCGGAAGAACAGCTCCGTGGCTCCTGGAGTCCTCGGCGGAAGCCCCGGCTTGGCGGCCGCGCCGGGCCCGATCTGAAGCCCCTGACGGATGTTGCTGAGCCTCAGGCTGCTCACGGTCTTGTCCATCACCAGACCGAGTTCCCGCTGTGCGCGGACGAACGACATGGTTTCGTTCGGAATCTCGACCCAGACTTGCGCCAGGTCCTGCAGGTACGGCGCGCCGACCATCCGACAGTACGGCCCGAGAGGGAGCGTTGCCTTCCATGCACGGTAGGCTGCGAAGCCGGGAGGAAGGGTCGGCGAGACGTTGGATGTCACGATGAAACGTCGGTCCGTGAAGTCTAGCCGAACAGGGCCGGTCTGGAGCCCTATGGCAAACGCCGCGCTGACCTGGCCGATGAGGGTTTCTGCGGGTGGCTGAAACGTGGTGCGGCCCTTGTCCCCCTCAAGTCCACTCAATGCGTCGACGAATTCAAGGATGTTGGGCGACCCGATGTTCGGCCACGAATCGCTCGACGATGTTGAGATGTCGTAGCATCGCGGTCTTCTTCGCCTGGTGGGATTGCATCCGACGGAGAATACTATCGAGGGCGCGGACCGCCTCGACGATGTGCGGGCCTTTGTTCAGCATCACACATTCGGCCCGTTCCCCCATCGCCGCGTCGGTCACCTCCGCGCGGGAGGGAATCCCGCTCTTGGCGAGCCCCTCCAAGACCTGCGTCGCCCAGATCGTGGGAAGGTGAGCGGCTTCGCAGAGCCATAGAATCTCCTCCTGCACCTCGGCGAGCCGCTCGAAGCCGACCTCGACCGCTAGATCGCCCCGCGCGATCATCACACCCATCGGCGGTTGACGGAGCGCCGCGAGCAGAATCCCGGGGAGTTCCTCAAAGGCACGTCCCGTTTCGATCTTCAGCACGACGCCCATCTTCGGCCGGCCCAGACGCGCGAGCTCGGCTCGCAAGCGCCGGAGGTCCTGTTCGGAATGGACGAACGAGTAGCCCACGAGGTCCGCGTTCCGGACGATGAAGCGCAGGGTCTCGAGGTCGCCGGATGGGATCGGGGGAAGCTTCAGTTCGGTGTCGGGGAGATTGATCCCTTTGTCCGCCCCGAGCCACGCTCCGCCCGTGGGGGCGTGCGTAACCTCTACGATCAGTCGCTCCGGGTTCGCCGATCGCACCACGCTTCCGATCCGGCCGTCGTCCAACCAGACCGACTCACCTCGGCGCACGAGCTTCAGCGCCTCGGGGAACGTACACGGAATGTGAGCGGGCGTTCGCACTCGACCGCGCCCATCTCGCCGGGCATTCTCCCCGGGATCCGGGCGAGAGGTGAGAACCAGCCGGTCCCCAATGCTCAGGCGGATTCGTTGCTCGAGAGGGGGGATGGGCCCCACCGGAGCCGGATCGTCTTCCCCGTCCTCTGCGGTGCCGACGAGTGCGGTGCCGCTCGTGACGTACGTGGTCTTCTTCGCTTCGGCGCGCCAGCCGGCCCCCACGTGCTTGACGATTCGGAGCCTCCGACGAGCTCCCCGGGCATCGAGGAGCTCCACCTGCTCCCTGGAGCGGCGCCGACGAAGCCAATCCCTCGGAAGGGTGAGTACCGGGCCTTCAAGCGAAGTCCCGGCGGAGTGATGGGGAGGAACGAGCCAAACCGTAGCGGGCGCCGTGACATGCCCTAAGGGGTCGCGTGCCGGCCGGAGCTTCACAACGGAGGGCCCCGGCCGGATCGCCCCCGTGCGGATTTTCGGCCCCGGTAAGTCCATCTCGATCTTGCACCGTCGCCCGAGGTCGCGTTCGACCCGGTGAATGTGTGCGGTGATGCGAGCCCACTCGGCGGGTGTGTCGTGAGCGCAATTGATCCGGGCACAATCCATCCCTCCCTCCATCAGCTCCCGGACCAGTCGAAGATCCGTCGCTGCCTCGGTGGGCATCGTGACCATGATCCGCACGCGGCGGCCGGCCTGAGTGGGTCCGAGAAGGGCTCGGGCATTTCGGTCGAGGATTCGTCGGCCGTGTTCCGGATCCGGTCCGGCGGGAGCGGGACGCGTACCCGCCGGTCGGTCGAGCAGGCGATCGAGCCACCCGAGGACGGCCTCCAGGTTGTAGAGCACGTGACTCTCGGACCGGCCCAGCGACGAGAGGGCCCAATGAGCGAGACGGGCCTGTTCCCGTCGAAGATCGAACCGACGGAATGCCAGATAGTGCAGGAGGTTGCGGGCGCTATCTCGCTGGGGCCCGAAGGGGGCGAGATCGACGGATCGCTCCAACTCGATGAGGCTCGTCCGGACGCGCTCGAGCCGAGCGGCGAGCGAGCGGACCGAGGCACTCGCCGGGATCGGGAAATTATCGGGAGCCATCATCCCCCCACGCGCGACCGACCCCGGGTGCGATTATAGACTGGAGATTAGCCCGGGTTGACCCGCCGCCCGAGCGCACGCAGCCGAACCGGGCCCGGATGTCCTCGAGAGTGGGGGTCCGTGTTTCGGCGCGTAGCCAGCCTGATAACAAAAAGTGCTTGTTCGGACTTAGGTAAGCATCAGAATGTCCCAAGCCGCGAAGGCAACTCTCCCTGGGTGGGCCCGCGCCCTCGCGATCGTCGTCGGAGTCGTCTCTCTCATCCTGGGTATCGTAGTGCTCCTGAATCCCAGCCTCGCCCTTCTGACGCTTGTATTCCTCCTGGCCATCGCTTTCCTGTTTATCGGGACCGACCGGCTGATTGCGGGGATCACGGGTCATCCGTACTACTGGTTGACACCCGTCACGGCGGCCTCCGACACCCAGACCGCGACGACCCTGACCGTGGCCAAGTGAGCCCGCTCCCGAGGGAGCCCGGGGCCAGCGGGGTTATCTAACCCTGCGGCGCACCTCGCTCGCCACCAGAAGCCCGCGGACGCCGGATGGAAGAAGCGTACGATGTCATGGTTCCGCTGGACGTCGCCGAGCTGCGCGAAGAATTCCAGGTCCCTCACGAGCTCGTGACGGCCTCGGACGGGAAGATCATCTTCGTGAGGCACTGGATCGGCTCCTCGGGAACCGATCTCGCGATTCTGATCTTCCACGGAATCACCGCGTACAGTGAGCCCTACGGGAAACTGCTGGCCGAGGAGCTCGCCGGGGCAGGCTTTCACGTCTTCGGGATGGATCTGAGAGGGCACGGAAGATCCGACGGGATCCGGGGAGACCTTCCGAGCGAGGAGCGATTGTCGAAGGACCTCTGTGAGACCGTCGCCTCGTTGAAGGCCAAATTCTCGAGAGTCGTCGTGCTGGGGCATAGCCTCGGCGTCCTGTCCGCCCTGATCGCCGTCAACCGTTGTCCCGGGTCGATCGACGGGCTGATCCTCCTCAGCGCCGGAAGGCAGATCAAGCCCGGCGCCTACAGCAAGCCCCGCGCGCGAGCCGTGCTGAAGACGCTCCTCGGCATCGCACTCTTTCCCTCCCGACCTTTGATCGAGTACAATCGGAAGGGAATGGCCGGGCGCAACGACCCCTTGTTCAATTTCCGATACTCGGCGCGGTTCTACTCGGCGATGTACGGAATGAGCCCGTGGGCCGTGGTCCGAATGCTGCGCCACAACGTGATCGACTCCCCGAACATGACCACGTCGGGGACGCTCGAGATTCCGGTGCTAGTCGGGGTCGGCGACCAGGATGAGCTGTTCTCCGTCGATTCGAGCCGGGAGGTCTTCGACAGTATCCGCGGGGACCGCAAAGAGTTCCTCGTCGTTCCCGGCGGACATCATGCCTCCTTCCCTCCGGGGTCGTGGGATCGGGTCGTCGCCTGGCTGAGAACTCAATTCCCAGCAGCTCCCGGCGGAACCTTCTCCGGCTAGGAGCCTTCTGCCGAGGGTCGGGGGACGCCCCAGGAACGAGCTCTCCGCGGAGAAGCCCGTACAGCAGCATGTCTATGGGACGTCCGGGCTGGGCGGGGGTCCGAACGCACGGGGAACAGCCCGACATCTCTTTGAAGCGCCGGCGGGTCCCGGAGGCGTCCCCTATGAGCCGAATCTTCGAACGGAAGCGGTGGCCCGGGCCCGAATACCACGTGCAGGTCACCTTCCGGGCTCCGCTGGCATACGCGTTCTCGTGGTGCACCGACTACACCCCCGGGGATGCGAAGCTCGAGGGGGAGAGCTACCAGCGCAAGGTGATCCGACGCAATCGCGATCAGGTCATCTACGAGGATATCGAAGACTCCCCCCACGGTTGGTACTGGGCGAGGCATGACATCGAGCTCCGGCCCCCCGATCGCTGGCACTTGGAGGTCACGGGGAATCACGCTCAGGTGGTCGGGGACTACCAGCTCACGACATTGCCGGATGGTCGCACCCAGCTCGACCTATGGTGGCGCCGACGGCCGGGTCTGCTCGAGTTCACGCCACGGCCGAAAGCGGAAGCCGAGCGGTCGAGCACGCGGGGCTGGCGACGATTTGCCCGGGCACTCGAGCAGGATTACCGAAAGTCCCGCACCCGCTCCTGACCCCTCCTAGGCGCCCGCCGGAGCGCGAGCGGCGACTGGCAGGAGTTCCGTGCGGACGGAATCCCGCGAACGCGGGGTCGAACCACGATTCCATGTGGATCTCCTTCCAGGTGGAGGCCAAGGTGCCGTACTGGAACGCGTTCCGCATCCACTGGAGCCAGCCGGTCCATTCATTGTCGGCAGGGATTCCGCGCTGGCGCGAATGGAAAATGTGGGCGCAGAAGAAAAGCACGTAGTACGTGAACGGCTGCTCAGGGCCCGGCTTCGTGGGGGTCCGGTAGATGGTCGCGATCAGTTCCGGGCGCTCGATGAAGAGCTGCCCGATGCTGTGGAACTGATCTCCGATGTCGCTGAGGACGCGGGTCTCGAGGTCGGCGGTGAGCGCCTGCAACTGGCGCCGCGAGAATTACAGCGTGACCAGCAGGGCGGTGATGATCGCAACGGCCTGGACGAGGGAGAGCAGGTCCTCGAAAGAGAAAACTGGCATCGAGGCCCGACAGTCCTCCCATGTCATCCGGGTTGAGTCCGGCGCCCTCGCGTTGTACGGCGAAGTTGCCGGCCAGGGCCGCTCGAATCGGTCAGAGCTTGTAGCTGTCGTTGATCCGCTTGTACGTGGGATCATCGGCGCGGAACGAATCCGGATTGGTTCCACGAATCTCGGCCGTCGTGCAGGCAAGGATCTGCACAGGGAGCACGGTGACCATCGGGCTGAGGAGTTCCGGGACGGATGGGAGGAGGAACGTGGAGACGGGCGGGCCCGGCGGCTCGACCGCCGGCACCGGGAAGGGGTGGGATTCGTCGTGGATGACGAGGATCGATGCGCCGAGGATCTCCAGGGCGCGGACGACGTCGGTCGCTCTTTCGGCGGCCGCGCTCGGGGGCACCAGGACCACGGCGGTGTCGCCGGCCTTCAGCGGCTGAATTCCACCGTGGAGGAGGTTCTCGAACTCGAATCCCTCCGCGACGAGGTACGAGGATTCCTTGACCTTGAGAGCGCCCTCGCGGGCGGTCTGGACGTTCGGACCCGCTCCGGCTGAGCACGAGCCGTCCCGATTGCGCCAGCGACTGGGCCACTGGCTGAATCACATGTTCGCGCCGGAGAACGCCCTCGAAGGTCTGCGGCATGGCCTCGAGAACAGACCGCAGCGGATGCGGTTTCTCACTCTTGAGCTCCGCATACGCCACGCCGGCCATGGCGAGCGCCATCAGGTTCCCCGTGTAGCTCATCGTGTGCGTCGAGGACTTCTCCTGGGGCGCCGTGTGAAAGATCACGTCCGGGATCGTCATCGGGGAGTCCAAGCCGGTGACGCCGATCGACTTCGCCCCGGCTGCCTTCACGAGTTCCAGAACCCGGTTGCCATAGGTCTTGGCCCCGCGGTGACTGATCAGAACGACGACGTCCTCCGACCGGATATGGGGGCCGTAATTGGCGAGGTCGAACACGGTCCGGGCCTCGGCGTCGAGGCCCAGCGACCGGTACAGGTACTCGGTCACGATGGCCGCGTGGCTGCTCGTGCCGGTACCCGGCGAGGTAAATGCGACGCGCCCCGGCCAGAATCAGGGCTGCCTGATGGGCGGATTCCGCCTCTCTCCGGAGGACGTCCCGTAGAACCTCCGGCTGCCGGTGGATACTCTGGTACAGCGCGCTAGAATGCGGCGACCCCATGATCGATTCCTCCTGGCTCACGCGGCTCAGGACCCGGGAGTTAAGAAACTCTGGGCCTGGCTGCTTCGAGGGGAGCCGGGCATCCGGGCCTACCACCGGCGATAGGTACGACGACCGCCGTGCTGGGAAGGAGCGCTGCGGGGAGGCCCGGACCTACCTCCGTAGGAAGGACGGCCCCGGGAAGAACCGGCATATCTGCCGCCTCTCGCTCGTCCTCCGCCGCGTGCGCCGCCTTCCGGCCGTTCGGCCATCCGGGGGGCGGGGGAGCGTCGTAGACGAAGCCGGGTATCCGCGCTCGGGGAATGGAGAAGCCCAGCAGTTTCTCGATGTTGTCGAAGTCGTCCTGCTCTTCGGGACCCACCAGCGTGAAAGCATCGCCTTGTCGCTGCGCGCGGGCAGTCCGGCCGACTCGGTGAATATAGACCTCGGCTTCGTGCGGCACGTCAAAGTTCACGACGTGGCTGATATCCTCCACATCGATCCCCCGAGCCGCGATGTCCGTCGCGACCAGCACACGGTGCTCCCCTTCCCGGAATCCCTCGAGGGCACGGATCCGCTGACTCTGGCTCCGGTTCCCGTGGATCACTGTCGCAGGGATGTTCCACTGTTGGAGCTGGCGGGCCAGCCGGTCGGCCCGGTGCTTGGTTCGGGCGAAGACGAGCACGCTTGTCATGGTCGCGTCCTGGAGCAGCTCGCGGAGCAACGGCGCCTTGAGGTACGAGGGCACCGGAAGGGCCAGGTGAGAGACGCCCACCGCGGCGACCGTCGTCGGGTCCACGTGGACCATTCGGGGTTCGCGGAGGAACTCGCGGGAGAGCTTGACCACCTCGGGTGGCATCGTGGCGGAGAACAGCATCGTCTGGCGGTCCCGGGGGAGTGATGAGAGGATCCGGCGCACGTCGGGCAGGAAGCCCATATCGAGCATCCGATCGGCCTCGTCGAGAACGAGGATGTGGAGGTGCCGGAAATCCACGTACCCGCGGGACATATGGTCCAGAAGCCGACCCGGCGTGGCGACGATGATCTCGGCGCCGCCCCGCAGGGCACGCGTCTGGGGTTCCATGCCAACGCCGCCATAGACCGCGGCGCCGCGTCGCTTGGTGTAGTGGCCGAGCTTCTTTAGGAATCCTTCCGCTTGCAGGGCGAGCTCGCGGGTGGGAGTGAGAACGAGCGCGTAGATCCGGCCCGGAGGGAGGTCCATGGTTCGCTCCAGAATGGGGAGGAGGAACGCAGCCGTCTTGCCGGTGCCGGTCTGGGCCGTCGCAACGACATCTCTACCCAGGACCGCCTCGGGAATAGTTCGGCTTTGGACGGGGGTGGCGGAATGGTATCCCATTTCGCGAGCTCCCTGTCGGAGGGTGGCGTGGAGCGGAAGCTCCTCGAATTTCACTAGGGGCGGGGCGGGGGCGGCGGCGCGGGCGGGGCGTTCGGTTTCGGCCATAGATGTTCTTCCGTGCAATCGGAGCGAGGTTAATACGCGACCGGCCCGGCAAGGTCTGACGGCCGTGCCTCGCGCGGCGGACGTTCGCGCGTAGCACGGAACCTCGAATCTCCCACCCCGACGTACTACCGTTTCTAGGCGAAATGCGCCCCTGACCCGCTTCGCGCCGGTTCCTCAAGAGGCGAGTCGCTCTCGGGCGGTGCCCCCCGCGAAGTCCTTTAATGGGCCGCCCTCGTAACTTCCGATAGGCGCTTCTATGTCCTCCGGCTCTTCGCAGCGAAAGACCATCCCTCTGACAACCTCCACCCCCCCGGCGCGTCGATCGCGGGGAGTTCGGATCGTCACGCCTATTCCCGGCCCCAAGGCCCGGGCCATCATCGCCGCCGACGATGAATTCATGATGACCACGACGAAGACCTCCCCCATCGCGGCGTACGAAGCCAAGGGCGTCTGGGTCACCGATGTCGACGGCAACCGGCTTCTCGATTTTGCCTCGGGCGTGGGAGTCCTGAACGTCGGCCATTGCCACCCCGACGTCGTTTCCGCGGTCCAAAAGCAGACCGCTCGCCTCATGCACTTCGCAGGTACGGACTTCTACTACGCTGCGCAGACCGAGCTGGCCGAACGGCTCGGACGCCTCGTACCCGGGGATTTCCCGAAGAAGGTCTTCTTCACCAACAGCGGGACCGAGAGCGCCGAAGCGGCGATCAAGTTGGCCCGTTGGAACAAGCAGCGACCACTGGTGATCGGCCTCTTGGGAGCGTTCCACGGCCGCACGATGGGATCGCTGGCCCTCACCGCCTCCAAGCCGGTGCAGCGGGCCCGGTTCAACGCCCATACGGGTGGTGCCACGCACATTCCGCCGCCGTACTGTTACCGCTGCCCGTACAAGCTCACCTATCCGAGCTGCGACCTGTACTGCGCGAAAATCCTCAATGAGCTGTATTTCGAAACGGCCGTTCCTCCCACCGATGTGGCGGCGATGATTGCCGAGCCCGTCATGGGCGAGGGAGGCTACATCGTGCCCCCGAAGGGATGGCACACGACGATCAAGTCAATCCTCGACGAGCATGACATCCTGTTCATCGACGACGAGGTGCAGTCCGGTATCGGCCGGACGGGCCGGATGTTCGCCATCGAGCACCACGGCATCGTTCCCGACATCGTCACGACGGCCAAGTCCCTCGGCGGGGGACTCCCGATCGGCGCGATGATCCTCCGCAAGGAGTTGGACTACCCCTACAGGGGACCACATTCGAATACCTTCGGCGGCAACCTCGTGTCCGTCGCGGCGGCGCAGGCCGTCCTGACGGTGATCGAGAAGGAGCATCTCCTCGAAAACGCGAAGACGCAAGGGGCCTACCTGATGAAACGGCTCCAGGAGCTCCAGCGGAAGTACGACGTCATCGGCGACGTCCGGGGCCTCGGGCTCATGGTCGCGACCGAGTTCGTGGAGGACCCGAAGTCCAAGGCGCCCGCGGTGGCGCTCCGGGATCGGATCCTTGTGGAGGCCTACCAGAGGGGCCTGATCCTCCTCCCATGCGGCAAATCGACCGTGCGGTACATTCCTCCGCTGATCATCCAACGCGACGAGGTCGACGAAGGCGTCGAGATCCTCGACGCATCCATCGGAGCCGCACTTCGGGCCCAATGAAGGCCGGACTCCTGGCAGCCCCCGGCCGCGTCGCCGTGGATGAGCGCCCCGACCCGACGCCCGGGCCGGGCGAGGTGATCGTTTCCCTCGCCGCGTGCGGGATCTGCGGCTCCGACCTCGAGAAAGTGAAGGGAAATTACCGGGCGACGCAGGTCATTGGCCACGAGCCGGTCGGTACCGTCGCGGCGACCGGTGCCGGGGTCACCGGCCTCGCAGTAGGCACTCGCGTGTTCGCCCACCACCACGTTCCCTGTTACGCGTGCCCGGCCTGCTACAGCGGGGCCTACACGTACTGCCCCTCCTACACCAAGACCAATCTTGACCCTGGAGGATTCTCGGAGCAGTTCCGCGTCCCCGCGGTCAACGTGAGCCACGGAGCCGTATTGCCGCTCGCTCCCGCCGTTAGTTGGGAGGACGGCACCCTCATTGAGCCGGCGGGGTGCGCGCTCACAGCGATCCGTACGGTCGGCCTTCCGCCGGCGACGACGGTGATGATCCTCGGCCTGGGTCCCGTTGGGATCCTCTACGCGCGACTGGCGCGCACTCTCGGCGCGGGATGGATCGGGGGCGCCGACCCGGCCGCGCTCCGCCGCACCGCGGCCGGCCGGCGAGGGGCGGACGCGACCGTGGACCCGCGCAACGTCGAGAAGGTGCGCCAGCTCGTCCAGCTCGCGACCGGTGGCCGTGGTGTCGACCTAGCCGTCGTGGCGACCAGCGCCGCGTCGGCGGTTCCGGTGGCGTTCTCGCTAGTCCGCCGCGGTGGAACGGTCAACCTGTTCGGGCTCCCGGAGGCCGGTAGCCATCTCGAAGAGGACCTCCAAGAACTCTACCTCCGGGGCCTCAAGGTGATCCCTACCTACGCGACCACGGAGCGCGACATCGCCGAGGTCCACGCCCTGCTGGCGGCGAAGCGGCTCGAGGTCCGCGACCTGGTCACGCATCGGTTCCCTCTCGACAAGCTTCCGGAGGCGTTCCAGCTCGCCGCGCAACCCGACAAGGCCCTCAAGGTGATCGTCACCGGCCCCGCCTACTCGGGGTAAGGATCCTCTCAGGCCTCCGCGGCCTCGCCCAGCACCTGATGACTCACTCGGTGGCCCGCCCGCACCCGGGCCCGGGGGCCGATGATCGCGTGCACGACCGATGCCCCCGGCTCGATCGTGGCCCGCTCGAGGACCACGCAATCCTCGAGGTACGCCCCCGCTCCGACGACCACGTGAGACGAGATGGTGACGGATCCTCCGAAGGTCGCCCCCTCGACGCTCGCCGACGGGTCGACGGCCACGGGGCCCTTGCCCGTGGTCCCGCCAGGTAGGCTGGTCCGGTGACCCCCGCGGCCCGCCTCGAACAGATACCGCTGGGCTCGGAGCAGCCTTTCCGGGGTACCCGCGTCCTCCCAGAAGCCGGTGGCCCGGTAGGCGTACACGCCGTCCGGCAGAAGGTCCGGGACAACCTCTCGCTCCCAACTGACCGGCGCGCGGTCGGGGATCCGGCCGATGACCTCGCGTTTCCACACGCCGAGGCCCGCGTTGATCCACCGGGAGGGGGCCTCCTCCCGCGAAGGCTTTTCCACGAAACGCAGGATGCGATCGTTGGCGTCGAGCTCCGCGACGCCATACGGGCTCGGGTCGTCGACCTCGACAAGTGTCATGGTGCCGACTCCGCCGCGGTCGGCCTGACGCGCGAGAATCGCCGGGACATCGAACCCAGCGATGACGTCCGAGTTCAACAAGAGGAACGGGTCGGACATGTCGCCCCCGGCATTACGTATCCCGCCACCGGTCCCGAGCGGTTCGACCTCGGCGACCGTCCGGACCGGAATCTTTGGCGGGTGCTCGGCGACGTAGCGGGCGATCTCATCGGACTTGTATCCGGTGGCGAGCACCGCCTCCTCGGTCGTCGGGGGAAGCATGTCGAGCACATGGTAGAGCATCGGCTTGCCGGCGATGGGGATGAGCTGTTTCGGCACCGAGTAGGTCACCGGGCGGAGACGGGTGCCGAACCCGCCGATGAGCACGAGCGCCTTCATCCGCGCCGCCCAGGGCCGTTGCTCGACTTTATCACTTTGGTCGAGCGAGGGCCCGTCGGGCCGTTTCCCGGGGGCCCTTCGGCCGGGCGGGCACGGGAACCGGGCGCAAGTCCCACGCGTTGAAGACCGTCTCGTCCGCGAGGGCGATGCGGTGGACCGAGCGGAACCGCTCCCGAAGCCGGCGCTCGAGTTCCTCCGGCTCCACCGACGGGATGTTCCCGAACAGAGTGGCCATGAGGCGAAACAGGTAGACCGACAGCGGCGCGGGGTCGGCGGAGGGACGGGTCGGGAACAGCGTGGCGATCGAGAGCCAGCCCTTCGGGTGCAGCACCCGGATCGCCTCGTCCAACGCGAGGTCCATGTCGGGGCCGGACGGGATGTCGTTGAAGATCACCCCGGTCGCAATGCCGTCCTTGATCGGGATGTTGAGATGGGAGCCGTCCAGGATCGTGACCTTCCGATGGTCGGACTCAAAGGAGACCTGGGGGGGCTTGACGAGATAGAGCCGACCCCGGACGAGTCGGCTCGAGATGCGGCGGAGCACGGTCTGGCGGACCGGGTCGAAGAACGGCGACGTCACGACGACGATGGTCCCCTCGAGGTCCTCGGTCTGGGGGGCCACGTGCGCGGTGAGATAATCGGCATATTCCTGAAGGATCGTGAAGATCGCCTCCCGCAGCATCACCTCCCGCCGTCGGCGCCCCTCCGGCCCTACCGCGTAGACCCGCTTCTTGGGCCCGCGATGGCTCTCGGACCATCGGCTGCGAACCTGGGCCTGGCCCTCCATCGACCGCAGGACGCGGTACAGGTTGCCGACCTCTACGTTGAACCCCGCCGAGGTGAGCTCCCGCTGGATGGCGTATCCGTGGAGCTCCTTTCCGTGGAGCGCGCGGAGCACGGCACGCTCCAAGACATCCTTTCGCACGAGGGACGGTATACTCACTTCTACATATAGCCGTTTGCGACAACCCGTTTAAATAGTCTCGAGGGCGTAGAGAGGGCATGTCGAGCTTTACCGTACTAGGAATCGCGGGCAGCGAACGCGAGGACTCCCGGGCGCGAACCGCCCTTCAGGTCGCCCTCAAGGCCGCCCGCAAGGCGGGCGCGAAGATCGAGGTGTTGGACGTCTCCAACCTCGATGGTCATGCCGGCACCATCCACGACCTTCCCCAGGACGAAGTCACCGACCGGGTCGGAACCGCGGTCGCGAACGCCGATGCGCTGATCGTGGCCACCCCCACCTTCCACGGCGGCATTAGCGGACCGCTCCGCGCCATCCTTGAGTCGATCCCGAACGACGCCATCGCCGGAAAGGCGACCGCCCTCGTGTCCGTCACCGGCGGCTCGGCGGACCGGGGAGACCCTCTCGAACCTCTCCGCCAGCAGCTCCAAGGCCTCCACGCGTGGGTCGTCCCGAACCGGGCCGTGGTTCCGTTCGCATTCCGCGCGTTCGACCGAGCGGGAAACCCGATCGACCCCGAGGTCCGGGAACGGCTCGAGACCGTGGGTCGAGAGGTCGCTCGGTACGGTCGTCTCCTCCAGGAAATGCGCCCCGCACCGCCGCCGTCTGACTTGACCGCAACCGCAGCGCCGGTCGTCGCGGTCCGCGGACCTCGCGCGAGCTGACCGGATGTAGAGGATCGGCCCAGTAACCTCCGGCGACTACGGCGACCAGGCGGCTTACCGGCCCCCTGCCCGGAACGGGATGGCGTCACCAATCGTTGTGTCGTTCGACATTGGACACAATGCTAAATCGAATTGCCGGCCCACCACGGAACAGAGGAGGATATCCACCTTGCCATCGTTATTCGTGACCTGCCATCGTTGCCACTTCGAGTTTCCCAGCGGGTTCGCACTCACGGGGCCCCTGGGGACCTTGTCAGTCTTCGGTGTCCGCCACCGGTGTCCTCGCTGTAGGACGGAGGCGGGGTACTGACACGCCGGAATACCACCTTGCAGCGGATGCACTGCCCGGCGCCTACCATTCCGCGGAAGAGCATCGTCCCTCCAAAGGGTCGGGGGCTGCCTATGATTCCCCACCCTCCGCGCGTCGCTCGGACCTCACCGCCCGAACTCCCTACGGATGGATTGCGGGATTCCGGACGGCCCTCTGATGTCCTCCACCAAGCCAAGAGATCCGCGCAATGGCTGGCGACCCGCTCCGGCCTGTTTTTGTCGCTGCCGGGACAATCTTCTGGTATGCCTCCAGGGAAGGGTTCCATGAACTCGGTGAGAGCACGTCTACCGAACGCTCGCCCGCTGGACGTCGGATCGGACCCGGCCGCCCCTTCCCTCGAGGCGCTGACCTGCGACCTTTGGTACACCTTGATCTATCCGACCCCGAAAGTCCGCGCGGCGATCGAGCGCGCCCGACGAACAGTCTGGACCGAGGGGTTGCAAGACGCCGGGTGTTCGGCGAGACGGGCCGAGAACTGGGCGAACCGTATCGATCAAGCGGCCGAATTCGCCGAGCTGGATGGACGGAGTCCGTCGTGGGATGCACGGGTCCGCCGTTGGAGTGAGCGGATCGGGGTCCCGTTGGACCCGGACCGGCTCGCCGAGCGGTTTACGGAGACGGTTCCCCTGCGCCGGGTACGCGTCGCTCCGGGGGCAGAGGAGGCCCTCGGACGTCTGAGGCGCCGGGGGCTTCACCTCGCCATCGTGTCGAACGTGACCCACGAACCGCCCCAGGCGATCCACGACCTGCTCGCGCATCATCGGCTGGACCGGCGGGTCGACAGCGTCGTCTTGTCGCTCGACGTCGGTCACGCGAAGCCCCGCCGGGAGCCCTTCCGGCGCGCCTTGGACGAACTGGGTGCCGCGCCCGGCCGGACCGTGCACATCGGGGATTCCGCGGCCGATTTCCTGGGGGCCCGCCAAGCAGGAATACGCCCCTTGCTGTACACGGGGCTCAGTCGTTGGCAACCCGAGCGGCTCCGGAAGCGACATCCCCCCTGGATGAAAGGAGCTCTGAGGGTGGCCCGTTGGGAAGATGTTCCCTCGGTGATGGCTTTCTACGGTGCTCTTCCCTCACCCCCTCGAAAGGTCTAGCCAGGGCGAGACCGGTGGCGCGGATCGCCACTCGGAACCCTTTTTCCCTCACGGCGGTCCGGCGGCTGGAAGGTCCATGCCCGACGAGTTCGACGCAGTGGTGGTCGGCGGCGGGCACAACGGCCTGGTCGCAGCGGCCTATCTGGCCAAGGCGGGTGCGCGCACGCTGGTCCTCGAACAGCGAGAGGTGGTCGGCGGCGCGGCCGTGACCGAGGAGCCCTGGCCCGGCTTCCGGATCAGCACCTTCTCGTACGCTGCCGGACTGTTGCGACCCGAGATCGTCGCCGACCTGGGGCTCCCCCGATTCGGCTACCAGACGTTCCTTCTCGACCCGGAGATGTTCGTCCCGCTCCCCGATGGTCGGTCGCTGACGCTCTGGAACGACGACGACCAATCTGTCAAAGAGATCGCCAAGTTCTCCGCGCGCGACGCGAAGGCCTACCCAAAGTACTCTCACTACTGGACCGAGGTCATTGAGCTTCTCGACCCGCTCCTTCTGTCGGCCCCGGTCCCGCTTGCCGAGCTCCTCGAGGTCGTCCCGGACGACCGAGTGGAGGTACTCGTCCGCGACCTGTTCCTCCGAAGCGCCGCGGACCTTCTCGACGAATGGTTCGAATCGGAGGAGCTCAAGGGCGCACTCTGCACAAGCGCCATCATCGGCACATTCCTCCCTCCGGACGCCCCCGGCACCGCGTACGTACTCGCCCACCACAAGCTCGGGAACATCGAGGGACACCCGAAATCCTGGGGACTGGCCCGGGGCGGGATGGGAGGTATCACGCAAGCCCTTCGCCTGGCCGCCGAACATTTCGGCGCGACCGTTCGCACGGGGGCGAGAGTGCAGCGCGTCATCCTGCGTGACGGGCGGGCCGTTGGGGTAGAGACCGAGAGCGGCGAGCGGATCGCGGCGCCGGCCGTGGCGTCGACGCTCGACGCGCGCCACACATTCCTCCGGCTGTTGCCTCCGGAGGCGCTGGAGCCGGACTTCCGCCGCCAAGTCGAGTCGATCCGGAGCCGCGGGTCGGCGCTCAAATTCAACGCCGCGCTCGACGGATTGCCCAACTTCACCGCCGCCCCCGGCGCCCCGGCCCACATCACCGGGGGTTCGTCGACATCATTCCGAGCATGGACTACGCCCGGGTTGCCTACGACGACGCCTGGCACGGCCGGTTCTCGCGGCGACCGTTCATGGACATCGTCTTCCAGAGCGTTCTCGATGATTCCGTGGCACCCCCCGGCAAGCACACGATGAGCTGCTTCGTTCAGTACGCTCCCACCCAGCTAGCGCGAACGACGTGGGAGGCCGCCAAACCGGGCGTCGCGAACACGGTCCTCGACACGATCCAGGAGTACGCCCCGAACATCCGGAAGGTAGTACGGAACTGGCAGGTGGTGTCGCCGGCCGACATCGAATCGGTCCTCGGGATGACCGGCGGGAACATCTTCCAGGGCGACATCACCCCGGACCAGATCTTCACGTTCCGGCCCGTGCCGGGTTGGTCACAGGTCCCGGACGCCCGTTCCAGGTCTGTATCTCGCGGGCTCGGCCGCGCATCCAGGGGGGGGCGTTCTGGGGGCCCCTGGACACAACGCCGCCCGGGCGATTCTTGAAGACCTCTCTCCTGAACGGCGGATCTAGCGGGGTCGCTCGCCGCGCGTCCGCCGTTCGGTGTCGTAGGCGGGGCCTCGGTCTCCGCGATAGGATCCGATGGATAGGCCAAGCCAAGGGAAGGCCCTTAGCCGAGAATTCCTAGCCGTTGCTGCGAGGAACTCTCCGGACTCCCTGCCAAGGCGGTCCGCGGCTGGTCGGTGGTCGATGGGACTCTGCATCGCCTTGCGGTCCGCGACGCCTTCTGCGCGCTTTCGGGGTCCAGCCATGAAGATCCATGCGGACTCGACCCCCTCGGAACGTCACGCCTTCTATCTCCAGTCGTAGGCGCTGTTCCTGGCCTTGTTCGCCCGGCAGAGCGATGCGGCCACCTGCGCCCACCACGCGATGCCACGGCAGTCCCTTCCCCCCTTGCAACGCCCATACGGTTAGGCGTGCCGCGCCCGGGAATCCCGCGGCTTCCGCCACCTCGCCATAAGTGATTACCTTCCCCCGCGGAATGCGAGCGATTACGTTTCGTACGAGTGCGAGCGCGGTCACGCCTGCTTCCCTACCACGTCCTTCGTGCTCGGCGATAGGACAATCGCAATCAACGATCGGCAGGGGGGATTGAACCACCTCTCCTTCTTGGGGCAGAAATCAGGACCTCGAGACCAGCGACGCAATCCCTTACGCAAGGCCAGCCGTTTCTACTACAGGGGGACCTAAGTCATGGTCTGCCTTAGCCCCCACTTCGGAGCCACGTCCCAGACAGGACGGATCGCGTGACCCTTCGGAAAGCCGGCCACCGGACAGAACTGAGCGCATAGTTCAGTTCCTTACCCGAAGCCAAGGGAGGGAATCGAACCCCCAGGAAACGGCTCTGCAGGCCGTCGCATTAACCATTCTGCCACCTTGGCGCGGAGCGACGGAGGCGCCCTGCGTTAAAAATGGTCGGGGTGGACGGCGCGAGGCCCGACCGGCCGGAAACCCCGGACCGCCCGGAGCAGTCCGTCGCGCACGCTCGACCGGACCCGGCCCGCAAAGGAAAGGGATGGCCCGGCGGCCGTCGTCTCGTTCTTCCGGATCTGCTCGAGCAGGTCGTCGAGGGAGGTGACCTCTCCGGGGAATTCCGTAAACGCGCGACCGACCAGCCGGGGCTCATGCGCGTCGCTGCCGCCCGTGCTCGCGATCGATCGTCGAGCCGCCAAGAGTTCCGCCTGGGTGTTCGCGAGCTCGGAGTTCTTGCCGTTCCGGCCTTCGAGGCCCTGGACGTGGGCCTCCGTCGCGATGCGTCGCCCTACCCCGTGCACCCAGCGGAAGGGATGCGCGAGGACCGAGATGCCACCCAGGACGGCTACCCGCTCCAGCGTCTCCGCCAGCGGTCGGTCGGGCGGAGGAGCCTCCCGGATGCCGTAGGCGAGCAGGTGACCCTCCCGGGTCGAGATCTCGACCCCGGGGACGAACCAGAACCGGGGATAGGCGGACCGCAGGCGCTCGAGCTCGGCGAGTCCCTCCGTGGTGTTGTGGTCGGTCAGGGCAAACCCCTGGAGCCCCTGGTAGGTGATCCGCTCGAGGATCTGATCGAAGGACAACCGGGAGTCTACGGAGTACCGACTGTGGACGTGAAGGTCCAGACGGATGGTCGCGCTCATCGTACTCGGGTTCCGGCCGGAAGGTCGGCGCCCGGAAGCAATAGCTCTCCGGAGGCAAAATGGATTACCTTTCCCCGGGAGCCGCCCGGACCGTCCAATTGGACGACTATCCGGCTCCCGACGGCCCAGTTTCCGGCCACTTCCAGGGTCCGGTCGCCCACGTCGACGATGAGTTGGCCGTCGTGACCGCCCGTGACCGTTCCGACCACCAGCGGATTCGACTCGAACACGGAATACGAGATCATCGGTGAATCGCCGGCGCCCGTGGAAGTGTACGTCCCCGTTGCAACCGTCTCGGGGTAGCTGAGAACCTCGACACGCGACCCCGTATCCGCGGCGAGCACCATGCCCTGCGAGGTCATCCTCCGGATCGTCCGTGGCTCGAGGTTGGCGAGCACCGCCACCCGTCGTCCTCGGAGCTCCTCCTCCCGGTAGAATGGGCGTAGGCCGGCCACCACCGTGCGCGGCTTGGGCCCGCCGACATCGAGCTCGATCACGTACAGCTTGTCCGCCGACGGATGCGGGGCGATCGTCTGAACCGTGGCCGCCTGGATGGCGAATGGCACGAAGCCGCCCGGCGCGGGAGCCGTTGCCGGTGCGGACGTAGTGGCGACCTCAGGAGATGGCGAGGTAGCCTCCGCTCGCGGAAACAGGGGTTGGACATTGCCCAGCCTTTGGTCTGCGGGGGGCGGCGCGAGGGCCCCCGTCCAGTCCCCCGGGCCCGGACCGTGGTCGAATCCCAACATCCGCCACACCTGTTCCGAAGAGAACGGGAGAACGGGGCTCAACCACACCGCGGCGGCCTTGAGGAGCCAGAGCCCCTCATAGACCGTCCGCGCCTTCTCGGCGTCCGACGCCTGCCACGGCCGGGCCTCCTGGAACCATCGGTTCCCCTCCCGGACCTCGGTGAGCGCTCGCTCGAATCCTTCCTTGAGACGGACCGCCTCGAAATGGCCCGTGATCTCTTCGTGGGCGCGACGGATTCGCGCGCCGATCCCATCGGGCGCGTCCGCGAGAAAACCGGAGGGTGGAGTCGGAATCTTGCCGGAGTAGTTCTGTCGCGCGAAAACGAGAACGCGCTGAACGAGGTTGCCGTATTGGTTCGACAGAACCTCCTCGGGCAGCCGGGCGAACTCGTCCCAGTTGAGCTCCGTGTCGTGATTCTGGGGGGCGAGGGCCGCGGCGTAGAACCGGATCACGTCGGGCGAATAGTGAGCGAGCAGGGAGGGCACGAATGCGTCGACGTCCGAGGACCTTGACTTCGAGATCTTCCGTCCCTCGATCTGCATCCATTCGTTGGCCGGGACGTCGTAGGGCCGTTGGAACCCTCCGACCGAGAGGAGGATGCCCGGCCAGAGCAGCGTGTGGAAGTAGATGTTGTCCTTCCCGACGAAGTAGTACCGTCGGACCGGTGCCTCGGGGTCCCAGAAGCGGTGCCAGGCCTCGGGCTCGCCCCGGCGGATCGCCCACTCCTTGGAGGCGGATAGGTACCCGACCACTGCCTCGAACCAGACGTAGATCCGTTTTGTTGGATACCCGTCCAGAGGGATCGGGACGCCCCAGGTAAGGTCCCGAGTGATCGCGCGGGGCTTGAGGCCTCCCTGGAGGAAGTTCTGGGTGGCGGCCAGTACGTTGCCTCGCCAGTAGCTCTTGTCGGCGAGGTAGTGGGTCAGCGCCTCCTGCATCTTGTCGAGCCGGAGATAGAAGTGCTCGGTGGGCCGGAACTCGGCCGCGGTCCCACAAAGCGAGCATCGCGGTTCGATCAACTGCTTCGGCTCGAGGATCCGGCCGCAGCGGTCGCATTCGTCTCCGCGCGCCGATTCGTTCCCACAGTAGGGGCACCGACCCTTGAGATACCGGTCGGGCAGGAATCGACGGTCCTTGGGACAGTACGCGTTGTCCTCGCTGCTCCGGGTGATGTACCCGTTCTGCAACAGACGCAGGAACAGCTCCTGGACCGTCCGTTCGTGGTTCGTCGTGTGAGTATGGGTGAACAGGTCGAAGCTCACGCCCAGCTGCTCGAAGGCCGTCTTGTTGATCTCGTGGTACCGCTCGGCGATGACCCGGGGAGAGACGCCCTCGTTCTCCGCCGTGTACGTTGTCGGGGTCCCGTGCATGTCGGAACCGGAGACCATCAGCACCTCGTCACCGAGAAGCCGGTGGAAGCGGGCGAAGATGTCGCCCGGCAGGTAGGCGCCGGCGAGGTGGCCGATGTGGAAGGGACCGTTGGCGTACGGCCAACCGATGCCCACAAAGATCCGCGCCATGCTCTCCTGCGACCCTCGAGCGGTGAACGGAATCGCGGGGCGCCAAAACGGTTTAGGTACTCGGACTCGAGCCGCATGAAGTGTCCTTGGTTCCCGTTCGCGGTCTGAGCATCAATCGGGGTTGACCCGCGATACAAGTACAGACCGGGGGCTTCGGTGGCCGGTGACCCGATGTCGGCCTATGGAGCCCCGAACCCTGCCCAACCCGCCTACCTCCCGCCTCCGCCCCTCGCTACCGATTATGTGTACGGACACCGCTACGCAGGATTGCTCAGCCGCTTCGCGGCGGCCCTCATCGACCTCGTCGTCCTGATAATCGCCACGGCGGTCATCGCGATTCCTTTCGGCCTGCTAGCCGCCGCGTTGGCTTTCGCGCCGGGGACGTTTGCGTGGGCCGTGGGATGGCTCTTCGGACCGCTGGTCCTGATTCTCTTCGGCCTGTGGATAGTCTATTTCACCTACCTGGAGGGCACGTCGGGACAGACGCTCGGCAAGCGTGTGCTTGGCCTTCGTGTGGTGGACCTCAAGACAGGGCGACCTCCCGACTTTTCCAAAGCGTTCGTGCGGACCCTGCTCCGGATCGTAGACTGGCTTCCCGGCCTCTACCTACTTGTGGTGTAGCAGGACATCTGACCGGCTGAATTGTCAAGACATATGACCGGCCCTGGGAAGGGGTCCGCTTGGTCAGGGAAGATGTCCGCCTCCGTCTGCAAGTCGTCAAGCAACACGTCGAGCAAGGAGTCCGGTCCTGGGAGGTCTGCAAGGTCTTCGGGATCTCCGAGAGCACACTCCGACGTTGGTGTCGAAACTACCGAGAGGAAGGGGTGGAGGGTCTCCGATACGACTCTCGGCGTCCTCACCACAGCCCCAACCGGATCCACGGCAATCTCGCCAATCGGATCCTCCAGTTGAGGCGGAGTCACCCGGCGTGGGGCGCCCTTCGCATCCACGCTCTTCTGACGAGGAGAGGTGTCCGGGTCAGCTCCAGCACCGTCCACCGTCTCCTGAGGAAGCATGGGTTCATGGTCCGGGTCGTCCGGAAGCCGAAGCCGTTCAAACGGTTCCAGCGACGCCACGTCGACTCCCTCTGGCAGGCGGACGTCTACGAGTTCCGCATCGCCGGGGTGAAGGGGAAGATCTACGTCCACACGGTGCTCGACGACCGATCGCGCTTCCTCGTGATGGCTCGCGCCTATCGGCGGGAGCGGACACGGGAAGCGGTCAACAACCTCTGGTGGGCGTTCAAGAGCGGGAGGCAGCCCAAGGCCCTCTACGTCGACAATGGGAGCTGTTTCATTTCGAGGGAGTTCCGCCGATTCTGCGAGGAGCGGAGGATCCAGCTAATCTACGGAAGGCCGTACAACCCGAGGGGAAGAGGGAAGCTCGAGAGGTTCCACGGGACCTTGACCCAGGAGCTCGTGGGTCGGATGCACTTCCGCTCGCTCGGTCACTTCCGACGGCAACTCTACCGTTGGCGGCGGCAGTACAACCGGGCCCGCATCCATGGAGGGATTGGCTGGAAGACTCCGACAGAGGTCTACAACGACCGCAGGTTCATGAGCCGGAAGGGCTCCCCAAAGCCGAGAAGCCGGTCACATCTCCTGACAAGTTAACCAGCCACATGTCCTGACACACTACACCTACTGGGCTTCGTCGTGGCGGCCCTGACCCCACGCAAGCAACGGCTGGGCGACCTGGTCGCGGACACCGTCGTGGTGGTCGGTTGAGAACGAGAGCGGCAGCGTACGGCGATGAGGCTGTGGGCAGCCCTCTACGCCGCAATCTGGGTCGTCCTCCTGGAGTTTCTCCTCGCAATGATCCCCCAGGGACAGCCCTTCCTGTCCTACCTTCATGACGGGCTGGGCTTCGTGATCGTTGGCATTGCGTACTACAACTACGCGGCACTCCGTCAGACCACCGTTCCAGGCCGGGTCAAGCGCATCGCCTTCGCGACGTTCTACCTGGCCGTAGCCATGGGGGTCCTGGGCTTGCTCCTCGTCTTCAACGTGGGAGCCGGGTGGCCGATTCTGTTTGGCCTCACCGTCTGGAACCTCATCATCTTCGTCCACGTGGTGAACGCGTTTGCGATCATCACCCAGATGGCCGCGGTCGCGATTGCCTACGACATGTGGGAGGACAAGGAGTTCCTCCAGGAAACCCGGCCTGGAGAGGTCCCCCGCGCGGTCATAACACCGCGATGAGGCACCGTTCATCCCGCGCACAGGGTTTATTCAGTCCCGTCGTTGCCCCGGCCGCATGACCGACGGGGACGCGCCGATGGTCCGGCCATCGGTCCCCGAAGCCGACCGCCTGATTGGCGTGAAGCGGCCCGTACTATCTCACGGGTATGTCGTTCTCGTCGATTACATGGGCAATGACGCTGCTATTGTTCAAGCCGCCCGGGTTTCGTATGGCGCGGGGACGAAATCCGTCCGTGACGACCGCGGCTTAATTCGATACCTCATGCGCCATCGGCATACCACGCCGTTCGAGATGGTGGAGTTCAAGTTCCTTGCGCGGCTTCCAATCTACGTCGCCCGACAGTGGATCCGCCACCGAACGGCTTGCCTCGCCGAGGGATCTCGAGTTATCTTTGACCTTCCGAAGGGGCCGAGGCGTGGGGGAGCCAGCGCGCACCCGATGCCAATCGAAGAGATTTGGAGGAAGTTCCAACCGACGAGGAATTTGGACCCCCGGCAACAACGGAACCCGTACTTCCGCCGGGACCAAGTGCGGTCAATGCTCCTGCGACAACTTGACGAAGAGTCTCGCACGATTCGGCACACCCATCTCGTCAATGTTACCAGAAACGGTCCGAAGCCCGTCTTCCGGATGACTTTGGACGACGGGAAATGGATCGACTGCACCGCCGACCACAGGTTCCTCTTTCCCAGAGGCTGGAACACCCTTGCTGACGAAACTGGCCTCCGCGAAGTGCACGGACGTGCCGTCTGGGATGACGGGGAGTATGAATTGAGCGTGAACGGAGCCGAAATCGCTCTCCCGGCAATGTACCACGATCGGGATTGGTTGGAGCGAGAGTACGTTCGCGAGAAGCGGTCAATCCGGGACCTGGCGGAGGCGTGCGGAGTAGTACCCGAGACGATTCAGTCGTGGATACTCCGGTTTGGCCTGCCTTTACGACGTGGCCTTCCCTCGATGTTCGCGCCCGGCAACACCTACTCCTCGCTTCGGCCGAGCACGCGGGGAAGACCGCTTCGCCGCGCTTTCAGAGGCACGGGCGACGAACCCTACGCATCGAGGGAGTGGCTAGAATCCAGGTGGGTCGGGGAGGCGCTCTCAGCAGGCGAGATTGCGCGGGAGTGCGGCGCTAGTTCGGCTACCATTCGAAAATGGCTTCGAGTCTACGGGCTCACGAACCATCCTTCCCACGCGTCCCGGGTTCCGTTTCCTCCTGGGCATGTTCCGTGGAACCTAGGGAAGACTTATCGCGTCGGACCCCGGCCGATGCCGCCCGCGCGCCTCGCGGTTATCCGAGCCGCCCGTTCCGGCCCCGCTTCAAACTTCTGGAAGGGGGGTGTCTCCAAGGACCGGGAAGGGATCGGTCGATGGACCACGCAAATCGCCGCCACGATACACGAACGAAATCACTGGACCTGCCAGCTGTGTTTTCGGAGCAAGGGCAAGCTCCATGCGCACCATATCATCCCCGTCTGGGCGGATCTCTCCAGAGCCCGCGATACATCCAATCTCACCACACTGTGCTCGGAGTGCCACCGGGAGGTCCACAAGGACGAGCAGGCTTACGTGGAAATGTTGGGCGGCCCCCCGGTCACGGGGGTGTGGATTGCGAAACCCCGGGTCGCGTGGAACCGACTAACCGTGGCACGGCAAGCGGGGATTGAGAGATTCGAATTTCTGGGTCAACAAATGACGTATGACTTGGAAGTCGACGGTCCTTTCCACAACTTCGTGGCCAACGGCATTGTGACTCACAATTCTGTGAATGAGTACTCCGCGAGGTACTCTATTGTCCCCGACGAATACGATGTCCCGCCGGCGGAGGACGTTCGGCGTCAGTCCGGGCGGAACCGACAGGGACGGGGAGAGGCATTGCCCGCCGAGGTCGCGGAAAGGTTCCGTGGCGACCTCGAACGAGTATCGCGGGAGGCGTACGAGGCCTACACGCGCGCCCTCGAATCGGGGGTGGCACGGGAAACAGCGCGAATGCTCCTTCCCGTCTCATATTACACGCAGTGGTACTGGAAGATCAATCTCTACAACTTGTTCCATTTTCTGTCGCTCCGCCTAGACCCGCACGCCCAAGATGAGATTCGTTTGTACGCCGCAGAACTCGCGAAGATCGCTCGGACGGTCTGCCCGGTAGCCTTCGAGGCGTTCGAGGAATTCCAGCTAGAAGGCATATCCCTCGGCCTCAAGGAGCGCCACGCGCTCCGATCGCTGCTCGATGGGGCGACTCCGGAGAGAGCCTGTGCCGACGCGGGCCTTCCCCTCACCCGAGAGGATGGAAAACCGATGACGACGGGCGAGGGCGTGGAGTTCTTAGAGAAGCTCGAACTGATCCGCGCGAAGTCCTAGCGGCGCTTCGGGGTCGTGGTCCTCTCCCGGCGACTCAGAAGGGTGCGACGGAGGGCGCTAGCGCCCCCCGGTGGAGTGTGAGCTAGTACTCCGGCTTCGCCCGCCGGTACGCGTCGCGCAGCGCGGCCGTGTCAACATGCGTGTAGATCTGGGTGGTCGCGACGGAGGCGTGTCCCAGCAGCTTCTGGATGTAGCGGATATCGCATCCGCGACTTAGCAACGTGGTCGCGAGCGTGTGGCGGAGCATGTGCGGGGTGACGCGCCGGTTGATCTGGGCCTTTTCCGCGCTGGATCGCACCATTCGCTCCACGGTCACAGGGCTCACAGGGAACAAACGACCCCCCGACTGGCCGGCCAGCGTCCGTTCGGTCGTGTAGCGGTCGATGGCGGCCCGCGTCTTCTCCTCGATGATGACCTCGCGGTCCCGGTCCCCCTTTCCGGAGCGAACGTGCAAGATGTTCGAGCTCAGGTCGACGTCCTCGACGGATAACCGGCACAATTCTCCGACCCGAAGTCCACAGTAGGCGAGCACGTGCATGATCGCAGAGTCGCGCGGGCTGTCGCGGACCACGTTGAAGAGGCGATGCGTTTCGTCCTCGGTCAGATAGTGAGGAAGACGCGCCGGTCGGCGTGGCGCTTCGAGCTGCTCGGCCGTGGCCAATCCAAAGCTCCGGAAAAGACACGTCAGGCCCCGCACCGTCGTGTAGAGCGAGTTCTTGCTGTAATGGCGTTCGAGCACGAGGTGCTCCCGGAACGAGTTGAGGTCCTGGGGAGCCACGTTTTCGAGCGGTTTTTGGACGTACCCGAGGAACATTCTGGCAATGTGGCCGTACTGTTTGACCGTACAGGGGCTCCGCTCCTGAGATTGGAGCATCCGGGTGAACCGGTCGACCACCGGAGTGACCGAGAAAGGCTGCGGTTCCACCGCCGGTACCGGGGCGGCGGCCCGGGTGCGCCCCGCGCGGGTGCGTGGGACCACTGCAGAAGCCATCGGAACTCAGTTGGCCCGGGTTCGGTTAATTAAGAGTTGATGTCGAGTCGCAGCGCCCGTGCGATGGACACGCGCCGGACTATCCGACGCTCAAATACCGGGGTGGAGTAGACGGTCCGTGCGGTGCGACCGGTGTGTCCAGGACGCCATCGTCGACCAACCGTACCAACGCGCGCACCTGTGTGAGCCGCATTTCCGCGAATCGGTCGTGGAACGGACTCGCCGGGAGCTCCACCGGCAGGTTCCGGGCTTCCGTGGAGGCACGATTGCCGTCGCGCTCTCAGGTGGCAAGGACTCCGCGGTGGCGCTGACTCTCACCCAGCAGTATTTCGGGCAGCGGTCGAACGTCGAGATCGTGGCCCTCAGCGTGGATGAGGGGATCCCTGGCTACCGCCCGGCGACGCTCGAGAAGGCGCGCGAGCTCACGGAACGGTTGGGCGTGGAGCACCGGATCGTCCGATTCTCCGATGCGTACGGGACGACCACCGAGCAAAGCCTCCGGACCCTGCCGGGCACGATCCCGTGCGCCTACTGCGGCGTTTGGCGGCGACAGCTTTTGAACCGGGCGGCCCGGGAACTCGACGCCGACCTGCTCGTCCTGGGCTTCAACCTCGATGACCTCGCGCAGACGGTATTGATGAACCTCGCCCGAGGCGACTTGGACCGTTTGTCCCGGATGGCCCCTCATCGGGCACGTCAGCCCGGACTGATTCCACGCATCGCTCCCCTCGCTCAGATCCCAGAGCGGGAAGTGTTCCTCTACGCTCACCTCACCGGGCTCCCCTTCGACCACGGTGAGTGCCCCCATGCGCCGGCGGCAGCTCGAAATATCTACCGCGAGGTCGTCTGGCAACTGGAGGAGGCGATGCCGGGAACCCGCCACGCCCTTCTGCGAACGCAGGAACGCCTCGCGCCCTTGCTGGTCGGACCCTCGGGGCCCGGGGCCGCGGAACGTTGCCGGGAATGCGGCGAGCCGGCGACCGGAAACCTGTGCCGCGCCTGCGAGTTCCTCTCCGCCGCTCGTAATCCTATAGTAATGGCCGCCGCGTCCGCACGTCCGTGACGGACCTCGAGGGACCGTCGACCCCGAGCGACCCCCGCGCGTCCCTCCGGAAGCGGGTCTTCGTGGTGGGGGCGGGGCTGATGGGAACCGGCATCGCGGCCCAATGCGCTCTCGCCGGGTACGCCGTGACCCTCGAGGACGTGAACCCGGAGCTGGTCGGCCGCGGTCTGGACCGGGTCAAGAAGACCCTGGACCACGCCACTCGTCGGGGAAAGGTGACACCCGAAGCGAAGGAGGCAGCGGTTCAGAGCATCGACACCGCCATCGGCCTCCGCCGGGCGGACACGGCCCAGGTCGTGGTCGAAGCGGCGCCCGAGAATCTGGACCTCAAGCGCGGGTTGTTCCGCGAGATCGAGGCGGCCGCGGACCCCCAGGCGCTCCTCGCCTCGAACACCTCCTCCTTGCCGATCACTTCCATAGCGTCGGTCCTCCAGGATCCGGGGCGGCTCGTCGGGATCCACTTCTTCAATCCCGTGCTCCAGATGGAGCTCGTCGAGGTCATCCCGGGCCATCGCACGCGGCCGGAGGTGGTCCAGGCCGCCGAAGCATTCGCCCGAGCCCTTGGGAAGACCGTGGTGCACTCGACGGACTCGCCCGGCTTCGTCACGACGCGCGCCCTAGGGGTTCTCATCAACGAGGCGACCTGGATGCTCTCCGAAGGCGTGTCCACCCGGGAGGAGATCGACACCGCGTACAAGCTCGGCTTCCACCACCCCATGGGCCCGTTCGAGCTCGCCGACCTGGTAGGACTCGACACGTTGCTCGCCATACTGGATGTATTGTGGGACGGGTTTCGGGACCCAAAGTACCGGGCCTGTCCGCTGTTGCGTCGCCTCGTGGAGGCCGGCAAGCTCGGCCGCAAGTCGGGAGAGGGATTCTATTCGTACCCACCGCGGGATGACCGCCCGGGAGCTGTCTGATGGTCGATTTCGGCGCGATTGGCGACCTCGTCATCCTCTGGGTGGTGGCGTTCATCCCGGCGCTCGTCTACCTCTCGTGGGTCCGCTCCACCCAACGCTACTCGCAAGAAGCCTGGAGCCCGCTGCTCTGGTCCTTCGCATACGGCGCCATCGTCGCCACGATCATCGCGGCCATCGTCGAGGGGGTCCTCGTCGCGCTGGGAACGGCGGTCTCGCAGGCCGTGCCGGCGCCCGAATTCGTCTTCTTGAACGCGAACTCCTCGATCGGCGCGCTTTTCCTCGTGCTGGTGATCGCTCCGCTCGTCGAGGAGGCGCTGAAGGCCTCCGGAGTGGTCCGGAACCGCGACAAGATCCGCAACATCGCGGACGGGCCGGTCTTCGGCGCCAGCACCGGGCTCGGGTTCGGGTTCTTCGAGACGTTCCTCTACGGCCTGTCGCTCTTCCTCGTGAGCGGGCTCGCCCCGGCCATCAGTCTCGTGGTTCTCCGTAGCATTTCGAGCGTGCTGCTCCACGGCAGCAGCACCGGAATGTTCGGGTACGGCTACGCACGGAGCAAGTTCGGCGTACCGGGCGCCGGCTCGGGGTCGTACTATCTGCTCGCCGTCGGGATGCATGCCAGCTTCAACTTCCTGGCCTCCGGTGCGGTCGTGGCCCAGCTCTTCGGCTATCCCCAGTACGCCGCCGACGCGGCGGTCGTGGGGCTGATCCTGGCGATCTTCTTCGCTTTCGGCGCGATCGAGCACGTCCGGTCGCTGATCAAGTACGCCGACTATCCGGCGTTGCAACAGGGGAATCGGCCGTACTCTCCGCCACCGGGCGCGCGACGACCGCCGGCGGGGCCGGCCAACCGGTAGGTCCGGGCGCTCGTTACGACGGCGGGGGTGCGGCCGGCTTCTCGGAGTGCCGGCTCCACGCCTCGTCGCCGACCTCGCGATACACCGCGCCGTCCTCGGCCGACGGGGCGGCCTCGCCGATCTGGCTCGCGTCGCGGATCCGGCCCTTCTTGAGGAGCCAGTAATGGATCCGCCAGGTCTTGCCCCGGCTGACGGTGGCGTCCTCTTCCTCGCTCGTGAGAAGTCCCTCCTCCTCGAGCTTGTAGAAATCGTCTCGGTCCTCGCTCGACAGCTTGTTGTCGAGGACTGCGTCCTCGGGTCCGAAGTACCCGAGCACCATCCGCGCCATCACCGGCGCCCGCTCGGGGGGAAGCTTCCCCTTCGCGACGAGCGTCCGCTGGATCGCACGGGTGAGCTCGGCTTCATTGATCGCGGGCATCGGCTTCGGCGCTGGGAGAAGTTGCGCCGCTATCTACTTATCCGGCTCGCGGCAGCCTCCCCGAGGCGCCTCGTCGGAGTCCCAGTAACCTCTTGAGGCCGGTCCCGGTCTCCCGGCTGCCCATGGAGGCCTCTGCATCGCCCCTTGTGGACCCGGCGGTCACGTTCGAGGTGACGCCGGAGGTGCTCCACGTGGCCGAACGGGCGTTCGACCGGGGCCTCTGCGCCGAGTGCTTCGGCCGGCTGGTCGGCCGATACGGTCACGGACTGACGAACCCGGAGCGGGCCGAGCTCCTTGCCGTGGCGGTCGGTCGACCGCTGCCGCGTCTGACGCAACCGTGCCATCTCTGCGAGGGCTCCTTCGACCGGTGGGACGTCTGGCTCGCCCGAGTCGTCACCGCGACGGAGGGCTGGGAGTACCACCGGTTCAACTGCGGATCCCGATGGGACCCCGAACGGCTCGCCCGTGAGGAGGCCTTGTGGGCGGAGTTCGGGACGGCCTGGGGCGAGAGCGCCCGTTCCGCGTTCAACCGGGAGCTCGGGAAGCGCGTGGAGAAGATCGCAGGAACCGAGGGGGTGACGAGCCAGCCGGACTTGGTGCTCCTGGCGGACCTCCCCACCGGCCGGCTCGAGGTTACGGTCCTTCCGCTCTACGTACGTGGTCGGTACCTCAAGGAGGATCGGACGCTCCCCCAGACGCGGTGGCCGTGCCGCCGTTGCCAAGGCCGCGGGTGCGATTTCTGCGCCGGTACGGGAAAAACTTACGCGTCAAGCGTCGAGGAGGTCGTGGCGGCCCCGTTCCTCGTCGCCTCGGGCGGCGAAGGGAGCCGGTTCCATGGCATGGGTCGGGAGGACATCAACGCGCGAATGCTCGGCACGGGCCGCCCGTTCGTGCTCGAGATCCTCCGGCCCCGCCATCGAACCCTCGATCTGGCCTCGCTCGAGACGGAAGTGAACCGTACCGCCACCGGGCGCGTGGAGGTCCGGGAGCTCGCCTGGTCCGACGGCGCCGAGGTCGTCCGGATCAAGGAGGCCACGCCGGCAAAGAGCTATCGAGTGGTCGTCCGCGGCGAAACCTCGGACGCAAAAGTTAATGAGGCCCTGTCCGTGGTGGCGGGCCGCCCGATCGCTCAGCGGACCCCGACCCGCGTGGCGCATCGCCGGGCCGACCGCGTTCGCGCGCGTCGGATCCTGGCCGCGCGCCTCGTCGAGTCGTCGCCGGACCGCTTCACGATCGAGCTGCGCGCCGAGAGCGGGACGTACATCAAGGAGTGGGTGGAAGGAGATGGCGGCCGTACGGACCCGAACCTCTCGCAGCTGGTCGGAGCACCCTTAACCGTCGAGGCGCTGGACGTACTGGAGATCCACGACCGGACAGGGTAGGAGCATCATTCAATGGTCAAGAGTTCCAAGGGATTCCACTCCCGCACCCGCGGCACCCTCACGAAGGAGGTACGCGAGCGCGGTATGCCTCCCATCACGAAGTTCCTCCAGACGTTCGAAACCGGCTCCCGCGTCATCGTTCGGCTCGAGGCCTCGGACACCCGCGGGATGCCCCACCCGCGCTACCAGGGCCGCGTCGCGGTCGTCGTTGGGCGCGTCGGCCGCGCGTTCCGGATCGAGTTCCTCGACGGGAACAAGAAGAAGCAGCTGATCGCGAACGCCGTGCACCTCATCCCCGCCGGGCCGACTCCGGAGTCCCATGCCTGAGCCGATCCCGCTCGCCACCGTGAAGCAGCTCCTCTCCGACGAGGCCGCCCAGCGCACGCTGCCGCGCGAAGCCCAGTTGGCCCTCCAGCACGCCGAGACGTTCACCCGCCTCACTCCCGAGCAGACGGCGAAGCTGCTCGAGGCGCTCCGCACCCTGCCCTTCGTCGACGCGGCGCTCGCCGTGAAGGTCGCCGATATTCTGCCGCAGTTCCCCGAAGAGGTCCGACTCCTGTTTGCGAAAGAACGCGTATTCCTCGATGAGGCGCAGCTGACGCGTCTGCTCGAGATCGTAGCCCAGCACAAATGAGCGGGGGGAACGCCCACGGAAACCTACGCGTACGTGTTAGACTATCTGCCCCAGGGCCGCTCCACCGAGCGGGGTTTTCATAAGGAACCGGTCGCCCTCGGGCTCGGCGAATCGGAGCTCAAGCTCCTCGAGATCCTTCCGAAGCCCGGCACCGCCCTCGTCCTCGGCGACCGGATCCCGCTCGTACCTGTGACGAACCAGGCCCCGCCGATCGACCACGTCCGCCGACGGCTCTCGTTCGGCGAACTGACGGCCGAGGCCCAGCGAGAACTGCCGATCGCGCTCGAGAAGATCGTCACGTCGGACCCGCCCCGGTTCCTCAAGTTCTTTAATCAGGCCGAAGCGGTCTCGCGGCGGTTCCACCTCCTCGAGCTCCTGCCCGGCATCGGGAAGAAGACGATGTGGGCGATCGTCGAGGAACGTCGGCGGGGGCCGTTCGAGAGCTTCGCCTCTTTCGAGGAGCGGACCCACGTGAAGCACCCCGAGAAGCTGATCGTCGCTCGGATCGTGCAGGAGCTCCAAGGTGCCGAGGACAAGTACCGGCTCTTCGTCGCCCCCTGAACGGGGCAAGGCCCGCCGGGGCCCCACCCACATCCCCGGCACCGCCGCGGAGGTGGCGTCCGCCCTCGAAGGGCTCGAACTCGCCCCGACGAGGTCGCGGGGCCAATCGTTCCTGACCGACCCGTTCGTCGCGGACGCCGAAGCGGCGCTCGTCGGCACCGCTCCCGGGGAACCGGTCCTCGAGGTCGGAGGCGGCCTCGGCATCCTCACCCGGGCACTGCTCCGCCGGGACATCGGTCCGCTCACGGTGATCGAGAAGGAGCCGCGACTGGTCGCGTTCCTTCGGTACCACTTCGGGGACCGGATCTCCGTCGTGGAGGGTGACGCTCTTGTCGAGCCGGCGCCGGCGGTGCGCGCGATCGTCGGGAATCTACCGTTCTCGATCGCCACGACCCTCCTCATGCGCTGGTTTGAGGGGTCAGTCCCACGGGTCGTCGCTCTCGTGCAGAAGGAGGTCGGCGAGCGTCTGGCCGCCGGTCCCGGATCGAAGACCTATGGTCGAATCTCCATCCTCGCGGCGCTCTACGGAACCGTCGAGTGCCACCAGAGGGTTCCCGCCGCCGCGTTCTATCCCGTCCCGAGCGTGGACGGTCGGCTCGTGCTCTTCGAGCGACGTCGGGGACCGCTCCCGGTCCCGTCCCTCCCGACGCTCGAGTCGCTGCTCGACACGTTGTTCGCGAGCCGCCGCAAGCAGCTCGGCAACCTGCTCCCGCGAGCGCTGGCCCGGATGCACGACCCGCGGCCCGGGACCGAGCTCGCGCGTCGCGCCGAGTGGCCGACGGAGTGGGAGCGACTGCGTCCCGAATCGCTGGCGCCCGACGCGTACTTCCGCTTCGTCCGAGTGCTCGGGGAGCGCGACGGATAGCCTCCGGATTCCGCTCGAACGTCACCTTTAACGGGGGGGCGACGACACCTTCCCCGGTGCGACACCACGGGAGGTAGAAGATGGCAATCACGACGGTAGGGATCTACGATTTCCGACCCGGCGCCGAACCCGAAGGCCAGCGCCTGCTCGACGAATACGTGCGCTTCGTGCGCGACCGCGCCCGCCTCAAGGGCGTGTTCGTGGGCGCGGCCATCGATACACCGCACCGGTACATCGTCGTCACGACCTACGCCGATTCGAGGGACGCCAAGGAGACCGAGGACGCCTTCCAGCGTCAGGCGTTGGCCGGCGGAATCCTCGGTCGACTCAACCATCTGCTCACCGGGCCCGCGACCGTCAATCGGGTGCTGCACGACTAGGTCCACGGACTGGGACGCATCCTGTATAGCGCTCCGGCGCTGAGGACCTTCGTGTCCACCGGGGCGACGCCGAGCGCCGTCGGAACCTACCGGGCCCTGTTCCGGAATGCTCCCTTCGTCAAACTGTTCTCCGCAGGCGTCGCCTCGGTGCTCGGGGCGACGGCCGCCCAGGTCTGTCTCGTCTGGCTGATCTTCACCGCCACGCACTCGTCGATCGACATCGCCTACCTCGGCGTGGTCGGAAGCCTCTCCGGGATCGCCTTCAGTCTGGTCGGAGGAACCCTCGTCGACCGGTACGACCGCCGGCGATTGATGATCATTTCCGATTTCTCCCGCGCCGCGATGACGATCGTCCTGGTGCTGATCCTCGCGACCCGCGGGTTCAACCTCCCGGCGATCCTGGTAGAGGAGTTCGTGATCTCGGCGTTCACGGTGGTCTTCAACCCGGCCGAACAATCGTACATCCCGGCGGTGGTCGGCGGCCGCGACCTCCCGGACGCCAACGGTCTCGTCCGCTCGTCCCGGAACGCCGCCAGTTTCATCGGGGCGTCCGCGGGGGGCGCTTTGATCGTGACCCTCGGGGCCGTTCCGGGTGTCGCGGTGATGGGCGCGACCTTCCTCGCGTCCGGAATCCTGATCACCTTGATCTCTCGCGACCGGGGAGCTCTCTCCGCCGCGGCGGCCGTACTCCGTCGGAAGGCGCGTTTCGCCGGCGACCTCCGGGAGGGCTTCGCCTGGCTCTATCGGAACACCGGACTTTTCCAGCTGACGATCTCGGCGACGTTCTTCAACTTCTTCTCGACGATCTTCGCCACCTTTCTCGTCTTCTACGCTGCGGACATCCTCCACGGCTCGGCGCTGGTCTTTGCGGGCCTCTTGGCCGTCACCGTCGCCGGGAACGGGATCGGGGCCCTGTTGGTGGGCCGCGTCGGGGCCGTGCGGTACGCCGGCAAGGCATGGGTCGTCGCGTACGGCGTCGTCGCTGCCGCCATGCTGATTCTACTCGCGCGATTCCCCTCCACGCCGCTCGCCTTGTCCCTCGCGTTCGGGATCGGTTTGTGCAGCGGCTTCGCGGGTACCGCGTGGCTCACGATGGCCCAGCTGCTCGTTCCGACCGAAATGCAGGGGCGGTACTTCGGCATCGATGGTCTGGGAAGTTGGGTGATCATCCCCGTTGGGACGATTCTGGGGGGCGTCCTGATCGCGGCGGTGGGAGTGGGCGAAACCTACCTCATTGCCGGAGTCGGATGGTTCCTCGCCGGGCTCGTCTTCTTGGTTCCTCGCGCACTCTGGCGCCTCGGGTACCGCCCGCCCATTCCCCGCGCCCCGGGCTGAAACCTAGAGGAAGACACCCCGGCTCCCGGGCTCACGCTTATATAGAAGCGGTAACTTGTCGCCGCTGGTGCGACAATGATGCAAGGAACGCCAATT
Organism: uncultured Thermoplasmata archaeon; assembly: GCA_963787975.1. Taxonomy (GTDB): domain Archaea; phylum Thermoplasmatota; class Thermoplasmata; order Lutacidiplasmatales; family UBA184; genus JAKIWV01. The sequence continues at coordinate 399,052 of CAWBEU010000007.1, forward strand.
CTGATTCTGAGGGAAGGCACGGAACGCGAGCAAGGGAAGGACGCCGCGGCGAACAACATTCAGGCCGCCCGGGCCATCGCGGATGCCGTCCGGTCCACCCTCGGCCCCCGCGGCATGGACAAGATGCTCGTCGATTCGATGGGTGATGTCACGATCACGAACGACGGCGTCACGATCCTCAAGGAAGTCGACGTGGAACACCCGGCCGCGAAGATGCTGGTCGAGGTCGCCAAGACCCAGGACCAGCAATGCGGCGACGGCACCACGACCGCCGTCGTGCTGGCCGGAGAGCTCCTCAAGCGAGCGGAGAATCTACTCGAACAGAAAGTGCATCCCACCGTCATCGCGCGCGGCTATCACATCGCCCTCCAGGAGGCCCAGCGCCTCATCGGGCAAGACATCGGCATTCCGGTCAAGTACGACGATGTGCCCATGCTCAAGGAGGTCGCCCTGACCGCCATCGGTTCCAAGGGTTCTTTCGGGGCCCGTGAAAAGCTCGGGGACATCGCCGTCGAAGCTGTTCGGCGGGTTGCCGAGGAACGCGGCGGGAAACACATCGCGGATGTGGACCTCATCAAGCTCGAGAAGCGGCACGGCGGCACCATCGAGGACACCGAGCTCATCCAGGGCATCGTCCTCGACAAAGAACGCGGTCACCCGCGCATGCCCATCGAGATCAAGGACGCGCGCATCGCGCTCCTGAACTCGTCCCTCGAGATCAAGAAGACCGAGATCGAAGGGAAGATCAACATCAAATCTCCCAGCCAGATGCAGAGCTTCCTCGACCAGGAAGACCAGAGCTTCCGGACGATGGTCGACGCCGTCAAGGCGGCCGGGGCCAACGTCGTGGTCTCTCAGAAGGGGATCGACGATGTCGTTCTCCACTACCTGGCCAAGGCCGGCATTTACGCCCTCAAGCAGGTCAAGGAGTCGGACCTCCAGAAGCTCGCCCGTGCCACCGGCGCGAAGATCGTGACGGGCGTCCGCGAACTCAGCGCGGCGGACCTCGGGCATGCGGCCTCGGTCGAGCAGCGGAAGGTCGGCGACGAGCACATGACATTCGTCACCGGTTGCAAGAACCCGCGCTCGGTCACGATCCTGATCCGGGGCGGCACCGAGCACGTCACGCAGGAAGTCGAACGGGCGATCCAGGACGCGCTCAAGGTCGTTTCGAGCACCCTCGAGGACGGGGTCGTCTGCCCCGGCGGCGGTGCCACCGAAGTGGACCTCGCCGTCAAGCTCCGAAAGTTCGCCCCCACCGTGGGCGGTCGGGAGCAGCTCGCCGTCGAAGCCTTCGCGCAGGCGCTGGAGGTCATTCCCTGGGCGCTCGCCGAGAACGGCGGCTACGACGCCATCAACGTGCTTATCGAGCTTCGAGGGGCGCATGAGGGATCCGCGGCCAACAAGAACATGGGCATCAACCTGGCCGACGGGAGGGCCACGGACATGACGGTGCTCAAGGTCGTGGAACCGGCCCGCGTGAAACGGCAAGCCCTCGGCTCGGCCGTCGAGGTCGCTACGATGATCCTTCGGATCGACGACATCATCGCCTCCAAGAAGGGCGGCGGTGGCGGCGGCGGACCGCCCGGCGGCATGGGTGGTATGGGCGGCATGGGTGGCATGGGCCACAGCCACTGAGCTGAACACTTTCGGCTAGGGGCGGGGGCGATCCCGCCCCGGTGCCATTTCTCGAGGAGACGTTTCGTCCCGAAGACCTCTTAACGGGAACCGGGTCTCGGCGCGGGCCATGCGGACCAAGCAGGTCGAGGGCGTCCTCCGCGCCGGGGTCGTCACGCTCGATCCCCGGCCCGCGCTCTACGTAACCTATGACGGGCTCGGCGGCCTCTCGCAGCGTCCGATCCTCCGCGACCTCATCGAGGAGCTCGCCCGGAAGGGTCCCGAAACCTTCCAGCCGTTCCTCAAAGCCCTGCGCCTGCATCGCTCCGGTCACGTCCACGTCTACTTCTCCGACTACGTCAGCTACGGAATCGGCGGCGGAGATGCCACCTCCGAGTTCTTCTTCGGGACTTTCCTCCTGCTCCACGACGCGGCGAAGACCGGCGCCGGCGCGACCGCGCCGACCCCGGAGCAGCTCGTCCTCGTCCGCAGCTCTGGCAACGAGTTCCTGCCGCTCGAAGCCGCCTCTTCGTAGGGCGAAGCTTTTTCCTCCGATAGCCACCCTCCCCGGCGAGCCGCCGTTCCGATGAGCGCCCCCGAGGAGTCCCACCTGGTCCAGGAACGCCGGCAGAAGGTCGAGCGGCTCCGAGCCCGGGGCATCGAGCCCTATCCCTGGAGCTTCCCCGACCGGGTGCCCACCTCGGCCGTCGTGGAACGTTGCCGACCCCTCACGCCCGGCGCCACAGCCAGCGGGCCCGACGCCCGGGTCGCGGGACGTCTCCGCACGATCCGGCAGCATGGACGGTCCTCGTTCCTCGATCTGGAGGACCAGGCCGGCGCGCTCCAGCTGTTCCTCCGCGTCGACGAGCTCGGAGAGCCCGCGTACTCGGAATGGCTCGCTGACCTCGACCCGGGCGACCTCGTGGGCGCGGAGGGCTCCCCTATGGTGACCCGTCGCGGCGAACCCTCTCTCCTCGTACGCCAGCTCACGCTACTCGCCAAGGCGATCGCCCCTCCACCGGAGAAGTTCCACGGCCTCAAGGACGCGGAACAGCGACTCCGTCGGCGGTACCTGGACCTCCTTTCGGCTCCGGAGATACGGGCCCGTTTCCGGGCGCGCTCCCTCTTCGTGCGAGAGATCCGTCACTTCTTCGACGAGCACGATTTCCTCGAGGTCGAGACCCCGATCCTGGGCGCGGTCGCCGGCGGCGCCGCCGCCGAACCGTTCGTGACGCACTCGGGCTACCTGGACCAGGAGCTCCAGCTCCGGATCTCGCTCGAGCTCCCTCTCAAGCGCCTGCTTGTGGGCGGCCTGGAGCGCGTCTACGAGCTCGGCCGCATCTTCCGGAACGAGGACCTCGACGCGACGCATCTGCCGGAGTTCTCGATGCTCGAGGCCTACTGGGCCTACACCGACTACACGGACATGCAACGGCTGATGGAGGCGATGTACCTGCGGCTTGCGCGGCGGGTCGCCGAGTTCTTGCCCGAGGTACCGGCCGCAGTCGAGGCGCCATCGCTGTTCCAGCCGCCGTTCGCCGTGGTCGATTTCGTCGCCGCGCTCGAGGAGCACTCCGGTCTTCATGGGATCCTCGACAAGAGCCGAGACGAGCTCCGCGAACTCGCGCGGGGGGCCGGTGCCACCGTCCCCGACGCGTCGCCGGCGGGGAAGTTCCTCGAGAAACTGTTCGAACACTACGTGGAGCCCAGCCTCACGCGCCCGACGTTCGTCGTCGACCACCCGCTCTCCACGACGCCGCTTGCGAAGCGGCATCGCTCGAAGCCCGGCCGGGTGGAACGGTTTGAGCTGTACTGCCGCGGAGTCGAGCTCGCGAACGCCTACTCGGAATTGAACGACCCGGACGACCAGGCCCGGCGGTTCGGAGAACAACTCGCCGCGAAGGGAACGGAGCACTACGCGATGGACCGCGACTTCGTCCAGGCCCTCCAGTATGGCATGCCCCCGGCCTCGGGCGTCGGCTTCGGGGTCGATCGGGCGTTCATGGCCCTCACCGGCATCCCCTCGATCAAGGAGACCATTCTCTTCCCGCCGGTCCGCTCGCGGCCGTAGCCCGCGGCGTTACTCGGCGAGTTCGTGGGCGATCGAGCGGTCCCGCCGGCGGGAGAGGAGGACCCCGATGCCCGCGGCCGCGGCAAAGATCGCCGCGGCGCCTCCGTACACTGGCAGGTCTCCGAGGATGGGGGCGACGAGCTGGCTCACCACCCCCGGTGAAAGGAGAAACAGCGTGGAACCCGTCACCGACGAGGCGCCGCCGGCGGGCGCCGCGATCACGAGAGCACTGGTCCCGGGCTGCTCGAAATACGCGCCGGCGCTCACCGACGTGGGCCCCGCGTCGGAGCCGCCGACCTGAGAGCCCCAACTGACCCACGCCACCGAACCGGCCGGACCGTTGCCCTTGAGCGCCGTCAACGAGGAGCTCCAGACGGCTTGTCCCTGCGCGAGCGGCTCGGTAGCGCACGTCGCGTCCGGCGCGTTGGTGGTCGGAGCGCCGGTGCACGTCTCGAATCCGGACCCTGAATTGACCTGAACGACATACTCCAGCGCGAGTTCGTCCCCCGAAGGATTGGCCCACGGCCACCCTGAGACCGCCCAGGAGATCAGCACCCCCGGGCTGCCGTCGGAGCCGCTCGCCACGGAGTAATTGACCTGCAAGATCGCCTGTTTCGCGACGACCGTCGTCGGAAGGACGGTCGTCCCGTTGACCCACAGTGCGGTGTTCGCGGCGTACACGGGGAGCGTGGCAACGAGGTTGATGTAATTCGGGGAGCTGAGGAGCGAAAAGGTGCTGTTGTAGAGCTTCAGGGTTTCCGGTGCGGCTTCCGCCACGACGAGGGGGTGCTCCGGGTTCGACGCATTGGGGGCAAGCTCGAGCAGGTGGTCGAGCCCCAGCGTGGCGCTAACTGACGCGTTGGAGGTGGGAAGGATCTCCGCCACGGGGAGGGGCGAGCCGAACAGGATGTGGCCGGTGGGTGGCGCGTTAAGATTCGTGCCGCCCAGATCCAGGGTGAGGTGGGAACGGGGTATGGTGGCCGGCGCCGATAGCTGGCCGGCGGCCGCCGGGATGAGGGTGGACACGGCGACGAGCACGGCCGCGAGCAACAGCCAATGCGTCCGAAGCTTCATGATAGAAATTCCTGCCCCCGCCGGCAACACCGGCCGGGGTCCCCCACGGACGTCACATGGCGGTAGGTCGGTCCATAAGCGTTTCCGAACAGCCCTTGAACGTTCATCACGGGTGGAGCTCCGACCAGAAGCGTACGAACCGATCGACGGGCGTCTCCGGCAGCGGAGGATACCGGAGCAGAATCTCGTGGATCCGCTTCGCGTCCTTGAGGCGAACTTGGCGCTGGCCCGGGGCTCCCTCGCGTTCCAAGACGCCCAAGGCCTCGAGCCGCTTCAGAAAGTAGGAGAGATTCGGCCCGGACGCGCCCACCGCCGCCCCGAGCATCTGGGGGGACGCCGTCCCCTCCAGATAGAGGTGGAGCAGTATCGCCCGAGGCACCGATTGCCGGAGCAGCGCGATGAGTACCTTATCGGGCTCCGGGATCGGCGGCCCTTCCCCGATGAGAGTCTCGGGAAAGCAGACCTTGTATCCCCCCTGCATTCGCACCGAGACGAGGCCCCGTTTTCCCAGACGGTACAGGTGGTAGTCCAGAGTCCCGATCGGGATGCCCAGCCGGCGCCGGATCTCCCGGAGGTGCACGCCGGGATACCTCTGGATGAAGGTCAGCAGGGTTTCGGCCCAGGTTCCGGTGCGCTCGGCGGGGGCCCCCATGAGCCTTCTCAGCGCACCAGCGTCGCCAGGAACAGGACGATCAACAGAATCGCCTCGAAGATGGCGGAGAGAAACAGCAGGAAGTCCGCCGATGCCCCCCCCGCGAACAACAACGCTCCGATGACCACGCCCTGGAGGGTGATCACCAGGAACCCCCCGGCGACCAGTCCCATCCTCGGAGAAGGGGACCTACGCAGGGCGAGGAGCGATAGTACGAACAGCACCGCGCCGAAGACGGCGACGCCGGCGAATGCGATGTTCGTCCAGGTGGAAAAGTCCATGCGTCATGTCGGAACAGACGATTCGGACTTTATAGGATGCCCCCACATTTGCTACGGGGGGAAATCGTCTGTCGCGTGGCGCGCCGACGGCCGAGCTGCCCCTCGCGCTCCACAGCCTCACCGTCCGCTACGGGCAACTCACCGCGGTCGACCATCTGTCGATCCGGGTCCAGCCCCACGAGATCTATGGCCTACTGGGCTCCAACGGCGCGGGAAAGTCCAGTACCCTCAAGGCCGTGGTGGGGCTCCTCACCCCGGCCGACGGCTCCATCTCCGTTCTGGGCCACGATCCGGTCAAGGAACCCGTCGTGACCAAGCAGATCGTGGGATATGTGCCGGAATCCGCCCTTCTGTACGATGCGCTCACGCCGCGAGAGTTCCTCGAGTTCGTGGCGAGCATCCGCGGATTGGACTCGGCGCAGGTGTCCGAGCGCGCCAAGAGCTACGTGACTGCCTTCCAGATCGAACGGGAGTTCGACCAGCCATTGTCCACGCTCTCGAACGGCACGCGCCAGAAGATCCTTCTGATCAGCGCGTTCCTGCATCAGCCCGCGCTGCTCGTCCTGGACGAACCGCTCAACAGCCTCGACCCACGGTCCGTGCGGCTCGTGCGGGAGTTGCTCACGCAGTACGTGGCCCAAGCCCCCCGCGGCGTCCTCTTCTCGACGCACACTATGGAGGTCGCGGAGCGCCTCTGCAACCGGGTCGGCATCCTGGACCGCGGCCGTCTCGTGGGAGAGGGCACCATGGACACCCTCCGCACCCAGACGGCGCAAGGCGACGCCACCCTCGAGGAGATCTTCCTGCGTCTGACCCGCGAAGAGGAGGGAGTGTACGCGGCCGTCCGGGCCCTCGGAGGTGCCTGAGAGCCCTACGCCCTCGGTCCCGACCCCGAGCGCTCGGCGACTGGCCGAGATCGCTTACCTTGAGCTGAGCTTCCAGGCCGTCTACGCGCTGCGCCAGGGGAACGTCCTCGCGGCCGAGGTGCCCCGGGAGGCGGGCGAACTCGCCAACACGGCCCGGCGCCGGGTCGCCCAGAGCAAGTTTCTCGTGAGCCTCCTGATCGTGCTCCTAGTCGGCGGCTCGATGCTGACCCTCACGAACATTGTCGAGAAATTCTTCCTCGTCGGACCGACGCCCGTACCCCTGCCGCTCTACACCGGCACCGTGATCGGCGGGCTCCTTCTGCTCGAACTCTCGTTCCTGTGGATGGTCGGTCTTCAGAGTCTCCCGACCTTCCTCGGTTCCCAGATTCTTCCGGTACCTGGAAACCCTCCCGATACCGGAGAAGAAGCTCGACCGCGTCGCGCTGCTTGTCCTGTTTCGCCTCTTCGACGCTCCGGCGGTGACGGCCTTGGTACTCACCCCCCTCGCGCTGGGCATCGCCCTGCACTCGCTGCTCGTCGGTCTGCTCGTCGTTCCGGGCGTCGTCGCGGTGATCATCCTGGCGATGGGTCTCTCGCTCCGGACGGGCCGGTTCTTCGTTCAACACGTTCAGGGCTCCCGGGGCGGCCTGCGCGCGTCCGTCCTGAGGTGGTTCTACCTTCTCCTCTGGGCCGTTCCGGCGTTCGGGATCTACGGGTTCGTGTCGTTCGGATTCCAGATCATGTACGGCCTCGCGTACCTCGGCCGGACGGCTCCGGGCGCCCTGGGCAGCCTCTTGATGGTCTTCCCTTTCCCCTTCGGGTTCCTCCCCGTCCTTGGGCTCGGCGGGTCGAGCTCGATTGCGCGGGTCCCCGGCGGAGACCCGTGGACGATCGGTCTCGCGGCGCTCGGGTACCTGGGCCTCACCTTCGGCGTCGCTTGGTGGATGCGCACCGCGCCCCGGGCGTTGAGCCGGCTCAGCCCCGACGTGCAGCTCACCGACGAGCGAAAGGGCGCGGAGCTCCGTCCCGTCAGCGCCCCGGCGGCGATCCTCCTCAAGGACCTGCGCACGGCGTCCCGGACCCCCGGCTACGCGTTCGTCATTCTCCTCCCGCTGATCGACGCGGTGGTCATCGGGCTGTCGTCGTATATCGGTGCCCCCGCGCCCCAGAGCGTCTTTGACCTGGCGGCGGCGGCGGTCTCCACGACGGCGATCCTCGCCACCTTCTTCGGCCCCGCGTTCTTCGCGACCGAAGTGATGGGCTACTCGTACACCCGGACCCTCCCGCTCACGAATCGGTCGATGCTTCTCGGAAAATCGTCGTTGATCGTGCTGATCTACCTCGTGGCGTCGGCGATCGTCGTCAGCCTGACGGTCCTTCGCCTCCTCAACGTCTGGCTGTTCTTTGCGTTCATCATCGCCGAGCTGCCGGGACTGATCGCCGCCGCGTTCCTCGAGATCGGTCTCTTGTTCCGTCAGGCGCAGAAGGCCGGCGTCCCGGTCTCGCTCATGTCCTCGGGCGCTTGGTGGGCGACCACCGTGGTCGTTCCGGGCATCGCGATCGCCGGCTTGCCGATCCTGCTCTTCGGCGTGCTCCAGTACATCGGGATCTCCCCGATCCAGTCGTTCCTCGCGATGGGCGGCGTCGCGCTCGCCGAGCTGGCGATCTTCTCGCTCTTCGCCCTGGGTCTCCCCGGGAGGGGACGCGGCTGACCCCCCCATCTCTTCCGCCCCGGTTCGAGCCCGGGGCGATCGAGCGCCGCTGGCAGGAGGCGTGGGACCGCGCCGAACTGGGCCGCGCACCGGACCGCCCCAAGGGGGTCGCGTTCACCACCGTCCTGCCCCCGCCGAATGTCACGGGGGACCTCCACCTGGGTCACTTCCTCGGCAACACGGTCACGGACCTCCTGATCCGACGCTCCCGGATGTCAGGGGTCCCCACGCTGTGGCTTCCGGGAATCGACCATGCCGGCCTCTCGACACAGGCCGCGGTGCGCAGCCACCTCGCGAAGCAGGGCATCCGGCTCGAGGACATGTCGCGGGACCAGGTCATCGCCCAGGTCGAGGACTGGAAACGGGACCACGAACGACGGATCCTCGCGGCGCTCCGGGCCGGAGGCTTCTCCCTCGACTGGAGCCGGTACCGCTACACGATGGACCCGCCCTACGAGCGGGCTACCCGACGCGCGTTCGTCACGCTCCACAAGGCGGGACTCGTCTACCGGGGGGAGCGGTTCGTGAACTGGGACCCGATGCTGCGGACGGCGGTCTCCGACCTCGAGGTCGAGCACGCCGAAGAACCGACCACGCTGCTCTACCTCCGGTATCCCTGGGCCGACGGCTCACCGGGCGGCATCGTCGTCGCCACGGTGCGACCGGAAACGATCTTCGGCGACGTGGCCGTCGCGGTCCATCCGGACGATGCCCGGCACGCCGCGGCGGTCGGCCGGAAGGTCCGGGTCCCCCTCGTCGACCGGGAAGTGCCGATCCTCGCCGACCCCGGCGTCGACCCGACCTTCGGGAACGGAGCGCTGAAGATCACCCCCCGGCACGACCTGCTCGACCACGAGATCTATCAACGACATCCCGGCCTTCCGATGCCCCCGGATGTCATCGACGCGGACGGCCGACTCGATTCCGACTGGGTGCCGTCACAATTCCGCGGTCAGGACCGGGAGGAGGCGCGCAAGTGGGTCACGGAAGCGCTCCGGACCGGCGGATTCGTCGACCATGAAACGCCCTACGTCCACGCCGTGGGACGCTCCGAGCGCTCGAACGCGGTGATCGAGCCTCGCCTGTCCACCCAATGGTTCGTCCGGATGGCGCCGTTGGCCCCCGCGGCCGTCGAAGCGGTCCGCTCGGGCGAGATCCGGCTCTACCCGGCCCGCTGGGAACTCACGTTCTACCGATGGATGGAGAAGGTCCAGGACTGGTGCATCTCCCGCCAGGTGGCGTGGGGGCACCCGATCCCGGTGTACTACTGCTCGACCTGCCGGAGCGAGACGGCGGCCGAGGAGCCGCCCGCGAAGTGCCCCGAGTGCGACCATGCGCCGCTGACGGCGGACCCGGACGTCCTCGACACCTGGTTCTCGTCGTGGCTCTGGCCGTTCGCCACCCTAGGGTGGCCCGAGGACTCGCCGGACCTGGCGCACTACTTCCCGACGGACCTCCTCGAAACCGGCCGGGACATCATGTTCTTCTGGGTCGCCCGAATGATGATGGCCTCGTACTACTTCCTCGGGCGTCCGCCGTTCCGGGCGGTCTTCTTCCACGGGATCCTGCGCGACGAGCAGGGCCGAAAGCTCTCGAAGCACCTCGGGAACTCCCCGGACCCTCTCGACCTCCTCCGCGACCGGGGCGCGGATGCGCTCCGGTTCGCCCTGCTGTTCCCGAACCCCGTGGACCAGGACGGGGCTTTCGGCCCGGCGACGCTCGACAACGCGCGAAACTTCTTGACGAAGGTATGGAACCTCGTTCGCTTCGCGCAAGCGTACCTACCGGAGGACACCGATGCGCCGGACCGCGCCCCCGCTCTGGCGGAAGACTCTCCGCTGGAAAACCGGTGGATCCTGGCCCGGTGGCGACGGACCGTGGACGAGTTCGAACAGGCGCTCGCGGCCTACGAGGTCACGCGCGCGGTCGGTCTCCTGCACTCGTTCCTCTGGTACGACCTGGCGGACCGGTACGTGGAGGTGAGCAAGGAGGCCCTTTCGGGGCGCCGCGGCGAGTCCCTCCGTCGCGAGACCCAGGCCGTGCTCCTCTTCACGCTCGAGCGCACCCTGCGCTTGCTCCACCCGCTCGTGCCGCACGTCACAGAGGAACTCTGGCACTCGATCCCTCATCGGGGCGATCTGCTGGCGCTCGCCCGCTGGCCCCACGCCGACGAGGCCCCGGACGACCCGGAGGCGCTCGTCGCGATGGAGGTGGTCTATGACGCGATCCGGACGCTCCGCAGCCTCCGGGCCGGGAACCGGCTCGCGCCCGCCTCCTTGCCGCCGGCGTGGGTCCGACCGTCGGGGGAGGAGACCGCCGAGGTCCTCCGCGCCCAGAAGGCCCTCGTCCTTCAGCAAGCCCGGGTGGGCGCGCTCGATTTCCTGGAGGCCGGTGCGCCGCCCCCCGCTGGCAGTGCACCCAGCGTGACGGCACACGGAGAATTCTTCCTCGCGTTGCCCTCCGAGCGCTCCCAGGCGGAACGACAAGCGCTCGAACGCGAGCGCGAGAAGCTTGCCGGACTCTTGGCCAAGACGGAGGAACGCCTCGCCGACGCCGGATTCCGCGACCGGGCCCCCCCCGAAGTGCTCAAAGCGGCGGAAGAGAAGGCCCGGGACTTGGCCGAGAGGGTCCGACGGATTAAGGAGCACCTCGCCGCGGGCACCCCGACCGGAGCTGGATGACGAAGAAGAAACCGACCCCCCAACCCGCCCGCACGGCCGCGACCCCACGTCGGAAGGCGACGGCTTCCAGCGCCACCTCCGCGCTCAAAGGGGGGTTCCCTCTGGGGAGGACGGGCCGAATCCACCCGCCTCTCGGCCTGGGGCTCTGGGCCCTCGGTCGCTGGCGACCGGAGGACGAGGCGCGAACGAAGGCCACGATCGGCCACGCGCTCGAGCGAGGGATTCGCTGGTTCGACACCGCAGAGGTCTACGGGGCCGGGCGCTCGGAACGCATCCTCGGGGACGTGTTCTATCGTGCGGGGCCGGCGGCGACGGACGCGCTGGTCGTCACGAAACTCTCCTGGGAGCACCTCCGGCCCGCCCAGGTACGGCCTGCTCTGATGGGGAGCCTGCAACGACTCGGCCGGTCCAAGGTGGACCTCTATCTGATCCACTCCCCGGACCCGCGCGTCCCCCTCTCCGACACGATGCCGCCGCTCGAAGCGCTGTGGAAGGAGGGAAAGATCGGTGCCATCGGCGTCAGCAACTTCTCCGTCCAACAGATGGTCGAGGCCCGCGCCGCGCTCCGGGAAACCGACGTGGTGGTGAACCAGGTCTTGTACAACCTGTTCGAGCGCGCCGACGGCGACGAGATCCTGCCGTACTGCCGGAAAGAGGGAATCATCGTCGAGGCGTACACCCCGCTCGCGCGGGGCCTGCTCGCCGGGCGGTATCTGACGGGCACGGTACCCGTGGGGCCGGCCCGAAGCACCGGTCTCCGCGAGCGGATGCCGGAGGTGCAGGCAATGGCCCTTCAGCTCCACGGACTCGCCAAGGACGCGGGAGTGCCCATGGCCTCGCTGGCGCTCCACTGGCTATCGGAACGCGGCGTCGCCCCGCTTTTCGGCGCGAGCCAACCGGAGCAGGTGGACGAGGTTCTGACGGCGTGGGCCGCTCGACCCACGGCCGCGGTGCTGGCGCGGGCGGACGCGATCGCTCGGGGCGATGCCGGTTAAGTTCGTCGCCTTCGACATGGATGGCACGCTGCTCGACGTGTCGAGCTCGTGGGGCGAGGTTCACCGGTTCTTCGGCGACGAGAACACTGAGGCGCTCCGGCTCTTCCTCGAGGACCGCATCGACGATCAGGAGTTCATGCGGCGGGACCTCGCGCTCTGGCGGAGTCACCGGCCGCACATCACGGAGGACGACCTTGTCTCGATACTGGCCCCCGTGCCGCTCATGCCGGGCGCCCACGAGCTGTTCGATGCACTCCACGCGCGCGGGATACGGACCGCCATCGTGAGCGGAGGCCTCGACGTGATCGCGCAACGCATCGGCCGGGAGCTCGGCATCGACCGGGTGCTGGCCAACGGATTCGTCCTCGACGGCCATGGCCGCCTGACGGACGAGGGCATCATCCGGGTGCCGATCAAGCGCAAGGGCGACGTCGTGGCCGGCCTCCAGAGGGAATTCGGCCTCTCGGTCGCGGACTGCGCCGCCGTGGGGAACTCCGAGATCGACGTGGCGATGTTCGAGCGCTCGCGAATCGGCGTGGCGTTCCTTCCGGAAGACGAGCACACCCGACGTCGGGCGACCCACGTAGTGACCGAGAAGGACTTGCGCCGCGTGATCGCTCCGCTCCTCGAGGAGAGTCCCGGGCCGTCGGCGAGGCCTCCAGCGGCTGGATAGGCTTTTGAGCGCTCCTCGGCCTTCATTCGGCGGAATGGAAGCCTACCAGAAACTCCTCGACCGGGCCCGCGCCCAGCTACCGGAGGTCCGGACGAGCGGGGAGCGGTTCCAAGTGCCCGAGCCGGACGTGATGACGGACGGGAAGAACACGGTCATCCGGAACCTGCAGGAGATCGCCAGCGTCCTGCGCCGCGAACCGGCCCACCTCATCGGCTACCTCGCGCGTGAGTTCGGCTGCCCCGGCGTGCTCGACCTGCCGCGCGGCGTCCTCAAGTCCCGCATTCCGAAAGAGGCCCTCGCGCAGCGCATCCGGGAATACACCGACAAGTACGTGATCTGCTCCGAGTGCAAGCGGCCGGACACCCACCTCGTCAAGGAGGGCAAGTTCACTCTCCTGGTCTGTGAAGCCTGCGGCGCCCAACGACCGGTCACGGTGCGGCGGGTCGTCGAGGTGGCCAAGCCGAAGGCCCCGGTCGTCGCCGGAAGATCTACCGGCTCACGATCGAGGACATCGGTCGGCGCGGTGACGGCGTGGCCCGGAAGGAGGGCTTCGTCGTCTTCGTCACGGGTGCCACAACGCGCGGCGCGACGGTCAACGCGAAGATCACCAAGGTGCTCGGGAACAACGCCTACGCGATCGTGCAGCCGTAGTCCGCCGCCATGCGCGGCCTTCGCTCGGTGGGACTGCTCGCACTCTACGTGGGCGCCCAGCTCGTGGCGCTGGCCCTGGCGTCGCCGTTCAAGTCCGCCGGCCTCGCAGCCACGTCGAACCCGAACAGCCCCGCCGCTCCGCTGTTCATCATTGTCGCCATCATCGTCGCACCGCTCCTCATCCTCTGGTTTACGCGACGGAAGGGCGGGATCGCGACGCTGCGGGTCGTGCTCCTGGTCGCCATCGCCGCCTCGCTCAACCTGACGCTCTACTACACGCTCGAGTTGATCATCCCGGCCGTCCACTTCATTCCCCCGGCCGAGGCGGGCCTGCTGTTCGACCCCGCGGCGACGATCGCCGGTGCGATCGCCGTGACGATCCTGCTCGCGCTCTGGATTGATCCGCAGTGGTACGTCGTCGACGCGGCGGGGTTCCTCGCCGCCGGCGCACTTATCGCCCTGCTCGGAATTTCCTTCAGCATTCTCCCCGCGTTCATCCTCCTGATCGCGCTCGCGATCTACGACTATATCGCGGTGTACCGGACCAAGCACATGATCACCCTCGCCGACGCCGTGGTCGAGATGCGGCTCCCGATCCTGATGGTCATGCCGAGTTCGGCCGGGTACGATTACACTCAGGCTCCCTCGCTAAACGCCCAGCGACAGCAACCCGTGGAGGAACGAGAAGTGATGTTCATGGGCCTGGGGGATGTCGTGATCCCGGGCGCCCTCGTCGTGTCGGCCTTCATCTGGCTCCCGAGCCACCCCGTCGTGCTCGGCCTGGGTGCTAACCTTTTGGCAGCGCTCGCGACGATCGTGGGCTCGCTGCTCGGATACGGCCTCCTCATGCGCCGGGTCGCCACGGGGAAGCCCCAGGCGGGGCTGCCGTTCCTTAACGGCGGGGCCATCGCCGGCTATATCGTGGCCTACCTGCTGCTTTTTCACCAGCTCGGGCTGGGATTCACGCTGACCTTCTAGTGGAGAGGAACGTTCGCATGGCCCGTCGCAGAGTGGAGGACATCCAGATCAACGACCGGCCCTCGCTCGATACGCTGGCTCGCCGGCTCGCGGCCGCCGGCGGATTCACGGCGAAGGGCTTCGCCCAAGGGGTCGACATCCTGGTCGAAATGCTCGGGGACCGGGAGATGACGACCTTCCTTTCGTTCCCGGCCGACATCGTCGCGACGGGCACGCGGGGCGTTCTCCACGAGCTCATCGCGGGCGGACACGTCGACGCGGTGGTCACCACGTGCGGAACCCTGGACCACGACATCGCGCGTTCGTACGGCCCGTACCTCCACGGGGACTGGCTGCTCGACGACGCCGTGCTGCGGAAGAAGGGGCTCTACCGGCTCGGAAACCTCGTCATCGAGGAGAAGGTCTACGGCGGAACCGTCGAACGATTCATGCAACGACTGCTGAACCGCCTGTGGAAGGAAGGGACTCGTCGTCTCACGACCGTCGAGCTCGTCTGGAAGATCGGCGAGGCGCTCGGACCCAAGGCCGGACGCGGGAGCCTCGCGCGGGCCGCGTTCGACCGGAAGATCCCCGTGGTCGTGCCCGGCATCACCGACGGCGCGGTCGGCTCACAGCTCTGGCTGTTCTGGCAGATGCACAAGGAGTTCCAGCTCGACCTCCTACCGGACGAACAGCGTTTGTCGGACCTCGTCTTCGAGGCGAAACGAAGCGGAGCGATCCTCCTGGGCGGCGGGATCTCGAAACACCACACGATCTGGTGGAACCAGTTTCGCGATGGCCTCGACGCGGCGCTCTACATCACGTCGGCGGTCGAGTGGGACGGAAGTCTTTCCGGCGCCCGGACCCGGGAAGCCGTTTCCTGGGGCAAGGTCAAGCCGAAGGCCCACCATGTGACCGTCGAAGGCGACATCACCGTGCTGCTGCCGTGGATGGTGGGTGCAGCACTCGAGCGGCTCGGGCACTCGCCGGCTCGCGGGGAGAGGCCTTAAGTGGGCCGCCCGAAATCGGACGGGCCCGACGAGATGGGCCCATAGCTCAGCCCGGTAGAGCAGGCGGCTCTTAACCGCAAGATCAGGGGTTCGAATCCCCTTGGGCCCGTCGTACCGATGCTACTCTCGACGGTCAGCCACTTTCTTATATACCATGCTACATGTAACATGGAACATGAAGCTGGTGCAAACCGCAGTCGGCGAGGAGGAGTATCAACTGCTGCGGCAGCGGGCAGCAGCGGAGGGCAAATCGATGAAGGAGGTAGCGCGCGAGGCACTCCGTGCCCACCTGTTGCCGGATCGAGTCAATCCAAGGGATCCGGTGTTCCATGCCTTTCCGCTCATTCGGGGAAAGGGCAAGGCTACCTGGGGGTCTCGGGACCACGACAGGCTCCTGTACCGCCGGTCGCGATGATATTCATCGATTCCAGCGCGTGGATCGCGCTGCTCGACCAGCGGGACGGGTTCCATCGGCGCGCGCGCGCCTTCCAACAGGAACTCCTCGACGGCGCCCACGGCCGTTTGGTCACCACGGACTACGTATTGGACGAAGCGGTGACATATCTACGGCAACGCGGTCCGGTCCACCTCGTGGGAGACTTCCGTACCATCGTCACCTCGAGCGAGAGTCTGCACGTCGTGTGGACGACTCCCGAGCGGTTCTGGGCCGCTTGGGACACACTTCTCGGTCGCCCCGACAAACGATGGAGCCTGACGGACTGCCTTAGTTTTGTGACCATGCAGGCACTGGGAATCCACCTCGCTTTCGCGTTTGACTCCGATTTCCGGCAGGCTGGCTTTGAGATGTTACCGGGACCGGACTGACCCCACCCCGGACCGCCCTCGGTACGAAGTTTGAGGGAGGGTGTCCTTTCGGGATTCAAACCCGTACACGATCAAATCCCCTTGGGGCCGTTCGAAACCCTCCCCTTACACAACCCCGTCGTTAGGAATCGGTTCGAGCGGCCAACTCCTGGTCCTCATGTCACAGAACGAGACCGTTGACGAAGGGCGCGCGCGGTCGATGACCTGACCGCGATGATCGCCACGCCCAGGGCAGCCGTACTACGTACCCCGAGGGCGCAGGGTAGCCCTCCGTGGGGTTCGCCGTCTTCTTGATTCCCCTCTCACGCGAACAACCGGGGGCGGCTACACACGGGGACCCTCCGAGACCCGTAACCGGTTCAGTTCCGCGAGAGTCGCGCGCCCCCTCGGACGTACATATAGTACCTTCCCGATGGCCCGTCTGGGCCCTGAAGCGGGGCGGACCTAGACACCGCATGCTCGACGGGGCGAATCGGCAATGGCTGTTCGAGAAACGGCCGGAGGGCCCGGTGGGGCCCCACAACTTCCGTTGGGCCCGGTCCGACATTCCCTCGCCCGCGGAGGGACAGATGCTGGTCCGGAACTTGTGGCTCTCGTTCGAACCCACGCAGGTCCTGAACATGTTGACGCCCCCGGAGAGCGGGGGGTACGCTCTCGGGGCCCCGATGGGCGGGTTGGCAGCGTCCCAGGTCGTTGCGTCGCGGATTCCCGCGTTCCAACCCGGCGACATCGCGTATGGGTTCTCAGGGTGGGAGGACTATTCGGTGGTCGATGGCAAGGGATACTGGGACACGACCAAGGTGCCGCCGGGGGTCCCCCCGAACTTGGCGGCCGGGACTTTGGGCATCACCGGAATCGTCGCTTACTTCGGGGTCACGGAGATCGCGAAGCCCCGCCCCGGCGAGACGTTCGTCGTCTCCGCCGCGATGGGAGGTGTGGGATCGGTTGCGGCCCAGGTCGCCAAGATCCTGGGGCTCCGCGTGATCGGAATCGCGGGCGGTAAGGAGAAGTGCGATTGGCTGCGGGAGGAGGCCCACCTCGACGGCGCGATTGACCACCGAAGCGAGAACGTGGCCGCCCGGCTCGATGCGCTCTGCCCCACGGGGATCGACATCTTCTTCGACAACGTCGGCGGGCCGGTCCTGGACCTGGCCCTCGAGCGTCTTCGTCCCCACGGGCGAATCGTGCTCTGCGGCATGACGGCCCGGTATCACGAGACGTCCCCCGTGCCGGGTCCGGTGAACTACCCGCAGCTCATCATGGTGAACGGTCGCATGGAGGGGTTGCTGGGCCGGGACTACTTCGCCCGATTCCCTGAGGCGATCGCCGCCCTGCGCGCGTGGATCGACGCCGGGAGGCTCAACTCCAAGGAGGACGTCGTGGTCGGGTTGGAGAACGCTCCCTCCGCCCTCGCGCGCCTGTATTCCGGGGCCAATGTCGGGAAGCAGCTGCTGAAGATCGCCGACCCGGCGCCGCCCTCCACGGGTTGAGCCCGGTCCGGGTCACCATCCTACGAAGGGCCGCGCTCGCGCGCGAGGCGGACCGCACCGCCGAGCGCGTGAAAAGGCACTGCCGCACTTACGACAAGTCAGGACGGCTTGTCAAGGACGAGTTCCATCGGTCGAGCTCGAGACCACGCTCCACTTCCGTCACAAGCACCTGCCGCGCCCCGGTGCGGTGCATGAAGGGGGGGAGCGGCCGGGAAGGTACCCGTTGGGAGCAAAGTCTCCTTCCCGTAACCGCCAGATCGGCGCCGTCAGCAGCCGTGGGGGTGTGACCGAACGCCTCCGACAAGTCCCACCTGTCGGTGGGTCCTTCGAGCTACGCGTGATGCGGAGATTGGAATCGGCTCTCCCGCTCCGCCCGAATCCATGTGAGCAATCGCTCGCGCGCGAAGAAACCTCCCGCGGGGATGAGCGGATCGGCGCTGACGACGCCTGGGAGTGATTGGAGTCGGAGCTCCAGTTCGCGCGCCTCAAAGTAACTGTCTCCGCTCCCGAGCAGATAGACCCCTCGGGGATTCCGAGTCCAGTGGGGGCGGTCCCAGAGTCTCGGCAGCTCTAGGGCCTTCTCGTCAAACGATTCGTCCACCTTGAGCCAAATCCCGTAGGTGGCGAGACCCGCTTCTCGTTCCAGATTCAGTATCATGGCGCACTCCAACGCGTGGGCCGCCTCCAGCTTCGCGAGGCGAATGCGGAAGGCCTTGGGCGAAACGTCGACTGAGCGCGACTGGACCGAGTACGGGGCGCGAGGGGCTCGAACCACCGCCTCCAAGACCTTCCAATCGACCTGGGAGAGCGCGTCGGCGCGAATCGAGGGGGTCGCCGGCCGCTCGTCGAGAGGGCCCTCGAGAGGGCGGCCGAGTATCCGGGCCAGGCGCGGATCGTTCGGTGGCTCGGGGTCTTTCGTGAACCGGACCACCATGCGGAGGTTCGGTCGGAAACTGCGCACATAGACCAGGTCCTCGACCTCGCACAGTTGGGAGACGGGGAGCTCGGGCCGGTCCTTCCCGACATACCCCCAGGCCACAGCGTGTCGTCCGAGGATCTCCGCTCGCGGGTGGATCCCGTACTCCGTCAGAACCCCGTCCGTCTCCATCCGCTTCCGACGGAGACGGACTGCTTTCCCGGTCAGTCCCACCTCCCGGCCCAGGCGTTCGTCCGAAAGAAACGGGTCGGCAACCAGCCGGGTGAAGATGCCGAGGTCGGTCCGGTCCATCCTGCCTGTGAGCGGGAAGGCCGATATTAGGAATCAGTTTCTCCGCCGGTTTATAACGCGCGGGAACGTTTCACGCTGGGTAGGAGAGAGCGCTCGAAATGTCCGGGGTCGGCGGATCAGGCTCACGGGTCGTGTTCACGAATCCCCAGGTCAATCTCTATGCGGGCGACATCGAGGCGTCGCTCCGATTCTACCGTGACGTTCTGGGATTCACAGAGACCTTCCGGCTGCCGAAGGACGGCCCCCCTTCCCACGTCGAACTGCGGCTGGGCTCCTTCAAGTTGGGGGTTGCGACCTGGGAAGCGCTCCGTCGCGATCACGGCATCGCCGGGGGTAAGGGGCCGCCCAGAGTCGAAATCGTCCTCTTCACGGACGACCCGGACGGGGCGTACGGGTGGGTCACGTCCCGGGGGGCTCCCTCCCTCAGCGCCCCGCACGACTTTGGTGGCTACGTGCGCAGCGCCCGCGTGGCGGACCCGGACGGGAACCCGGTGGGCTTCACGACCCGACTCCCGGTGA
This sequence comes from uncultured Thermoplasmata archaeon, assembly GCA_963787975.1. Classification (GTDB taxonomy): domain Archaea; phylum Thermoplasmatota; class Thermoplasmata; order Lutacidiplasmatales; family UBA184; genus JAKIWV01. The sequence continues at coordinate 418,354 of CAWBEU010000007.1, forward strand.
AGAAGACCGCCAACCCCACGGCGCGTCCGGAGTTCAAGAATCACCTGTTCAATCTCTACACGAGCGAGATCGCGAGATCCCTCCGATTCTACCGGGACCTCCTGGGATTCACCGAGACGTTTCGAGTGCCCAAGCAAGGTTCGCCCGACCACGTCGAGATGGAGCTCGGCTCCCTGAATCTGGCGGTTTCGACGCTGGAGGCCTTGAAGCGGGATCACGGACTCTCCGCTGGCGGAGGACCTCCGCGGGGCGAAGTCGTGCTATGGGTCAACGACGTCGACACCGCCTATTCGTGGATGTGCGCTCGAGGGGCTCCTTCGTTGAGCCCCCCACACAACTTTGCCGGTGTCCTGCGGGGCGCTTGGGTTGCGGATCCCGACGGAAACCCCGTACAGTTAGTCGCCCGCGGCGACTGGCGAGAGAGAATGGGCCCGCAGCGGATCCCGACGGACGTCAATCTCTTTGCCCTTCCGACCCACCTCCCCGAGCCTCAGGACGATGGTGCCGCTCGGCACCTACTCGGGACCAGGATACCGCATGTCCGTCTTCGTTCGACGAGGGATCGCACGGTCGATGTCGCTGAGGCTGCTGAGAACCTATCGGTTTTCTTCTTTTACCCGGCGACCGTCAAGCCCGGTATCCCGATTCCCGGCGAGTGGAGCGAAGTTCCGGGAGCTCGAGGTTGTACCCTTCAGAACTGTGCGTTTCGGGACGAATACGCAGATTTCCGGTCCAGGAACTGCGAGATCTTTGGTGTGAGCGGCCAAGGACAAGATGCCGAACAAGGTCTGACCGAACAGGTCGAATTTGCGAATCGGGTGCACCTGCCGTTCGATCTGTTGAATGATTCCCGATTCGAACTGGTAAACGCCTTGCGTCTGCCGACGTTCGTAGCATCCCTCAAATCACCCACCGGGCTCTTCGAGGGCAAGAAGCACACCTTCCCGTTACAGGGACGGACCCTCGTCAAGCGACTGACGTTCGTGGCCGACAGAGGTCGGATTGAGAAGGTGTTCTACCCGGTCTTCCCGCCTGACCGGAACGCGTCTGCTGTCCTCGACTATCTACGCAGCAGGACGCAACTCGGTAGCCATGAGCGTCCACCTTGAAAAGGCACCGTTTTCAGAAGGAATTTACTTCGCCTGCGACCGGGCCGGTTAGAATCTAGCCGAGCCCATCGACATCGCGGGGTCAGACCAATTCGCCGAAAATTGCACCAGATTGACGACTCTACTGTCGGCGAAACGAAGAGCCGCTCCCGTTCTTAGAACTTGAGCTGACGGATTGTGGCTTTGTCGCCGTCGCGAAAAACGACTAGGAGAGCTCGGGAGCGTTACCTTCACGCTCACGGCCGAGAAAGGTCTCTTATGTCGAAACGGTTACCGCGCAGAGGGAGCGAATCATGGTGTACTTCGAAGATATGGGCACGACCATTGAAGTGCCGCTGGATGAGCTTGGGTCGTTCCTCGAATCAGAGGAGCACTCTTCCGCTCACTCCGACGATGTCAGAAACTTCAAGGTGGTGGAGAACGCCGGCCCTACGATCGTACTGACCTACGAGCGAAAATTCGATGGGCACTGGAAGAAGTCGAGTACACGGGTGACGTCGTTCCCCCCATACTGCCGCTGCATCGAGGAGATCGAGGGGGACTTCGCCGGGTCGAGGTTCGTTGTCGTCCATCGCCCTGACGGAGCGAAGACCCGGGTCGACGTCTTCGGGGACATCCAATGCAAAGGAGGGAGCCCGGAGCAGATCCGGAAACTCTGGCTGGACATCCTCGCCAAAAGCCACGACGAGGACGTGGCGACGCTGCGGAAGCTCCGAGACCGAAGGTAGGTTCGGTCTCCCGGGTCTTCCTCCTTCATCAGCGAATTGACGTCACGCCTGGGCGCGGATGCTTAGTCCCAGTCCCGCCCGACCGTGGGCTTAATGGAGGGTTCCCCTTTGGCCAACGTTGCCCCAAGGGAAGGGGGACAGCAGGGCCGAGCCGTCGCTAAACCGTTCCCCGTCCCGTTCGCTACTCCTCTGCTCACACAATCCACAGGATTTCTACCCTCTGATCGAGGGAGGGCCCAGACCGCAGAGAAAGTGCCCGTTGGGAACGATGTCCCGCCCTCGCACTGTACCGGGACTTCCGTCAGGACCTGAGGGCTGTGATTGAAGGGCCCCATTAGCTCCATGGGAGAACAGCGCGCTTCCGCGGGCGGATCGAACGCGACGCTGGGATTCACTGCCAGAAGAGGGACGAGCGGTCGTTCACCACGCGACGACCCTGCTCACGCCCGGCGCGGGCCCCTGGCTCGCTGACAGACGGGTCTAGCAGGTTGCCCCCAACCGACGCGAAGGCAGCCTCGGTTGCCTCATCGGGGTACACAATCACCACACGCGCGTGACTGGCTCGTAGCTTCTCCACCGCGGCCTCGAGCGACATCACGCTGAGCGGAGGCACTCTGGCGGGGAGGGAGAGGATCAGCACGGAATCACAGCCAAGGGCCAAGTCTGCGTTGGCCGTGGAGTAGAATGCGCCGTCCATGTAGCCGTGACCATTGAAGGTCACCGGCGGCGAGATCCCGGCGACCGCCCCGCTGGCCGTCACCGCGTCGACGAAGTCGATTCCGCTGGTTCGGTCGAAGACGCATCGCTCCCCCGTCCGAACGTCGACCGCCACCGTGAGCAGTCGTTGGTCGGGCCAGACGTGCCTCGGAAGCAGGGCCGCGACGGAAGGCCGGTCCGACGGGGTCCCCGCCGGGACGGCCAGGGCGAGCGATCCGACGCGCCGCAAGATTTCGATCGGAGTTCCACCGCCGCTCTTTGCGCGTGCAAGGTCGTCGCGCCATCGCTTGAAATCGACTTTCGGAGCCGGCGACTCCGTCTCCCCAGGGGCGGCGAGCTGCCGGCGAAAGAGCTCATCGAGCGAGAGCCCGCTCGTGATCTGAGCCGCGACAATCGCCCCGGCGGACGTACCCACGAACACGTCAGCGTCGCGGGGGTCGATGCCGGAGTCGACCATGCCGGCGAGGAAGCCGACCTCCCACGACATCGCAGCGTAGCCGCCCGCCCCGAGAACCAATGCTCGAAGTGGCCTAGGCATGATGCTCCTCGTCTCGTCCCACGTTCCTCCGACGGCGGGACCACTACATCTGGCCGTCGGTGTTCCCCGCCGGTATCCTGGGCGGGCGTGGGCGACCTCGCCTCGTGCTGCCCGGTCAACGCGGTCAGTCGTCATCGGCCGCTCGTGTCCCATCTCATCACTTGCGACACACCCTCTGGGATTCTCTCGGAAGCGAGGTCTCGAATATGGCGGTCCCCTTCAGCCCCGCTCGCTCCCGTGGTCTCTCGGCGGAAGACTCGGCCTTATGTGGAGGGGACTTCGTTCACGACAGATTGGTCAGAGCGCGAATCAGAATCTAGCCCGCCCTTTGCCAACCTACCCGTTGATAGACGGCCAACGGTCGAGGACCGGCCGTGAGAGCGCTTTTGGCAGTGTTTTTCACTGGATTTATACCGGTCTACCGATAAATCCCCTTGGGCCCGTACCGCCCCCCTGGCCTCGTGAACCCAACCCTTCCGCAAGTCCCAGGGCGCCCTAGTCGCGCCGTTAGGGGCCGGGCGTCAAGCTGTAACGCCGACTCGTTCCGCAAGCGCGCGAGCGAGCCCGCGGATCTCTTCCGGGTTCCCCCGGGGGGCTCCCGCCCATTCTGTCACGCCCAGCCGCACGTGCTCCGGAGGCGTCTGAGGATGGCGCGCCACCACGAATTGGTGGACGTGCTGGTATCGTTCGGTGAAACAGTACGTGTAGCACCAAGCGGCGCCCACGAGCTCCCGGAGGGCGCGACTGACCTGGGCCACGAGCTGTCCGATCCGTTCGCCCTCCTCGTCGGTCAGCGAAGACAGGCCGGCCTCGGTGTGGCGTTTCGTCTGGATCACCACCGTTCCCAGATAGGTGGCTGCCGCCTCGTCGAGCTCGTGCGTCACGTGAACGAGCGAGTCCTCGTAGATCAACGGATCCTGCTCCGCCGGCGGCAGCTCGAGGCGGCGACAGAAGAAGCACTCCGGGGTCCCCGGCTTCGCAGACACGTTCCTCTCCGCTTCCCAAACGACCCTCGATGGCATAAATGGCAGGTTCGGTCTACCCGGACATGATGTGGGATCCGTAGGAGGCCTTCCGGGCCGTCTCCGAGTACTGGGCAGAATGAGACTCGTAGACCCTCCTCGGTGGCCCACCCGCAACTTCCTGCCGTCCCGGAAAGCGTGAATCCCCGCCGATGAAAGTTCGAGGAATCCCGCTGGAACTCGCCGCGTACCCCGGGGAATGCATCACCAATCGACGATTCCAGGGCTTCGACCTCGCGCCGATGGAATGCTTCTACCTCCCGCGGGCTCTGACCAGCCTTGTGGAGGCAGCACCGGTCGAGACCAAGGAATTCATCGAGGATGACAACCGCGGCGCGATACTCCCGGAATCGGTCGCGACCTTCGACGGAACCGAGTTTTTTCTGTCGGTTAAGGGGGTGGGCTCGACCATCGATCCCTATTCGTGGCGGACCCTCGATCGGGCATACGCGGCGGATCTCTCGGACGACCCCGGGGTCCAGGAACGACTCCGGCGCCAGCCCGCGGAACCCTCGGACCGAATCATCACCGGGGAAGTCTGGTTGCGCGGCTCGCCGTATGGTGGTCAAGGGTTGGACCACGCGATGACGGCGCTCAAGGTCTCCGAAAGGGCCAACCTCACGTCGGTCGCCGGTTTCCTGATCGCACCGGTCGTGAGGGTCTGTCTGCTTCCGGAGACGCTAGAGACGCAGCTCCGGAGCATCCATTGGTATCGAAAGTACCGCGGCCGAATGGTACAGGAGCTCCGCCTGGTGCCTTCAAACGTCCGGATCTACTTCCACGGCAAGAGCACCGTGGGCCACAACATCCGCCACATCTTCGACCTCTTTTCTATCGATTCGAATGCGCGGGCTCTTCGATTCGAAACGAACTTCGTTCGGAGCACCGTCGCGATGCTCACGCTCTTTGCGCGGACGATGACCTTCGAAGTGTCACGCGGGAAGTATGTCGGACTCGACTTCGACGATGTATGGCTGGACAAGGACGCCGTCCTCGCTCCGGATGGAGCGGCATACTTCGTGGATCTCGAGGGAATCGTGGAACTGGCCCTCGATAAAGATATGGTTCGGGAGAAAATCGAGGACCAGGTGCATCGGTCTTTGTACGAGCTCACGTTTGCGTACGAACAGATCGAGGGGGAGCGGTGTCGACGGTTTGGAGCGGGGGGGAGCCGCAAGGGACATTTCGAGGGCGTTCTACGGGAGGCGGTGAAAGCCGATCCCTTCGTCCACGTCCAGTCGGCCGGTGGGAATCTGGACCTGCTCATCCAGAACGGTTGTGACGAGGAGTCCTTTTATACAAAGTTCCGGGCGGTCGATGCGTAGCATGGCGAAGTGTCAGGACGTGTACACCTTCATGACCCAGGTCGCCAACCGCTCGGTCACGGCGAGCCTCTCCAGCCCGGACCTCGCCACGCTGCAGCAACTCAACCTTCTCCAGCTCGTCCCGGCCGACCAGTATGCCCAGCTCGCGCAAGACGTGCAGACCTTGTCTCCCGCCCAGCAAACCCTCGCCGAGAAGACCGTCGCCCGGGCCCAGCTGGCGGAGCAGGTTCGCCAGGAGCTAGAGAAATCCCACTCCATCCTGTTCCACTTCGAAGGAAAGGACAAACAATCCGCCGTGCTGCAGAAGGAGGCGCAGGATCAATCCGCCCTTCAAGCGGCGGACCGCGACCTGGCGGCGGAGGAGCAAGAATACGACCGGAACATGGGCAAGAGAGCGCTGCTCGATACGCTCACCCCCTACGGGGGCGCATACGTCGGGCTGACGAGCCTCGGCGTCATGTCCCTCCGGGACCTCGGGACCCGGCTCTACCGGGTCTCCGACCTGCCGTTCCCCTCCTACATGGGCCAGACGCAAGAGGTGGACCGGGAGCTGAACGACATCGCGAATCAGAGCGCGCAGTACTTCTCGGCGCTTTCGGGACCTCTCTCCTCCGCGGACCGATCCTACCTGTGGGCGATCTCCATCGGCCTTGCGAAGCGGGAGAACGATGTCCAAAAGGGCGCCACCGGATTCCTGGACGCCTACAACGGCCTCCGCGACCTCGCGCACAACGACGAGAACCGGCTCATGTCCGCCGAGATCCTGACCGCATCGCCTCGGAGCATCGGCGACAGCCTGCCCCTGCTGAAGCAGCTCGACGGCACGGTACGACACCTGGGAATTCCCAAGGAGTCGTCCCTGGGGGTGGCCTCGATCATCCTCCTCGGCCAGCGGGGGGACGGCACGTTTGCCACCGACAATCTCCAGTTCTGGCTCCGAACGACCCCGTCGTACGAGTCGGCGGCGCTGATGGCGATCGTGAATCGACCGGTCGATGATATCGGGGCCCGGTTCGCCGGGATGAGGTCGATGTTCGGCGGCTGGGGCTTCGCCCCCTCCGAGGATGTGGAGCTCTCGTCGGCGTACATCGCCGTGTCGGATATGCCGATGGACGGCCTGAGCCCGAAGCTGGCGGTCCTCACCAAGGGACTGGGAGCCTACCTGCAGTACCCGTTGGTCGCCTCGGCCATCCTCGCGTCGATTCCCGTCCTCGAGGCGAACGAAACCCTACAACTCCTCGAGCAGGCCTACGACATCATTGGGAAGCGTGCGATGCCGCTGTCCCAGCCCGAACTGATCGGCCTCGCCGTGCGGATGATCCACGGCATCCGGGCCGAGACCGTCACGGGGCTGGACACGACCGCCACCGCGGTCCCGCCTCCCCCGGTGAACTTCCACTACATGCCCGGCATGTGGTTCTTCTTCGTGCCGGTCGCCGTCGGGCACGGATCGTACTTCGCTACCTACGGCGCGTTCGGGGGGGCGCACCCGGCCCATGCCCACGCCATGGGAGGGTTCGTCGGATGATCCGGCGGCTCGGGGGGCTCGCTATCTTTCTGGTACTTCTCAGCCTGCCCGCCGCGGCCGGCGCGGGAAGCCACTACACGCCGCAGACCGCGGACAATTTCCATTACTACGAGACCGTCGTTCTCAACGGCGGGACGGGCAATTACTCGAGCTACACGGAGAACACGTACGTGAACGGCTCGGTCGGAGTGACCGGCCTCGCGGCGAACGGAACGGTGAACACCTCCTATCGGAACTCGAACTTGTGGCGCAACAACATGGGCCAAAGCGAGAGCTGGAATTCCGCGGGGACCTTCGGGTTCTCCCCGAACTCGTTCGCCTACGTCAACGGAACCGACAACCAGACCGGGTACACGAGCCCCGTCTACGTCTGGTTCTACATGAACAACGGTCTGGCCGTGGGAACCCCGTTCTCTCTGCTCAACACTCCCATGAACGTGGTCTCGAGGGACTACAGCTACGAACTGGGGGGCAGCCGTTACGTTGCGACGATTTTCACGGAAGGAAACGATTCGTATCAACGGAATGACGCCTACGGCGTCTTCACGGCGACCTACAACTGGAAGTCGTACTTCGACCCCGGGACCGGGTACATCGTCGGATATCAGTACACCGAGCAGGACACCGACGGAGCGACGGCCGGGTTCACGTGGACGGATACTCTTTACGTGACGAGCACGAGCTACACGCTCGCGCCCGCCGCCGCGCCTCCCGCGTCGTCGAGCCCGGCTTCGCTGTCCTACGTCGGGCTGGTGGTGGCCGTCGTCTTCGTCATCGTCCTCATCTTCGTGGTAGCTTGGCTCGTCTACCGATCCCGGGAGAGACGGCCGCGGCAGCTTCCGCAGCATGCGACACCAGGGAACATCGGATTCGGCGCCCCACCCCCGCTGTACGCCCCCATGGGCGCCCCGCCGATCAACCTAACGCCGTCGCAGCAGCCGGTGCCCCAGGTCGTGCTCCGAGAGACGGTGAAGGTCAAGTGTCGGTACTGCGGCAACCTAATCGACGTGACGGACAAGGTCTGCCCGTTCTGCGGGGGTCCCCAGGGTTGAGGCCGGGGTAGGCCCGCCGCCGGGCCCGTGGGAGAGAAACATCCGGCCGGTCCGTTGCATCCCGCCGGCGGTGGCGATGGCGAGGGAGGCGATGTTGTGTTCCGAAATCTCGGAGATCACCTTTCGCGCTCCCGCCCGGCGGGCCCACAGCATCCGGGCGTGCCAGAGGTCGCTGCCGATCCCGATACGCCGGCAATGCGGCCGTACCGAGAGGGAGTGCAACCGACCGTAGCTCCCCACCACCGAGACCCACCCGACGCCGGCGATCTCGCCGGCCACTTCCACCACGAAGCATTTGTCGTCCTCCGGAGAGCAGGCCTGGAGCCAGCTCGTGTCGATGCGGCCGTACATCTCGTGCAGCATCCGGAGGATCGCCGGCTGCTCCGGCTCCCGAGCCATCCGAACAGGGTGCGCGAAGTGGTGGCGACCCATCTCCCCCGCCAAGTCGGCGGCGCAGATATGGTAGGTTTCCGGCTTCACCCCCAGCGGAAATTCGGAAAAGAGGGCGGCATGGTCCTTGACGCCGAACAGCGTCTCGGCCACCCGTGTGTCGCGGGTGAAGATGGAGCCCACTCTCTCCACAACGTTGTAGATGAGCAGCCCGCTGACCGCCGAGCCCTCTCTCGACACCCACACCTCCCCTCCCCCTCGTAGCGCCTCCCGCACGAAGTGGTGCAAGAAGGGGTTGAAAAAATCCGACAGGTCGCCGAAGTCCAGACGCTGTGCCTCATCCGGTCCCCTGATCGGGATGACCGTCGGAGTGGGATCCGCGAGCGGTATCGGACGTCGATCCATCGACCCGTCGGCCGTTGGACTTGGAACTGTCCCTTAAGCCCTTACCCGGGGTCCGAGCGTCACGCGTCCGCCGCCCCTCGATGCTCCGCACCGAACTCACGCCAATCCATCATGGGAGGGCCGGGGTTCCCGGGGACCCCGGCCCTACCTTCCCTGCCGACCTTCGACTTCTTCAGGCCACTCCGGTGGGGATCGTAGCATGTCCCCGGACGCCCGTCGGCCCAACGGGGAGTGCCTCGACTACCTCGGGCCGGCGCTCGAGCAGTTCCCGGAGGAACCATTCTAGCTTCTCGTGGACCACGAGACAGCGGGTAACGAGGTCCGCGGTGCCCGGGTCGTGCAGCTCGGTGCTCAATTCGAAACCCGCCTTGAAGTTGCGGATGATGTGACGGTGCGATTCGACGAGGTGCTCCACCATCTCGTGTCCGGTGACGGGCAGGTGGGCGTCGACGGCGAGCTGCGAGGACCGGCTGAGCGCATCAAGGTCGTAGTGGGCCGGCGCTCCGAGAATCCGCTGACGCTCCGCCAGCAGGTCCACCGTGTCGAGGACGAGCTTCGCATGTTCATCGAACATCAGATGCAGGTCGTGGAACTGCGGCCCTCGCACGTTCCAGTGGTACCCCTTGTACTGGAGGTACAGTTGCACTGCGTTCGCCTGTTCATGCCGAAGACACTCGACGACCTGCGAGGGATGACGGGACTCCATGAGACACCTCGAACGTCCGAGCGGCCACGGGGGCATGAACCGGCCGTCAACCGCGGCTGACACTCCCCTGCGTAGGCCGGCAGACGCCGGGGGAGGTGCTCCGCGCGACTTGGGGTGACGCTTTACGGACCCCGGCATCCCGTCCTCTCCGATGGTCGCTATCCAGTCGCTGAAGAGTATCTGGCTCGACGGAAAGCTCGTTCCTTGGGAGCAGGCCCAGGTCCACGTCTTGACCCACGCCCTGCACTACGGTTACGCGATCTTCGAGGGAATCCGGTGCCACGGCACCTCGACCGGCCCGGCGATCTTCCGGCTCCCGGAGCACATCACGCGATTCCTGGCCAGTGCGAAGATCTACCGAATGAAGATCCCCTACTCGCAGGAACAGCTCGAACGCGCCTGCGTCGCCCTCGTGCGGGATAACGGGGTCTCGGACGCGTACATTCGCCCGATCGCGTTCTCCGGGTACGGCGAGATGGGATTGGACCCGACCCGAAGCTCGGTCCAGGTCGCGATCGCGCTGTGGGCCTGGGGCGCCTATCTAGGGGAGGCCAGTGCCCACCAAGGGGTCCGCGCCAGCGTGTCGAGCTGGGTCCGGATGGACTCGCGTTCCCTTCCACCGCAGGCGAAGTGCGCCGCCAACTACGCCAACAGTGCGCTCGCGAAGATGGAGGCCACGGCCGCGGGGTACGACGAGGCCATCCTGCTAAACTCGGCCGGAATGGTCGCCGAAGGGCCGGGCGAGAACATTTTCCGCGTAAAGAACGACATCGTCAGCACCCCACCCGCGAGTTCGGGGATCCTGCGCGGCGTCACCCGGGACTCCGTGATCCAGTTCGTGGCGGATGAGGGACTCATCTTCCGCCGGGCCGACTTCACTCGCGAGGAGATGTTCACTGCCGATGAGTTGCTCTTCACCGGCACCGCGGCCGGGGTCACGCCGATCCGCGAGGTCGACGGGCGATCGATCGGCACGGGGAAGTACCCGATCACGCAGAAGCTTCAGAAGCGGTACGACGACGCGATCCACGGACGGTCAAAGGAGTACGCCCACTGGCTGACCCCAGCGCGCTGAGTCAGGGTCACGGCACGCCGGCGGCCGCCGGGCGTCTCCCCGAGGGCCGGACCAACGGGAGCAGCAAGGCCGCCCCGGCCAGCGACAGGACGGCAGACACACCGAACGCCAACGGCGCCGATACGTATGTCCACAGACCGCCGACCAGCAACGATCCGACGAGGATGGCCAGCCCTTGCACCATCCCCAACCAACCGAAGGCGGGCCCCGCTAGTTCGGCCGGCATCTTCCGCGCAACCCAAGCCGACTCCGCCACCCCCTGAAGGCCCACCTGGACGCCCGCGGCGGTGAACGCCAGCACGCCGGCGAGGAGTCCTCCGTTGCCGATCAGAAGCAGGTCGACGATCGCGAACAGGCCGAACGAGATCGCCACGAGGCCGATTCCGGGCGACCGGTCTGCCCACCGTCCCGCGGGGTACGACATGCCGGTGAAGATCAGGTTGTAGAGCAGGTAGAGGAACAGGGCGGTGACCACCGCCGTGACGATCGAACCGCCGGTCGAGGGCAACAGGTTCTCGCCGACCCGCAGAAGGGCCAGGAGGATGCTGAAATAGCCGAGGCCGAACACGACCTCCGCCACCAGGAAGAGGCGGAAGGTCGGCGGGAAGTCCTTCCATCGGACCGATGGGCGACGGGAGGCTCCGGTCGATTTGCGCGAGGACCGGTCCTTCACGAAGACGAGCAAGACCGCGACCGCGACGAACCCCGGTATCATGCTGAGGGCGAAGATCGTCCGAAACGCCCCAAGTCCGCCGACGATGAGGAGAACCACGGCCGTGATCGTTCCGAGCACCGCCCCCGTCGAGTCCAAGGCCTGTTCGAGGCCGAAGGCAATGCCCTGGTTCTCCGGCAAGGTGGCATTGGCTACGATCGCCTTCTTGATCGGTTGTCGGGAGCCGCGACCGAGCCAGGCTGCCACGCGAAAGAGCAGAACCTCCGGCCAGACGACGGCGAGCGCCAGCAGTCCGTGCCCGATCGTCGTAATGAGGTAGCCATAGGCCCCCTGCACCTTGCGATTCGGCCCGTTGGCCCACCGGGAGCCCGCCACGGTCTGGATGCTGCTCTGGGCGAACTGGGCGGCTCCATCGATGAGTCCCACGAGGAACGGGGTGGCCGCCAGCGAGAAAATGAGAAAGAATGGAAGGATGGGCAGAACCATCTCGTATGACCAGTCGGAAAAGAGACTGGTGACGGAGATCGCCCAGACGTCCGGCTGAATTCTGGGGGCGGGTCCCGAATCGCCGACGGGAGGTACGGGGGGAGCGGGGAGCGGGTTCTCCGGAGTCTGCTCCCCCAAGACGGGATCCCCCGGCTGGAGCGCTATTCCGCCGACCTACTTGGAACAACCTGCTCCGCAGAGGACCGAGGATCCGTTCGATACCTCATCCCGAGGGTGTTGAGCTCGGCGCTCCGTTCGGCTTCGGCAGGAGCCGCGAGCGAAGGGAAGAGAGGAAATGGTTGGGCGGCAAGTGTCGGGAGCCCCACAGGGCCCGGATGCGCTGACCCTAGGCCTTCAGCCCGAGCTGGCGGATCAGGTCCGAGGAGTTCCCGTAGGCCCGGAGCGAAAGGACCTTGTCGCTGCTGTCGAAGACGATCCGGGTCAGCTGCTCCTGGCTGAACCTCTTGTTCGTGGCCGCGAAGGACTGGCCGTTCGCTAGGACCAACGGTCCCGTGTGGGTTCCGTGGATCGAATCGACGACGATCGTTTCGCCCCCAGAGACAATGACCTTGCTTACGTCCATCGTCCAATCCGGGAACGCGGCGTAGTTCCCCATGTAGAAAGCGCGGATGGCCTCCTTACCACGGATCGGCGCGTCCAGACTCGGGACCTGGAAGGTGGCGTCTTCCGCGTATTGTTCCATCAACCTCTCGACGTTCCGGTCGTTGACGAGCTCAATCATCTGACGTGCGTTCTGTTCGGTGGTCTGCGACAACTTCTATCTCCACCTATATAATGGCCGCCGAAGGGGATAAGTAGGCGTATGCTCGGCGCGGGCCTTCGCGGTGCAAACTCTAAGCCGACCGGTCCGCCTATCGGCTCGTGGCGCCCAAGGTTCGGTTCGTCTACTCGGGAATCCGTGTGCGGAGCCTTGCTCGCTCGGTACGGTTCTACCGACGACTGGGCTTCCGCGTCTTGAAGAAGGGCTGGTTCTCTCACGGAGGGCGGTGGATTCACCTCGTCCATCCCAGTTCGACGCACCGTATCGAGCTCAACTACTACCCGAAAGGAACGCCGTTCTACGAGCCGTTCCGATCGGGTACGGAGTTCGACCACTTCGGATTTTACGTGACCGACCCTCAGCAGTGGATCCGACAGGCCGTGAAGGCCGGCGCCCGTCCGATCACGGCCTTCGTGGACGGGCCCGTCCTGCTCGCCTACGTCCGTGACCCGGACGGAGTTTGGCTCGGTGCGTGCGGACCCTCCGAGCCGCGACGCACACGGCCGCGACGGTCGGCGAAACGAGCTCGTCGGTCGTAGGAATCGGACCGCGAGGTCGGGGTCCGAGGCGGCGGACTATCGCCGACGCTTCCTGCGACGCGACGGAATATTGTCGCCCTCGACCAGCCCCGCTTCCAGTAGCTTCTGAAGCAACAATTCGTGCTTGCGCTCGTCGGCCTCCATGCTGTCCCACAGGATCCGCATCACCCCGCCGAGGTCGGCCCCGAGGGCATTGCCGCCCTTCTCCTCGGCCTCGTGCTCCCGTTCGATGAGGTGCTCGACATCCACCCGGGTGATCCCCGTCGGGATGCTCGAGGTGACCCCCCGGTCCAGATAGGCAGCGAGCGACGCCGCGATCTCGGCGTGTCGCAGACTGTCGGAGGCGATCTGACGAAACAACGCTCGGGTCAACTCGTCCCGAGACCGCTGGGCGAGTCGCATGCACTCGGCCACGGCGTTCTGTTCTCCGGTGATCCGGTTGCGAAGCCAACGGGGAGCCTCCCGTCGGACCGGGGGCCTCGCCGAGGACCCATCGCGGGGCGTTCGCACTCCGCCGGAAGGGCCATAAAGCTCTCCGAGCGCGATCGCCGCTTGGAGGACCACCTGCGGCCCCCCGGGCACGGCCATGAGCTGCTGCGCCGTGCTCCGGGCAATGCGCCGAGCCGCTTCGTTGTCGAGGTACCGCGCGAGGCGGAGTCCGAGTCGCTTCCCGGAGAGATACTGCGAGACCGATGAGGGAACAATGCCCAGGAGCGCCGCCGCCTGCCGTTCGGGCAGACCGAACCCTTCCACCAGCTCGCGGGCCACGAGCGCTTGCATGACCTGTACCCAGACGACGGGCGAAGTGGTCGGAGCCGTCATGGCCTCAGATCGCGTTGACCGCGAACCCGATCAAGAAGCCCAGCATGACCCCCACGTAGACGATCCGGTTCCGTCGGACCGCCGCCTCCTTCGAGTCCAGGGGGCGGAACGCCACCCGTAGCATCGGGAGGAGCACGTACGCGATCGCACCGATGGCGAGGGCGTCGAAGAGGACCAGGAACAGATTGCTGCTCCAGTAGTACCCGATCGCTCCCCCGATGATCGTTGGAAGTCCCCCGATAAGGAAGAGCCCGGCCATCATGGCCGCCGACCGCTTCGCATTCGTTCCGAGGAACGGCGAAGCGATCGGGAATCCCTCGGTCACGTTCTGGAGAAAGAATCCGATGAAGACGACCGCAAGTATTCCGACGGTGCCCCGGACCCAGTTGGCTCCGAAGACCAACCCTTCGGTAAGGTTCTGGAGGCCGATTCCGAGCGCGATGATCAGGGCGGTCACCCGGGGACCTTCTGCCGCCGCGACGGGGCGACTCGGTAGGTTGTCGACCACGTACAGTCCCACGAACGCCACGAGAAACGCGGCGCCGAAGAGGAACGCGTACCCCAGATTGGCAACGTAACCGGTGGGGTATATGATCGGGCTGACGTCCGAGAAGATATCCGCCAAGAGAAAGACCAGTATCCCGATCGCCCCAGCGTTCAGGACGACGGCCCACCGCCCTTGGGCCCGCTTGCTATAGACCACGGGCAACGAAATGAAGATGGACAGACCCATCACGGTGGCCAGAACTAGGAAGAGCGGAAAGTTCCCCATGCACCGACTGCCGGTCCCGTCCCACCTAGGAGCGCGTGATAAGCGCTTTGTCCGTGATGTAGCTACGAATCGTGTTCACATCGTGAATGCACGCACGCGGGGAGGGCACGGGGCCCTCGGAGCGGTCGCGTCCTACGAGCTCACCCCGCCGGAGCTCTCCGCCATTCTCTACGACAATGCCGCACAACTTTTCGGACTGCCCCTGCGTCGATCGTACGGCGACCGAACCCGGTGGCGGCCGGACCCTGCGGCCGTAGACCTTCGCAGGGTCACCCGGACGGGGGACCGGGAGGAGGCGTCGGCGGGACCGGGAGAGCGGATAGCGCCTGCTGCTTCCGGCGACGGAGCCGGAGAACGATCAGGAGTGCAAGGATGACCACCACGACTACCACGATCGCGTAGATCCACCAGCTGCTAGTCGAGCTGCTGGAGCTGGGTCCGGCGGACACGGTGACCGACACGGTCCTCGTGATCGAAGCTCCCGCGGAGTCGTGTAGAACCAACTGGGCGGTGTACTGCCCGACCGCGGCGTACGCGCGCGTCGGGCTCTGGAGGGCCGAGGTGCCCCCATCCCCGAAGCTCCAGGCGTAGGTGTAGGGCGGCGTGCCTCCCCCGGGGGTCGGGGTGAAGGACACCGTCTGGTTGACTCGGGCACTGGTCGGCGATGCGGAGATGGTCAGCGTGAGCGGAGGCGGCGTCGCGGTGATGGTCCAATTCTGCACGACGGTGTTCGCCGCATGGTCCGTGACCGTCAACGTGGCGTTGTACTTCCCGGCGTTGGCGTACGTGTGACTGATGTTCCCCGCCGCCGAGTTCGCGGTCGAATCGTCGAAGTCCCAGGAGACGGTGTAGGGCGGGGTCCCTCCCGAAACGTCCGAGCTGAAGGCTACCTGCAGCGGGATCGGGCCGCTCTGCGGTTGCGCATTGGCGGTCACCTTCAAGGGGGGCGGAGGCACCCCTGACGTGAGATTGAGTTTCCAGGTCGAGTTCGTATACGTCGACGTCGACTCATCGAACAGGACGAGGTAATGATCGGCGTAGTCGTAGGTCATCTGGCCCCACGTCGTGGTCTGCGGCGGAGTGGGGACCAGGTTGTACGCCGCCCACGTCCCGGCCACGTAGGTGTACGTGGTCGACGAGTCCGCCGTGGGAGATCCGCCGAAGACGACCACCTTGGAGAGGGCGGGGTCGTAGGCCATCCCCGGTCCGGAGCGTGCGTCGGGCGCCCCCGAGGTGGAGACCGGACTCCAGGTCCCCCCGGAGTAGGTCCATGTGTCGTTGAAGTAGTCAGACACCCCCAGGCCGCCGAACAGGAGCATCTTGCCGTCCGCCCCATCGTACACCATGGTGGCGCCGTCTCGGCCCGGGGGGGCGACCACGGTTGTGACGTTGGTCCAGGTGTTGGCGTGGAACTCCCACGTCTGATTGGTGTACGCCTGGGACGGGGCGCCCCCCGTGTTTCCGCCGAACAGGAGCACCGAGCCGGTCTGGTTATCGTAGGCCATCGAAGCCCAGAACATCCGCGGTGGCGAGTGGACCGGAGAGACGTTAGTCCAAACGCCGCCCGAGTAGGTCCACGTGTCATTCAGCCAAGAGGTCCGATAGGACGAACCCCCAAACAGGACGACCTCGTGATCGGCGGGGTCATCGGCGAGGCCGGCCCCCAGTCGGCCTGAAGGCGCATCGGCCGGGTTCGTCACGTTGGTCCATACGCCCCCGGAGAACGTCCACGTGTCATTCTGCCAGATTAAGGGGCCAGCGGAGTTGCTCTGACCCCCGAAGAGCAGGACGTACCCATCCTGGGAATCGAACACCATCCCGCCGGAAAGTCGAGGAGGCGGCATGTGCGCGGGAGAGATGTCCGTCCATTGGAACCCCGCGGCGACGGGGGCAGCCACTGCGCCCGGGGAGGGGAGGGGGAGCGAGTGCTCTACCGAGTAGGACTGCGCAATCGAGTTGGTACCGATTGACACGATCACCGTGCCGCGGTCGTGAACCCCCGACAGTCCCGATGCGAGGATCGTAGACACTGTGACCGCGAGCACTAAGAACGCGATTCGGACCCCCGCCCGGCGCTGCGGATGCATGCGGTCGGCACGAGGCTCCGGTACTTAGTAGAATTGACAAACTGCGCGGACCCGGGTTCAAGGAGTGCGGCCTGATCCGTTGAGGGGCCGAACATCCCGCGGCGGCGCAGCCCGCCGGCCCCGAAGCGTGCCCGGACCGGGTCGACCCCTCCTCGCCTGAGGGCCGGGTCTCAGCCGGCTCTAAATTCTCGCCCGGCCTCGGTTGAGGTGCCCGGCGAATCGAATCGATGGCGAGTGCAGGTCGCGTGGCCACCGCCCACCCCATTAGTACCGCCATCGGTCGCTCAATCCTCGAGGAAGGCGGGAACGCTTACGACGCCGCACTCGCCGTGAGTGCTTCCCTTCCCGTGGTCCTACCGCAGGCGAACGGGGTGGGCTCCGACCTGTTCGCGGTCATTCGGGACCAGTCGATAGAGACGCTCAACGCCAGCGGGCCGTCGGCGGAACTGGCCACTCCCGAGCGGTTCGAGGCGGCCGGACGCACGGCTATCCCCGACCACGGACCCCTCGCGTCGTTCATGGTCCCGGGGCTCGTCGCCGCGTGGTCCTTCTTCGCGGAGCGGGCCACGATGCCCTTTCCTACACTGGTCGCGCCGGCGGTCCACTGGGCCCGGCACGGGGTCCCCGTAACCCCGCTCCTTGCGACGGCGATTGCTGGGATGCCGTGGGCAGATCCCGACTGGCAGCGCACGTATCGAGGACACGGGGCAGGGAAAACCTTGCGCCAACCAGACCTCGCCCGGACGCTCGAAGGAATCGCCCTCGACGGAGGGCACGGGTTCTACCACGGACCCCTGGCCCACCGGATCGAGCAAGACATGCTCGACAAGGGCGGGCTGCTGCGCTTCGCCGACCTAGACCGCTACGAGCCGACCCACCCCGCCCCGCTCCGTGTTCGTTACCGGGGCTACGACGTGCTCACGACACCACCGAACAGTCAGGGCGCGACCGCGCTCTACTGGCTCGCTCGGCTGGAACACCATGCCCTAGCGGCGATGACTCCCTCCGAGTACGTCGCGACGCTTCTCGAAACGATGTACCCCGCGTACGAATTCCGCGCCCGCTACATCGGCGACCCCGATCGCCTACCCCTTCCTCCCGACTGGCTGGAGGCCCCAGCGAAGCCCCCATCGCACGACGCGGCGAGGAATCTTCCCCTCTCGGGCCGGGACACGACTGCTTTTTCCGTCTTCGACGGAACCATCGGCCTGAGCGTGATCCAGAGTAACTACGAGGGCTTCGGATCCGGACACACCGTGGCCGGGACCGGGATCAACTTGAACGACCGAGGCACGTACTTCACGCTCGATCGGAATCACCACAACGTCGTCGCTCCGCGAAAGAGGACGTTCCACACGCTCATGGCCACCGCCGCCGTCGGTCCGGAGATGATCCTCCTCGGGTCGATGGGCGGCGATATCCAACCCCAGGTCAACGTGCAGGTGCTCTCGGGGATTCTGGACCGGGGCCTCACGGTCCAGGAAGCGATCGACGCTCCACGGTTCGCCTATCCGGCTTCCATCTATGGCTCCGCGGCGCTCATCGCAGAGGCGGGGCGAGGCCTATCGGACGTCCCGCCACCCGACCAGCCTTCGCAAATGGGCCACTGCCAGGGGATCCAAGTCGGCGCCGGGGTCGCGGTCGGGATTGACCCCCGGGGAGAGGGTCGATTGCGTCTGCCCGGCGTGGATCCGCCCTGAGACGAGCCGCGACGCGCGAGACCCACGGGCTTCCTAGATCAGCGCAACGTTCAACCTCTGGCCCGATTGGTCTACCGATACCATGTCCGCGCCGGCCCCCAGAATCCGCGTCGTCCGCGCCACTCTCCAGGATATCGACCGCCTGGTCCCGCTCTTTGGGGCGTACCGGGAATTCTACCGTCGACCGGCCGACCCCGACGGCTCCCGACGCTTCCTCACGGAGCGACTGACCCGGGGAGAGAGCGTCGTCTTCCTAGCGGAGGACCACACCCGTGCTCTCGGTTTCACTCAGCTGTACCCGACCTACGCCTCTCTGTCCATGAAGCCCTGGTGGGTACTGTACGATCTGTACGTCGTGCCAGCCGCCCGTCGGAAGGGCGTGGCGTCCCTCCTGCTCGACCGCGCGAAGCAGCTCGCAAAAGAGACCGGAGCCGACGGTCTCAGTTTGGAGACGGCCAAGGATAATCCGGCGCAAGCCCTCTACGAGGCGCACGGCTGGAAGCGCGACGAGCTGTTCCTCCACTACGAACTCTACCTCTAACCTGCGCGCGGTTGCCGCGCCCTGCGGCGCGCGGGACGGGAGAGGCTCCAGGTCGACTCACTCTCGCTGAATGTGGCCGGCACCGTTGGTCGGGGCGGGTCCCCTGGCAGGGTTTTTCCCAGCCCCCTTCCGATAGGCTTAGGAGCCCATCCCCTTTGGGAGGAAGACGCGTGGAAATTCGCTCGTCAGCCCTATGCGAGCCTCTAAGGGTCCCTCGCCGTCGCCCGAGCCTCCGGGGCGGGCCCGCGCTCCTCAGCAGGCCGCTGAACAACCCGTCCGGTAAACAATCGAAATTCTTCGTGAGGAAGGGAAAACCATGCAGGAAATGTTGAAGATGGGATCGCGCCCGCGCCGACTGGCGATGATCGTGTTCCTGGCTCTGCTCATGGCGCTGCCCGGGTCGGCCGTGCTCGCCGAACATGCCGTCTCGACTCCGGCCGCGCCGGTCGCTCTCTCGGCAGCGCAGCTGCAAGCCGCCCCCCTGACCCACGCGAGTCAAAGCCCCGCCTCGACACTCGGCCCGGCGAGAGATCTAGGCCAAATCGCCCCGTCCACTTCCTTCTACTTCACGGTCAGCTTCGACCTAAGCCATCAGGCCGCGTTGACCAACCTGATTCAAGAACAGGAATCCCCCGGGGGCGCGCTGTACCGTCACTACCTCACCCAGCAGCAATTTGACCAGGAATTCGGCCCCTCCCCACTGCTCGATACCGAAGCGACGAGTTACTTCACCTCCTTTGGGATGACGAGCGTCGCGACCGGCTCCCCGCTCGTGCTGGCGTTCAGGGCGCCCGCCAGCGCGGTAGAAGCTGCCTTCCATTCACCCATCGATCGATACCAGACGGCCGACGGAACGGTCCAGTACACGAACAGCAAGCCGCTCTCCCTCCCCGCACCTCTCGCGGGATTCCTCTCGTCCGTCAACGGCGTCTCGAGCTTCCCCGTGATGCAGCCGACCTTCATGGCCGCACCGGGGGCCAATCCCCAGCCCTTCGGCGGTTCGGCCGGCGCGCCCACCCCGCAGGGAACCATCAGTGAGGCGGTGAACTGGTCCACCCCGGCCTACCTCTACGCCCCCGCGGGCTCCGGCCCGACGTTCGGCGGAACACCGATCCAGTTCCTGAACCCCGCCACCATGACCGTCGCGTACAACGCGACCGGGCTGTATGCGTTGGGCGACGAGGGCCAGGGATCGACCATCGCCGTCGTCATGGGCGAAGGGTACAACCCTTCTGATCTCGCCACGTTCTCCAACGAAACCTTCGGGAACCCGAACCAGCTCCTCGACCGTCTCAGCGCGTATCCGGTGGCCGGTCCCCTCGCGAACG
This sequence comes from uncultured Thermoplasmata archaeon, assembly GCA_963787975.1. Classification (GTDB taxonomy): domain Archaea; phylum Thermoplasmatota; class Thermoplasmata; order Lutacidiplasmatales; family UBA184; genus JAKIWV01. The sequence continues at coordinate 438,678 of CAWBEU010000007.1, forward strand.
CTACCGCGCCCGGTGCCGTGTACCAGACCGGAGGGCTGTCGTTCGAGTTCTCCATCGACCTCGAGTATTCCAGCACGATGGCACCGAAGGCCCACATCGACGCCGTCTACGGCACTGGCCTCGATACCGAATCGCTCGTCAGCGACTACGCCAAGGTCGCGAGCCTGACACCGGTGCCGAACGTCGTGACGAACAGCTGGGGGGGCTCCGAGGACGCTTGGTGGAACGTCATGGGCCCCAGCTGGCAAGGCGGCGGCGCCATGGAGAGCCAGTTTGAGGAACTCGCCGCGCTCGGCTGCACGGTGCTCTTCTCCAGCGCCGACGACGCCGGGTTCGACAGCTTGACCGGCATGCTCTCGGCGAGCTTCCCCGCGACGAGCCCCTATGTCACCTCGGTGGACGGCACCCGCACAACGGTGGGCAATGGGGCCCTCGACTCCTTCCCGGCTCCGGACTACACGGTCAATACCACGGTAGCAGAGTTGGGGTCCTCCGAGACCGGCTCGGGGCCGTTCTGGTTCCCGAATGTCACCCTGAACGCGGTGAATGTCGCCGCCGTAACGAACGAGAGTTACTGGTACACCCCGGCCTTTCCGGGGGCACCGGCGACGGTTCCGCCGTACGCCGGCGGCGGCATCGGATTGAGCATGTTCTTCCAACAGCCCTGGTGGCAGCACGGTTTCAACGTTTCCGATTCGGGACGCCGGATGGCCGCGGACATCGCCGCGGAGGCCGATTTCAACGAGACCGTCTACTTTGATTCCGCCTGGAACTTCTTCTGGGGCGGCACCAGCTTTGCGTGTCCCACGGTCGCGGGGGAGATCGCCCTCATCGACACCTATCTCAATACGACGCTGGGCCCCACCCCCGGGCAGCACAGCTACTACACCGGCCTGATCAATCCCCTGATCTACAACGTCGCGAACGACCAGAACATCACCACGCCCGGCTTCAATCAGATCACCTACGGCACCAATCCGTTTGCCGACCAGGCGGCGGCGGCCGGACTCGGATGGCCGGGCGCCCAGAACTGGCCCGGAACCGCGGGGGCATCCCTCTGGAGATGGAACCTCCTGACCGGCTGGGGCGTTCCGAATGTCGGCCAATTGGCCAAGGACGCCGCGACGATCCTAAGCCAGACCTACTACGTGGCGTTCGCCAACAACACGGCCGCCCTAACCGCGCCGAACGGCACGTACACGTTCACGGTCCAGACGATCACGGGCCACACTCCGGCCGCCAGCGACCCGCTCCAACTGTGGTTCTCGCCCGCGGGCCCGGTGGGCCTTCCCGTTGAGACCCAAACCACCACGAGCGGCACCGGTACGTTCACCTTCGATGCAACGACGCCGGGCTTTCTCGAGGTCTATGCCCAGCACGCCGGGGAGAAGATCTTCCAGTCGATCTGGTTCTCGCCAGCGCCGCTGACGAGCGGCACCCTTTCCATCGCGGTCACGGGCGGAACCCCGTCCTCCATGATGGGCGGCTTCGATGCGTACAGTTACTTCTACGACGCAGCGTATCCCGCCGCGGGACCGATCGAACCGAACACCGTGATCGTGCAGGTCACGTACAAGGCTACGCCGAGCAGCGCCCCGGTAGATGTCTACAATGCCCAAGTCATCGGACAGACGAACTTCACGGGCTACTGGGACTCGCCCCCGTTCGTCAGCAATCCGGAGTTCAACTCTGGACTGATCCCCTCCTCCCAGAACACGTCGCTGACGTTGACCAACCTGGACGGGATCTGGTACGTACCGACCTGGAACGTTCCGGTCACGGAGACGTACTGGATCAACGCCACCTACCTCGGCTTGTCGGCCTCGACGACCTATCTCGTCACCCCCCGTGCCAACGTGGAGGGGGTCGGCCCCGTCGAGACCGCGATCGCGGGCGAGTTCTTCGGGGCGCCGGGATACATTGGCTACAGCGGCAACAACACCGTCCTCGCTCCGGCGGTGACCGGGGACGGAACCTACTCCCTACCGGTCTCGTTCACGAACTGGGAGGGCGCGCCGCTGGTAGGGGCCTCGGTCGACCTCGCCTATCCGCCGGTCTTCGGGCCGCCGTATCTGTCGACGCCGATCGCCGGCACGCAGGCGACCACGAACGCGACCGGTATCGCTGAGTTCACCATCGATTCGTCGCTCTCGGACCTCGGCGGCGAGATCGGGTTCCTGGCGATCCAGGTGTTCAACTCGAGCTACGCGGACGCCTACGTGGCCTCCGACGGCGCGCTAGGGGTCACCCCGATCTGGCTCGACGATTCGCAGGGACTGCTGACCTTCTTCACGCCCCCGGCCAGCATGACCACGACGATGTACGCCGATGATGGCGCCGTTGCCTCCAATTACGTGGGCACGGAAGGAGCCGTCGCGGACTTCTCAGTCGCCTCGGCGGGAGGGGTCTTCTCCGCGTGGAACAACATCACTGCGCTCTCGTTTGCGCTGGATTCCGCGGCGCCGACCCCGGTACCGCTCGGCGACTACGGCCAGTCCTCCTATGCCTGGTCGGTGGACCTCCCGACGCTCACGGTCGGAGCGCACACGTTCACCGTGTTGTTCGCGGACTCGCAAGGGTTCACCTTCAGCAACGTCCAAACGTTCTGGGTCATCGGCAGCGGCGCGCTGCCGACGCCCGCCGTGACGGTGACGGCGCCCACGGTCGACAGTTACGTGTCGGGCGACGTCTCGGTGAGCTGGACGGTCAATGAAGCGGCGGCGTACCTGGCGGACGAGACCCTGACCGTCGTGGACGGGAGCTTCTCGGCAACCTACGACGTGACCGGCGCCAGCAGCTTCGCGGTTCCGTCGACGGGACTTACCGCAGGCATGGTGACCTTCACCGTGAATGCAACGAACGTCCTGGGACTGTACGGCCTCGGCTCGGTCACCGCTTGGGTGGACAACGTGGCCCCGACGGCCACGATAACGAGCCCCGGCACCGGTGCGTCGTTCGTGGCCGGGTACACCGTGACGGTCGGCATGAGCTGGTCCGGCGACCTCCTCTCGAAGGAAGTGCTCACCATCCAGGCCCCTAGTGGCGCCCCGCAAACGGTGACCCTGACCTCGGACAGCTACTCGATCGGCAACGTGATCACGGGCACGTACACGTTGACCCTCAACGTTTCGAGCGCCTCCGGGGTCTCCGCGCACGACTCCGTATCGTTCACCGTGACGGCGGCGCCCCCTGTGGTGTCGAAAACGACCCCCGCGCTCACGAACGCGGAGCTCTACGGCATCGTCGGCGGCCTCGTGGTGCTGGCGGTGGCCATCATCATCGCGGCCCTGATCGTACGCAGCCGCCGGACTCAAGGGCCGCCCCCTGCCCAAGCGTGGAGCTCTCAGTCGGGGGCCCCGCCGCCAGCGAACCCTCCCTCCTCCGGCACCTGAGCGACGACCCCGTCGGGGACGCCCCCCGTCGCACCGCCCTGCCGCGCCGGACAGCCGGGAGGCTTCCCGTCCGGACCGGACCCCCGAGGCGGTGAATGGCGGAACACCGGGCCGTCCTCCTCGACCTCTGGCACACGCTCGCGTACCTTGAACCGGCCGAGGAGGAGTGGTACATGGACGCCCAACTGGATACCATGGCCCACGTCTTCGAGCAGTCGCCCGGCTCCCCCCGGGGTCGCCATCCCCCACTCCGCGACGCCCGCAGGGCCGCCGAGGAAGTCCGAGGCGAGGCGGTCGCCGCGGCGGCGGACGGTATCTCCACCCCTCTGGCGGTCCAGGCTCTCCACGCGGCCCGACGTCTCGGCCGCGTGGCGCGGCCGCTCGAACTCTCTCAGGCCCTGGCTGCACTCGTTGACAAAACGCCGCTCCATCTCTCGCCGGGCGCACTCGAGGCGCTCGCAGACCTCCAAGAACGGCACTTCCGTCTGGGAGTGGTCTCCAACATCATCGGCGAGCCCGGAGAGGCATGGCAACGGAAGCTGGACCGGGCGGGGGTCGGGAAGTACATCGAGGCGTGGGCGTTCAGCGATCAGCTGCCGTGGACGAAGCCGGCGCCGGAGATCTTCTGGCACTGTCTCGGGATGTTGGAGACGGGTCGAGAGCAAGCGGTACATGTCGGGGACGGCTGGTCCGACCTGGCCGGCGCCCGCGCCGCCGGCCTCCGGGCCGGGATCCTTTACACCGGCGAGCAGAGATACGGAACGAGCTACGGCCGGCTCTTCGCCCCCGAACGTCCCGAGCTCGCGGAAGCGGAATTCCGCATCAACCGGTTCGCCGAGCTGCCCGGGCTCGCGGAGAAACTGCTGGGCGAATAGCCCCGACCGGGACCTTTTCCCTTGGCGATGCCTGCGGCCTCGCGTGCCGTATCGCCCCCGCCTGCGGTCCGTCGCCCGCCCGCGACTTAACGATCTTTCGGGCACGGACTGGGTCCGGTTCACGAAATCGTGGTTCGTCGCGAACCCTCCCCGCCGCAGCGCGTCGGAGCGATCGCATCCGGCCAAGTTTCCGGAGGAGTTGTGCGAGGGCTTTGTCCGCTTCTTCACGCGGACCGGTATGTGGGTCCTCGACCCGTTCGCAGGCACCGGATCGACCCTCGTCGCCGCCGTCCGGCACGGGCGGAACGCGCTCGGCCTCGAGATCAACCCGACTTTCGCCCACCTGGCGGCGGAGCGAGTCCACGCGACCGGGTCGGGAGGTACCCAGGCGCGGGTGATCGTCGGCGATGCGCGGGACCTCGCCGAGATCTGGGACCGGGAGAGGCTCCCGCCCGTCCAGTTGGTGCTGACCTCGCCCCCCTACTGGGACATGCTCGGGAAGAGCCGGGGAGGGTCGCGCTCCGCCCATCGCGATCGGGCGGCCGGTGGGCTGGCGACCACGTACTCGCGCGACCCAGGCGACCTAGGCAATCTCCACGATTACGCGACCTTCCTCTCGTCGACGGTGGAGGTGCTACGAAGCACGGGACGGGTGCTCGAGCCGGGTCGCTACCTCGTCGTGGTGGCGCAAAACCTTCGAGACGTGGACGGGAATATCCGGACTCTCGCGTGGGATCTCGCGCGGGAGCTCGACCGGCCCCCCTTCCAGTTCCAGGGGGAACGGATCTGGTGCCAGGACTCGAAACCCCTCGGCATTTGGGGATTCCCCTCCACGTTTGTCCCGAACTACCACCATCACTACTGTCTGGTCTTCCGGCGCACCCGAGCGCCCACTCCGAGGGACTAACCGGCCGAGTTGCGGTGGACCAGGGTGGCGAGTTCGGACAGCATCCGGAGCGCCACCTCGAGGTGGCGTTGGGTCAGCTGCTCCACGTTGATGCCCAGAGCGAGGCTCAGTCCGTCCGCGTCCGCGCCGGTCCGTGTGTCGGTCCACACCCGGCGCGCGTGCTCAATCGCCCGGTCCCCGGCCGAGCTCTCTTCCCCGTTGAGAATCCAGCGTTCCGCGGCTTCGGGGATGTCGGCGCCGAGCCAGCGGACGAACTCGGCATCGGTCTCGTCGGAGAGCGGTGCGAAGCTGAGCAGAACGGCCGCCGGCGGGACCCCGGACTTTTGGCACAGCGCGTCGTATTCTCGAAGCGTACGCCGGAGGCTCTCGCTATCGAAGAGGATCTGGGTCGTGAAGAACGATGCCCCCGCCCGCGTCTTCGCCAGCATGCGATGCGCCTCTCCCTGCCGCTGCGGGATCGCGATATTTCCTAGATGACCTCCCTGGGCGCGGAGGATTCCGGAACAGGCCCGGTCCGCCTCGATCACTTGGGGACCGGGATACGGAATGTACCGACTCGATCCCCCGACAAGAACCACGTGACGGATGCCCCCGGCGAGGGTTTGCTGGACCCACTCGACCAAGGCCGCTTGCGAGGGAAGATGGGCGACGACCTTGTTGACCACCACGGGCCGTTTCACGAGCTCCGCCAGCTGCCGGCCGATCTCTCGCGGGTCGGCGGTCCGATAGTACGGGCGACCGTCGTGGTTCTCGTCGATCAACTCGGGGACGTCGATCGCGTCCAGCAAATCGATGGACTGGAGGCGCGTGGCGAGCTCATGGAAGTACGCGTCGACCCGATCCGGTCGGGTTCGAAGCGAGGGGGGCACGGGCTCGAAAAATACCGGCGCCCGCGTGAGCGCGGCCTCGAAGGTGCGGGACATAGAAAGCAGCCGGTCCTCCACCGGCGAGTATCGGCGTACCGGACGCGGGGGCGGATATCAAGGCTCGGACGACCGCACTCGTTGCATCGGGCGTAACGTTTCCTCGGCGGGGGCCGCCGAGCGTCCGTTCATCCGGGCGCGTCGATCCGGAACAGGGCCCGCGCGTTCTCGCCGAGGATCAGATCCTTGTCCTCCGCGGGAAGGTCGAGGCCGGTGATCAGGCCCACCGCGGTCTCGATGGACTCAAGGGGCCAGTCGGAGCCGTAGAGCACCCGATGCGCGTCTCCCATCGCGGCGATAGCGTTCGCGAGCCGGCGCTGGGCCCGACCCACCATCTCGCGGTAGTAGGGCACCGCCGGGTTGGCGAGCAGTCCCGAGGTATCCGTGTACACGTTGGAATTCTTGTAGACGACTTCGGCCAGCTCCTCGACCCACGGGTTCCCGAGATGGCAGAGGACGAAACGCACGTCGCGGAACCGAACCGCGACCTCGTCTGCCTCGAGCGGACGGGCGTACTTCAGTCGGCCGTTGGGGTCGAGCGTGTCCCCCTGATGGATCATCACCGGGATGCCCGACTTATGCGCGAACTCGTACACGGGATGGAGACGCGCGTCGTGCGGGTAGAACGACTGATAGCCGGGATACAGCTTGATCGCGACGAGGTCGCGTACGCGCTCCCAGGTCTCCACCGTCTCACGGACGGCCGCTTCGCCCTTCGTAGGGTCCACCGTGACCGTCCTCAAGAGCCGGCCCCCGCTCTTCGTGAACATTTCTTCCCCCTCCCGAAGAACTTCGGTCGGGCTCGGATTAGAGTACAGCTGGAGCAGGATAGCGAACCCGATCGACTGAGCATCCAGCTCGCGCAACAGGGAAGGAACCGTGAATTCGAGGTCGGGTCGATACGAGTTACGTTGGAGATCCGGCCAGGTACGGGCTCAGGTGGACGTGGACGTCGACTCGACGCCCCAACGGGAGGACGGGCACGGCGGTCGCTAGGCGGCGGAGCTTACCAACCTTTTCACCGGGCGCCGCCTTCCGGAAGCCCGAGGAGCTCCCGCGCGTTGCCCCCTAGAATTCGCTCCTTGTCCGGTCGAGGGAGGTCGAGCCCCTCGACCAGTCCCACTCCGTCGGCGATCGAACTGATCGGCCAGTCGGATCCGTAGAGGATCTTCGTCACGTCGCCGACGGCCAAGATCGCGTGGTGCAGGCGCGTCCGCATGCGTCGGACCTGGGCGTCATAGCGCTCGGCGAAGGGGTTCAGCAAACCCGAGGTGTCGGTGTAGACGTTCTCGTTCTTGTAGGTGACCTCCGCCGCTTCCTCCATCCAGGGATTTCCGACGTGGCACAGAACGAAACGGACCGAGCGCCAGCGCACGGCCACCTCGTCCAGGAAGATTGGCCGGGCGAACCGGATCAATCCGTCGGGGTCCGCTGTATCCCCTTGATGGACCCAGACGGGAACGCGTTGTTGCTCCGCCCACCGATAGACCGGTTCGAGCCGCGAGTCCGTCACGTCGAAGGGAAGGTATCCCGGATACAGCTTGATTCCACGGAGACGGGGTTGGTTCTCCGACCACAGCTTGACCGCATGCGCCACCTCGGCCTCCCCGCGGGTCGGGTCCACCGTTCCCGTAGGAAGCAGCCGGCCTTCGCTGGTCGTGGCCACCTCGGAGACGTTCTTCAGTCCGTCTTCGAGCGTGGGAGCCAGCCTCGGACCGAGAAAAACTCCCCAACCGATCCCCTTCGCGTCCATCTCCCGGAGAAGGCCGGAGGGGCTGTACTCGATTCGGTTCTTTTCCGCGAAGGTGGCCCCGTGCAGGGAGTAACGGCTGGGGTGGACGTGGACATCCACTCGCGGACCCAGTGTCGAGGGCATGCTATCTCGTGGATTGCATCGAACGGAAAACAGCTCGTCCCAGGCGGAACGGGAACCGCCGACGGCTTGATATCGCCCGAGGGTGTCCTGCGCCTATCCCCAGAGGAATTCCGATGGCGGAGAACTGGCTAAGCTTCCCGGACGCTCCCAAGATCGTCACACCGCCGCCCGGTCCCAAGTCCCGGGCCCTGCTGGCCATTCAGGCCCGACTCGAGACCGACGCGGTCGCGTACCCGAAGTATTTCCCGATGGCCATCCGGGAGGCACGAGGCTCGACCATCGAGGACGTCGATGGCAACCGGTTCATCGATTGGGTCGCCGGGATCTCCGTCCTCAATCTGGGCCACCGTCACCCACGCCTCGTGGCGGCCCTTCAGCGCCAGGCCGAAAAGGTCTGGCACACGCTCGAGATTCCCACCGAGGCCCGGATCGAATTCCTCGAGCAGCTTACCTCGTCGTTGCCGGGAACCCTCCGCAACCACTCCAAGGTGCTCTTCACGATCACCGGGGGAGATTGCATCGAGGCGGCGGTCAGCCTGGCCGACTACGCGAAGGGTCGCTCCGGAACGTTCGTGTTTTCCGGAGCCTACCACGGCGTGCATGGCGGTGCAGTGAACCTGACCGGGGGGCGTCGCTACCGCGAGACGAGCTCGTTCCACGGCGGGTCTGTTATCCGCGTCCCGTTCCCGAACCCGTACCGACCGGTGCTGAACACCCCGGACAGCGCGCAGGGCGTGATCCGCTACATGGAGCATCTCCTCAACGACCCCTACTCCGGGGTCGACCGGGCCTCGGCGGTCCTGGTCGAACCGATCCTCGGAGAGGGAGGCTACGTAGTGCCCCCGGATGATTTCCTGCCGTCGCTCCGCGAGTTCTGTGACGAGCACGACCTTCTCCTCATCGCCGACGAGGTGCAGACCGGATTGGGTCGCACCGGCAAGTTCTGGGGCGTCGATAACTGGAACGTTACCCCGGACATCATCTGCATCGCGAAGACCATCGGCGGCGGAATCCCCGCCTCGATGGTGGCGTACCGGGACGACCTGGTCAAGGAGCTGCCCCGCGGCTTCCATCTCGGGACGTACCGCGGCAATCCGTTGGCGCTGGCCGTCGGAACCGAGGTGCTCAAGATCCTGCGGGACGAGCACTGGATCTCCCTGGCCGCGCGACGAGGCGAGCAGGTCCGGGCCCGGTTCCGGGAGTACGCGGGAACCCATCCCTCCATCGGCGACGTGCGCGGAAAGGGGTTCATGATCGGGGTCGAGTTCGTGAAGGACGCCGTCCGGAAGACTCCATGGGACGAACGCGCCAAGGCGATGCGACGCGAGCTGTTCCTGAACGGTCTGCTGATGCACACCTGCGGGAGCTACGACAACGCGCTCCGGTTCATGGCCCCCCTGACGATCGAGGATCCTCTCCTCGAGCGCGGGCTGGCGGTGTTCGAGCAGGCGCTATCGAACCTGGACTCGGCGCCCTCCGAGAAGAGCCCGGTGCCTCCCGCGTCGACCTCTCCCGCGCGGCCGCACCCTGAGCCGATGGCGGAGCCCGGTCTGCTGCCGCCGCACCACCCGGCCCAGAGCCCGCCTCCTCCCGGACGCAGTCTAAGGTAACCCCGGCGCGCGAGCGCCGTCGGGGGCTATTTGTAGTCCACCGACTCTCGACGCGTAGCCCTATCCGACCTGACCGGGTGGTTGGCGTCGGCCGGGGGGATCCACCAGTGGGACGCAGCCTCAGCGACCTGGTCGTGTTCATCGCCAAGCGGATGGTCCAACTCGCGCTCGTTCTCTTCGGTGCCATCGTCGTTACCTTCGTGGTGAGCCACCTCTCGGTCTCGAACCCCTGCCTCACCTGGATCGGCCCCCACGCCGGCAAGCTGGCCTACCAGCATTGCGTGTCCTATTTTGGGCTGGGCCAGCCCATCTACATCCAGCTCTACCACTACCTGCTGACGCTGCTGACCGGTAACTGGGGCATCGACCAGGTGAACCAGCAACCGGTCCTGAACCTGATCGCGCAGTACTTCCCGGCCACCTTCGAGCTCGTCATCGCGGCGCTGATCCTGATGATCGTCGTTGGCATCCCGCTCGGTGTCATCGCGGCGAACAGCAACGGCCGCTGGGCCGACCACCTGGTCCGGATCTTCTACCTGAGCGGCTGGGCTGTCCCGACGTACCTCGGGGGTCTCCTCCTGGCGATCCTCGTGGCGCCGGCCCTCCACATCGCGCCGACCGGTGCCTTCACCGGAACTCCGCCGTTCCCCCAACGAACCCACATGTCGGTCCTCGACGCCCTGCTGGCCGGCAACCTCCCATGGACCATCAACGCGCTGCAGCATCTTGCCTTGCCGGCGATCGCGCTGGCCTTCTTCAATCTCGGGATCGCCACCCGGATGACCCGGGCCTCGATGCTGGAGGTGCTGCCGCTCGAGTACGTCCGGACGGCGCGGATGAAGGGCCTCAAGGAGTTCATGGTCCTGTACAAGCACGCGCTGCGCAACGCGCTCATCACCACGGTCACGGTCCTAGGACTGACCGCGGGCTACCTGCTCTCCGGCACGGTCGTGATCGAGGAGATCTTCCAGTGGCCCGGGATCGGATACTACGCGTACGAATCGATCGAGAGCTACGATTTCACGGGCGTCGTCGGCACGGTCATCGTCTTTTCGGTCGGCGTCGTAGTAGCCAACCTCGCGGCCGACATCCTCTATGGCGTGCTAGATCCCCGGGTGGAGTGGCGCTAGATGGCCGGCGCAGGCAATCTCCCACCGGGAGCCCTGTCGGTCCCGGGGGACATGGCCGCTGCCGTCGAGGCCGCGGTCCATCGCAAGGCCTCCCGGCGAGACCAATGGGCGACGCTCTACGCCGTGCTCAAGGCCAACCCGCTGACGCTCATCGGGTTCGTTCTCGTCGCGATCATCTGTGGGACCGGCCTGGTGGTGTACCTGGTGCCGTTGGTCACCGGACTGCTGGGTCACTCGGTGAGCGTCCTCCCGTACTCGATCGTCATCCCGTCGGGCGCGAAGTACCTGCCCCCATCGCTGGCGCATCCGTTCGGGACCGATGCCGCCGGCCGGGACATCTTCTCCCGGGTCCTCGCCGCGGTTCCCGTCGACTTGAGCATCGGGCTGAGCATCACCCTCTTCTCCCTCGCCGTCGGCGGCGTGCTCGGACTCATCGCGGGATTCTGGGACACCCCGGGGACGCTGGGGGGACTGACCTCGACGGTCATCCTCCGGGTCACCGACATCTTCCTCGCCTTCCCGAGCTTGGTGCTCGCCCTCGCGATCGCCGAGGTGCTGGGGCGTGGCTTCACGGTGGCCCTGTTCGCGATCGCCGCGACGTGGTGGCCGTTCTACGTCCGCCTCGTCCGAGGGGAGGTGCTCGCGGTCAAGGGAGCGCCGTACATCGTCGCGGCCAAGGCCGCAGGACTCTCGGACGGCAGGATCCTCTCCCGGCACATCATACGGAACATCGCAGAGCCGCTCGTCGTCTACTACACCCTCGATGTCGGTAGCGTTCTGATCACCTTCTCGACCATCACCTTCCTTGGTATCGGGCTCCCCCCCGGTACCGCGGAATGGGGATCGATGATCTCGGCGTATCAGTCCGACCTGGCTTTCGACGCGTGGCCGACCCTCTTCACGGGCCTCGCCGTCTTCGTGACCGTCCTCGCGTTCAGCCTGCTCGGAGATGGTCTCCGAGATATCCTGGACCCCCGGAGCCGCCGCGCCTTGGCCGTCACCTCCGCCTCTGCCGGAGAACTCGGCCCGAGTAGCACGACCAGCTGACGCCGGCCGCGACCGCCGGGCGAGCGTCTACCGTCTCTTGGGCTTCCCCGCAGGCCCGGGTGCAGCGGCCTTCCCCGCGAGGAGTTCCTCGTGGATCGCCACGCCTCGTTCGGCGAGCAACGGGATAAAGGGGGTGGGGTCGAGCGTCTCGGGCGAGTGCATTCCCGGCGCCCGGACCTGTCCGGTCGCGAGCAGCAACGCCCCTACCGCGCCCCCGGTGCCCGTGAGGTAGGCTGTGCCCGTGGCCCCGTACTTGCGCGCCGCCTCGGGGTGACTGATCAGGGTCGATAGCCGCAGACGGCGCGCGGCGCCGTCCTTCAGGCCGTCGACCTCGACGACGAGTGCCGCCGAGCCCTCCACCTTGCCGGTGAGGTCGGCGGGCTTGGGAATGACGTTGAGGATGGCCTTCCGGGCCGCCACGCGGTCCGGCCGGTCGTTCCCGAAGATCTGGAGGTCCTGGAAGGTCTGGAGGATCCGGACCGTCCGGTCGTCGAGGGCGAGTTTGAAGTCGACGTACTGGACCCCCTTCCCGATGAATCGGGGGAGGGTGTCGACTTCCTCGTGGTCGACCTCGTAGACGGGCTGGGGTCCGACCGGCGACGGAAAGGAGTACTGCTCGAACCCCCCGAACGGGGGGACCGGGGTATAGGCACCGTTCTTCCAGATACGCGAGGAGTTGAGGGTCTCGCCGATGAACGTCTCCGGGCTGAAGAGGCAGATGAACGGAAACTCTGGACTCGAGGCGGTGTCCCCGTCGCGGATCCGGATGGCATCGACCGAGTCCATCTGGTCGGCCCCGTAACGAGCGAACACGTTGCTCAGGCCGGGATCCTCTCCCATGCCGATGATCGCGGGCACGCCGGCGGCTTTCCACTTGCCGTCGTCCACGAACGGGTCGCTGGACGCGGAGGCCAGGTCGACGTAGGCGACCCGGCCTTCCCGCGCTGCCGCCATGAGGATATTGTTGAACCGGGGGATCGTCGCGTTGACGAGGACGTCCGCGTCCTTGACGAACGCAGCCACGGCAGCGGCGTCTCCGGCATCGAGGCCGACGCCCTTGGCCCGGGATCCTGGCAAGCCGGCCGCGACGCTCTGAGCGAGGGGAGCGTCCAAATCGGCGAGCACCAGTTCCCGGATGGCCGAACTCGCGACGAGATGGCGGGCGATGACCTGCCCGACCGCTCCGCAACCGACCTGGACTACCTTGGCGCCCTTGGTGGGAATACTACCGAACCCCCGCGCGCCGGGGGCCCGCCCGGCCCTTTAACCTATCGCCCCCCGAGGGGGGCTCCCCCGCCCGGGGGAAGTGCCCCGGCGAGGTGGATCAAGTGGCGTACTCGGTGTTGCACTCGAGGTTCCATGCCGGCAGGCAGCTCCCGATCGGGTTCGGGACGGTGCCCTGCACATTGCTGTTGTACACGGCAAAGAGCGTGGGAACATTGAACCAGACATCGGTGTAGTTCTGGTACATCGTCTGGGTCATCAGGGCGTAGTCCTGCAAGAACTTCGCCTGGTTGTGCTCCCCGGCCGCCTGGATCGCGAGATTGTCCATGGTCCCGTTGGAATAGCCGCCCATGCAGATGTTCGCCGACCCGTACGTCCAGACGTTGTTCAGGGTCCAGTCGTCCGGCGCGACCCAGTCCGAGGAGTAGAACTCCATTCCGATCTCGAACGGGCCCCCGTTGAGATGTTCCTGGGCGATGCACTGGCCGGTGGTCAGGTCGAATCCCTCGAGGGAGTAGTACGTCGGAAGGTCCAGCGGGACGGGATTGATGTAGATCCCGATCGAGGACAGGTTCTGCTGAACGAAGGTCATCGCGGTGTCCCAGTCCGGACTCGGGCCCACGTAGACGAACGGCAACGGATTGTTCGCCGTGTTGAAGCCATGGGGCCACGGAGACTGGGACATCAGCTGCTTCGCCAGTGTCGGGTCAAAGGTGTAGGGAGTCAGATTACCGGGGTCGTACCCGGGATACCCTGGTGGCACGGGGCCGACCCATTGGGAGGCGAAGTCGCCGAACGCCACGTTGTCGATGTAGGAGATGTTGATGGCGTGGGCTATCGCGTCCCGGACCGTCAGATTGTTGAACGGGGCGTAGGTCTGGTTCATGTAGATCCACCAGCCGCCGTTCGCGACGGAGTAGGAGAGCGACAGCGGATCGACGGTCAGGCACTTATCGCCCTTGAGCGCGGTGATCGTCCCCGGGCCGAGGAAGGCGAACGAGGCCCCGGCGGACGCCCCGCTCCGGAGGTTCTGGATGTTGATCGAGGGGTCCTCCTGGAAGCTGATGACGAACGAATCCTTGGCGGGTTGCAGGTTGTTGTTCCACGGCTGTGTCGCGGCGGGAGACGGGGTACCTTGGGCCGCCCAGTAGTTGGGGTCGGGCTTGAACGAGATGCTGTTGCCCGGGCTCCACAGGTCGAGGAGGTACGGCCCCGTGCCGACCATGTTGTTCTGGAGCCAGGTGTTGACGGCCTCGGTAACGCCCCCATGGGCGTCGATGACCGCCGGGTCCACGGCGTCGCCGCCTACGGAGGACATCTCGGCGAGCAGGTACGTGTACGGGATGGGCTGGGTGTAGTTGTTGTCGATGTAGCCGTTCCCGACGTTCAGCTGGATCTCGTACGGGCTGATCACACGGAACGACTGGTTGGCGGCCTCCATGATGGCGGTTTCATTCGCGGGTCCCAGGCTCGTGTCGAAGAAATTGAAGTTGTTGAGGTCCCAGAGGAGGCTCTGCTCCGCCTGCGCCGTGTAGGTCGTGTTGGGGTTGTTGTACCAGTCGTTCGGCAGCCAGAAGTTCTCGCTCAGGAGATACTGGTCCGAGCCGTACATGGCGAGCGTTCGATAGAGCGAGTACCACATCACGTAGGCATTGAACGGGTCCCCGTTCGAGAAGTGGACGGTCGGCCAGAGGGTGAAGTTCCAGTGCAAGCCGTCGGAGGAATTCGTCCAGTTCTTGGCAAGCTGTCCGTCGAACTGGGTGTCACTCGACTGGTTGTAGATGATGAGGGCCTGGTAGACCTGCTGCACGGCTCCCCAATCAGGGGTCGAGTAGGCCCACTCCGGATCGAGGGTATGCACCTGCTCGGCCTGGTCGAAGATCAGGGGGTTCGTGCTTTGGAGGTTGCACCCCGTTGACGCCGAGGTCGAGTAGTAGGCGTAGACGCCGTAGGCCGAGGCCACGGTCATCAACGCTACGACGACTGCGGAAATTCGGAGCGACTTTGGTTCCATGGGTTCGAACCAGTCCGGGCGCTGGTTTTCGCCCTATCCTCCCCCCCCTGATATAGCCTCGCTCGCGGGGAAACCGAGGTCGTTTCCGGCCGCGGATTCTATACGGGTGCAGAGAGTTGCGCCGGCGCGCTGCCGCCGCTCCGGGCTGCGTTCCAATCCGCCAGGATGATCTGGGCCGCGTTGTGGCCCGGAGCGCCCAAGACCCCGCCCCCTGGATGGGTAGCGCAACCGCACAGGTAGAGCCCCGGAAGGGGGGTACGGGTACGAGGTCCAGCCCGGGACCGGCCGGAAGGAGAACAGCTGGTCCGGCGTGATGTCGCCCTGGTCGATGTTCCCCCCGGTCATCCCCAGGAGGTTCTCGATGTCCTGCGGGGTCACGACCTGCCAGTGCAGGACGGTTTGCCGGATGTCTGGCGCGTACTCCTCGATCGTATCGAGCACGGTCTCGGCCACGTGGGACCGGGCGTCATTCCAGTCCATTCCCCGAAGCTCCGTGGGCGCATACTCCACGAAGCACGTCATCGTGTGCTTGCCCGGGGGCGCGACGGACGGGTCCAGGATGCTCTGGTGGTAGATGTCGATGTACGGCCGGTGAGAGAAGCGTCCATACTTCGCGTCATCGTAGGCCCGCTCGAGGTAGTCCATCGACGGGGCGATGTCGAGCGCCCCCGCCAGGCGCGAGGGGTCGGCGGCGGCCCGATAGTGCGGGAGCCGGTCCAACGCCGCGTTGAACTTGAGGCAGGCCCCCTCGTTCCGGATCTTCTTCACCCGGAGACGGAATCCCAGGTCCACGGCATCTTCTGGTAGCAGTCGAAAGAAGGTCTGCTTGAGGTCGAGGGAGGAGACGATGATCGGCGCCCGATGGACCTCCCCGGTCTCCGTCTCGACCCCGACGGCCCGACCCGCCTCGACCAGGATCCGCCGCACGCCGGCGCCGGTCCGGATCTGCGCGCCGTAGTGCGTCGCGGCTCGGGCCATCGACTGCGTGATGTTCCCCATGCCCCCCTCGGCGATCCCCCAGATCCGGCGGTGACCTTCCAGGATCCCCACGCTGTTGTGGGCGAGGATGTAGGCCGTGCCCGGCGTCCTCGGGCCCGCCAAGGTCCCGATGATCGACCCGGAGGCGAGGACGCCCTTGAGCTCCTCCGACTCGAACCAGCCGTCCAACAGGTCGGCGGCGCTCTGGAGAAACAGGTCCTTGAGCACCTGCTGGGGGTCGCTCCCCGTCCAGTGGCTCAGCATCTCTCCGAGCGGCACCGGAGGGGCGAGGAGGATCGGCTCGATCTGGTCCATGATACCGTCCCACCAGGCGAGGTACTTGGGATAGGCCTCGGCGTCCTTCTTCGAGAACCGGGCGATCTCCTTCTCGGTCTTCTCCTCGTTCACCCAGAAGGTCAGCGAACGGCCGTCGGGGAATGGCGCGAACCCCTGCGGGTCGCACAAGATCGGCCGGTAGCCGAACCGCTTGAGCTCGAGCTCCTCAACGATCTTCGGCCGCAGCAGTCCCGCGGCATACCCGAAGGTGCTGAGGCGGTAGCCCGGCCACGGCTCCTCCGTGACGGAGGCGCCCCCGACGATTCCGCGCTTCTCGAGGACCAGCACGCGCGCGCCGGCCCGGGAAAGGTAGCCTGCCGTGACGAGGCCGTTGTGCCCCGCGCCGACCACGATCGCGTCGAACTCGGCCATCGCTCGACTCCCTGTCCTCCGGGGGTTCCCTCTCGGCGGATCCCCGTTCTACTCGTGCGGCTCGCCGACGAGACCCATCTGGCGGAGGTAGTACTGGTCGATGGCGTGGACGGTGTCTTCTTCGGTGCTGTACCGGCCCTGGTCGTAGGCGATGGTCTTCGACCCGAGGTGGGCCATCTCGCAGATGTGCCAGTCCTGGCGGTTCGTCGTCTCCCAGAAATCCATCGCGTCCGCGGCCGGGTCCGGCTCGTCTCGGTCGACATACAGGTCGAAGATCAACCGGGTGCGCTCGGGGCCCATCGGCTGGAACCAGTCCATCGTGACATAGTCCGTTGAGAAAGCTATGAAATTGGCCGGGAACAGCACGTAGTAGTAGACCCGGCGCAGGTCCTCGGCGGAGAGCGCCGGGAACCTCTTCCGGTCACTCTTCCCGTTGGCCGTGAGGGTCTCGGCGCCCTCGACCATGTCCATCCAGCCGCCGAAGATCGGGCCTCGATGGATGTCCTCCTCGCCAGAAGTGTAGGGAGTGATCTTCACCAGTTGAGGGTGGACCCCCGGGCAGTGGTAACACTCGTTGGCGTTCTGGAGGACGAGTTTCCAGTTCGCGTTAATGTCGTAGACGACGCGGTGGGCCCGACGGAGCCGCTCGAGGGGGAACGGACGCGCGCGCTCGACGAGGGCGCCCAGATGGTCGGAAAGTGGAGCCGGGGTCGGGTCGAGGTTCACCCAGAGGAAACCGCGCCAGGTCTCGAGGGCCACCGGGTGGAGCCCATAATCGCGCTTGTCGAAGTTCTCGACACCGGTCATGTGCGGGGCTCCGCGTAACTGGCCCGCGAGGTCGTACGTCCAGGCGTGGTACGGACACTGGATATTCGAGAGACCGGTTCCGAGATTCTCCTCCACGAGCCGGGTTCCCCGGTGCCGGCACACGTTATGGAAAGCGCGAAGGAAGCCCTCCTTGTCGCGCACGATCAGCACGCCCGACCCGCCGACCTCGACGGTCAGGAAGCCGCCCGCTCCCGACACCTCGTCCTCCCGGCCGACACAGGTCCAGGTGCGATGGAACATCCGACGGAGTTCCTCCGCGTAGAGCGTAGGGTCGGAGAACATCCAGCCGGGCAGCGTGGCCGCCTCCTTGAACGGCCGGTCGACCGCCCGGAGGGCAGCGGATGTGGGGCGGTCCCGCCCCGGGGGACTGGGGACCGAGGGTCGGGCCGCGGTGCTCATTCGACCTCCCTAGGGGGTGTGGCGCCCCATCTGGTCCTGATAGTACGCGTCGAAATCCCACACAAGTGTCTCCTGCTCGCTGTACCGGCCCCCGTGCCAGTTCCGGCTCTGAGTGCCCTTCTGTGCGAGCTCGCACACGTGCCAGTCCTGTCGATTGATGATGTCCCAGAGCCCGACGGCGTCGCTGGGGTCGAAGTCCGGTTTCGCCATCACGGCGGGGTCGAAGTAGAACTCGTTCTCGACCCGCGTTCGACCGGGCGAGATCGGCCAGCCTTTGTGCACCATCAGGTAGTCGGGGTGCAGGCTGAAGAACGTGTTCGGCCAGAGAACGTAGTAGTAGATCCGCTTCCGGTCCTCCTCGGTCATGCCGGGGAGCGGCGGCCGGCGGGTATAGCCGGTCATCGTCATCGACGTGTAGTCGCCCGCGAAGGTCTGGTACCCGCCGGAGAACTGTCCCTTCCCCTCCGTGAAGAACGCGTCATTGTCCCCCGTCATGTACGGGGTGATCCGGTTCAGCTCCGGGTGGATCGGCGCGCAGTGGTAACATTCCGAGTAATTCTCGACGAGAAGCTTCCAGTTCGCCTCGATCGTGTAGGTGTGCGTTGGGCCGGCGCGGAGTTGGGCGAGCGGAAAACGGGCGACGCGGTCGAGGAAGGGGCCGAGCTGGTCTGTGAGGGACCCGCCGTTCGGGTCGAGGTTCACCCAGAGAAATCCGGCGGCGCTCTCGACGCGGACCGGGAACAGTCCGTTGTCCTCCTTCCGGAACCCCTGAACGGCTTGCATGTGCCCGGCGCCGTTGAGGCGCCCGTCGAGGCCGTACGTCCACGCGTGGTACGGGCAGACGATGGACCGGAGTCCCGAGCCGCAGGGTTCCTCGAGAAGCTGGGTCCCCCGATGCCGGCAGACGTTCTGGAATCCTCGGACCTGCCCCTCCTTGTCCCGGAGGAGCATGATGGCCTCCGTCCCGATGGTCCGGGTCAGGTAGTCGCCGGTCTTCGGGATCTGCTCCTCGCGGCCGACGAGGAGCCAGTTTCGATAGTAGAACCGGTTGAGTTCGGTTCGGAACACGGCCTCATCCCAGTAGACGTGGCCATCCGGGGTCGTACCGGAAAGGTGTCCCGTCGGGTCGCCCGGGTGCACCCCCTTCCGTCCGTTCGCGAGCGCCGACATTGTCCCAACAGGACCGGCCCGCGCATAAAAACTTGGCGCCAGAGCGGGTATAGACCCCGTATTTCGATACACTTAGGCGCTCTATCCTTTGGATTGAACCCGCAAGCCTCAGTGCAGTACCGGGCTGCTGTTAGCCTACCTCGGGGGTTCTATTGCCTATGTCACGTATGAGCGGTAAATAGACCATTTTAGATGCGAAAAATAGCGATTATGTACTGAAATATTCCGTTTCGGACAGAAACCGGAACCGGAACTGTTCCGAAGGTGACCGATTTGGAACGGATTCGCGGACGGAAATCGCCGGCCCGCCGCCGGACCACGACGGCTGAGGTCGGTTCGCTCAGCCCCGCCGCAGGGCGGATTCGACCGCGTCGAGCCCGGCGTCGAGCGTCTCCTGCTCGATCGTGAGCGGGGGCTCGATGCGAACGACGTGGTCACCATAATTCCACAGCGGGATCGTTCCGTTCTGGACGCAGTCCCGGAAGACCCGTCGACCCAACTCCGCATGGGCCTTCCGGGAGCGTTTGTCCTTGACCAGCTCTATGCCGAGGCAAAGGCCCAGACCGCGCACCTCGCCCACGTTCGGAAGACGCTCCCACTCCTTCATGCGCTTGAGGGCGGCGGCGCCGAGCCGGGCCGATCGTTCGGGGATCTTGTCCCGTCGCAGTATCTCGAGGGTCTTGCTGGCCGCCGCACAGGCGGCCGGGTGCCCCGCGAAGGTCGTGCCCGCCGCGACCATCGCTTCGCCCATGACCTCCTCCGTGCCCATCACCGCGGCGATCGGCATCACTCCGCCCGAGATCCCCTTCCCGATTGCCATCAGGTCAGGGGCCACCCCGAAATGCTCGATCGCCCACATCTTGCCGGTGCGGCCGAGGCCGGTCTCGACCTCGTCGTCGATGAAGAACCAGTCGTGGGTCTCGCACAGCTTGGCCAGCCCTCGAACGAACTTCGCGGGCGGGATCCAGATGCCGGCCTCGCAGGCGATCGGCTCGAAGATCACCCCCGCGATCCGGTCGGGTTCTGCCTGCCGCCCGAGGATCTGCTCCTCGATGTACTCGAGTACCCAGTCCCCGTACTCCTCCTCGCTCATCCCGCGTGGACGCCGGTAGGGAAACGGGTACGGGGCGTGCAACGCGCCGCCCCCCCACGCTTCCCAATATTTTCGCTCATGGGAGCTGAGGCTGCCGATCAGGTTCGCGCCGATAGAGAGTCCGTGATATTGTCCCAGAAAACTCAAGATCAGCGGTCGGTGACTGGCTTCGACCGCGTGCTTCACGGCACCTTCCGCGGCGCCGGTGCCGGAGAGTTCCAGGAAGACCCGGGAGAGATTGGGGGACGGCCGGTTCTCGATCAGCCTCTCGGCCAGCTCGATCATCGGCAGGTGGGGCGTCATGAAGTACGTCAGGAACCCGTATCGGCGGAGCGCCTCCACGGTCACGTCCAGGACCTCGGGCGGAACGTTCCCGAGGTTGTTCGTCGCCCATTGGCTCGTCAGGTCGATGTACGTCTTGCCGGAGGTGTCGCGGACCGTCGAACCTGTCGCCCCCGTGACGATGATGCTCGCCAGGCGGGTTTCTTCCGACCAGAAATACCGGGGAAAGAGTTCTTGGTATCGTGCCCAGTAGTCCGTGCCTTCGCCCTTCCCTCGGCGAGCGGGCGTTCGGTGGGCCGGCATCGGCGGGCCGAGCCGGAGGGGGCCTTTGTAGATTCCGCCGGGATGGCGGCGTCCCATTGACGCGGGAAAGAGCGTCTCGCGTGGCCCGTCCCGCGACATGAGCCAGCCCTTCCCATCCCGCCCCCTGTCCGGCCAGAAGGGGCCGAGCCGGGGGACGATCTCCTCTTAGGGCCCGCGTGGACGCGCGCCGTGCGACCACTGGGGGCTGCGGGCGCTCATGCTCCACCCCTATCGTCCGGTATGTGAGGGGGCGGGATCCAAGGTCCTCGAGCACGGCGTGCGCGGCGTTGTGGCCCGGAGCCCCCATCACACCACCGCCGGGATGTGCCGTTGCTGCGCACAGGTACAGTCCAGGCACGGGAGTCCGGTAGCCCGACCAACCGATGAGGGGCCGGAACCGAAAGATCTGATCCGGGCTCATGTTGCCTTGGAAGATATTCCCCCCGGACAGCCCCACCGTGCGTTCGATATCCACCGGAGAGATGATCTCCGAATGTTCAACGGTCCTCCGTATCTCGGGGGCGTACTCCTCGAGCGTCCGCAGCACGATCTCCGCGGCTTCGGGCCGGAAATCGTCCCACGTCGTTCCTCGCAGCTCGTAGGGAGCGTATTGCACGAAACAGGTCATCGTATGCTTGCCGGGGGGCGCCATCGACGGGTCGGCGGCGCTCTGGAACAGGATGTCCATGTACGGTCGCTCAGAGAAGCGGCCGTACTTCCCCGCGTCATAGGCGCGCTCGAGGTACTCCATGGAGGGGGCGATCTCCACCTCCCCCTTGTGCGGGCCGCCCGGGCCGGCCCAGGCGGAGAACCTTGGAAGCCCGTTCAACGCCGCATTGAACTTGAGGGAGGCGCCGTCGCTCCGGAACTTCCGGACCCGATCGAGTTCCCGGTCGGGTAGAACGTCGGGGGGAGGAGCTTCAGCACGGTCTGCCGGACGTCGAGCGCTGACAACACCACGCGGGCCTCTATCTGCTCTCCTGACTCGGTCTCGACGCCCACGGCCCGTCCGTCGTGAATCCGCACCTGGCGGACCCCTGTCCGGACTCGAATCGTCGCCCCGAAGTGTTCAGCCGCGCGCGCCATCGCCTCGGTAATCCGCCCCATGCCCCCGACGGCGAACCCCCAGGCCTGCCGTACTCCGTCGAGGACGGTGGCATTGTGGTGCGCGAGCACGTAGGCGGTTCCCGGCGTTCGGGGGCCGCACATCTCTCCGATGAGTCCGTTGATCGCCAAGGACGCCTTCAGCTGGTCGCTCTCGAACCATCCGTCGAGAAACTCCTCCACGCTGAGGAGAAACAGGTCGCGCAGAAGTTCGTCGATCCCTTGGCTCTCGAACTGGGCGAGGAGTTCCGGAAGCGGCGCGGGCGCTCGGAGGAGCAACGGCTCCAGAATGTCCAGGGTGCGCTCCCAGTACTCCACGTACCGAGGGTACGCCTGGGCGTCGCGCCGGGAGAACTTCGCAATCTCGCGCAGGGTGGCCTCCTCGTCGCTCCAGACGGTCAGCGATCGACCGTCCGGAAACGGACAGAATTCGGCCGGCGCGCAGGGGAGAGTCCGGAATCCGAACCTCCGAAGCTCCAGATCGTCGATGATCTCCGGTCGCAGCATGCCCGCGACGTAGGAGTAGGTATTGATCCGGAACCCTGGCCACGGCTCCTCGGTCACGCACGCCCCGCCCACGTGATCCTGCCGCTCGAGCACGAGGGTCCGGAGCCCGGCTTTGGCGAGGTAGCCGGCGGCGACCAGGCCATTGTGCCCTCCGCCCACTATCAGGGCGTCGTAGCTCTCCATCCGCGAAGGAGCAGAGGAAGAAGGGGATAGGTCTTCTCGCGCACCACGTCCCGCGACTTGAACCACCCTTTCCCATCCCGCCTTCTATCCCGTCTGAGAGAACAGCACCCGACGGTATTCTCGCGTGCCGGCGGGGGTCAACCTTTCTTCAGGGCTGGCAGGTCCTCGAGGATTGCTTGCGCGCCGTTGTAACCGGGCGCGCCCGTGACGCCGCCGCCGGGGTGGGCCGTGGAGCCGCAGAAGTAGAGCCCGGGGATCGGCGTCCGGTAGTTCGCCCAGCCCAAGATCGGTCGGTACGAGAAGATCTGGTCGGGAGTGATGTCTCCCTGGAAGATGTTCCCGCCGGACATCCCGAGGGTGTTCTCGATGTCCTCCGGGGAAACCACCTGCCAGTGCGTGACCTGCTTCCGGATGTCCGGCGCGAACTCGGCGATCGTGTCGAGGCACCGCTCGCCGGCCGTCGGCTTGAACTTCGACCACGTCGTTCCGGAGAGCTCCCGGGGCGCGTACATCACGAAGCACGTCATGACATGCTTCCCGGGCGGGGCCATCGTCGGGTCCGATGCGCTCTGGAACTCGATGTCGAGGAACGGGTGCGTGGAGAAGTGACCGTACTTCGCATCGTCGAAGGCCTTCTCGAGGTATTCCATGGACGGAGCGATCTCGATGGCGCCCCGGTGGTGAGGTCCGGGGCGACCGGGAGCCGCCGTGAACTCCGGTAGGTCATCAAGGGCGGCGTTGAACTTGAGCGCCGCGCCGCGGGTCTTGAACCGCTCGGCCTGCCGCCGGATCTCCGCCGGCACCGCGTCGGCGGGCGTCAGCTCGAGGAGGGTGCGCTTCACATCGAGGTTCGACGCGACGGCCGTGGCGTGAATTTGCTCGCCCGTTGCGGTTTCCACGCCGACGGCCTTCCCGTTCTGGAGGAGGATCTGGCGTACCCCGACGCCCGTCCGTATCTCGACCCCGTGATGCCGCGCCGATGCGGCCAGGGCTTCGGAGATCCGGCCCATCCCGCCCTTGGAGAACCCCCAGACCTTGCGCTGTCCTTCCAGGACGCCGATGTTGTGGTGGGCCAGCACGTAGGCGGTCCCGGGCGTACGGGGACCGCACATCTCCCCAATCACCGCGTTCGTGGCGAAACTGATCTTGACCTCGTCGCTCTCGAACCACTCGTCCAGGAAGTCCCACGCGCTGAGGAGGAACAGCTCGCGGACGAGCTCCTCGGCCTGGGGTCCCTCGAACATCCCCACGAGTTCCTGGAGCGGAACCGGTGGAGCCAGAAGCAAGGGCTCGACGAGGTCGAGCACGTTGTCCCAGTACTCTTCGTACTTCGGGTAGATCGCGGCGTCCTTGGCCGAGAATTTGGCGATCTCCTTCTGCGTTTTCTCCGTGTCGTTCCAGAGGCTCAACGACGTGCCATTCGGGAACGGCACGAACGACTGCGGGTCGTACAGGATGGTTTCATACCCATAGGATCCTAGTTGGAGGTCCTCCACGATCTGCGGGCGCAGAAGGCCCGCGACATACGAGAACGTATTGATCCGGTACCCCGGCCAGGGCTCCTCGGTGACGGCGGCGCCGCCGACGATCGGCCGTCGTTCGAGAACAAGGACCTTCGCGCCGGCCTTACCCAGGTAGCCGGCCGCGACAAGGCCGTTGTGCCCTCCCCCGATGATTACTACGTCATACAAGGACACGCGCGGGGCAGCCCGGTTCCGATATTTAAGGCGCGGCTCGTCCCACGAACGAACTCGAAACGCACGGCGCGTGATATTAAGCGAGGGTCCGGTTCCGGGGGAGATGGACCCGATCCTGCTCGGGGTCCCGTGGGACGCCACCACTCTCGGTCGCAAGGGGGCTCGCCTCGCACCGGCCGCTATTCGGGAGGAGCTTCGGCGCCGGCTTCACCCGTACGACGCAACTGCAGGTCGGACGGTTCGTTGGGAGGATGCGGGAGACGCATCCATTGGTCCCACCCACGACGAGATGCTCGAGGGCGTGAGCGCCGCCGTGTCCGACCGGTGGAAGGCGGGTGCCCGACCGGTGATCGGTCTCCTCGGCGGCGACCATGCCGTCGCGTACGCCGGGATCCGGGCGGTCCGGCGCCTTCTTTCCGAATCTCATGGTCATTAGCCTGGATTCGCACCTCGACCTGCGGCCTCGAGACCAGGGCCCGTCCAACGGAAACTGGGCGCTTCGCATGATCGAGGACTTTCAACGGCCGCTGGTGGAGTTCGGCCGAGGACGTTTCTCGAATGACGAGGAGTTGTTTGAGACGGCCCGGAAGGGGGGCGTCCACCTCGTGTCCGCGAGCGATCTCCGTCGGCAAGGGGTGTCGCGGGCGGTGGAGCCGGTGGAGGCGACGACCCGGAAGGATCGCGACGTGTGCCTGTCCATCGATATCGACGTGGTCCACCAGGCGGCCGCTCCGGGTGCGACCGCTCCATCGGTGCATGGTATCCCGGTCGAGGACCTCTTGGACCTTCTCGATTGGGCCTCCCGGCGGTTCCGCGTGCGGGCCTTCGACGTCTGCGAGGTCAACCCCCCAGTCGACCCGACCGGGGTGACTGCTCGACTGGCCGGCTACGTAACGCTGAGCCTCCTGTCGGGACTCGCCCCGGCGGCTGGGAGATCCCCCGCCGGAACCTGAGGGATTTCGCGCTTAACCGGGCGTCCGCAATGGAGATTGGTGCAGGTCCGTGAGGATTACCTGGGCCGCGTTCCGACCGGGAACGCCCGTGACCCCGCCTCCCGGATGGGCCGACGAACCGCACAGGTAGAGGCCGGGGAGCGGCAGCCGGTAGCCACTGGCGCCCGGGAAGGGACGTAGCGAGAACATCTGGTCGGGCGTCAGGTCCCCATGGAAACAGCTCCCGCCGGTCATCCCGAGAGTGGTCTCGATGTCCTCCGGCGTGACGACCTGGGCGTGCTCCACGACCTCGCGAATATCCGGCGCATACTCCTCGAGCGTCGACAACACGAGCTCCGCGGCGGCCGCCCGATGGTCGGCCCAGGTGGTGCCGACGAGCTCCCGTGGTGCGTACTTCACCGAGCAGGTCATGGTGTGATGGCCGGGCGGCGCGACCGAAGGGTCGACGGCGCTCTGGAAGAGAACCTCCGCGAAGGGAGGGTCCGACAGGTGGCCCGTCGCCGCCATCGCGTAGGCCCGGTCGAGGTACTCGAGCGACGGGCCGATCGTGATCGAGGCTTGGTGGTGAGGGCCGGGCACCTCGGGCCGAGCGGTGAACCGCGGAAGACGCCGAAGCGCCGCGTTGAACTTGAGCGTAGTCGCGTAGGTCTTGAAGCTACGGACCTGCCGCCGGACCTCCTCCGGCACGGAGTCGGCTGGCGCCAGCCCAAGCAACGTGCGCTTGATGTCGACCCCGGAGGCGACGGCCCGCGCCTCGATACGGTGACCGGCGACGGTCTCGACGCCGGTCACTCGACCGGCTGCGACCGAGAGCGAGCGCACGCCGACGCCGGTCCGGATCTCCGCACCGAACCCCTGGGCGGCCCGCGCGAGCGCCTCCGTCGTTCGTCCCATGCCCCCGACCGCGAACCCCCACGCCCCGGCACGCCCCCCGAGCTCGGTGACGCTGTTGTGCGCCAGCACGTAGGCCGTCCCCGGTCTCCGGGGGCTGGTGAACGCGCCGACGCACGCGCTGAACCCCAGGGCGGCCTTGAGCTCGTCCGACTCAAACCAGTCCGCGAGAAAATCCTCCGCGCTCCGGAGGATCAGGTCGCGCAGAAGCCGCTCGTACTCGGGGCCCCGAAACTGCTCGGCCAGCTCGCGAAGAGAGGGGGGACTGCCACCCAGGATCGGTTCGAGGAGCTTCAGGATCTCCGTCCAGTGACGGAGGTACCGGGGATAGGCCTCCGCGTCCCGCGGGGAGAACCGCGCGATTTCCTTCTGCGTCCGGGCCGTGTCCCCCCACAGCGTGATCGACCGCCCGTCGGGGAAGGGAAGGAATCCTTCCGGGTCATGCGGGATCGTCCGGTACCCGAGCCGGGACAACCCCAACTCGTCGATCACCTTCGCGCTGAGCATTCCCGCAAGGTAGGCAAAGGTGTTGATCCGGAAGCCCGGCCACGGCTCTTCAGTGATGCAGGCTCCGCCCACGAACGGTCGCTGCTCGAGTACGACGACCCTCGCCCCTCCCCGGGCAAGGTATGCGGCCGCGGTGAGGCCGTTGTGGCCGCCTCCGATCACCACGACGTCGTACGTCCGGGCTTCACCTCCCGAAGGTCGGACCGTCGAGCTCAGCCGTAGTTCACCGAGATCAGCTTGACCTCGGTCATCTCTTCCATCGCGTACCGGAGGCCCTCGCGTCCGAGGCCGCTCTCCTTGACCCCGCCGAACGGCAGTGCGTCCCACCGCAGCGAAGTGGGGTCGTTGATGTGGACGCCACCGGCCCGGATCCGCTTGGCGATGGTGAACGCTCGCTTGAGGTCGTTCGTGTAGACCGCCGCCTGCAGACCGTAGGGAGTCCCGTTGGCGATCCGGATCGCTTCGTCGAGGTCGTGGAACCGCAGGATCGGAACGACGGGGCCGAACGGCTCCTCTTGAGCGACCTTCGATGCGATGGTGACGTCATCGAGGACCGTGGGCCGGTAGAAGTACCCCGGGGCCAGTTCCGAGGCCCGCTGACCCCCGAGAAGGATCTTGGCGGAGTGGGACACCGCGTCGCCCACCAGACGGTCCATCCGATCCAGCGCCGCGGCGTCGATGAGCGGCCCGACTTGAGTGTCTTCGGAGAGCGCCGGTCCCACCTTCAGCTTCCGTGCGCGTTCGGTGAAGGCTTGGGCGAATCGGTCGGCGACCACGTCGGAGACCAGCAACCGCTTGGAGGCGGTGCAGACCTGCCCCGAATATCCAAACGCGCCCCGAACGGCCGCCACGACGGTGAGGTCCAGCGGAGCGTCGTCCAGTACCGATGAACGGGTCCATCCCCCCCATCTCCAGGATCACACGCTTCGCGTGTCGACCGGCCTTCTCAGCGATGCTTTTCCCGACGACCGTCGACCCGGTGAACGTGATCAGCCGGGTCCGGGGATGCTCGACGAGGGTATCCCCGACCTCTCCCCCGGTCCCACGACGACGTTCACCACGCCCTTGGGGAAACCGGCGGCTTCGATGTGTTTCGCGAGCCGGAGGGCCGTCAAGGGGGCGGAGCTTGTCGGCTTGATTACGACCGGATTGCCGGCGGCCAAGGCGGGAGCCACCTTGTGGGAGAGCAAGTTGAGAGGGAAGTTGAAAGGGCTGATGGCCACGACCACCCCGATCGGGTCTCGCACCGAGAAGAGGAACCGTTGCTCGTTGCCGGCGGGATAGACGTACGCGTCGGCGGGGAATGACTCGCCGGTCAGGTGGCGGGCCTCGTCCGCGGCGAGTTGGTAGACCGTCACGGCACGGGTCGCCTCGACCCGCGCGTCGACGATTGGCTTTCCGACCTCCTGGGCAATGAGCCGGGCCATTCCCGCACTGTCGGCCAGAAGTCGGTCTGCGAGCGCGCGCAGCAGCCGGGATCGTTCGTGGATCGGTGTCGTGCCCCACGACTCTTCCACGGCGGCGGCCGCGTCGACCGCGGCCGACGCCTCCTCGCGAGAGGCTACCGAGACGCGGCCTAGTCGGCCGCCGGTCGACGGGTCATGGACCTCTTGCCACCGGTCGGACCTGGACGGAGTCCATTCCCCGCCGATGAAGAGCAGACCCGTCTCCCCGGACTCTGCCGATGCCATGACTCCCCGCGCCGGCGGGTCCTCAGCCGGGGTCGCCGTAGACGGTGTAGTGCCAGCTCTTTCGCGCCTGGCCCGTCAGGTCGATGTAGAGGTTCTTCACGACGGTGTAGTCGTTGAGCGAATCCGCGCCGAGGTCCTTCCCGAAGCCGGACTGCTTGAAGCCGCCGTGCGGCGTCTCCGAGCCCAGCGGCAGGTGGTCGTTGACCCACACATCGCCGAACCGGATAGCGTTCGCGGCGCGGAGCGCGGTGCGCACGTTCTGAGTCCAGACGCTGCCCGCGAGGCCGTAGTCGACTCCGTTCGCTATCTCGATGGCCTCGTCGAACTTCTCGAACTCGATCACGTCCAAGACCGGCCCGAAGATCTCCCGCTGAGCGATCTCCATGTCCGGCGCCACCTGGTCGAAGACCGTGGCGTTGACGAAGGCGCCCTGCTTGAGCTTCCCGCCGGCCTCCGTGCCGCCGATCCGCAGCTTCGCGCCCTCGCTCTTGCCTTTCTCGACCCAATCGAGCACCTTCTTCTGGTGGCTCGCGTGGACGAGTGGACCCAGGTCCGTGGACCGGGAAGAGGGGTCGCCGACGCGGACCTGCTTGACCCGCTCCAGCAGTCCCTTCTCAAACTTCTCGCGCACCGACTTGTGGATGATGATCCGGGTAGCCGCCGTGCAGTCCTGACCCCCGTTCACGTAGCCGCCGACGATGGCTCCCTCGACTGCCGCCGGGATGTCCGCGTCCTCGAAGACGATGAACGGCGCCTTACCCCCGAGCTCGAGCTGCACGCGCTTCACGGTGCTGCTCGCCGCTTCCATGATCTTCTTGCCGGTCTCTGTGTCGCCCGTCAGGGAGACCATGTCGACCTTCGGATTGACGCAGAGCTCGTTCCCGACCTCCGGACCTGGCCCGGTGACGATGTTCAGCACGCCGGAGGGCAGCCCGGCCTCGGTGAACGCCTTGCCCAGCTCGAGCGTGCTGAGAGGGGTCCAGCTGGCCGGCTTGAGGATGACCGTGTTGCCCGTGACGAGCGCCGGTCCGATCTTCCAAACCGCCATCATGAATGGGTAGTTCCACGGAGTGATCGACCCGATGACTCCTACCGGCTCCCGCCGGAAGATCGTCGTGCCGTCGCCAAGGAATTCCTGGGGGCTCTTCGCGTCGAGCGTACGGACCGCTCCGGCGTAGAAGATCAGGTTGTCAATCGAGCCCGGGATGTCAACGTCCGCGGCCTGCTTGATGGTCTTGCCCTGGTTCCGGCTCTCGAGGTCGGCGATCATGGCGGCCCGGGATTGGAGGATCTGGGCGGCCTTGAGGTAGACCTCGCCCCGCGCACGAGCGGACAGACGCGGCCAGGGCCCCTTGTCGAAGGCGTCCCGTGCGGCGTCGATGGCCTTCCGGATATCCTCGCGGGTTCCCTTCGGAACCTCCCCGATGGACTTCCCCGTGAACGGGCTCACAACGGAGATCGTCCCCTCGGACGAAGATTCCACCCACTCGCCTCCGACCAGCATCTTAGAGGTTGCCATACGAATCGCCGGGGAGCGCCAGCCCGCCACGGTAAAAGATGTTATCCCAGGGAAACCGTCCTATCGCCCTCTCACCGTTGGGGAGTGGCGCCCGGGCCCCCATCCTAGGGTTTAAGAACGGGGTCCCCCTCTTCGCGCCGACCGTTGGGAGGGGTTCGATGGATCCCCGTTCTATCCGAATTGCTGCTGTGGTCGTCGCGGTGCTCACTGCGTTGTCGGCCAGTGGAGCGTATTACGGGCTGAGCCGGGCGGCTTCCCAGGCGGCTACGTGCTCGCTCTCGACCACGAACTCTATCGTGATCGACCAACCCGAGGTGCCCGACTCGCTCGACCCGGCCGTCACCTACACTACCCCAGGCTGGGGCGTCGTCCAGCAGGTCTACCAGACCCTGATTTTCTACAATAATACCCAGTACGGTCCTTCGTCTGCGGGACTCTCCACGCCCGTCTACCAGGTCCCGCTCCTCGCGAAGAACTGGACCACCTCCCCGGACGGCACCCACTGGAACTTCACTCTCTTCCCCCACGAGTACTTCTCGAACGGGGATCCGATCAACGCCTACGTGATGTGGTACTCCCTCTACCGCGGCATGGTGATGAACCAGCCCCTCTCGTATCTCGAGGACGAGAACTTCTTCCTGCCGGGGCTCATCTACGACAACGATTCCTTTACTCCGGCCGAGCTGGCTAGCCAGAACTGGATGGACGGGGTTCTGAGCTCGATGAACACACTCGCCATCGTGAACAGTCCACCCTCGAGCCTGATGGCCATCATGACGGCCCACAACCAGTCCTTCCAGGTCATCAACGAGTCGACGATCGAGTTCAATATCGGCGCCGGTTCGGTGGATTACAATGGCCCGGCCCCAGCCACGTTCCTGCTCGACCAACTTGCGACACCCGGATTTGCGGCCGTCGACCCGCTCTGGGTGGCTGCCCATGGTGGAATACCGGTCAACCAAGCGAACAGCTACACCTCGAACAACATGATGGGCAGCGGGCCGTACACCCTCACCTTCTGGTCCCCGTCCACAGGGTATACGCTGGCTCCGAGCAAGAACTACTGGGCCCAGTCGATCGCGAGCCAGTATCCGAGCGCCAACAATATGCAACCCGCCAAGAGCTCGATCGATGTCTCCTTCCAGCAGAATCCCACGATCGTGGTGGAGAACATGCAGACCGGCGCCGCTGCGCTGGGGTCGTTCGCCTACATCGGCCCCTCCCAGATCAACGAGCTCAAGGGGCAGAAGTGCTTGGTCGTCCACGCGCTCCCCCCCGTGTTTGGCGGGCTCAGCTTCTCCGGCTGGATCTACATGGACCAGAACGCCTCGACCTTGCCGGGGGAACCGATCAATCCGTTCGCGAACCTCTCCGTCCGCGCGGCCGTCGTCCACGCCATCAACTACACCAAGATCATCTCGATCGGTTTCGGTGGCTACGGGACCAACTGGGTCGGGCCCATTCCGGCCGGCTTCCCCGACTACAACCCCACGAACCTGCCGAACTATACCTACAACCTTCCGCTCGCGGAGCAGGAGATGGACAACTCTCCTTGGCCGATGTCGGGCGGGGGGCTCAACCATCTGTTCCCCAATGGGATCAATTTCGAGTATCTTCAGACCGGTGACTGGAACACTGTCGCCCAGTTGCTCAAGACCAGCCTGGCGGCGGTCGACATCCCGCTCAATCTCGTTCCGATGAGCATCGACCAGCTGGTCGAGGAGCAAACCCAGGAAAGTTATGGCGGCCTGCCGACGGTGTGCATTTCTCAGACACCGGCGAACAACGGACCATTCTACATCGGGCTCGATTACTACACCGGCGACTACGTGGGCCCCGACGACCCCACGGAGCTCAACGCGTGGGGCCTGGGCGGCTACAACCTCTGCATGTCCGAGTTCAACAGCCCTGCCGTCAACCAGTGGTTCTACCAAGCTGCGGAGGCACCGACCGTGGCGGCGGCCGCGCAGTACTACGGCGACATCACGAACTACATGTACTACAATTACACGGACGCCTGGCTCGTTATCCCGACCTCCTTCCAGGTCTACAACGTGGGCGTCCAGGGCATTGAGGCGAACCCGATGGGCAGCGGGATCGGGTTCCAGCTGCTCTACAACACGGATTATCTGACGTGATTCGGGGCCCGCGAGGGCCGGCCTACGCTGCGGTCGTCCCCACGAGGTGGCTTCCCGGCGCGATCGGCGACGGGGCCCCGCTCCCTTCCATGGCCATCAGGGTCTCTGGCGGGATGTCGACCACCTCCTCGGCGCGGTGGCAGGCCGCCAGGTGGGTCGGGTCCTTGCCAATGCTCCGGAGGAGGGGCTCCTCCACCCGGCACCGGTCGATGACGAACGGGCAGCGCGTGGCGAACCGGCAGCCCGGCGGGGGCCGGATGAGCGTCGGGATCTCCCCCGAGATCCGGAATCGGGCCCGCCGGCGCCGGACGTCCGGCACCGGCAGCGCCGCCAGGAGCGCCTTGGTGTAGGGATGGGTCGGATGCTCGAGTACAGCGCGGACGGTCCCGACCTCGGCCAGCTTCCCCAGGTAGAGGACCGCCACCCGGTCGGCAACGTACTTGACGGCCGAGACGTTGTGCGTGATCAGGAGGTACGCGAAGCCGAACTCGGACTGGAGCGCGACCAGCCGGTTCAGGATCTGGGCCTGCACGGCGACGTCCAGCGCGCTCGTCGGCTCGTCGAGGACGATGAGCTTGGGACGCAAGCTCAGCGCCCGCGCCAGGGAGAGCCGCTGCCGCCCGCCACCGGAGAACTCGTGGGGGTACTGGTCGAGGATCTCCGGCATCAGCCCGACGGTCGGAAGCAGCTCCGCGACCCGCCGGCGGAGCTCCGCTTTCCGGAGACCGGGCTCCTGGGCCCGGATTGGCTCGCTCACGATCTCCCAGACCCGCATGCGCGGGTCGAGCGACCCGACCGGGTCCTGGAACACCACCTGGACGTTCCGGCGCCATGCGCGGAGCTTCGAGCCCTGGAGGTGGGCTACGTCCTGTCCCTCGAACAGTATCCGGCCGCTGGTCGGCTCGTGGAGCCGGGAGATGAGCCAGCCGAGCGTGGTCTTGCCGGAGCCGGACTCGCCGATGAGGCCCACGGTCTCGCCGGGGCGAACGTCGAAAGAGACGCCGTCCACGGCCCGGATCGCGAGCTTCGCGTGGCCCCGGATCGTTTCGCTGAGCGACCGCGTGAGCGGGAAGTATTTCTGGATATCCTCGACCTGAACGAGGGGTTGGGCCGCGCTCATGGCATCGACGGAACCTCGTCCGGGAAGAAGCAGGCCGACTTGTGGACCTCGCCCATGGGGCCGGGGGGCAGTGCCGCGAGCGGCGGTTCGGGGTTCTTTCGGCAGACGTCGCGCACCATCGGGCAGCGCGGGTTAAAGGAGCATCCGTCGGGTAACTTGGCGAGGTTCGGCACCGACCCCGATAGAGACGGGAGGACGCCTTCGTCCTTGTACTTGTTCGGGATCGAGCGGAGAAGGGACTTCGTGTACGGGTGCCGGGGGGACTCGAAGATCTCGGCGACCGGGCCGAACTCCACCATGTGACCCGCGTACATCACGCCGACGTCGTCGGCCATCTCGGCGATGACGCCCAGGTCGTGGCTGATGAACATGATGGAGGTCCGCACCTCCTCCATCAACTCCTTCATCAGCGTCAGTACCTGCGCCTGGATCGTCACGTCGAGCGCGCTGGTGGGTTCGTCCGCGATGAGGAGGGCGGGCTTCCCGCTCAGCGCCATGGCGATCATGATCCGCTGGCGCATGCCGCCCGACAGCTCGTGCGGGAAGAGATTCACGATCCGCTCCGGGTCGTTGATCCGGACGAGCCGGAGGAAATCGAGGACCTCGGCGTGGATCTCCTTCGTCATCGGCGGGCCTCGCGTCTTCAGGGTCTGGGTCACGTTCGGCGGGATGAACGGGCCCGTGACGACCTCCGAGGCCTTTGGAAGCTCCCGCTTCGAGTAGTCGAAGCCCGTAACGTCGGGCTTCACACGCGGGGTGAGGCCCCGCTCGCGCATCTTCCGTATCCGCACGGATTCGGCGATCTGGTCGCCGACCTTGTAGGCCGGGTTGAGGGAGTTGATCGGTTCCTGGAAGATCATGCCGATACCCGTGCCGCGGACCCCGGGCATCCGCCACTTCGGGAGCTTCAGCAGGTCGGTGCCCTCGAAGATGATCTTGCCGGACTTCACCCTCGCGGGCGGCTCCGGCAGCAGCCGGGGGATCGAATGACCGAGGGTGCTCTTCCCACAGCCGGTCTCCCCGACGACGCCCACCACCTGGCCGGGCAACAGCTCGAGGGAGACGTCCTTGAGGGCATGGAACGTGCCGGCGCCCACCGCGTAGTCGACGGAGAGATGCTCGATCCTCAGTAGCGCGTCGGCCAACGGATCACCTCCCTCCCGAGCGCGAGACGAGAGCAGGGGAGGTCATGGACGTTCCGCCTGGCCCGAGGCGGCGGCGGTCGTGGCCATGATCCGGCGGCTGCGGGGGTCGAGGATGTCCCGCAGGCCGTCTCCGAGGAGGCTGAACGCGAGTACGGTGATGAAAATCGCCGCCGTGACGGACAGGACCGTCCACGGCTGGGTGAGCAGCGAATCCTGGTAGGAGTACATCAGGTTGCCCCACTCGGGGATGGACGGGGGGACCCCGACGCCGACGTACGAGATGGTCGAGTAAGTGACGATGACCGTGCCGACGTCAAGGCTGAAGTACACCGCGAGAGGCTCCAGCAGGTTCCGAACGACGTGCCGGAACAGGATCTTGCTCTCGGAGACCCCGGCCGCCCGCGCCGCGATGACGTACGGTTGGACCTTGATAGACAGCACCTCGCCGCGGGTGAGGCGCACGTAGAACGGCCACCACGTAACAATGACGGCGAGCTCCGACTGGATCTCCCCACGGCCCCACGCCGCCGTGATCGCCAGGGCCAGCACCAACGTCGGGAAGGAAAGGAAGATATCCGTCACCCGAAGGATCGCCACCGAGCCAGCCGCCGACAGGGTACCGGGCGTGTCCCAGAAGCCTGCTACCAAGCCCAGCAGGCTCCCGATGATCAGGGAGATTCCGGCGACGCTGAAACCGATCCCGAGGTCCGTCGGGAGCGCGGTCATCACGTTCGAGAACACGTCCTCGCCCGCCGCATCGGTGCCGAAAAGGTGGGTGGCCGAGGGTGACTGGCCCACGGGAAACACCCCTGCGTCGAGGGCAGGGTACGGAAGGATCGAAACGGAATGGCCCAGGATGAGCAGCGACACGGCGGGGACCGCGACGATGAGAGCGGCGGCAACGGAGACGAGCACGACGAGGATGAACCCGACGAGGGTCAGCGGATTCGCGGCGAGGATCCGCAGGATCAGAAGGATGTTGGCCCAGAGCCGGCCCCGGGGACGTGCGGGAACGACGGAGCCGGAAGCGCCAGCGGCTTGCGTGGCCGGAACGGTGGCGGTGGCCATCTAGCGCCACTCCACCCGGGGATCGAGGACCCCGTACAGCACGTCGGAGATGAGGTTCGCCACGACCACCACGACGGCGAAGAAGATCACGACCCCGATCGTCCCTGCGAAATCGTACCCGGTAATCGCATCGTACGCGTATTCGCCGAGGCCGGGCCACTTGAAGACCGACTCCACCACGACGGTTCCCGAGACCATCGTCCCGACCGTCACCCCCAGCACCGTGGTCGTCGTGATGAGGGCGTTCCGGAGCGCATGCTTGTAGAGAACCCAGAACTCGCCCAGTCCCTTCATCCGGGCCGTCTTGACAAATTCGAGCGGAAGGATCTCGAGCATCGACGTGCGGGTCATCCGGGTCGCGATGCCCATGTTGATGAAGGCGAGGGCTACCGCGGGAAGGAGCAGGTGCTCCAGCGCATCGGCCGTGGCCCCAGCGTTCAGGGCGATGATCGAGTCAATGACCGACATATGCGTAATGAGCGGCACCGGCGAGGCGGGGGTCGAGAAGGCGCCTCCGCTCACGCCGAGCAGGGGCCCCAAACCTATCGCCAGCAACACCCCCGCGATGTAGGTCGGAGTCGCCCACCCGCTCAGGTAGAAGATTCGCACCACGTGGTCCGCGATCCGCCCGTTGCTGGCCGCCGCGACGACGCCCAGCGGGATGCCAACGAAGATCATCATCGCGGCGGCCGTGAGGACCAGCTCGAGGGTCTCGGGGAAGGTCGCGAGCAGGTACGGAAGGACGGGCGTGTGGAAGAGCGGGTCCGTGCCCCAGTTCCCGCTGAGCAGGCCTTGGAGGTAGTAGTAGAACTGGACGGGGAGCGAGTCGTCGAAGTGGTTATTCTTCACGCACGCGGCGATGGTCGAGGGAGAGGCCTTCGGACCCGACCAGATAGCGCAGGGGTTAGAGACCGCGATGTGCGTGAAGAAGAACGTGATGACGATGACGCCCAGGAGAACGGGGATGAGTTGGACAAGGCGCTTCGCGACGAAGACGATCAGGTCGCTACGCGAACGGCCCATCTAGTGTCGGACCCCCCACGGGTTGGGGGCTAAGAACCCTTTCTCGGGGCTCGGAGCCCCTATCGGCTCCCGAGGGGGCTGAGAAGGGGGGACTACGGGGGGTCCGGTGACTCTTGCGGGGCGAAGACCACGAGGAGTTCGAGCGGCTCCGTCACGGAGTGGAAACGGTGGTCGACCCCCTTCGCCACGAAGATCGTCTCGCCCGGTTCAACGGGATAGTCCCGGCCGGCAATGGTGATCGCGGCCCGGCCGCGGATGACGTAGTATATCTCGTCCTCCCGGTGGGGAGTTTGCGGGTCCACCCCTCCCGCGTGCAGCGCGTAGAAACCCACGCTCATCGCAGGGATCCGAAGGAACTCGAGGTAAAGCCCCCCGGACGCTTTCCGGCGGGCCTGGATCTCCGAAAGCCGAAACACTGCCGAGTCCTTGGGGCGCGACGTCATCTCAGCTCCCCGACGAAGGAGGGGACGGCGTGGCGCCCGACGTCCTGCGCCAGTCCTCCAAGATGATCTGGGCGGCGTTGTGACCGGCGGCACCCGTGACCCCGCCGCCGGGGTGGGCGGCCGAACCGCAGAGGTACAGGCCGGGCAGAGGGGTCCGGGACCTGCACCCACCCCGGCACAGGCCGGAAGGAGAGGATCTGGTCCGGCGTGATATCTCCCTGGAAGATGTTGCCGCCGGTCATCCCGAGGGTGCTCTCGATGTCCTTCGGCGTGACAACCTGCCAGTGCTCGACGACCCGCCGGATGTTCGGGGCATACTCCGCGATCGTATCCAGCACCCGCTCCGCCGCGGTGCTCTTGTAGGAATCCCAGTCGGTCCCGCGCAGCTCCGTCGGGGCGTACTGGACGAAACAGGTCATCGTGTGCTTCCCCGGGGGAGCGACGGACGGGTCGAGCGCGCTCTGGAACAGCATCTCGATGAACGGCTGGGAGGAGAACCGGCCCTCCATGGCGTCGCGGTACCCCCGCTCGAGATACGCCAGCGACGGGGCGATGTCGACGGTCGAGCGATGGGCATCGCTCGGAGCGCCCGGGTCCGCCGTGAACTCCGGTAGCGCGGACAGCGCCGCATTGAACTTGAGGGCGGCGCCCCGGGAACGGATGCCCCGAACCTCCTTCTCGAACTCCGGGGAGAGGGAACCGGGGGGCGCCAGCTTGAGGAACGTGGTCTGGGCGTCGGCGTTCGACGCCACGATCGGGGCCGAGATCGTCTCGCCCGACACCGTCTCGACCCCCGTGACGGCCCCGTGCTGGACCACGAAGTTCTTTACGGCTACTCCGGTGCGAATCTGAACGCCGTTCGCGACGGCGGCCCGGGCCAGCGCCTGGGTGATCCCGCCCATCCCGCCCACGGAGAACCCCCAGACTTGCTTGTGCCCATCGAGGTTGCCCACGTTGTGGTGGGCGAGGACGTAGGCGGTGCCGGGGGTGCTGGGACCGCACATCGTTCCAATGACGGCGTTGGGCGCGAGGACGGCCTTGACCTCGTCGGACTCGAACCACTCATCGAGCAGGTCCTGCGCGCTGCGGAGGAACAGGTCCCGGACCACGGTCTCGGTCTCGGGCGTGGAGAACATCTGAAACATCTCGGCCAGCGGCGCCGGCGGGGCCAGCATCACCGGCTCGATCAGCTCGAGCACGCGGTCCCAATACTCGACGTACTTCGGATAGGCGCGAGCGTCCTGCACGGAGAATTTGGCGATCTCCTTCGCCGCGCGCTCCGTGTCGACCCACAGCTTGAGGGCCCGGCCGTTCGGAAACGGCATGCAGTACTGCGGGTCGTAGAGGATCGTGCGATACCCATACTTTGGGAGCTCGAGGTCGTCGACGATCTCCTGGCGCATCAATCCCGCCACGTAGGAGAAGGTGTTGATCTTGAACCCGGGCCACGTCTCCTCCGTGATCGCCGCGCCACCCACCACGGGCCGTCGTTCGAGCACGAGGACGCGGGCCCCCGCCCGTCCGAGATAGTTGGCTGCGACCAGTCCGTTGTGGCCCCCGCCGACTACGACGACGTCCCACTGGCTCACGTCATCGCTCCCCGGACGGCGGCGCGGTCACGCTCAGAGGGCGTAGTCCCGCGGGAGCGCCTTCAGCTCACGGAAGGTCTCGTTGATGATCGCAAGGAAGTGTTCGATGTCCTTGTCCGAGTGGGTCGTGGAGAAGGTCAGCCGCTCGTAGTTGTCGGGATGGATGTAGATCCCCCGGTCGAGGAGGAGCTGGTGGTGCCGGAGGTACAGGTTCCAGTCGATCTGAAGCGACTCGCGGTAGTTGGTAATCTTCTTTCGCCGGGTGAAGAAGAACTGGAGCATCCCCGGCACGGACTGGACCAAGACGGGCAACTTGGCGTCCCGGGCCGCTGCTTCGATGCCCTTCTCCATCTTGCCCGTCAGACTGCCGAAACGATGGTAGATCTCGGCGCCGCCGAGCTGAAGGAGCCGAAGGTTCGCGTACGCGCCGGCCAGAGTGAGCGAGTTCGCAAAGTAGGTGCCGCCGAAGGAAATACGGCCCGGGGCGATCAGGTCCATGTACTCCGCCTTGCCCGACACGGCGGAGATCGGGACCCCGCCGCCCAGCGCCTTGGCCCAGCAGGAAAGGTCCGGCTGGACGTTGTAGACCCCTTGCGCGCCGCCCGGCGCGATACGGAACCCGGTGAACACCTCGTCGAAGATCAGGAGCATGTCGTTCGCGGTCGTGATCTCGCGGAGCTGTTTCAGGTAGTCCGGCGCCGGGGGAATGATCCCGGCGTTGGCCATGACGGGCTCCAGTATGACGGCCGCGATCTTGTCCCGATACCGCTTGACCATCCGCTCGAAGGCGGGAACCGAATTGTACGGCGCGACCGTAACGTAGTCCGTGATGCCCGGAGGAATCCCGGCGGAGTTCGGTAGGGGACGCGGAAACTCGTCGAGCCCGGCAACGATCGGGGGCGCTTCCGCACTGATCAGCGCGTAGTCGTGCTGACCATGGTAATGGCCCTCGAATTTCAGGATCCCATCCTTCCCCGTGACGGCGCGTGCGATCCGAATCGCGTTCATCGTCGCATCGGACCCGTTCGAGCAGAACGCGACGCGTTCCGCGTTGGGCACGAGTTTCTGGAAGAGCGTAGCGACCTCGATCTCGAGCTCGGTCGGGGAGGCAAAGTGGAACCCCAACTCCGCCTGTTTCTGGATCGCCTTGACCATCTGAGGATGCGCGTGGCCGTTGATCAGGCACCCGTACGCGAGGTTGAAGTCGAGGTACTCGTTCCCGTCCTCGTCCCAGATCCTGGGCCCTTTTCCCTTCGAGATGAACGGGGGACACGGGTCGTACGACGCCACCCGGATCAGGGAACTGGTCGAGTTCGGGATATGCTTCTTCCCTTCCTCGAACAGTTTCGCGCTCTTCTTGAGTTTCGGAACCAACCGAGCGATCGGGATCGGTAACGGCGCCGGTTCCTCAGCCGCCGCGGCGGCCGCTTCCTTCTCTTTGGTTTCCTTCGCGTCCCTGGCGTCCTTCGCTTCCTTCGATTCCTTGTGCTCCTTCGGAGCCGGGGTCTCTGCGGGCGGTGCCGCCGGGGGTTCTACCGCGGCCGGAGGGGTCGCGT
The DNA here is from genome assembly GCA_963787975.1 of uncultured Thermoplasmata archaeon. Lineage (GTDB taxonomy): Archaea > Thermoplasmatota > Thermoplasmata > Lutacidiplasmatales > UBA184 > JAKIWV01. The sequence goes on from CAWBEU010000007.1 coordinate 478,571, forward strand.
TCGCTTCGGCGGTAAGAGAAGGGGGGGCGCGGTCGAGGAGGGAGTCCGGGCTCAGGATTCGGTCCGCATCGGAGCGCGGAATCGGCGCCGGAGGGGCGATTTCCCGGTCCGACATAGAAAACACATCCTAAGAGGTCCGGGCCAGCCGAATGTCCCTATATATAATTGGCGAGCCGAGAGACCTTGATATGCGCTTATACAACCTTAAGCAAGAATAACGTTGGATTGTACATTGTTGATGTAATGCTCGAATTTGATACTTAACACGGCGAATTTTGAGTGTTCGAACGCTCAAAAGTGCCTTATTCTCACTGCCACGCCTTATTGTCGGCGAGTCGGAGCGGCGGTTCCGGAGGAGATATTCGGGTGACCACGCCGCGGGTCGCGAGCATCGCCCGGAAGGGGGCGGGAGGCATCGAAAGTTCGGGCGGGACAACGCCCTTTCCGACCGCTTTTCCCTGCGCGATGAGTATCGCGGCGATTGACCCGCAGATTCCCACGGCGATCTCGGTCGCAGCGACTCCCCACTCCGGTTTGGAGCGGAAGGCAGCGTAGGCGTGACGAGTGACGGGCCCGGAGCCGTCCCGGCCGCGGACCTCCACATCGACGATCTCCCGGTCTTCGACCTTCACACCCTCCGGGTATCCGAGGAGCTTCTCTCGCTTCAGCAGAGCAAGCAGAACTTCTTTCGGCACCACGGAGTGACCCCGAATATCGAGCGGCCGGTCGGATCCGAGACCGAGCGTCGCGAGCAGTTGGAGAACGTCGATCCCCGGGCCCCCTTCGCGCCACTCACAATGCCGCAGCCCCTTGGACCGGAAGGACTCGGGAAAGGTCGCGGGCTCGGAGTGGAGGGTCCGATAGAGGCGGGTCCGGCCGATCGGTTCCGGAAACTCGTACTCCTCTCCCCCGCTCATGGCCGGCATCTCTCGGTAGGCGCCGTTTTCCCAGACCATAGCGGGAAGGACCATCTCGTCGAGGAAGGTACTGGGCGACCAGGTGAAGACCACGGGGGGCGCCCCTTGGGTGAAGTCCTTCCAGCCGTCCCGAATCATGATCGAATCGACCGTAGCCAAGTCCTCGCACGCGGCGGCCGCGAGGACGTTCGAGATCCCGGGGACTTGCCCCATTCCAGGGACCGCGAGCAGTCCGGCGGTCCGGAACCGGTCGTGCAGCCCGAGTTGCTTCTTCGTCGTGTGGAACAACCCACCGAAGTCGAGGTATTCCACACCGGCGGCGAGGCACCCTTCCATCACATCGAGGTTGAAGTTGTACTGGACCGCGTTGACGCAGACCCGTGCTCCTCGCAACACATCGACGAGCGCGGGCCGGTCGCGGACGTCCACGGTATGCGCCGTGACTTTCGCACGCCCCGGCGCCTTGCGAACCGCTTCCTCCGCCAATCCGCGATCGAGGTCCGCCACCCGGATATGGTCGAACACGCCACTCTCGGCGAGGTCCCACACCGCGCACCGTCCGGTGAGCCCCCCACCGCCGAGTACCACCACGTCCACGGAGATTTCCAACCCCGGTCCCGCAGCGCGGGAAGGCTATGAAGCCCCTCGGTTCGGCCGAGTGGCTAGAACCTGGCGGCGGACGGTCGAAGGATTAAGCCCGTGCCGGAGCTACGGCCACCCATGGGTTTGCGCAACGTTCGGGGGGACATCGGGCTCTTTCGGGGGGACGTCGGGTTGCTTCGGGAGGGCCTCTCACTGATCAGTGAATTCGGCCTCCGCTCAACGGAGCGGCTTGCTTTCGTCGCCGACTTCCTGGAACGCAGCGTCTACGCTCCGAAGTCACTCCGCGGCGCGCCGGGCGGGGTGGGATTCACCCTGTTGAATCCGCCACTCCGCGTCGGCGCTTTCTCCTGCCTTCGGGTGGCATGGGATGGGGCGTTCCTTCCTCCCGAGCGAGCCTTTGTACTCACCGAAGGCCACGCCACCGAGCGCCCTCTGGCCGACATCACCCTGTCCCGTCCCATCGAGCTTCGCCCGGGCCAGCGGATCGAGTTCCGCCTCACCGGTATCCCTGCGGATTCCGGCCGCCACCGGGTCCGCCTCGAGCTGCAGAATATTGCGGTGCCGCCGCTCGTCTGGTTCGAATTCGCCGACACGATCAGCGAGTCCGCCCACCCGTAACGATGGCCGATCCGGTCGATCCCCCCGTCGAACCTTTGCGACGGGTCACCTCCGTTGACAGCCGGGCACCCATTCTGCTCACCGGACTTTCGGCAGCGGCCGTGCTGGGAGCCGCCGGCGAATCTTCTCTCATCCGCGAAACCCGCGGCGCCGACATGGACTGGGGGGGCGTTTACGGAGAGGGCGTCCGGCTTACTGGGCCGTGGTGGATCCGGTTCGGAGATCCTCGAGCACCCCGCGGCACGCTCTCCGAGAGCTTGGTCGGGTTGGAATCGTCCCGGACGCGCGTCGTGAGCCACCACGAGGCAGGTCCCTTCCACTGCGACCAGGAGATCGTGGCGCTGGCAGAACTGCCAGGAGTCGGGCGCCGGTTGACGTTCGCGAACCCCACCGACTCCGCGACCTCCCTCCAAATCGCGGCGACCTTCCGTCCTGAGCTGGCGCCGGTTCTGATCGAGGGAATCAAACCGTTCGAGTACGAGGTCGTCCGCACTCCCGCGGGGCTCCGGGTCACCGCGTTCGGTTCCGCATTGGAGTTCGGAACGACCGGTCCGACCACGGGATTCCGGCTGAACGAACAACCGTGGGACGGTCGCCATTACCGTGGCGCGCTCGACACCGTCACCGTCGAGTCGACGATGGCGCTGCCCCCCGGGCAATCGGCGACGGTGTCGTGCGTGATCTGGGGCGGGGTGGAGACCACTGTCCGCACCCATCCCGAACGAACGTCCCAACTCCTCGGATTCGCGGATCGCTGGGCGGCCACGGCGGATGCCGCCCGGGGGGAATGGACGGCCCGGACCCCCCGGCTCCGGCTGCCGGATGCGCCAGACCTAGAGCGCGGTTACCTCCTGGCCCGGGACGCGCTCCGTAGTCTCTATTTCGCGCCCGAGCCCGGATTCGTAGGACTCGTGGCCGGGTATCCATGGTACGCAGCGCTCTGGTGCCGGGACCTCGCGTGGATGCTTCCCGCCGTCCTCTGGCTGGGCGACTCACCCTGGGTGGCGACCTCGCTCCGGTCCGTGTTCCGATTCCAGGCCCAAGCTCCTCTTCCCGTGCTGGGCGGCGCGGCCGGGGAGCTGCCCATGCAGATCGGACCGGGTCCGATCTTTCTCTACGGGACCTCCGATACGACGCTCTACTACCCAGAGCTCTTGCGTCGCTATCTCGCCCATACGGGCGACGAATCGCTGGTCCGGGAGCTGTCGCACCCGCTCCAGCTCACCGAGCAGTGGGCCCGGAGGAAGACCAACCCGTCGACGGGATTGATCCGCAACGGCGACGAGGGCGCCGGGTTGCAAGAGGCCGCCGCGGAACACGGTCGCGTCCACTACGGCTTCGACGCGTACGACACCACGATCTGGGACTCGACGGACCGGCGTTCCCACGCGGTGGATATCCAGGTGCTCTGGGCCGAGGCGCTCGCCGCTCTCGGTGAGCTCGCCCCGGTCATGGGGCTGGGGGCCGAGGGCCCTCGTTGGCAGGCGGAGGCACAGAGTCTGCGCGAGACGATCGCGACTCGCTACTGGTGGGCGGACGAGAACTATCTCTACGATTCTCTCGCCGAGGATGCCACTCCGGTACGGAAGATTCGGCCGAACGCTCTCCTGGCCGTCGCCGGGGGTCTGCTTCCGAGGGATCGGGCCACTGCGGCCGTGGATCGCGCGGCACGGGCCGATCTCGCCACCGACTGGGGCTACCGTACCCTCTCGTCTGCGGATCCAACCTACAATCCCATCTCCTATCACGATGGCCAGGTCTGGCCCATCGCATCCGCGTGGGCGATTGCGGCGGCGTTTGCTGCCGGACAGATCGCGCGAGCCGTCGACGGCCTGCGTCGCTGGGCTCGGCAGTTAGACCAGGAGGCCGGGATGCTGAACGAGTGCTACCGGGGGGATCGCGCGGAGCCGTTCAATTCCTGTTTCCTGCTCGGCTTCAGTGTCGCTCCCTTCCTGACGCAGCTTTTCGAGGGTCTGTGGGGGCTACGGCCGCGGGCTCGGGAGCGGGTCCTGTGCGTGGAACCTCACTTCCCTGCGGACTGGACTCGGGCCACCCTCGAAGGTCTCTCGCTGTTCGGTGGCGAGGTGACCCTGAGGTGGGAGCGCCCCCGATTGACGGTGGGCTGGCGGGGCGCTGGTTCCCTATCGGTTCAGGGCGGTACCCACACGCTCGAGCTCGCCGATGGGGGTTCCGGGACTCTCGAGTACGGCGCGGCTACGAACACGTCTTAAGGCTGCACCGGCCGAGCGCGCCGTGACGGCAGCCATCGAGGTGGAGAACCTCTCCAAGGAGTACGGAACTCTCCATGCGGTAGACGGAATTAGTTTCCGTGTCCCCGTCGGCGCCGTCTTCGCCTTTCTGGGGCCCAACGGTGCGGGAAAGACCACCACGGTCGAGATCCTCGAGGGGTTGCGCCGGCGGGGCGGAGGCACGGTCACCGTGCTCGGCCTGGATCCGTGGACCGATGGGCGCCGGCTCCACCCACGGATCGGGGTAATCCCGCAGGAATTCCGTTTCTTCGACAAGATCACCCCTCGAGAGGCGATCCAGGTACTACGCCGCACTGTTCGACCAGAAGGTCGACGTGGACCGGTTGCTCGAACGGGTGGTGCTCTCCGACAAGGCGACGGATCGCTTCGAGACCCTCTCCGGGGGTCAGAAGCAGAAACTTGGCCTCGCGCTGGCCTTGGTGAGCAACCCAGAGCTGCTCTTCCTCGACGAGCCGACCACGGGGTTGGACCCGCAGGCCCGGCGAGCCATCCGCGACGTGATCCGGTCGCTCCACTCCGAGGGCAAGACAATCTTCCTCACCACACACTATCTGGAGGAGGCGGAGCTTCTCGCCGACCAGGTCGCGATCATCCATCACGGTCGCATCATCGCCGACGGAACCTCCAGCGCCATCATCTCGCAGTTTGGTCACCCACCCCGGCTCCGCCTTGAAGGGTCGGCGGCCCTTGCCGAAATCCTCCGTCGCACGGTGGCCCGACCCGTCACGTTTAACGAAGGCATGATCGACGTGGAGATCCGGACCTCCGACGACGTGCTTCCTGTGCTTACCGAGGCCCAGGCGAGTGGACTGCCCTGGTCGAATCCGACCACCGTCCGCGATTCCCTCGAAGACGTGTTCGTCCGGCTAGTGGGAGAAATGGACGAAGGAGAGGTCCGGGCCCCTCCCCTTCCGGCCGGCCCGGGAAGCGCTCGATGAACCCGCGACGGATTGGGGCCGACTTCCGGGTCTTTGCGCTCGGGTTCCTCCGGAACTCGGTCAGCCTGTTCTTCTCGCTCTTCTTCCCGCTCGTGCTCATCGTGATGTTCGGTGCGATCTATGGCGGACTCGGAACGGCGCACGCGACTCTCTGGGTGGAGGACGAGGACAGCGCGGCGCCCCTCGCCCAGGCTTTCCTCAAGACGCTCAACGCGACGGGGGACTTGACCCTCAACTTCGTTAGCCCCTCCGTCGGAAACCTCTCGACGTACCTCACGAACCATAGTCTGACCGCGGGGCTCGTAATCCCCGCGACGTTTTCCCAGCAGATTCAGGCCGGGATGCCGGCCAATCTCACGCTCTACACGGACCCGGTGAGCTCCGGAAACGCGGGAGTAGTCCAAGGCGCGGTCGGCGCCGCGCTGTTCGCCTTCAACCTTCAGCTCGCGCACGGCACAGTGCTGGCGGGCGTCTCCCAACACAACGTCGGAAGTCCGGTGTTCACGAACATCGACTACCTCGTTCCCGGGCTCATCGGGTTCTCGATTCTGGTGAGCCCCATGTTTGCGATGGTGGACCTGACGGCCACCTACCGGAAGGAGAAGCTGTTCCGGCAGTTGGCCCTCACGCCTCTCACGAAAGGCGAGTGGCTCACATCGAAGATCGTGTGGTACGTGGGACTGACCTTCGTCTCGGCGGCGTTGATGATCGGCGCCGGTGATGGAATCTTCGGCGCCCACGCGACGCTCTCCTGGGGGATGCTGCCCTTCCTCGTCCTCGGACCGTTCTTCTTTGTCTCCCTGGGCATGCTCGCGGGCTCGCTAACTCGCACGCCGGAGACCGCGGCCATCGTCGGGAACGTGATCAGCTTCCCGATGATGTTCCTCTCAGGCACTTTCTTTCCGGTCTCCGCGTTCGGCAGCACTCTCCAGACCATCGCGAAGGTCCTTCCCCTGTACTACGTGATCGATGGGTTGAATGCCGTGATGCTGTTCAACAACCCCGTCGAGGCTCTGCACGATGCGTTGATCGTGGCGGGACTCTCCGTGATCGTGTTCGGCCTCGCCCTCCTCGCCTTCAAGTGGCGGGATGAATAACGGAGGACCGATGGCCGCCACCCCTGCTCGGTCCGTCGACCCATCTCGTTTCCGCCACCTCATGGCCCGCTGGGCTACCGGGGTCTCCGTCGTCACGGCGAGAGAAGACGGACGCGATCGCGGACTCACGGTCAACGCGTTCCTCTCCGTGTCGCTCGATCCCCCGCGGGTCCTGGTATCCATCACGACGGACGCGGACGCCTGGCCGTCGATTCACCGGTCCGGTACCTTCGCCGTGAACGTCCTAGCCGCTGACCAGAGAGAGATCAGCCAACGATTTGCGAGCCGCGTCCCCCCGGAGGAAAAGTTCGCCGGCATGGACATTCACCGGGGTACGACCGGCGCGGCCCTCCTCGACGGAACCGTCGCGGTGTTCGAGTGCCGCGTGGAGCAGGAGATCCCCGCGGGGGACCACACACTGGTCCTAGGGACCGTCGTGGCGCTGGAAGAAGGAGCCGACTCCTCGCCCCTCCTGTTCTATCGGAGCGGGTACGCCGAGGCGGAGCCGGACGACCTGATGCGCCTGCCTCGCGGCTCGGCCCCTCGGTGACGAGACCAGCAGAGAACTCTTTCAACCCCCCACCCTTGTTCCGGACCATGCCGGACGCATCACGGCCGCGCCACGCGCGCGTCGTCATCGTCGGCAGCGGGCCCGCCGGTCTCACGGCGGCCATCTACGCGTCCCGGGCAAGCCTGAAACCGATCGTGGTCGGGGGGGTACCCGCCGGCGGCCAGCTGATGATCACAACCGACGTGGAGAATTTCCCGGGATTCCCCGAGGGGATCCAGGGACCCGAGCTTGTCGAGCGGATTCGGGGGCAGGCGATTCGGTTCGGGACCGAATTCATCGATGACCGGGTGGCGTCGGTGGACTTCAGCCACCGGCCCTTCCGGTTGAAGCTGGGCACCCAGGGGACGCTGGAAGCGGACAGCGTGATTCTGGCCACCGGCGCCAACGCGCGCTGGCTCAACCTGCCCTCAGAACAGAGGCTCCTGGGTCACGGCGTCTCCGCGTGCGCCACCTGCGACGGGTTCTTCTTCCGGGGCAAGGAACTCGCCCTCGTCGGCGGCGGCGATTCGGCGATGGAGGAAGCCCTGTTCCTCACCCGATTCGCCACGCACGTGACCATACTCCATCGCCGCTCCGCTCTCCGGGCCAGCAAGATCATGGCCGACCGCGCCCAGAGGGACCCCAAGATCTCCTTCCGATTCGATACCGTGGTCGAAGACGTCCTCGGCGACAAGACGGTCGAGGGCGTCCGGATCCGGAACGTCCGTACGGGAGAGTCCGCCGTCTTGTCGGTGCAGGGCCTCTTTGTGGCGATCGGGTACGACCCCGCCACCGAAATCTTTCGGGGACAGATCGAACTCGAAGGGAACGGGTACGTCAAGACCCATCAAATGACGCGCACGTCCGTCGAAGGGATCTTCGCGGCGGGCGACGTGTACGACCACCGGTATCGCCAAGCCGTGTCGGCCGCGGGCTTCGGCTGCATGGCCGCAATCGACGCCGAGCGCTGGCTGGAAGAGCATGGCTCGCTCGCCGAGAAACCCGCCGCGGGCCGGTGATGTAGTTGCCCATCCGTAAAACCCTTTATACCATCCGTACCGGTGAGACGCCCGAGACGGCGAATGCCGAGCAAGAAGACGCTCCACATCGAGTCGAGCGGCCAGATTTGCATCTACTGCGGCGCCTGCGTCGGCATCTGCCCCCTCAACTGCATCTACTTGGACGAGACCCGCATCACGTTCGACGAGAAGATCTGTACACGGTGCGAGATCTGCGTGCGCGCCTGTCCTGTCGGCGCCATCGCCATTGGGTGAGCGTCGTCTCGCAAGGGGGAAACCGGCAATGCAGAACCTGAAGACCGACGTTCTGGTCATCGGGGCCGGGCCCGCGGGCTCGATGACCGCCAAGTGGGCGGCGAAGATGGGCGCTAAGACCCTGATGATCGAGAAGCGCCAGGAGATCGGCTCTCCGGTGCGCTGCGGCGAGGGGATGAGCAAGGCCTGGCTCGCGGACGTCGGGATCAAGCCCTCCTCCCGCTGGATCAACCTCGAGGTCGAGGGCGCCCGGATCTACTCTCCCTCCGAGAAGGTCCTTGAGATCAACGAGAAACACGCCGGCAACGAGGTCGGATACGTCGTGGAACGGGACTCCTTCGACAAGCAGCTCGCCATCGACGCGGCGAACGAGGGCGTCGAGGTGCTGCTGAAGACCGCCGCCATCAACCTGCTGCGCGACGACGGCCGCTTCATCGGCGTCACCGCCAAGCACTTCGGCCAGACGTTCGAGATTCGCGCGCCGGTCATCATCGGCGCGGACGGCTTCGAATCCCAGGTTGGACGGTGGGCCGGACTTCCCACGAACCTTCAGCTCCGGGACATGGACTCCTGCATCCAGTACCGGATGACGAACGTCGACTCCGACGTCCGGTACTGCGACTTCTATCTGGGCAAGGTGGCACCGGGCGGCTATGTCTGGATCTTCCCGAAGGCCGAAGGGCTGGCCAACGTGGGCATCGGCGTACAGGTCTCGAAGCTCCACAACCCGGCCGACGTGAAGATGTACCTCGACAAGTGGATCGCCGAGCACCCCGGCTACGCGAAGGGCAAGAAGATCGACATGGTCGGCGGCGGAGTTTCGATCTCGGCGCCGATGAAGCAGACGGTCGCCAACGGCATCATGCTGGTCGGCGACGCCGCCCGCATGATCGACCCGCTGACGGGGGGCGGCATCGCGAACGGGTGCATCGCCGGCAAGATCGCCGGAGAGGTCGCGGCCCAGGCGGTCACGGCGAACGACGCGTCGAAGGAGTTCCTCCAGACCTACGAGAAAGGTTGGCGGGCGAAGCTCGAGGACAAGCTCTACCGCAACTGGCTCGCCAAGGAGAAGCTCGTCACCCTACCGGACGAGACCTTCGACAAGATCATCGACGCGCTGCAGGGCGTCAAGCTCGAGAAACTCTCGGTGCTCAACATCCTCAAGGCGGTTCACGACAAATATCCCGAAGTCACGAAGGAGTTCGAGGCGTTCCTGTAGGAACGCGGAGCGGCTCATGCCCGGCGCACCGAACAAGCCTCCCCCCATGGAGGCGCCACCTACCCCGATATCGCCCCCCGCCGGGGACAAGAGACAGCACGCGCTCCGCCGCCTTGCCCCGGCCCGGCTGGTGCTCCGGCTCTCGATCTGGCGAGGTGCTCCGAACGCCGACCTGGTGAAGCCGCTCGAACGCGTCGCGGCGACGCTCGCCGCAGGCGAGTTTCCCGACGCCGAGAAAGCGCTCGACCAGTTCTCGGTGCGGCTCGCCGAACCCCGCTGGCCTACGATCCCTGAACCTTGGATCCGGCTCCGTACTGCGATTCCCGCGCCGCAGCCGCCGCACTGGGATCCCGATTTCAAGCTTACCCCGGCCGACCGCGAGGCGAAGAAGAACCGCGAGTGGGCCCGCAATCAACTGCTCCTCGCCAAGGGGGCGTTGGAACTCGCGCCGAGCCTCGGCGTGGACCTGACCGACGTGCAGTCGTGCGTTGCCGAGGCGCAGACCGTCTTCGACCGCGACGGCGCCACCGACGAATTTTGGGCGCTTCTCGACCGACTCTGGGACGCCGTCCAGAGCCGCGTTCCGCTCCCGTCGCCGGCGGCGGCCCGCGCCGCACCGCCGGCGAAGCTACCCCCGGGCATCGAGCCCGAGGAAGCCTAGCATCGACCCGGGACCCACCCCCGTGGGCCTTATGGCTCCGGACTCTCCCCTCTCTCGACCCATGCAGAGCCCGCTGCGATCCCCCCACGGTACTTTCTCGATCGTCGCGTGGGATCCCCACCGAGGAGAATGGGGGGTCGCCCTCCAATCGAAATTCATCGCCGCCGGAGCCGTGGTGCCCTGGGGGCAAGCGGGCGTCGGTGTGCTCGCCACGCAGGCCATGTCGGATGGGTCCCAGGGACCCAAGGGACTCGAGCTGTTACGGAAGGGTCTCTCCGCTCCCGAGGTCGTGGCACGACTGAGCAAGGAGTCGCCGGACCGCGACGACATCCAGATCGGGGTAGTCGATGGAAAGGGACGCGCTGCCGCCTTCACGGGTTCGCGGTGCCTCGAGTGGGCGGGCCACGTGGTCGGAGACGGGTATGCGTGCCAGGGGAACATCCTGTTCTCGGCCGAGGTCGTCCACGCGATGGCGCGGACCTTCGAGACCACCCCCGGCGATCTTCCCGAGCGGTTGCTCGCGGCGCTGGTCGCGGGCCAGCGCGAAGGGGGGGACCGACGTGGAATGCAGTCCGCCGCGCTGCTCGTGTGGAAGGAACGGGGCGGCTACCGCGGGGGCCTCGACCGCTGGGTCGACGTGCGGGTCGACGACCACGCCACCCCGATAGAGGAGCTCGACCGGATCTTCCGGATATACGACATGACCCTGCTGGCACGGGAGGACCCCGCCTCGCTGCGCCCCCTCGATCCCGAGACCGTCATGTCTGTCCAGCGATCGCTCGGAGTGCTCGGATTTCTCTTGGGCCCGAAGACCGGCACGTGGGACACCGCGACCGCGAAGGCGTTCGCGAAGTTCGTGAGCGAGCACAATTTCGAGAACAAGGTCCGGACGGACGGCAAGATCTGGCCCTCGATCGTGCGCTATTTAGATATGAAGAGCGCCGAGGAGCTCGCTCGACGCGAGACCATGGCACCGATCCGCCCCGGTGCGCTCGACCAAGGCCCCGGCGGCGGAGCGCACGGCGCTCCGCCCACGCGTCCGCCCGGAGGTGGAAGTCCATCGTCGACGCCCCCGAACGAGAAACCACATCGCCGGCACAGATCCAAGTGAACCTGCGCCGGCAGTACAGCTCGCCGGCGGAGGCGCGTCGGCTGGCCGCCGCCGTGGAGGCGGACCATCCCGACGGACTCACGTGGCGTGTGCGGGGTCGCGTGCTCGAGTTCGACTTCACAGCCCGCACGCCGGAAAGCGCGCGCGCGACCTCGGACGACCTGCTGGCGTGCTTGTCGGCGGCGGAGAGGACCGGCGAGGTCATCCCGAAGCGACGGACCGGGCCCGCGCGAGCGTCGCCAATCGATCGGTGAGCCGCGGCAGCACCTCGGCCCATCCGCCGACGATGCCCACGTCCACTCGGCCGAAAACGGGTGCCGCGGGGTCCGGATTTATGGCGACGAGCACTCGCGTCCGCCGGAGACCGATGAGATGGTTGCCGGCGCCGCTGACTCCGACCAGGACCGCCAGGTCCGCCGCGACGCTGGTACCGGTCAGGCCCACCTGTTGGCCGCCGGGAAGCCACCCGGCATCGACGACGCGGCGCGTCCCACCCAGCGCAGCGTTCCAGGCCGAGAGGGTGGGCTGAAGGGCGGGCAGGTTCTCCGCGCCTCCCATTCCCATTCCGGCGATCAGGACGACGCGCGCCGAGTTCAGGTCCCCCCACTGCGGATCGTGTTCCCCGCCGCTGTCGATAAGGTCGGGCTCACGGTCCGAAGTCACCCCCGGAAATTTCTGAGGCGTGATCGGCGACGCGGTGGGGTCCTCCGACCAGAGAAACGCACCAGGCCGCACGGTGGCAAGACTCGGCCGGGTCTGGGAGTGGATGCTCGCCACGAGCCCGCCGCCGAACGCGGGCTTTCTCCAGATCAGCTCCCCGGCGGCGTTCGCCGAGACGCCCACGGCGTCCCCGGTCAGACCGAGTCCTCGTCGGGCCGCGAGCTGTCCCCCGACGTCGCGGCCGAACGCATGGGCCAGCACGACCATCCCGGCGAGCGACGGACGAGACCCGAGGAGTTGGTCCAGCGCACGCGCGACGGTTCGCGAGCCGACGTAGGGACGGTCCGTCGGAATCAAGTATCCCCGGTCCGCCCCCGATCTCGCAACGGCCGCCCGCTCCGACTCGCTGGGTGCCTGGCCGACCCAGACCACGGAGGGCCAGACGTGCGAGCCCCAGCGGCGGAGCTCGGAGACCACCCCGAAGCTCGCCGGATCCGTCGCGCCGGTCGGACCGGATACTAGGACCAGCACCTCCCGGTCGTCGGGCAGCGAGGCTGCGCGCGGGGGAAGGAGAGCCGGACGGGCCGGTGGCACTCGGAGCATTGTTTCGATGACCGACGCGGCGCTCTCGATCCGGACGTCGAGCTCTGCCTCCGCGAAGACCTGAGGATGCCGTTCTGGTTCCTCGTTTTCTACGGCACGTACGCGCGTCGGAGATCCTCGAGGCCTACGGACTCGGCCGCAAGCCCCAGCTCACGAACCCCGCGGATCTCCACGGTCATCTCGAGGGCCCGAGCGCTTTCGGCCGGGGTGGGTTTGCGGGCTTTGCGCAAGATCCGCTCGTTCACCGCCACCACCCCGGGAGGCGAGAACCGGAAACGATTCCACCCGACGCCGGTCTCCGTGACGGCCTCGAGGACGTCGCCATCCGGGGCTCGGGTCAGGCTCCGGGCGGAGGTGAGCACGGGGGCGTCGAGGAGGGCCGCCACTTCCGGCCCGACCTGCCCGGTGTCGGAGTCGATGGACCGCTCGCCGGCCAGGACCAGGTCGTGCCCGACGGTCCGCAGCGCGGCGTGAAGCACGCGGGCGGTCACGAGGGTATCGGACCCGGCCAGGGCCCGGTCGGTGACGAGCACTACCCGGTCCGCACCTAAGGCGAATGTTTCCCGGAGCTGGACCTCGGCTTCCGGTAGGCCCATGGAGAGTACTGTAACGTGTTCGCCGGGGCGCCTCAGTTGAACGGCGATTCGGACGGCGCGGCTATCGTTGGGATTCAGAAAGGATTGGACGCCGGTCCGGATCAGGGTCTTCCGCTCGGGGTCGAAATGAAGCTGCTCGACGGCGGGGACTACCTTGACGAGCACCGCGAAATCCATCGAGGGACCTGAGGACGCTTCCACGCGTCGAAGGTGTAATTACCGTTGCCCGTTCGCGAGAGCGTCCCCGGATCCCCTATGGGTCTCCCTACCAATCGAGCGAACGAACCACCGCCGGAGAAGGTCGCGTCGCTCGCCGCGTACTTCGCGGCCGTCAGTGATCACGGTCCTCGCGATCCTGAGCCAGTACTTCCTCCCGCAACTCGTGCCGGCCGTCCGGCCGGTGTACGCCACGCTGGCGACGGGCCTCCTGGTCATCTACGGGATTCCAATCCTCGCCTTTGTCCTCCTGGTGGGCATCGGACCCCTGCGACGGTTCTTCTCGAACCCTGGGTCCGCCGTGGTCGAGGGCCTCCGATGGTACGGGGCGATGTCCATCTTGGGCCTGTTGGCGGCGTTTACAATCGTGGCGGTACTGTCCGCCATCGATCCTTCGGCCGTTTCTCAGCTGAGCAGGCTCAGCCCCCCTCTGGTTGCAGCAGAGTCCGACCCGTGGTTCTGGGTCGGGTTCTCTTTCGTCATCGGCATCGTCGAGGAGACGATCTTTCGGGGATGGATCTTCGGCTACTGGCTCCTGCGGAGTCCATCCCAGTGGTTCGTTCACGCCGTGTGGACCAGCCTGCTCTTCGCGAGCATGCATCTGTACTACGGGAACACCTACGGGCTCGCGTCGGGTGTCGCGTTCGCGGAACTTTTCTTCGCGGGGCTCGGCTTCGCGTTCGCGGTCCGTTACTCCCGGGGAAACCTTCTCGTCGTGGGATTGCTCCACGGCGCACACGACGCGCTGAGCTTCTCCACGCTGGTCTGGAAACCGTTCGGCATCGAGTTGTACTACCTCCTGATCCTTGTCGGAGCGTTCGTCTTCCTCGCGGTGTTCCTCCGGCAGCGTCAGGTGGCCCAACGCGGACCGATGATCCCCTGGGAGATGGGCCAGACCCCAGCCCCGGCGGCCCCAGTGTTCCCCGGGGGAAATCCGGCCATCCGCTGGCCACCGCCACCCTCCGATCCCTACGACCGTCCTCCGCTTCCTTCGCCGCCTCCCCCGGGGGACCCGGGGCCCCCCTCGGGGTAGCGAACCTCCGGCTCCCGACACTCTTTTCGAGGGTGCCGGCGTGTTTCTCCGCGCGATGGCGACCGATGACGAGACTCGAGAACTCCTCCGAAGGACGCGGACCATCGCGGTGGTAGGTCTCTCCGACAGGCCGGACCGGGATTCGAACGGCGTCGCCCGGTACCTGCTGAGCCAAGGCTACGAGATCTTCCCGGTAAACCCCCACCTGACCGAAGTGCTTGGACGCCGAGCGTTTCCCTCCCTTCGCGATGTTCCGGCGGAACGCCGCATCGATATCGTCGACATCTTCCGGCGCAGCGACCAGGTCGCGCCGGTGGTCGACGAGGCCATCGCTCGGGGCGTCGGAGCTATCTGGATGCAGCTCGGGGTCCAGAACGAAGCGGCGGCCGACGCCGCGCGAGCCCACGGGATTCGGGTCTACCAGAATCTGTGCATCATGCAGGAGCATCGTCGACTCCGCATCGGACGCATCCCAGACCGTCCGCGGGCCGTGCTCTCCCAAGACTCTTGAACCTTGGAGGTTCGAGTAGCCCGTCGCATGGCTGCCGCCACTCCCGCCGCACCCGCCCCACCGGCGAGACCCGGTCCGACGCCCGCGGTGGTCGCCTCCCCGCCGACGGCGGCCCCCCCTCTCTCGGGGTCTCTTCGGCTGATCGGGACCAGTCGCGTTCCCAGCGTCCGTACGCTCGACTGGGTGGCGCGGGGATTCACGAAGGTGGCGGGGGATGTCGAGATAGGCACGGGGAATGTCACCGGCTCGATGGCCGTCGGAGGCAAGCTCGTCGCACGACAGCTGGACCTCTCCGGGTCGCACCGGATCGATGGCGAGGTTCGACTTTCCGAAGACCTCCGCACCCGCGGAACCTTCCGTACGGGCGCCGGCGTATCCGCGCGGAGCGCCCAGCTGACCGGCACCGTAGAGATCGGAGGCACCCTCACCGTCGCGGAGCTTCTCCGATGGAACGGCTCGCTCGAGGTCGGCCACGATGTCCGGGCCGACACCGTGCTATTCCAGGGTCGCCTCGCCATCAAGGGAACGCTGACCGCCCAGTCGATCTCGGGAGAGGTCGAGAGTCTCTCCTCCGTGGACGCGATCGAGGCGGACTGGGTCGAGATACGCCGGCGGAAACCGCGCTTCGCGATCTTCCTTCTTCCCCCACCCCCCTGGCACGAGCTCGAGGTGCAGCGGATCGAGGCGAAGGAGGTCCATCTGGCCGGTGTCCGGGTCCACCGTCTCAAGGCGGACCGCGTCTTTCTGGGCCCCGACACCCACGTCGAGTACGTGGCGGGCCAGATCGTCCAGCGTCACAAGGACGCCCATGTGGGCCCGGAATCGGAATCCCCCCCTCCGCCGGGATTGAGCCGTTGAGCTCTCGCCCGCGTCTTTATTCGTGGACCCTCCCTCGCCGCCGACCGTGACGCCCGACTCCGCCCCTCCCTCGCCGGCCCATCGTTGGTTGGAGATGCAGCGGCGAGTGGAGAAGTTCTGGCAGGACAGCGACCTCGTCTCCCGGGCGCTGGCGCTTCACCCGGACGGTCCTCCATTTCGCTTCACCGAGGGACCCCCGACCGCGAACGGCCGACCTCACCTGGGACACGCTCTGACGCGGGCGTTGAAGGACGTCCCGCTGCGGTACCGTCGGATGCGCGGATATCGGATCGTGACGCCGATGGCCGGATGGGACTGTCACGGACTTCCGGTCGAGCTCGAGATCGAGAAGCGACACGGGTTCCGGTTCAAGCGCGAGATCGAAGCCTACGGCGTCGACCGGTTCTGCGAAGAATGCCGCGCGAGCGTCTTCGAGTACGTTCAGATTTGGCGCGACATGAGTCGACAGATCGGGTACTGGCTGGACTACGACCATGCCTACGCCACGATGGACGCCACGTACATCGAGAGCGTGTGGTGGTCCCTCAAGACCCTCCTGGACCGCGGCCTGCTGTCGAAGGGATTCTACACCCTACCGTACTGTCCGCGGTGCGAGACGCCGCTCTCCTCTCACGAGGTCGCGCAAGGGTACAAGGAGCTCACCGATCCTTCCATCGTCGTCCGCTTCGACGTGGCCCCGGCTACGGAGGGGATTCCCCGTCACCTCCTCGTCTGGACGACCACCCCATGGACCCTTCCGGCCAATCTGCTCATCGCGGCGCGGGGAGACCTCACGTATCTCGGCGTTCGAGGGGAAGACGGCCACGAATACGTTCTAGCCCAGGGCACCGCCGCTCGATACTTCCCGGGAGTGCCGGAGGTACTCCACCGGTACGTCGGGTCCGAACTGGCCAGCCTGGCCTACACGCCCCTCTTTCCGTTCGCGGGTCCGGGAGATGGCCGGTACCGGATCGTGCTGGACGACTTCGTCGGCGAGGCGGAGGGGACGGGGTTCGTGCACATCGCGCCCAGCTATGGCGTGGACGACCTGCGCGTCGGGGAGCGGGAGCACGTGGGCTTCTTCGACCCGCTCGACAGCCACGGTGTCTTCACAGACCAGGTACCGCCGGTCGCGGGGAAGGGATTCAAGATCGCCGACCCGCTCCTCCTGAACCAACTTCGAAGCGCCGGCGCGCTGTTCAGCGAGGACAAGCTGCGCCATACGTACCCTACCTGTTGGCGGTGCGCCACGCCACTCCTCTACCGGGCCCTCGACTCCTGGTTCGTCCGGAGCTCGCAGATCCGGGACGCGCTCGTCTCGAACAATGAGAAGATCCGCTGGATCCCCGAGCACATGCAGCACGGACGATTCGGCAACTTTCTCGACGAAGCCAAGGACTGGGCACTCTCCCGGAACCGGTACTGGGGCACACCGCTTCCGATCTGGCGATGCCCGGCCGGCCACGTCACCGGGGTCGGGAGTTTTGCAGAACTGGCGAAGTACGCTGGCGCCCCGCTGCCGCCCGACTTCGATCCCCACCGCGTCCAAGTGGACCGGATCCGGTTCCCGTGCCCGACGTGCGGCGGCGAGGCGGTGCGCGAACCGTACACGATCGACGGGTGGTACGATAGCGGTTCCGCACCGTACGCCCAGTACCATTACCCGTTCGAGCCCGGACCGTTCGAGCCGACCGAGCCGCTGGACTACATCGGGGAGGGGCTCGACCAGACCCGGGGCTGGTTCTACACTCTCCACGTGCTCGCCACGGCGCTCTTCGACCGGCCGGCGTACCGGACCTGTCTCGTGAACGGGCTCCTGCTCGACGACACCGGACAGAAGATGTCGAAGTCCAAGGGGAATGTCTTCGACCCGCTGAACCTCATGAACGACCTCGGCGGGGACGCGCTCCGCTGGGCCTTCTACATGACCGACTACACCGAGTCGGCTCGCGTCTCCCCCCGTTCGATCCAGCTCGCGGCTCAGCGTACACTCGGCACGTTGCTCCACGTCTACGAATTCTATCGCACCAACGCGGAGGCGGACGGGCTCCGACCCTCTACGGAACGGCCCGCGGCTCACCACCTGCTGGACCGGTGGCTCCTGTCGCGTCTCGACGGTCTCGTGCAGACCGTGACCGATGCCCTCGAGACCTATGAGACGCATGCGGCGTCGACCGCCCTCGCAGGCTTCGTGGATGATCTCTCGACCTGGTACGTGCGACGGTCACGTCCCCGGTTCTGGAGCGACGAGCACCCCGCCGACCGGCACGCCGCCCACGCGACGCTCTCGTACACGCTCTGGACGCTCGCCCATCTTCTGGCGCCGCTCACGCCATTCCTGGCGGAGCATCTATTCCAAGAGTTGTCCGGCACGCCGTTCGCCGACCCGCACCGGTCCGTGCACTTCGCGCCCTGGCCGACTCCCGCGTCGTCGGGAGAGCCCGAGCTCGACCACGCGATGGCCGAACTCCGGGGCTGGGTCGAGGTCGGTCGCGAACTGCGCCAGCGCGCGGGCGTGAAGTCCCGGTTCCCTCTCCCCGTCTTCGTCCTGCAGACCGAGAACGCTCCGGCCTTCGTGGGCCTCGGTCCGGCGGCGATCGAACTGTTCCAGGATGAGCTCAACGTCCGGGAGTTCCGCGTCGAGTCTCCCGGGGACTCTTCCGCGTACCCGGCCGAGAACTGGGTCGAGCGCGACGATGGCCGGGGCTGGGTGGCCCGACTCCCCCGAACGGCACCGCCCGAGCTCTATCGGGAAGGCCTTTTCCGGGAAGCGATGCGTCGCTTGCAACAGGCCCGGAAGGAAACCCATCTCGCGTTCACCGACCGAATCCGGCTCACCCTCTGGGCCTCGGGCGACATGGGAGAGGCCCTCCGAACCCACGCGGAGCGGCTACGACGCGAGCTGCTCGTGGAAGGCCCCCTCGAGATTCACGAAGAACCGGCGCCGGTCGAGGCCCTCCACTGGGAGCTGGATGATGGAAACCTGGCCGCGACCCTACAGCGGGTTACGGGGTGAGCGGAACCCGGTGGACCGGTCCACCGGGCGTCTCTTCGCCGAAGACGGCGGAGCCGAACCGGAAGACCTCGGTCTCCGGCCGGAGCCACGCATCGAACGGAAGACCGGCCTTCCCGCAGGTCTCCGCAATGAATTCCTCCGAGTTCCAGTGCTGCTCGACCGCGACCTGCGGCAGCAGGAGACCCTCGGCCTGGCGCCACCGGACGATCAGCCCGTCGTGTCCCACGCGCACCGCGGCGGCCCGGTCCCGGGGACGCTGGGCTAGAAGCGGTTCCGGAACCGTCAGTAAGGAGACCTCCACGGTCAGGCGCTTCAGCTCGGACAAACTGACCGGCGGGAAGCGAGGATCTTCCAGCGCCGCGCTGGCGGCCGTTCGCGGAATGCCCACCCGGAGTGGGTAGACGGGCAGGGTGTACCCGATGCATCCGCGGAGCAGGCCCGACTCCGATTGCCGCAGGGTCGTGAACACTCCGCGAGTCTCGTCGAAGGCCGGAGGAAGAGGCAGGTCCCGGAACGGTCGCGCGGGATCCTTCGGTGGGTTGGGGCCGAGCACGACTTCCAGCGCGCTCCGCCCGAGCTGCACCGCCTGCTCGCCGACCTCCATCGATACGAGGTCCGTCGCCGACACGCACCTAGAATCGACCGCCGGGCCTTAACTTCACGCGAACGCTGCGCCGCCAACGGGGAACGCTTTATAGCCCGCGGAGGGTCGGCGGCCTTCTCATGCCGTTCCCCGAAGCCGTCAACCGGTTGCTGCAGAAGCGCATCTGCATGAACTGCTCGGCGCGCAACTCGCCCCGGGCGGTGCAGTGCCGGAAGTGTGGATACAATGGCCTACGGCCCAAGTCGCGCGAGCGGTCCGGGAAGACCAAGTAGCGGTACGCTACCGCGGCGCGCCCTCGGGGCGGTCGAGCCGGTGTGCGTCGAGGCCCCTCCGCTGTTCGCGGGACACCTCGAACCGCTTCTGGAAGAGGAAGAGCATGTTGTGGGCTCCGTCGCGCCAGCTGGAGAGCTTGGGCGCCCCCCAGCGCTCGGAGTAGTGGACCGGGGTCTCCTCGAACCGGAGGCCGCGCAAGAGGACCTCGATCTTGAGCTCCTCGCTGAACGCCATGCCATCCTGGGTCAGCCGAAGCCGGTCGAGGATCTCGCGTCGGAAGATCCACATGCCGCTCTGGCTGTCGCGCACCCCGCGTGCCGGAGCGCCCTGGAGCGCCGAGTGAAAGAAGGCGCGGAGGGTGAAGTTGAGCATCCGATTGCCGATCCGGTGCTCCGTCGTCATCGCCTTCGAGTCCAGGTAGGAGAGCCGGTCGCAGGTCAGGAAATCCAGACGGTGCTCGAGCAGGTCGAGCACGAACCAGGGGATCTCGTCGACGGGGTAGCTCGCGTCGCCGTCCGCCGTGGCGATGACCTCGCCGGTGGCGGCGGCGAAGCCGGTTCGGTAGGCCCGGCCGTACCCCTTCCGGGGCTCCGAGATGACTCGCGCCCCCTCCTTCTGCGCCACCTCGGCCGTGCCGTCGGTGGACGGGCCATCGACGACGAGGACCTCCCAGTCGATCGGGTTCCGAAAGAAAAACCGCTGGTTCGCGGACTCGGCGGCGGTGCGGAACGTCCGCAGGACGTACCCGATGGAAGCGGACTCGTTGAGGGTGGGGATCACTAGGCTGGCACGCACGGCCTCTCCTGCGTCCGATGTGAGTCGCGGCGCCCCCTATAAGGCCCGCACCTCTTCCGTTTGTGGGTCCCCGGAGGGGACCGTACGGAGGCGACGCGCACGACGCGACGTTGGGGGAGCTTTCCCACCACGGCCGATGTCGGGATCTGGGCCCGCGCCGATTCTTCCTCCGAGCTGTACGAAGCGCTCGGGCTCGGCCTGTTCGCGCTCATGACGGACCTTCGGACGGTCCGTCCCATCGAAGAGCGCGCGGTCCAGGCGAGCGGCTCCGACCCGCCCGGACTCGTCGTCGCCTTCCTCACGCAGTTGATCACGCTCCATGAGGTCGAGGACTTCCTCGTGCGTGAGATCCGGTGCCGGCTGGTGGGTACGCCTCCCACGGCGCTCCTGGCCCAGGTCCGGGGCGAACCGTTCGATCCGGCCCGGCACCCGCGCCACTTTGAGGTGAAGGCCGCGACGTTCCACGAGCTCGTGGTCGACCTGGAGCGGCATCGCGCCCGCGTGATCGTGGACATCTGAGCCGGCGGCCGTCGTGCCCGGTGGAGCCGGTCAGGGCATACGGGACTCGATGGCCGCGAGAGCGGCGCCCGGGGCTTTGGCGCGCCCGGCCTTCCCGAGGATCCGTTCCAGTCCGGCGAAGCACATGAGCAGGTCGCCCCAGGAGGCGATGCCCATGTGGCCGATGCGGAAGATCTTGCCCTTGTACGCCGCCTGGCCTCCTTGCACCTCGACGTTGTACGTGTTCAGGAGCGCCTTCCGGATCGATGCGTCGTCCATCCCCTCCGGGATCTTGATCGCGGAGACCGTGTCCGAGGCGAACCGCCGTTCCGCGAACAACTCCAAACCCAGCGCGTCCACCGCCGCTCGCGTCGCCTCTGCGAGCGCGTGGGTCCGGGCGAGCCGGGCCTCCAGGCCTTCCTCCTGGAGCAGAATCAGCGCTTCGTGGAGGGCGAGGAAGAGCGGGATTGCCGGAGTCCAGGGCGTGTCGTTCTTCTCGAGGGACTTGAAGTGGGTTGCGAGGTCCAGATACTGGGTACGCGGCCGGACCTCGGCGAAGGCCCGGTCCGACAGGTGGACCAGGGCCAGGCCGGCGGGCGCGGCGAGGCCCTTCTGGCTTCCGGTGACGATCCCATCGATCCCCCATTCCTGAATCCGGACGGGGAGACCGGCCACCGAGGAGATGCCGTCGACGAGGAAGAGTGCGCCAGATTTCCGCACGAGGGGAGCCATCGCGGCCAGGTCGTTCGC